>CAYGNH010000009.1:0-51448 GCA_964351315.1 uncultured Pseudobdellovibrionaceae bacterium
TTCGTGTCGCTTCGGTAGTGGGAGTCGTTTTAGGTGCTTCGGGTTTAGGTGTTAAGCTTGTTGCTTCGGGTTTAAGGGGTGGTTTTGTTGCTTCGGGCTTAGGAGGAGGTTTTGTTGCTTCCGGTTTGGTCGTTGGTTTTTCGGATTGCACCGATGACTGTGAGTCATCAGGAAGGACCGCGTTCGCCTCCCAAACGAAATTCAGAATAAAAACAAGACAGAAAACTCGGGCAGCGAATCGATACTTCATAGGACAGATCTCCTTTTGCTTCACCAATAACACTCCCTGTCATCACCAGCAATCCCTAAACATTTCACATTTAATTGAAAAAAAGTCCCGTTTGTATTTATTTCATACAGTAAGAAACACCCTGTCTTTCTTCACAGGATTCTAAAGGAAACTTTTGCCTTGCTTGACGCTAAATTATTTTTAAAAGACCCTCTCAGCCCATCAAATCAATTGATCTGAGATAGCAAAAAAAGAGGGAACCTCTGTGAGGTTCCCTTTGAAAAATACAGGGGTGCGTTCTTGCTTTAAATTAAAGAGGAAGAGACGTTAGAAACTCCCCTAGGTCACCGGTATCGTAGTTGGGTACAACAGAGTCCCGATTGACAAAATCAGCCCCAAACACCGCCTCTCGCATGGCTGCGGCATTGCCAAAAGTATCAATCTGCAAAATGAGAGGTGAAATGTCTCCACCGTCCACGAGGGCTGCTGAACCGCAGGCGGAATTCAGAGAAGCCTCGCCATCGTCGGTGTCGACACAAAAAGTTTGGGCGGTAAAATTATCTGTATCGCCGATAGAAGTGTCATCTTTCTCAAAGAGGACTGAAAACTCAGTGGAGCTTTGACCTGCCGGCGCAGCGATCACCACTTTGTGTTCTCGGTCACTTTCCTTATAGACGTGGGCAAGGTGGGTCATGCCTCCCGTTTCTTCTACAAACATTCGGTGCAGTTCAATTGTGGGCCCGGTGGCTTGCTTAGCCACGAAATCATAGCGTAATTTGCCTGAGGTGCGATCCCAAAACAGAATAGACATTCCACCGCGGTCGGCATCTTCGGCTTCGATCCCGATATAGTTGATTTCGGCGGCTGTGTTTCGCATGGCTCCATAATACTGCAAGAACTGTTCGTCGATGGAGAAAACCACATCGAAATTAGAATTGGTGGAGGCCTCGACCACAAAGGTAAAAGTCACCTCTTCTTGATCATCTCCAACTGTTGTGGTGATCGAGTGACTTCCAATAGCAGGGGCCCCATTTGAAAAGGGCACCTGTTCGGCGATAATTTGCAAAACTTCAAGCTCTTGAGTGAAGCGTCCAAAAGGCGTTGGTCCAAAGTCATCAACCAAATAGCTGGGGTTTAAGAGATCAGTGACATACTCAGCTGGACTGATACCAGTCGCACTACCATTACCAAGGCGCGCTAGGTGGGGCACTATGTCTGTCCAATCAATAAGCGCACGGGGGCTCATGCTTAGAGCAGAAGCTCCAACAGTGGGCACGGCAGCGGACATTGCCCCTGTCACCGCGGTTGAGAGTTCGGTAAGAACTGCTCCGCCATTTTGGTTTGTTGTTGACGAGTTGTCGCTTGAGCAACCAGCAAGCATAAATACGGATACAGCTAGAAATAATAAGTACTTCATAAAAAAACACCTCCAAGAGTTTGGAAAAGTATAGCGGAGATACAAACCACCCTAAACTTGATTTCTAAGACGAATTTCATTACACAACAAAGGTCCTGGGTAATTTTTTCTTTTTATAAACGGCTTTTCATTTTTTTACAAAAAACAGACTAGTCCTTAAGCTCATTAATGTTGAAGGAGAACCATTGCCAACATTCGTCGGCAGAGAGGGGTATCGTCTTTTCTGAAAAATTTGTTAGGGCTTAGGTCCAGAATTTGGTTGAAGAATACATGGAGAATACATTGATTTGCGAAAATCTGTGCAGAATCCGTAGGAAAATCCGTATATTAGGGGTATGGAAACGATCCCAGAGAAATTAAAACCTTCGGTTTATGAATACGATGATTATCGCCAGTATCTGAATGCGCTCTATTGTCACTACAAGCAGGTGACCCAATATTTTTCTTATCGCTATTTCTCGAATCGGGCGGGTTTCAAGTCGCCAAATTTTTTAAAGTTAGTAATCGACGGGCAGAGAAATCTGACCGAAAACAGTATCGACAAGGTCAGCAAAGCTTTTCGGATGTCACAAGCCGAGGGTGTTTACTTTCGCCACTTGGTGTTTTTTTGTCAGGCTCAGACCATGAAAGACAAGAATGATTTCGCCAAACGCATGGCGCGCACTCGCACGGTGCAAAGCACTCACGCTCTTAATCAAGCCCAATTGAAATACTATTCCAATTGGTACTATATCCCACTTCGGGAGTTGATCGGTTCTCCAGGCTTTAAAGAGGATCCAAATTGGCTGTCCCAACAATTTCAGGGTGAAGTGAAGCCAGAAGTGTTGAAAAGGGCCATCGCAGATCTGGTGTCCCTCGACTTGGTATATAGAGATGAGAAGGGTGTGTTGCGACTCAGTCACACGAACCTTGCCACCAGCAATGACGTTTTATCCAGCTTGGTGTCTGGCTATCACTTAGAAATGATCTCGCGAGGAGGAGAGGCGATTGCCGACTTTGCGCCGAAAGACCGCGAGGTGTCGACCACTTGCATTGCCTGTTCGGCAAACACGGTGAATGCTCTGAAAGAACTAATCCGAGACTTTAGAAATGACGTTATGGCCATAGCCGAGCAAGACCAGAGTGGTGACCTTATTTATCAACTGAATATTCAGCTTTTTCCTATGGCTGGCGTTAAAAAGCGGGGGCCCCAATAGTGTTGCATCGAATCTTTTTTCTTTTGGTCAGTCTATCACTCATCGCCTGTGGCACCGATACCGGAAACCCCGGTTTGAATTCTTCGACCGATAATTTTGGGAACAAGAGTGCATTTGCGTCCCAGTTGGCCGTAAGCGTCTGTATCCGGATCGTCGGTTGCCACCCAGAAGTGATCAAAGAAAACTGTGAAAATCAGTTATTCAGGCAAAACCAATGGATTTTAAAACTTGGCTTGGATCCGACCGAGTACTCCACACTTCGTGAGGTTGAAGAGGGAGAATTGTCGGGAGACTTGGATTATCGTCGGGATGTTGCCAAAATATGTCTCGATCAAATAAGTGCACGGACCTGTCAAGAAGCGACAGTCGTTGATGCTTATGATCCCTCGCTTGACGATCCCTTTGAAAAGGCTTTTCAAATGACATCAGCAAGTTGCGATGGTGTTTACGAAATCTAATGTATCCAATGGGAATACATTAATTTAATCCGAGAGCACTTTTGATCTATTCAGAATACACTTTGCCCCCGATCCTTTAAGAGAAAACAATATTGGGAGAATTTATGTGTATCAAGTTAAACAAATTTTTGTATTCGATCGTTCTTTCGTTGGTTCTGATGGGTTGCCAAAGCAATGATGGAGACGTTTCAGAAAATTTTTCTAGTGAAGTTCTGTCTTTTTCTGGATCGACTGAGCATCCATTTGTTAATGTCGACGAAAAGCCATTGTCTACCTTTAGTACTGATGTGGACACGGCCTCTTACACCTACGCAAGGGGGCAGATCAACACGGGGCAACGACCCGACCCGACAAGAATTCGATCTGAGGAGTTTACTAATTATTTTAGTTATCCCGATTCAGAACCAAAAAATTTTGAAGGCAATGTGGGTGTTTCAACAGAAGTGGGGCCGACCCCATGGAACCCCGAGCATCGTTTACTAAAAACAATCGTAAAAGCCAAAGTCATACCCTTGAAGGCGGTTCCTCCACTGAACTTAACATTCCTCATTGATGTGTCAGGTTCCATGAGTGGAGAAAGTCGATTGGGGTTGGCAAAATATGCATTGCACCAGTTAGTGTCGGAGCTAAGGCCTGTTGATAAAATTTCGATAGTCACCTATTCCGACAACATTCAAGTTCTCTTAGACAGTGTCAAGGGAGATGACAAAAATACAATCTTGGCTGCCATTTCAAAACTCGTTGCCGCTGGCTCTACCAATGGTGGTGCTGGTATTCAAAAGGCCTATCAATTGGCCTTAAAAAATCATCAGAACCAGGGGCTCAGTCGTGTGGTGCTATCCACAGATGGCGACTTCAACGTGGGGATCGTTGATCCTGAACAGCTAACGCAATACGTGTCGGATCAGGCTAAGGAGGGGATCTACCTGACGGTTCATGGCTATGGCATGGGAAATTTCCATGATGAACTTCTAGAAAAAATTACTAACGGTGGTAATGGCAACTACACCTACATTGATTCTCGTGCTGAAGCAGAAAGGGTTTTCAAAACCCAAATCACTCAGACTCTTTCTATGGTAGCAAAAGATGCCAAGATTCAAATTAAATTTAATAGTCAAAGGGTACAAGCCTATCGCCTGATTGGTTATGAAAACCGATATCTTAATAACGAGGACTTCGTAAATGACGAAGTCGACGCGGGTGACTTGGGGTCAGGACATGTGGTGTTGGCCCTTTACGAAATTATTCCAAAGAGCAAAGCCGATGACGATCGCTCCAACGAGATTGCAACTTTCTCGATCCGGTATAAAGAGATTTCTAGTAGCGAAAAGTTGAAACAGCAAACTGTGGTGATTTCGGATTCTGGGCAATCGACTCTCAGTCGAGACCTTTGTTTTGCATCGGCAGTTGCCAGTTTTGCATTAAAATTACGAGATTCAAAATACCTTGGTGGTTTTGATTTTCCTCAGATATTGGAGTTGAGCCAATCATGCGACGGCTACGACACCTATCCCGATAGATTGGAGCTTATCGATCTGATCGAGAAGACATCAGCTTTTTAAAACCAACCGGCCCTGGTTTTTTTTTACTGTTCCATGCAGTATAAACGAAGACTTAGATTGCAGGCGGCGGTGGCGTTGTTCAGCCAGGGTTCAGCAACCGAGTTGCTGTTTCCGACCACGCGACTTTTTGAACCCGCAGGGGAGTTAGTGGTCCAGTCATCACAGAGTTCGTCCGAAATGGCGGTGGCTTTCGTGAAGTCACTGTTGCTGCCGGTGGTGACACTGACAGCGCCAATATTCGATCCGGTTTCATCGACTTGTACTCGGTTAGCGATCATGCCGTCTTTTAGGTCGTTCCAACCTTTGGCAATAACGGTGCCATCGATCAATTGCACTTCGTTGGCGGGAAGGTTAATGCGACTGACGGCATCGGTGGTGCTGTCGGAAAGCAGAGCCTTCCAAGTGCCACCCAAAGTTTGTGCATCGGCGGCGGCTTGGCAAACCGAATCGGCACCAGCGAGCCCGGGATTACTGTTGAAGGTTCCATCAAAGGTTCCGTTGGTCACAAAAATTCTTTTCATCGAAGTGTCGGCGGTCCAATTCATGTCAACAGCAGACAAATTCGAACCCATTTCGCTCGCATCGTCACCGCGAGTGACGGTATCACCTTGACCCAATTGGCCGTAGTCGTTGTTTCCCCAGCACTTGATGTCATTGGAATCCGTTAAGGCGCAGGTGTGAGAGTTCGACATGGTCAGGTCTTCCACCAAATCGCCATTCAAATCAACAGCAGTGTAAGAGCCGTTGGGGGCTTGCACTCGATTGGTGTTGCCGTAGCCCAGTTGACCCCACTGTTCATAGTCCCACCAGCCGACACCGTTTTCTCCCCAACAGGTCAGGTCGTCGTTATCCAGGCGGACGCACATGTCGAAGAAAGTTCCAGAGAACAGTTTTTTCACTGAGCGCGCTCCGCCGAAGTTGATGAAAGGAAGATTGTCTCCCATGTCTCCAGAGCTACTACCAATGTTATCGCTGAAAGAACTGTTCAAATAGTTGCTATAGCCAAAACATTTCACTTGTTTGTTCGCAAACAACACGCAAGTGTTCGCGTCGGTGACTTGCACTTTAATAGGTGTCGAAACGGTTCCCAGGTCGACCGGAGGTGGTGGAGATCCGGGAGCTGGGTCGGGAATTCCACTCCAGCTTTCGTTTCCAAGGCGCCCATTGTCGCCACTGCCCCAGCAGCGTAAACTGGAGTCATTAAGTATAACGCAGGTGTGATAGGTGCCAACACTGAAATCAATGACTTTAAGATTGGTTCCAAAATCGAGGGGACTTAGGGCTGACGGATCTTCGGCTCCCATCCGCCAACAGTAAAAATTAAAATATTCGTCGAGCATACAGGCGTCGGCATAATGATTTTCGTAACTGATTTGATCGGCACCGTTCAAAAGACCCAATGTTCGCGGCTCTCCTTGGTAACCATTTTGGTAACCTCGGGCGGAACCGGCGCAGTGGTTGGTGTAGTCGTCTAGCAAAATACATAGGTCTTCCATTGTAAAATGAATATCGATGGCGGTTCGACCGGGCGGCAGTTCAATGTCTTCTAGCAAGCCACCGATCTCGTTGGCTTCGTCGCCCACATTCAGATCACCGACAATTCCGATGGAGCCACTGGCGCCGCCGGCGCATTTCATTTTGCCGTTGGAGAAGATGATACAGTTGTTGGTGCCCGAGCCACCATCGGCGAAGTCCACGGGTGTTAACCCGCCCAAATCCAAAACTCTTGAATTGTCACCTGAGGTTCCAGCATTCCATCCGAAAGATCGCTCATCCGAACCTAAACCCAAATCTCCCATCTCGTTTTCACCGTAGACAACAACGGTGTCATTGTCTCGGATCACCATCAAAGAGTCCGTCACATAGCCCTTCAGGCGAATTTTTTTGGCGGTTCGACCGGTTCCGATCAAAGAGTAACGAAGGTTGTCTCCCATTTCTCCCGGTTCATCGCCTATGGCTCCGTAGTCGGCTCCCAAGGCAAAGTAACTTCCGGACCAACTGCGTCCCCAGCACTTCACCCGATTGTCATCCAAAATGGCGCAAGTTTCTTCACTGGCGTTCGAAGACAGAGACTTGGCGGTGTGGGGAGTGGAGCCGTCACTGGTTCCCAAATCCACATAGCCCAAGGTGTCCCCCAACTCTCCCGCATCATCGCCGCGGTCGTTGGTATCCCCCAACCCCAGTTGTCCATTGTAGTTTCGTCCCCAGCATTTGACTCGGTCGTCATCGAGAATCACACAAAAATGCTCTCCACCGGCCTCGATATCTTTAGCGGTGTGTGGGGTGGAACCGTCGCTGGTGCCAAGGTTGACATATCCCAGGTTGTCCCCCATCTCGCCAGGATCATCGCCTCGGCGAAGAGTGTCGCCGTAGCCATAGCCACTTTCATTGCCCCAACACTTGACCCGCCCGTCATCGAGAATAGCGCAAGCATTGGCAGCAGCCATTGCAATTTTAGTTACGGTGTGAGGGGTGGAACCATCGCTGGTTCCTAAATTGACATAGGGTAGATTGTCTCCCATTTCGCCAGCAAAGTCGCCGCGACTGTTGGTAGAACTTTCCAAACCCAAAATGGCAGGCATGCTGCCATCGCTGGTGCCAAAACACTTAAGACGATTGTCATCGAGAACCACGCAAATGGCTTCGGTGTAACTCCAACTGACAACCTGCTTGGCTGTGTGCGGAGTAGCACCGTTGGTCCCTAAGTCGATATAGGGAAGGTTGTCACCCATACTTCCATTTTTATATCCGTAGAAGTTTCCGTCATTCCCGTAGACACCGCCATAGCCTGTAGGAAATCCCCAGCACTTGAGTCGGTCGTCATCAAGAATGGCGCAACCGGTGTTCCCGCCAGACACGGTGGCTTGTTTGATGGTGTGAGGAGTGGAACCATCACTGGTGCCCATATCAAGAAAGGGAATATTGTTCCAGGTTTCATGGGGGTCGTTACCGATGACATCACCTTCGGCGGAAAACCCAGCGCGGTTCTGATCATAAAAGGGGCGATTGAACATCCCCCAACACTTCACCTTACCTGCCGAACTCAGGGCGCAAGTGCGCCAGCGGCCGGCGGCGACCTTTAAAGTTTGTTCGCCAGACACATCGTCGTCAATAATGGTGCCGCGGGGAAACCCGGTGCTTGATACAATGGTGTTGCTGAAGTTGTTTGCAGCGATCGCAAAGGTTTCATTCATTTCAGGAAGGCTATCGGACAGAACGGTGACCGAAAAAGAATCTGTTGTACTGCCGGCTGGAATACTGATCGAGCCGCTGGTGGCTGTGTAGTCCAAACCTTCGGTGGCGGTTATGTCCACCGTAAAGTAATCAAAACCCATGGCCTTGGTGGGGCAGGCAAAGCTTAAGGTCACATTAAAGTCTTGGGTGGTGCCTTCGGTTTCGGAATCACTGGCGATGTTGACTTCAGGGAAGTCGGATTCGCGAATGGTGCCCACTCCCTGGGTATCAGTCAGGGTTCCGTAGTTTGTGCCCGTTAAATTTAAAAAAAAGTCTTTGTCGTCATCGCAGGTAGAGGCCACGTCGATCGAGGAGACAGTGATGGTTCCAGAGCTACTGCCGCTGGGAATCGTCAGCGTTCCGGAAGCGCCGGTGTAGTCAGTGCCGCTGCTTGCGGTGTTGTCGGCGGTGGACCAGTCGATTTCCATTGCAAGGATCGCTGGTTGCCCCAGGCTGACGGTAAAAATGAGGTCGCTGCCTTCGTAGGCGATGATGTCATCAATGGTGATTGAATTGGCGGCGTCAAAGATATACCAAAGGGTGTTGGTGGCCCCACTGCACACCTGATACAAATTGTCGGTGGTGTTAAAATTCAATTCACCAGGACTGCTACAAGCCGTGGCACTATTGGCGCCCATCATGGAATGCCAAGTGGAGCCCTCACAAAACTCTAGGCGATCATCGGTGGAGTTGTACTGCATACTCCCCACTGTCGAGCAACCGACGGCGGTATCTCCATTGTCGGTCCCAATCCAAGAGCTGCCATTGAAATATTCGAACTCACTGTTGGTAGCGTTGTATTCCATTTCGCTGATGGTCTGCGCACTCAGGGACAGTCCTGCGAACAAAACTAGAAAACCATAAAATAAGATTTTTTTGCACCAACACACCACTCTAACGTATCGGTTTTTTTAGTGAAAACAGGAGATCGTTGTCTCAAGGTGAGTCGTAAAAAAGAGGCAAGCATCATTTTTTTTTATGTATTAGATCGAAATGCTTCCTTCTATTCCACTGGTAAAGGTGAAGCAGAGGAGAAGAACTGTCTCATACTAAAATTTTAACGAAGTCGAACCAGGGTAACAGCACCACCCAGTGGATCTAAAAAGCGAGTGAATTTCGACCGGAGGTTTACTTTTTTATCGCAGGATCGACAGGAATTCCTGACCCAGACCACACTACTCTTTTGTAGGTTTTTCCTTCTCCGATTTTTTTTGACTTAAGGTCAACGTCCACAATTGTGCTGTAACCCTTGTCGGCGGCCAGGAAAGCCAATCTCAAAAGGGTTTCTTCTCGGTCTTCGCAGTCGATCACTGTCACTGGAGGCTCGCTTCGTTTGATTCTTCGGGTTTCACGGGACTGGATTTTGCTAAACACATCAACCTTTTTGGCTTTCTCGACAATCTCTGCATAGTGAATCAGGCGGTCGGAGATGCCCTGGTTGTAACAGTTGAAACAAAATGTTTTATTTTTCAAATCTTCAGGAAGCAAGGTGATCATTTCAAAGTGATCTTCATCAATAAATTGAACACAGGTCTTGCAGCTGACATCACCACAGGCATCACACCTTAAGGCCGTTTTATTTTTATAACAAACCACACAAGTCGAGAGTTCCAAAGTTATACCGAGTCCTTTTTCTTTTGCCGTTTGCGAGGTACAGCCGAGACAGACAAATAAAACTCCTCTTTACCTTCGTTAACCAATTGATCAATCATGGCGTTCACCTTTGTTAAGTGAATCTCTTGGGCCGACTGTTGGATAGCGCCGATTTGGCAGGCGAAGTCCCAAAAATCAAAGCCCTCAGGTAAATCCCGTCGTCTTTCGCGAGCGATGTATTTTTTTATCTCGTGCTTGATAGCATCCACTTGCCGGGCCGGTTTTTTGTTGGCAGCCTTGATTGAGAACGTCTTTTTCATAAAATTCACCTCGACTCGGTAAATAACACGAACGCTCAACCAGGCCTAACAAAAAAGGGGTCTATTGCCCTTGACCAAGCGAGTAACCTCTTTCTTCGCCAAATCTATAAAGTTGTTCTGTTTTAATAATGTCGATGCCGGCAGCCACTAGGTCTTTTTGTAAATCCAATAAGATGGCATGGTCGATTTTCCCACCTTTGGGGTCCATAAAGCGGCAACGCCAATGATCAGTGCAAAAAGTTAAAGGGTTGCCGTTGGGAAACACTTTGACTCCACGATTTGTGATCATGACTAAGTCGAGGCTTGATTTCGTGGAGGCCGCAATCAGTCTTTCACCAAGGGTATTGGGATTTCTGTCGTCACAATCGACAAAAATATCAATGCCTTCTAAAGTTTTGGCTACTTTTTTGACCGGATCAAGATCAATTTTGAAAGGCTTGACGTTGTCTGGGTAGGTCACAGAGGGAAGTCTGACCGGCTTCTGGCCCAGTCTTGCGATCACCTCTTCCGCAAATTCAGTGGTCGAGACTTTTTTTGTACTTTTTCCTTCTTTATAAATATCGGCGGTATGAACGCCATCTTCAATGGTCTTGAGAAAGGCGTTTTCAATTTTTTCGGCCACTTTGTTTTGACCGATATAATTAAGCATTTGAATGCCGCCCATTAAAAGGCCACTGGGGTTAGCAATGTTCTGGCCTGCAATGGTGGGAGCTGAACCGTGAATGGCTTCAAACATAGCACACTTTTGGCCGATATTGGCCGAGCCGGCAAGGCCTACGGACCCAGCTATTTGTGCGGAAATATCGGAAAGAATGTCTCCATACAAGTTGGGAGTCACTATCACATCAAAATCTTCTGGTGAGTCGGCTAGTTTTGCGGCTCCGATATCAACAATCCAATGATCGGCTTCAATATCAGGATATCTCTTAGCAATATCTTTGAAGACTTTATGAAAGTGGCCATCGGTTAACTTCATGATGTTGTCCTTCATCATACAGGTCACTCGTTTTCTTCCGGTGGTTTTTGCGTACTCGAAGGCAAATTTGACAATTTTTTCGGTTCCAGGGTGGGAAATTAATTTCAAGCACTGGTAAACTTCATTGGTTTGTCTGTGCTCAATGCCGGCATAGAGGTCTTCCTCGTTTTCTCTTACAATGACAGAGTCCATAACCGGGTGTTTCGTATCAACATAGGGATGCAAAGATTTAACAGGTCTGACATTAGAGAAAAGGCCCAGTGTTTTACGAATGGTAACATTTAGGCTTTTATAGCCACCACCTTGGGGGGTTGTGATTGGGGCTTTGAAAAAGATTTCATTTTCTACCAGTTTTTCCCAATCCTCTTCCTTGATCCCTGAGGTATTGCCAGAAAGATAAACTTTTTCGCCGATTTCAATAGGGTCGACCTCGATCTCCGCCCCAGCCGCTTCAAAAATACTCAAGCAGGCTTTCATGATTTCAGGGCCAATGCCATCTCCGTAAGCCACCGTAATTTTTTTCGTCATAAGTCCTTCCTTGCTGGAATTTTAAGTTGGGATTCAATCGACAACCCTCTGCTTTGAAGATTACAGCAAAAATAGAAATATGCAAATATTTTCATGTATTTTACTTCATGCGTACGGTGCGAGGGGTCGCTGTCTTTTCTCTGGGATTCTAGGGACAGTTGGTCGCTGTTTCGCAAACGGGTACGCCGGGGGTTCGCTCGCCAGGCACCGAGGTGGCGGCATAGCTTTGGCACTCAAAGAACCCGGGTTGAGCCGGGTTGACGGGGCGACCCTCAAGAAGTAGGGCAAAGTGCAAATGATCATGGGTGTGCCGATGTCCGGCGTTTCCCGAGTCTCCCACCTGGCCAATCGCTTGACCGGCTGTAACTTGTTGACCGGTACTGACGAAGCGCTGACTTAGATGAGCGTACTTTGTGGTCAGGCCGTTGGTGTGGCGGATTTGAATAAATTGGCCTGCGCCGCCGCTGGCTCTGGCCACCGAGGCTTCGACAACTCCGGGCCAGGGGCTTAAGATATTGGTGCCGTTGGGTGCGTACCAGTCGACGCCAGTGTGACGTCCACTGCCTCGGGAGGCTCCGAAGATTCCGTCACCCCGAGAGTCCGTGCGGATTCCACGACATCCCCCTTGCAACACAAAGACAGGAGCATCCCAAGCGATCGTTTGATCGTCAATGGTGGTTCTTCCGGCGTTAAGAGTTGTTTCTCCCCAGAGACCTAGGCTAAGGATTGCGAGAATAAGAAACTTCACTGTTCTTCTTGCCTCACAACGATCTTTTGAGTGCGTCGGTTTACAGAAAAGTTAGGTCCGAACTGCACAAGGTCACCGAGCACCTCGATCGTTTCTCCCGAAAGAACACCGTCGAAGTAGTGGGGGCGACCAAAAAGGTTTTTGAATTCCCACTGAACGTCTCCCGTAGAAAGTTCTAATTCTGCGGCATAGCCGGCAGCTGCCACAAAAACCACATCATTGTGAACAAGGGGCTGAGAAATATTGAAAGAATGAATGCTTTGACGTTTTACCAGTGTCAAATTTTCTTTATCGATAATAAGTAACTGAGAATCACCGGAGTCGAAATTATTGTACTGGTAGATATAAAGAAAATACCGAGGCGTTTCTTCTTGAAAATGAATCGTCAGTTGGTAGCCATCAGGTATATTCAAAGGGAAAGAACGCTGACTTCCTTTTTTAATAACCTGAATTATTGTTTGCTTGCTGTCAACGGAGGTGGAGATATGAATGGGCTCAACGTCCTGAGCCACTTGCCTGGAGGTCTTTTGTTTTGATTTTTCTGGCTGGCCCTGCAGGGGGGCCACCCAAGCTGTCACCAAAAGCAAGACACTAATAAGATAAAGCCGAGTCATTCTTACTCCTTCTGATTTCTCACCCAGTGTATCAAACTTAGAAGAATTCGAAAGGCTGTGTTTCCGGGATTGAAACAATCCACAGAACTCATCTCAAATTGATACAGTACCGATGGATCACATCAAGGATAATTAAAAAAAAGACCGTAAAAACGTTTTGTGTCAACGAATGATCACGGTCTTTTTGTGGTAATGTTTTTTTAACAAAGTTTAGGATTCTAACATTGGGTAGTCGGTGTAACCCTTTTCACTACCGCCATAAAAAGTGTTTTGATCGGCTTCGGTCAGGGGAGCGCCCTGCTTCAGTCGTTCCGGCAGATCGGGGTTTGAAATAAAGGGTCTTCCAAAAGTGACAGCAAAACTTCCGTCTCGCACATAGTCCTCCGCTTTTTCGCCATCAAAACCACCGTTAGCAATATAGTGACCTTTAAAGGATTGGCGCAGATCATCGACCAGTTTCACTTCTTCAGGTTTGGGTTGAAAACCCGGGAATTGCTCGACCACGTGTAAATAAGCCAAGTTCCTTTTTGAGAGTTCGTCGTAGATGTAAGTGTAATTGGCGTTGGTTTCTTCGTCTTCAATATCGTTAAAATGTCCGGTGGGTGAAAGACGCACCCCCACCTTGCCGGCACCAATAGCCTGGGCGATTCCGTCTACAATTTCTAAAAGAAACTTGGCTCGTTTCTGCGGAGAGCCTCCGTATTCGTCTCTGCGGTGATTGCTATTGGTTGAAATAAATTGATTGATCAGATAACCATTTGCAGCATGAATTTCAACGCCATCGAAACCAGACTTTATTGAAAGTTGGGCCGCTTTTACATATTTTTCGACCAACTGTTTGATTTCATCGATGTCGAGGGCGCGAGGCTCAGAAACATTTTCGAAGCCTTTTGCGGTAAAAGTCTGGGTGTTGGCTTGTATGGCCGAAGGGGCGATGGGCACTTCTCCATTTGGCAAAAGAGAGTTGTGACTGATTCGTCCCACATGCCAAAGCTGAATAAAAATCTTCCCACCCTTTTTGTGAACGGCATCGGTGATTTTTTGCCAAACGGCGGCTTGATCCGCGTTGTGAATTCCGGGTGTGTCTAAGTAACCTTTGCCAAGGGGATCGATCTGAGTGGCTTCCGTGACAATCAATCCGGCCGTTGCTCTTTGGGTATAATACTCAATGGCCATTTCCTGAGGAGTTCCATCGCTCAATGCTCGGTTGCGGGTGAGTGGTGCCATAAAAATGCGATTCTTTACTGATACATCACCAAGCTGTCCTTCTTGAAACAAGTGAGGGTATCGGCTCATGAAATTCTCCTTTATACATCTATCAAAAGACATAAGTTTAAGTTGGAGTAGAAGAGGTGAAAAGTTTCTGTGGCGACTCTCACTTTCGAGTCTAATTCAGGGTCGACTTCCTCTACTGAATTCCAAACAGGTCTTAATACCATATTGGCATCGGATAAGGACCGACTTTTTTCTCTCACCCAGCAAGAAGCCAAGGATATTGATGCTGGCCAAAGACTTCAAAAATCGAATGGGCAATTTTTTTAATCCACCTGTTGGTCTTAAAGAGGCACTCGCAATCAGATTGGGCCTGTCCTCTCTCCTGACGTAGCTGGGGTTTCTAATTTGATCGACTATAAGCTAGCTTATATCTTTGCGAGTTTTGTCCTGATAAAATTGCGCCAGAGTCCGAAAATTGATGTTGCGCAGAGTCGGTTCTCAATAAAGGAGAAGTTATGGCAAAAACAAAAGTGACGGTCGTTGGGGCTGGTACCGCCGGTCTGTCGGTTATGCGTAATTTGCGGCGTAAAAGGCGCGATATTGAATTAACAATTGTTGAGCCAATGGAAACTCATTATTACCAGCCACTGTGGACACTTGTCGGAGCCGGAATTTTTCCGATGTCAAAAAGTGCTCGACCCATGAAGAACTATATCCCTGATGATGTGACCTGGGTGAAAGAGAAAGTCTCTCGTTTTATGCCCGAGCAAAATCAATTGGAAGTTGAAAGTAGAAAGGTGATTGATTACGACTTTTTGGTGGTGGCACCTGGAATCCAATTGGACTGGGATAAAGTCGAAGGCTTGCCAGCCACTTTGGGCAAAAATGGGGTTTGTTCGAACTACTCAAAAGACATTGTGGAATACACTTGGCTGTGTATGGATGAGTTCAAAGGTGGGCGAGCTTTGTTTACAATGCCAAATACCCCTATAAAATGCGCCGGTGCCCCACAAAAGGTCATGTACCTTGCCGAGGAAACTTTTAGAACCAATAAAGTTCGTGAAAAAACAGAAGTGAAATTTATTTCGGGTGGAGGAGCCATTTTTGGTGTGCAAAAATACAGGTTGGTTTTAGAGAAAATTGTAATGGATCGCAAGATCAATACCCTGTTTCAGTACAACTTGGTGAAAGTGGACGGGAAAAAAAAGATTGCCACCTTTAAACAAAATGAAACCGGTGAATTGATAGAAGAGAAATTTGATATGCTACATGTCACCCCGCCAATGTCGGCGCCGGAATTTATAAAAGTAAGTCCTCTGGCCAACGAAGCTGGCTGGGTTGATGTTGACAAATACACCACCCAGCACAATCGCTTTCCCAATGTGTACTCGGCCGGGGATGCCAGCAGTCTTCCCAACTCTAAAACCGGGGCGGCTGTCCGTAAACAAGGGCCGGTTTTGGTGGCCCATCTGTTGGCGGCGATCGATGGTCGTTCGTCTCAGCAAAAATACAATGGCTATGCTTCTTGTCCATTGGTAACGAGTCGTCACTCTTGTGTTCTTTGTGAATTCGACTACGATGGCAATCCAGCAGAAACCTTCCCTTTTAACCAAGCCAAAGAACGCTACAGCATGTATTTGCTAAAAAAACTGGCTATACCTTTCATGTACTGGAACGCGATGATGAAAGGGTATTTTTGATGAGGATTTGAGATCAGCGCTCTTTTTTGGCCTCGAGCTGGTTTAGCAATGCTTTTTCAGCATCGATTATAACGCGATAGAGGTCATCGCCTTGCTTTTCCGCTCGAACATCCTGGTGCTGAGGTAGGCGAAGCTCCATACTGACTTTTTGTGACTTAACACCCGCGCTGGTCACGGGATTGATTATTTTGAAATTCACAATAAGGTTGGTGGCCGTTGGCGCTCGAGACAACACTCGGTCACTCGCTTTGAAAACGGCTGACTCAATAGCTTCTGTTCTTTGTAAATCACCCCACTCTATTTGCAGTCTTTCCATGTTTTGCTCCTTGTTAGCTCAGGCAATGGATATAGCGATTGGGCAAGAAATAGGCAAGGGGCGTCGCCTAATTTTTCGAATAGACCCTTGCTCTGATTGCCTTTGTCTTTGCAAATAAGCGGTAACGGAATCTACCGCTAAATGGTCCATTTTGATTTAGGATGAAACCGGGGTCTGACAGTCGATAAGAAGGGGTAAATGATCAGAGCAATGTCGAAAGTCCTTTATGGGTTGGAAGTCTAAGATCTTCAATCCGTGGTAGTAAAAACCATCAAGGCTCAGAAGGGGAGCCATACTGGGAAATGTTTTAGTTTTTGGTAGAGTATTAAGATCTCCTGATTGGGTTATCAGTTTTCGTACGGCACCAGTCCAGTCGTTAAAGTCTCCGGCAAGCACTAGCGGCGACAAATGAAACAGGGGGGAGACTTCACTCATGATTTTTTGCGCTTGTTTGGTTTGCCCCGGAGGAGTCAAGTTGAGGTGGGTACAAAAAATATTGAGCTCCATGTCGGGAGTCAGTTGGATTTGGCCGCGGAGCAAGCCTCGTCGTTCAATGGGGTTGGTTGAAATATTTGTGTTCTGCCAGTCTTTAATTGGATAACGACTTAGAATAGCATTGCCGTGAAAACCCGACTTGTAGACCGAATTGACGCCGTGGCTGTAAAAGGGCCAATGTTTGTCGGCAAGCTCTTCGAGTGGAGCGATTTCACTCTTGTGATACTTCGGGTGCAACCCATGCAACTCTTGGAGCATAACGATGTCTGGGTTATAGGTTTCCAGAAGTTCGCGGACGATATTCAGGCTGTAGCGACGTTTCAGTAAATTGTAACCTTTGTGGATATTAAAGCTGATAAATCGTAGGTTCATATTGAGCCACCAAAAATCCGAGTGATTAGAAAACTCAACAGGCGACTTAAAGTGGATTCTGAAAAATCGATCTCCTCGACTTTTTTAGAGCAGGCTTTATCGACTTCAAACTGTTTTACGATTTGGTTAATTTTTTCAGGGTCAGTTAAAACGTAGTCGACTTCAAGATCGTGAAAGAAACTTCTTGAGTTTAGGTTGCTTGACCCAACCAGGACCCATTGATCAATCAAGACCTGCTTGGCGTGCACCATAACCCCTTGGTATTCATAAAGCTGAACGCCAACCTTAAGTAAAGTTTTGTAAAAGACTCGACTCATCCGAGGAAACAAAAACACATCGGTCTTACTGGGTAGGATGATCTCGATCCTAATACCTTTACCCGCCGCCTGACAGAACGCCTTGACTAGTTTGAGAGGAGGAAAAAAATACGGCATGATAATTTGAATCTGGAATTGCGCCAGCTCAATTTTTTCAACCAAGTCGCGCAAGAGTTGTCTGCGGTAATGACGTGGGTATGAAAAATAAATGTTTCTGTCGGAATGACGAAACGGTTTTGGTTTTTCAAACAAGGGCTTTTCAAAATAAAATGATTTTTGCCAGAGCCACTGGAAGTAGTTGTGGATGTCTGCTGTCAAATTCGAGCTTTCGATTAGAACGCTGGTTTCGCGCCAGGATAAGCTGGCACTCGTGAAGTTGCGACTTCCTATGAAGACGGAATGGGAGTCCACAATGATCACCTTCGAGTGGTTTCGTCGATTCAAATGAGAAAGGAACGGGAAAACATGTCCATTTCTTAAGTAGTCCTCAAAATAGAAGTGGGCAAAAGGCCACGGTAGAGGGTTGTAGATCCGAACTTCCCCACCATAAAGGCCTAGGTTTTTCCGGAGCTTTAAATAGGAATCGATGGATCCATAGCCATCCACCACAATGCGAACCTTCACCCCTCTTTTTTCCGCCAGGATCAGTTGGTTCTGGACAAATCGTCCAACCCGGTCGTCTTCGAAAATATACAGACTGATCTCGATCGACTGTTTCGCGTTTCTAAAAAGACGACGCAACGACAAGAAAAAGGAAAAATTACTGAAAAAAAGGCGTTCGACAACTCTAGTATTCATTCTATGATCACCACATCTGGTTATTAAACCGGTCGGTAGGTTATCATCCTTTCCCAACAAATTCATCCGTCCACTCCAAGTTAGTATCAAGCCGAGACAAAATGTCTCAGTTTCTTTTGACCTCGGCAGACGAGGTCGGATGAAAGATTGCAGAGTAGAAAAACACAGCCGCAAGATGGGACTTTTGAAATGAGAAAACTTGTCTCAGAAAACTGCGGATGAGAATAAAAAGCCAGAAGACATGGCATATTCTTTGAAGTGAATCTTGTACTTAATCTTTTGTAAAGGTGGTAATAATGGGTTTCATTCAATTTGATTTTTCAGACAAAGTGGTCTTGGTTACCGGAGCTTCCTCTGGGATTGGTCGCGAAACGGCATTAGAGTTTGCAGCTTGTGGCGCCAAAGTTGTAGTTTCAGACATTGACAGTGACCTTGGGCAACAAACGACAGATAAGATCAACGAAAAGGGAGGAGAAGCTCTATTCGTTTCTTGTGATGTGTCGAACCCCACAGAAGTCACCCATCTTGTCGATAAAACCATGTCCCATTTTGGCAAACTCAATGTGGCTTGTAATAATGCGGGTATTGAAGGGGATATGTCTCCCACGGCTGATTGTGGTGCGGACAATTTTGACAAGGTGATTAACACCAACTTGAGAGGCGTTTTTTTGGCTTTAAAGGCTGAGATTCCCGCCTTGATCCAGTCGGGTGGGGGAGCGATTGTGAACCTTTCCTCTATCGCCGGATTGGTTGGTTTTCCTGGACTTCCAGCCTATGTGGCAAGCAAACATGGTATTGCCGGTTTAACAAAAACTGCGGCTTTAGAAAATGCTAACAAAGGTCTGTGGATCAATGCGGTTTGTCCAGGGCCCATCATGACCCCCATGCTTGAAAGACTGATGGCTACCTCCCCGGGTTTTGAGGAAAGTCTCACCGCTTCGGTTCCAGAGCGTCGAATCGGAACTCCCAAAGAAGTGGCCCAAACCATTTTATTTTTAAGTTCCGATCAAGCTCGGTTTATCACTGGCCAATGCCTAGCCATTGACGGCGGTATGGTGGCTCAGTAGTTTTTTATCTTGTTGAGGGATCGTCTTCTTAGGTTTATAATTTTTTTCCATGCTTAAGATCGTCACCATAAATTTCATTGTTCTTGTCGTCTTAGTTGTCGGTCTAGAATTTGTCGTTGGCCTCTATGTTAACATGGGCAAAGACGAAACTCCCATCGTTGAAGAAAAATCTCAAGAGTATATTCAGACAGATGAAGCTTTGGGCTTTAAATCGATTCCTGGGGCGATTGCCCAAAGTAAGAAGAGCAAGGGTGCAGAAATTATCTTTGATGTTTTGTACTCTTTTGACGAGTATGGACGCCGAGTCACGCCCCAAGCAGATTCCATGCCGAAAAAAAGTCATATTGTTGTGCTTGGTGACTCCAATACATTTGGTGAAGGACTCAATGATGATGAAACCATTTCGTATTTTTTGGGACGCAGCTTTCCCACACATCGAATCTATAATTATGCTTTTCGCGGGTATGGTCCAGGAAACAGTTTAGCTTTGAGTGAAACCAACCGGTTGTCTAAAGAAGTCCTAGAGGAAAAAGGTTTAGTTCTTTTCTTTTTTATGACGAGCCACGCTTCACGTCTGATAGGTTCTTTGCCCATTTTTCGTTGGTCAGAGGGGTGGCATCCCTACTACGAAATGGACAAAGATGGAATCTTAGTAAGAAATGGAACTTTTAAGTCGGCACAGCCAGTTTTAAGTTGGTTGAAGCGGACTTTTGCTAGATCGAACATTTATGACCTCTTCGATATCAACTATCCAGATCCTTACTCGGCGAAAAATTTAAACAAGCTATGTCAGTCATTTTATCAAATGAAAAAAAATGTCTCTAGTCAGTTGCCTGGATCTCAGTTCTTGATTGTTATTTGGGGTGGAGCCTCGGTGAATGCAAAAAAAGTCGCCCGTTGTCTCAATGCAAGGGAAATTCCATTTGTCGATCTTATGGGAGCACGCAAACGAGCTCCAGTCGATTCGGATCTCCATCCATTGGATGGACACTACAATCAAAAGATTCACCTTTTCTACTCAAAGGAATTGAGTATCAAGCTCTTGGAGCGGGGTTTGATTCGCTTATAGATGTGGAGGGTTCCCTTTTTTAGAGCGCTTGTAAACTTGCCTTCGGCTGTGCTTCGAATCTCAGTCCTCCCTTCGACTCACCCTCGGTTTATCAATGTCCAATACCTAGGCATGGACGGCGGTACGGTGATTCAGTAGTTTCCTAGCCCTATAGATATTGGGTAAGGATTGAATCGTGCCAGATCGACTTGCATGAGTTCTGCCTCAATCTGTACTTTTTCATTTGTCGATTCGTTAGATTGTGATAAATCCGGTCTTATGTGGAGTTCTCTCATTGTTCTGATTCTATTTTTTCAGTCACTGGCGCTTTGGGCTCAAGATGACCCTGAGTCCCTCCTCAAAACGCCAGTTTCAGCGGCAGAGTCGGGTGACGCCAGTCCGTTTACGCCAGTGACTTTTGGCAATGGTATCGAGTTTCACAAACCAGAGAATCATTTTCGCATGAACCTTCGCTTTCGTATGCAAAATCGCGCCGACTTTAACTTGGTCGATTCTATCCCGGCCGATGAACCCCGTCATGAGTTTGATTGGGCGGTCCGCCGTCTGCGTTTACGCATGAATGGTACCGTTTACAGTCCACGCTTGCAGTATCTTTTACAGCTCTCTTTTAGTCGCGCAGATCAGGATTGGGACAACAGTGGTTCTCCCAACGTCCTTCGTGATGCCATGATCCTTTACCAACTCAGTGACAGTTGGAAGATTGCTTTTGGGCAAGGCAAGCTTCCGGGGAACCGGCAGAGAATTATAAGCTCGGGCGATCAACAGTTTGTCGATCGCTCGATTGTTAATGCCCAGTTTAACATCGACCGGGATTTTGGTTTGCAAACCCAATGGCAAACCAGAATGCGTAATAATATATTCCGTTGGCAAGGGGCGATCAGTTCTGGAATGGGGCGAAATCGATCGACAGAACCTGATCATCGGTTGTTTTATATTTCAAAGCTCGAGTGGTTGCCGCGCGGTGAGTTCTCCCGCAATGGGGATTACTTTGAAAGTGATTTGGCCTTTGAGCCCAATTGGCGCTTGAGTCTCTCGGCCACCAGTGCCTTTCTCGATGGGGCTGCTCGTAACAATGGAACTGTGGGGCCCTTTTTCACTGAAACCGGCGCTCGCAACGACCCCTTAGAAAGGCGCAGCCCTTGGGTGCACTACTTAGACGCACTTGTTAAGTGGCAGGGGCACTCGCTCTATTTGGAGTGGGTCATGCGCCAATTGGACAACCCCATTGTCAACGCCCAACAGGCTTTTTTGGTGGGGCAGGGCTATAATTTTCAGTTTGGTAAAATGCTCACTTCTCAGACCGAAATGGTTTTGCGACACTCGGCGATTCTTCCCGATGAAGAAGTGTCCCAATTTCACCCAACACTGCGGCAGTGGATTGTTGGTGGAAACTATTTCTTAAATGGACACCGGGTGAAATTGCAGGCCAATCTAGGTCGAACAGAAGGGATCGACACTTTTTTTAGACTGCAAATGGAATTGGGTATTTAGCCTCTCTCTTTTAGCTTGGAGGCGCGGCCAGAAACAATGATCACAGGCGGACGACCGCTACACCCAAACCCACCTCGAAGACTGACAAAGATATGATATTTTTTATGATTGATCTTATCCAAATCTGTTGAATCAGGATATCTACATTAAGTAAACATTACAGTTTCTACTAAAAAACTGTTTTGGCGTCCCCAAACAATTTATAATTACGGACAGGACAAGGGTGGGTCTTTGGTGCGTTTTTTAATTCTAGTTGTCTTTTTTTTAACACAATGGAGTTTTGCCAGAGGACCTCAAAGGGATTCGGCAAAACCGTTTTATTCGTGTATGGATTCTGACCGAAGGATCTGTGAAATTCGTGACTATTCGAGATTAAGACTGTCAGCACTTATCGAAAAAGATCACCTTAAAGGACCGAACAGCAGGGAGACTTAAAGGCTCTGCAGTTTCTATTTTATAAAGTGGCTTGCCCAGAATACCCGTTTCAGCAAACAAATGTCATTGAGATTCAAGGAGTCGACGATTCCTTCTGTATGATCATCAACTAGGTCAAACAGTTGGAGTTGCTGACTGTGCAAGGCAAGGACTTCACACTCTTTCTCTTATCAGTCTTCCGTGTTAACGGGAGAGGTCAGCAAAGCTTTCTTTAGTTGAGAAATTCAAGAGATCTTGAACGAAAAGACGTTGTTTTTCCATTTTTTCGAGACAAATTGTCTCGTCGATGAAAGTTTTTGGAGAGCCTTTTAAAAAGCCTTAAAAAGAGACCACAGTTGTGCTACCGAAGGCCTTTGCAAGAAAGGCTTTTCATGGCACAAAACCTCTTAGTCCTATCGGTTTTCTTAGGTTTATTGACCCAGTGTGGAAACTTTGTGGAAACCAAAAACAAGCCGACGCCGGATGATCGCAAAGACGTCATTATTAAAGAAACCTCATTGGATTTCACGATCATTCGTGAGCAAATTCTAAAACCTAAGTGCATGAACTGTCATGACCGCCACGGGGCTTACGAAAGCTATGCCGTGGTTAACGCGTCATTAGAAAGCATAATGGACCGAATTCTCACCAACGATATAAAAAGAGTGATGCCGCCCCAAGATTTTCCGCAGATCACAGAAGAAGATCTTGGGAAGCTGAACGAGTGGATTGACGCTGGAGCGCTTGAATTTAGCAACAAAAAAACAACACCAGAACCCCAAAAAGAGCGGGCCCTTGGCTTTGCGGAAGTTTTTCAAAAGGTGCTGGTCCCTTACAACTGTGTGGCCTGCCACTCGCAATACAATGACTATGCCGCCGTCCGAGATGCGGCCTCGACCATTGCCAGTTTGGTCGCAAACGATAAGATGCCGTTTCCCAAAAAGCGCTTTCAAAAAGTTGATCCGGTCAAAGAAGCGGACAAGAAACTGTTAATGGCTTGGGTTGCCCAAGGCAGCCCGGAGTTCGAAGATCGACCGGCGTCCTCCGTAAAAAGTGAGCCTTTGAAGCCGTATTGGATTTCTCTACGCAACCAGGTGTTTGGTCCGAAATGTATTTTATGTCACAACTCTTTTGGGCCCCGCGGTGGTAAGCTTAATAATTTTGAAAGTTACACCAAACTAAGAGATTGGTTTTTTAGAGAGCCTGGTCTGTTTGATTTGGAACCATCTTCTGAAAACTATGGTGATTTTGTCGACTCGATGATTGATTCGCCAGACAACTATTATTTTATGCCCATCAATTTTGATTTTGACGAACTGGAAACCAACATTCCCCATGTGACGGCCCAAGAAATGGCGGTGATTAAACAGTGGGTTAAACTCAAACTTCCTTACAGCGAGAGTGATCAATGAAAATCTTTTTAACTTTTGTATTCACAGTCTCTTTTCAATTGTGCCAAGCCGCGACTGAGTTTCACTTCAAACCGAGCGAAGGTACGGTGACATATAAAACCAAGGGTTGGCCGAACTTGGTGGTGATGGAGGCGACAGGTCGAGGCCTAGAGGGGCGCCTGACCGAATTAGACAACAAGGTGTCCGGTCGACTTTCTTTTAAGATCGACACTTTCGAAAGTAAGGTTTCTTCTCGTGATGAGCATGCCTTAAAATACATGGAAACCGACAAATACCCAACGGCCACCATTGAGCTGCAAGACCTTGCCATTCCAACGGATCGCAGCGGTTCTTTTGAGTTTACGGGGATTATGGATTTTCATGGAGTAAAGAAGGCCGTCAAAGGTAAGGCTGAGCTGGCGAAGGAGACTCAAGGTCAGCTGCGTCTGTCGGCTGACTTTATTCTCAACTTCAATGATTTTGCCGTATTGGTCCCGGCATGGAACGGTATTACTGTGGCTGAAAAAGTAAAAATCAAAGTCGATTCCAAAGTCCAAGTTCTTCAATGAGTGGGAAAGTTCCAATTATGAAGTTTGTCATTTTTCTTTTCCTCCTATTTGCTGGTCTTCCTGTTTTTGCGTTTGTGCAAAACACTGTGATGGGATACCCGTCGTGCATCGCTTGCCATGTGTCTCCCAACGGCGGCGGACTTCTCAATGACTATGGTAGGGCTCTCTCTAACGAACAGTTAAGCACGTGGAGTGGGGGAGACAACTTCGCCCAGCCTTTTTTTGGTGCCATTCGAAATACTGACGCCGTTAAGTGGGGTGGGGATGTTCGAGTGATTCAGGCGAATCTCGAAAACGACTCGACCTACTCCGGCCAGTTTTTTTTAATGCAGCAAAATGTGGAAGTGGGCTACCAAATCGATGATGTCATGCTGGTTGGAACGGCGGGGACATTGGAGGGGCCAGACAGAACTCCAGGTCGAGGGCAGTTTCTTTCAGAAAGGCACTATGCGATCTGGAGTCCAACCCCTATGAGCCGCTTTCGTCTAGGACGATTTCGTCAGACCTTCGGGGTTTTTACCGACAACCACGCCCGGTTAGTCAAAGACCAATTCGGTTTTGGATCTTACAGCGAAACCTACAACATGGAATACACTAGCTTGCATGACAATTACGAGATGGTCTTTAACACAAGCCTAGGGCGAATTGACAATCCACGAGACAACGAGTCGGAGCGAAATTTTTCCGGACACTTTATACATTATCTTAACGGACATTCCCGGTTAGGGGTTAGCGTTCTGATTGGCGAGTCGGGCCTTAAAAGAAGAGTCCTGTCTGGCGTCAACGCCGTGGTCCCACTGGGTCGAGATTGGCTTGGTATTTTTGAATTCGATTATGAGCGCAGTCATTTGGCTGCCCAACCCAATGTGGGCGTCGACACTCTCGCCAGTCTTTTGCGATTGGGCTACATGCCCTTCAAAGGCTTTATGGGCTACGCCGTTTTCGAACACCTTTCTAGGGATAGTGGTGCCTCTTACAATCTGATTCATCAGCCGGGCCTTGGTCTACAGTGGCTTCCCTTGTCCCATTTCAATGTACAACTAGAGTACGTCCGTCAGGTTAACAGCATCGATCCAGGCAATCCGAATCATATCATGTTCGGAATATTTCACGTTTACCTCTAGGGCCTCTCGAATCCCAAAGTTCGACAGGTTGCAAGGTTTTGATAGGGGACCCGGTTTTCTGAGTCCTATCCATAGCGCTCTTGATTTCTCAGTCCGGATCAAGATAAAAATTTTTTATGGACTATTTTACGCTAACAATAAAATTGTTTCATATGTACTCAAACGTGAAAAAAGGCCGTAGTGATTGAGGGTTGAGATCAATTGCTGTTGCCGGGTACATGAGCTTGATCGGTCATTGAACTGGGCTTTGCCACGACTGCAGCAGGCGCCTCCGCTTCAATGAACTTCGTTTTTAGAAGTTTTTTTTATTTTATCAAGAAAAGGTTTTCTCTGCGGAAGACGAAAATCTTGGGTGGTGATCATGCTCCTTACTTAAAATACTTTCCAGTGCATGCTTGAGCTTTTCAGCAGCCCCCGCGATCACATCATGAATGGTGCCTGCTTGATCTGTAACCGCTATCGGTTTGCGACCATTTAGGCGCGCTTCCATGACACAATGTTTATCGTTGGTGCCAGTTTTTCCACCGTTCTCATCTCGGAGATACACTTCAATCCTTGAGATTTGGCTTTGTTGATACTCTAAGGTTTGCTCGATGACCTCTCGAACATAATCAGAAAAACCTTCGGGCGTCACGACGTTGTGATCTGAGTTTATTTGTATCTGCATAAAATTCTCCAGTGCTCAAAA
This sequence comes from uncultured Pseudobdellovibrionaceae bacterium, assembly GCA_964351315.1. Taxonomy (GTDB): domain Bacteria; phylum Bdellovibrionota; class Bdellovibrionia; order Bdellovibrionales; family JAGQZY01; genus JAGQZY01. Next base: position 25,902 of record CAYGNH010000009.1, read on the forward strand.
GTTGTTAAGCTGACTCATTAGAGGCCAAATGCTCATCTCTTTTGCCTTGTTCGCGCTTGTTACGAGATGATACATGGGCGTCCTTACGGATCGCTCCTGACTTCTGTATTTGGTTTTCTTTACGGACCTTCTGTAGATTGGCTTGATTTTCTTTGGGTCGATTCTTCTTGCTAGTCATAGGACCTCACTTTGTAATGACTGCCCCAAGAGGGTGCAAAACCGAGGCCAGACCAAAAATGTCTGTCTTGGTCTCTCACCGCAACTGACCAACCGATCAGACAAAGCCAGGGGCACGATGACCCACTGGTGTGGCAATTATACTCGTAAGTACCCAAGCAATTATTGTATCAAGATCATTCAGTAGATGAGAGTGTTGGGACCAGATTTTTTGTCGTCTAAAAAGAGAGTCTCATTTGCAGTTGGCCCCAGGTGGGGTGAGTCTTTCTATTTTTGACGTTTCGCAGGTAGGTTTTAACCAGGTAGAGGTAGAGTTCAAACCCCTGGGTGTTGTAGCGTGGGCCGAAACCAAAACGATTTTCATTGAGCCCAGAATAAAACTTGCCGAGCCCTTGTTGGACAAAAAACACTTCGTTGTAAACGGAAACACCCCAGGCATGGTTTGGTAAGGGGTCGATTTGGTTTCGGATCCGCGCTCGGAGATAGAGGTTTGAGTCCCCTTTAAAGAGGCGCTCTTCCAAACCAAAGCGATTCAAAGACAGGAAGTAAGAAGAGAGTTGGTATTTGTAGATTAAAAACTGATGGAATCGAGTTTCATCGGGTCTGTTCTCAAAATTCACGTGACCGGCACCGAAGAGGTAAGTGAAGCCTGAACCTAAATTTTTCCCGTAAGAAAAGCGAAAGTAGTCAAAGAACCTTTGTTCAAAAAGGGCTCCGTCATCTCTTCGTAACCATTCTGCCATAAAAAGATGGTTGTCTTGGGTTTTGTGGAGGAATTGAAAAATACCCCAGTCTTGGTCTCGAGCCTGAACCGATAGAGTGCTCATTGTTAGGAAGATGATAAGTAAAAACTTAGTAGCGCGCATCTTTGGGCTTATTTCCTTTGGGCCAATCGAGGTATTTAGAGGCAAAGTCGGGGCGTTGCTGCTGGGAAAAATAAAAGGCCACGTCCCAGGCTTCTTGGTCGGAGAGGCTTTCCCCTTGGCCTAGAGGCATATTGTGTTTGGCGAAGCCAGCGGCGGTGTGTAGTCGAGCCATGCCGGCGGCAATATTAAATGCGTCTTTTCCCCAGAGGGGCGGATAAATCACAAGCCCTCCTTCACCGATCAGTCCTTGGCCATTGGGTTGGTGGCACTGACTGCATTTAGCGGCATAAACTTCTTGGCCATGTGTCAAATTCGGTTCCTCTTTTAGCACGAGCTTTTTGATGCCGAATTCTTGGTACTCCTGGCTTTGTTCAAGAGATTCCATATAAGCCATCATGGCCTGCATTGCGGGATGATTTTCGGGAAGAGCATGACCGTTCAGGCTTCGCTCGAAACAATCGTTAATCCTTCCCGCCAGATTGACGTTTTTGCCGGTCCGCTCTCGGTATTTAGGGTAGCGTTTCGTAACATTGATCCAAGGAGCCGTGAAGGCGGTTTTGCCTCCATTCGTATGGCAGTTGGTACAATTGATTTTGGCGCCGACAAATTCAGGTAACAGCTTTGATGTTTGGGACAGGTACTCGAGGCCTTTTTGTTGCAAAGAAATTAGGGTGGTCTTTTTTAAGCTCTTTCCCGATGCGGGATAGAGGGCCATTTGGCTTGGAGGACGGAGATGGTTGCGCCGAAAGACAGGGCTGTTCAGAAAACCAGTCATAAAAACAAAAAATAGCAACAGTGCACCAGCGATGCTGCTGAAAGTGAACAGGGCGGTCCGATTTTGTTTCATATTATCTCCAAGCCTTTGTGTCGTCATGATTGAGAATACAGGACTTTCTCTGCTTGGATTATGATGTAGCTTATAGTCCGAGGGAATCAGCCCAGAAAAAGGGAAATTCACGACTAAAATTTGCAAAGGAGATGATGGATCTGGGAATTCGCCAAGGGGTTTTATTCTTCTCAATTTTTACATTTTATCTTGTGACCAACGACTTTGGAGTGGTCACTTCTATTCTAGGAATTTATCAATGTAAAATATCAAAGTGGAGAGAAGGTAAAGTCCAGCTTTCGTTAAATGTAAAGAAATCGAAGATAGCTAACTTTCTTTGCAATTCAAGGCTGTTGCCACCATTCACAATGAATGTAAAAATTTTTCAGCAAACCATTCGTTGGCGAAACGACTGGGGTGTGTCTCTAGTGGTGGATCGATTAGGTACTTATCTTGGTTTTCAATAAAGTCTTCTGGAGGAGGGAAATCAAGAACATTTATATCGGAATTCAGGCATTGTCGGACTCCTTGGTAATAAGCGTGGTTTTGTGGGTGGATTAAAAAAGGGGAAATGACAAAATTAAATTGATTCAATCGACCCTTGAGTTGATTTTTTAACTCAAAAAATGATCGGTTAACGATAGCGCAGAGCAATTTCTGGCTGGTTTCCCCTGAGTCGTAATGCCAAGTTTTTGCAATAATTCGCCCTAATTTCAAATGATAGAGAAGCCAATAGGTAAATGTTCGCAATGGTTTTGCTGTAGCGAAGTTTTCGAAATTTTCTCGGTCCAAGTTAGATAAATCGAAATAGGGTTCATTGACTCGCACTCTTCCCACCCACCGAAGCTTCCCTAGGTACCTTTCAGTATGAAATAAATATGAGAAAAAAGAAACATCAAATTTTTTGATCTGGTCACTAGTTTGCTTGTCAATATTGTGTTCTTTCAATATGGCCAACATATTATTGGGGCCATAACCACCCTGAGCATAACTATAAACTTGAAAGCTTGATTTTTCAGAAACTAACCATGGGAAGGTTTCATTGTCTTCGAGCCAATCTCCAAAAATAAAAGAGCCTCCAAAGAAAATATGCCCCTCGGAAGCGTTCTCTTTGACCGGGACTTTTCTCCTACCAAACGAATCAAAATTGTAATGAGAATCAAAAATTTTACTGCTGTTCAGAATCGTTCGCTTCATATGAATTGTAGAATTTGCTTCTTGAAGAGTGGGGTAGTTGCTGAAACTATAAACGGACATTGCATGATCATGTTCAGTAGGCAAGAAAGCTCTAGCCAACAGCTCAGCCAAAGCAATGGAGAAAAAGGTTGCAACGAGAGACAATAGAATTTTTACTTTCACGAACTCATACTAGACAATTACCAGGAATTTTAAAAGCTTTTTCCTGGTGGATCTATGGGGTATCTCAAAAAAATGAAAGGATCATACTCAAAAATGGGAAACAAAATTAATTTTTATTTCGGTGGAGCGTCGGACGGCTCAGATTGGAAATGGCGGGTGTCAACAACTTGGGCCTCGAGCTGATGGGATTTCTCGGTGGCGAGTTTTTTTAGCGGCTTAGAAAATCTAGGATTTACCTTTAAAGCTGGACTGGTGAAGTCAGCGGTCACGAACTCAACGAAGTAAAATGGTGACTCTAATAAAAGACCTGCAGAAGAAGATGATGGAGCGGGTGATGGGTTAGAACCTAACCGGCTTATTTTCTTGAAGAAAAACAAATCCAAGTGACCAAAAGTAACCCTATTTTTTAACTGTTAAAGTTAAGGATTTTGCCTCGTTCCACGTCCTCAGGAAGCTTAATTCCTAAAGAGTCAGTAGCCCCGACCACGTCCTGGCCGCAAAGTCTTAAATAGCCTTGAGTGGTTTTAAGCTCTGAATGACCCACGATGGCCATGACCTTAGCGAGTGCTACACCATTTCGCATCATCTGTGTAGTGAACGTCGCCCTTAGATCATGGAACTTCACCGGAGTGATCCCAATGCCTTCACAAAACTCTTTTAAAATTTTAGCCTGGTTCCCTTTGGTCCAAGCCACAAAATGTGGCAGGACAAATTCTTCGTGACCCCTTTGCAACGTTAGCTCTTTCAAGAAAGCCAAACACTCAGGCGACATGGGCACAACACGATTCTTTGCTGACTTCGTAGATCCAAAGCCATCCTTAGAGGTCCAAGCTTTGGTGACATGGATCATACGAGATTCCATGTCCACATCACTCCACTTTAAAGCGTAGAGTTCACCGTTTCTCATTCCAGTGAAAAGTGCCAAACTCCAAATCTCATAGAAAACATGATTCAAAAGTTTGGCTTGCTTTAAAAGAATTTCGATCTCTTTAGGGTTTAGAACCTTTTGCACCGCTTGTGGAACCTTGACCTTAATCTTTAAAGAGGGATTTCTTTGCAGAACTCCGTCTTCGACGGCCATCATAAAAATGCGTCTCACATATTTTAGAACATTCTTACGATGCCAATAGGAAACTCCTTCAACAGTATTAAAAATCAATTCATGCACATCTGAAGTGGTGATCTCGTCAATGAATCGAGCATTCCAATGGGGATTCACCCATTTCTCAAGAGTGGTTTTGTAATTCAGAAAAGTGGAGTTCTTGTATTCAAGCCGACACAGTTCTAAACATTTTTCCACCCACTTGGACCAAAGAATTTTATTTCTAAAACCCTCAAGCTCTAGCTTTAATTGATACTCAATCTTTTGGGCTTGCACCAAAGAAGTTATGTTTTTACGTTTCTTGGTTTTTTGCCTTCCTGATTGATCACGGACTTTCACCATCACTTAATATGTGGTTTTGCCGTCAGTTATTTGTTTTTTAATCGCCATAGTTTTCTCCTAATTAGAAATCACTACACCTAAAAAAACTGACAGCCTGTTTTTCAATTTAAGGATTAGTTTTAATCACTATTTTGTTTTCAAAGAACCGTTACAGATTTTTAAGTCTATTATAATTTTCAAAAGATTTCATCACCCAGCAAAAAGTAACCAGGATTGACGAGCGCCTTTTCCGAAGTTGACCACCCTCACGGCACTTCGTAGAGTGGGGGTGGTCACGGTCGGAAAACAGCGAGTGTGGGAAATTCCGAAACTCAAAAGTTTTTGAAATCCTTTTGGAAATCAGAAAAAGAAAGAGACTCAAAATCCCGGTGTTATCCGAACCGATGTTCGGTTTATGTTCGGATATCTACGCAAGGAGCCAAATCCCACTTCATCACCCCCTCATATACGGTGGGTGGCAACCCCCTAGACGAGAGATCGCTTATTCTAAGCTATTGAAATCTGGTGAAAAAAGCCAAATATTCGTATAAATACGAACTAAATTAAAGAAAAATTCGTATATTTACGAATAAATATGGTAAAATATTCGTATATATACGAAGGGAAAAGCCATGTTTGATAAGCTCCATTTGGCTCAGGTGAGCCGCAAAGTAGAAGGAATAAGAGAAGTCTTTAAAGACACAAAGGTCCATCCTGGGTGGATTCGCTACATGAGAGAGGCCCTTGGTATGAAGGTGAAAGATCTCGCACGCCTGACGGACCTCAGCTCCGCTACCGTCACTGAAACCGAAAAGCGCGAAGCCGAAGGCAAAATCACCATCCAAAATCTTCGGAAAATGGCCCACGCCATGGACTGCGAATTGGTCTATGCGTTTTTACCCAAAAAGGAGATCGGCCGACTTCTTGAATCAAAGGCTTATGAGAAAGCAAGAAAGGCCATTATGTCGGCTGACACCCATATGACGCTAGAAGATCAAAAGGTCTCGGCCGATGCAGAAGAGCGAATAGAGCGGCTAGCGCAAAAGCTCATTGAAAAGGGAGATGTTTGGTGAGTGATTTTTTATTTAAAGATCGTGATGGCCAAACACCACTGCCTGAAGAGTTAAAGAGGGGGCTGAAACCAAAGCACATCCAAAACATGGGTGAGCTTGATGAGTACGAGGAAGCCAATATCGCCGAGGGGCTCATTTGGCTTAGCCAACAAACCAAAGATCCCATCGACCGCCACTTTTGGTATCAGCTTCATAAGAAATTATTTTCCGATGTTTGGTCATGGGCTGGTGAGGTCAGAGATCACGAATTGAATAATCCCGATTTTCTGATGCCCTATGAAGTAAGACCCGCTCTCAAACAAATTGAAGATGATGTCAAGTATTGGCTGGAAAACAAAACCCATCCCCTCAAAGAGATCGCCACCAGACTTCATGAAAGACTTCTCACCATTCATCCCTTCGCCAATGGGAATGGTCGCTTTTCTCGAATCATCATCGAATATTTTTGCTCTTATTATAAAATCCAAAAACCCACATGGGGAAAGCGCCATCGGAACCTTCCCGAGTTTCGGCGAAAAAAGTACATTGCCGCTATTATTAAAGCTCGTAAAGAATATTATTTCAATAATTTAGAGATTTATATTTTTCAATAGGTCTAAGCCCTAATTATTGTAAAAAACTAATCAAATCAAAAGCTCAACATCTTCATCGACCACTTGATCGAAGGACGTTTCAGTTATAGCCAAACCAAATGACATGACACCTACTCGGCCAATCATCATCAGGAAGATAATAATCAACTTACCCTTCCATGATAAAGTTCCAGTAATGCCCATACTTAAACCAACTGTCCCCAGTGCCGAAATGGATTCGAAAACAATTTTTTCAAGATCAAACGATTCCGTCAAAGACAAGAGGAAGACACTTGATCCGAGGATGAAAATACTAAAACTAAAAGCAGACGCCGCGAATCTAAGTGCTTTTAAAGGAACTCGACGGTGCATATATGTAATATTTTTGTCTCTGCGAAGAGTGCTTCTTACAAGACCGTAGAGTGCTGCAAATGTAGTAGACTTCAATCCTCCGCCGGTGCCCGATGGTGATGCGCCAAAAAACATAAAGAAGAATAATAACATCACGGTAGGCGTCCCCAGTTTCCCAATATCGATACTATTAAAACCCACGGTAGTTGTGGAGGTCATGGTCTGAAAAAATGAGGCTATCAAACGGTCTTTTAAGCTCAAGTGAGCAATCTCTGGCTCCACAAAAGTGAGGAATAGAGTTCCTGCTAGGAGAAAAATAAAGGTTATTTTGGCAATCACTAGAGTTGTGAATGATATTTTTTTCACATTGCCGAGTAATCTGTTCACAATGTCGGTGACAACAATGAAGCCCATGGCTCCGAGGATACTTAAAATCGAGATGATAAGGTTTACGGGAATATGGTTCTTAAATCCTACGAAACTGTCGGGATTTAAGCTAAAGCCGGCCGTGCAAAACGCTGAAATACTGTGAAATATTCCAGACCAAATTGGGCTTTCAACTTGTTCCAAATTAAAATAGTAGGCCAAACAGGTTGCACCAATACATTCGACCACCAAAGTGTAAAATACAACACTCTTCAAAAAGAGTCTAATGTCTAGATCTTCGGGCAAAGGAAAAGCCGTTCGTGTTAACCCTTCACGATCTTTTGAGAACTTGCCTCCTATTTGCAGAATAACAAAGGATCCCAAGGTCATGTACCCAATGCCACCTAATTGTATTAAGGTCAGCAAAATGATCTGACCAAAGAAACTGTAAACTGTACTGGGGTCTACTGTGATCAGACCGGTGGTTGAAACTGCCGAAACTGAGGTGAACAAGTTGTCTATAAAAGAAACAGGCGTTTTCTGCGAGAACGGCAATGAAAGGAAAATGAACCCAATAGCCATATAAGAGAAATAACCAAAAAATAGGACTCGTGTTGGGTCGTGACTCGCAATGAAATCTTCTAGCCATTTCAAATATTGGTCTAATTTGTCTTTAAGAATCATGGATTGATTATAAATCCTTAAATTTTCGAAGCAATTAAATATTGATCGACAGAGTTATAGAAAAGTTAATTGAAGCCATAAACTCAAAAACAGGCTGCCAATTTCAGGTAACCACCAGGTCACCAAAAAGTAACCAAGGGTTGAAATTTCATGAAATTTCGAGAGTTTTCACAATCGATAGGGTTGTTCAAATTCAATCTATTAAGGTTTCGGGATCATTTTGGTTTCTTGGATTTCCATTTTCTTGAGGCAGAAAATGGAGCGGGTGATGGGGCTCGAACCCACGGCCTCAACCTTGGCAAGGTTGCGCTCTAGCCAACTGAGCTACACCCGCTAAACGGATTAAAAGAGATAGCCGCAAATCAGTGCCCTGGCAAGGGGCTTTGTGGCCTTGACGCAAGGAAACCATTAAGTTCTTTTAATTTTAGCTATTTACGCTTTTTTATTAAGCGTTCTCTTTCTCTTTGTCACAATGGGGTTCACTCCGCGTTTGTGCCCGCCGTGGTCTCTACTAGGGGGTACAATTCCTGAATGGCCCTCTGGTCGTAAGAATAGATGCTCTTGGCATCATCGTAAGACATTACCGAAAGGGTTCCGTCAAACTGGTGGTCCAAGCCTAGCAAGTGGCCCAATTCGTGGGCCATAGTCCACTTGATTTCATTGCGTAGAGCTTCCGACTGGGAGACCTCCGAAGAGGCTAAAGTCAAACCGGCCTGGACGCTGCTAAGAGCCTCATTCCATTCTGCCTCAAACAGAAAAATATCGGCATCCACAATTCGCGATTGGTAGTAGTCTCTGACAATTCCAGTAGAAGCTGCGATCATGAAATCCGGACCTTGGAGCTCTACCCAATCTGGTACAAAGGTCACAACGTGGGTGTTCACATCACTGAAGGGCGGACAAGCTTCACTGATATATTTGAAACCCAATCTCAATCGACCTTCCAAATGAGGTTGCCACTCTTCGACGGCCTCTTCCACTTTGCGGCTGTACAACCCTCCGGCGTGGGCCTTGTCGCAAATGGTAACATCGACGTCTTTGCTCTGGTCCCAGGCCAATTTAACCCCTGGACCGAGAATATAGTTGTAAGCCGTATCGAGCATTTGCCCTAGGATGGTCTCGGATTTTTTCTTTATAAACGTCATAGAAATCAAAAGTTTTTCATGGACAATTTCTGGGTCAAAATCAGCATCGCTACTGACAAGAATAGAGAAAGCGTTGCGGTCATGACTGGTTGAATAATGTTGAACAACAAAACTAGAATCTTGCACCGAAAGGTTCTCGTAAGCCGAGCTGTAACTTAAAAACAGTCGATTGTTGCGCTCTACAAATCCCAAACGCAGAAACCGCTGAGACGTCGTATCGAAAGTGCGCCTATTTCCAGAGGACAGAGACATTTTATAGAGGATGACACTGTCAGCGATTTGTTGACTTGCTTCGCTGGTGGTGGGCGCATTGGAGTCTTTCACTTCGGAAAAGTCACTGGGGTTGGTTTGTTTTTGAGTGAAAAAGGCCGTGGCATGCAATTGCCACTCATCATCGTTGTCAAAAAGGTCAGCGGGAATCCCTGCGGAGGTGTTTTGCTTGGTTCCCTGAATAAAAGCCATGGGATCTCCAGTGACTTCAAAGCGAACCACCTGCTGGGGAGACGGGTCTTTGTCGCAAGCTGTGGTGAAAATAAAAAGGGCCAATTTCAAAACAATCAGAAATTTTTTGAACAAGGTCATTGGATTCTCCAGAGGGTGACGATGCCATCATAATACTCGAAAAGCTGCTTAAGGGCTGATTGGATTGACCTCTTTGAAAAAAATACAGAGGGAGTGACTAGTCCCTAGTCAGCGAGCTGGTGATTTTTCCTTGAATAGGGTCGGGATCAGCAGAAGCTTTAAAAAAGGTTACGGAAGAACAAGATCAGACTGGGGAGGGACAAATGGTTCTTAGTGGACATCGAACTTGGAATGGCGGATTTTGATGGTCATTCCTTTCTCTTCCAATTTGTCTTTCAGTTCATTTAGATGCTCATTGATGGCCGGGTCCAAGTACTCAACTTCTTGCAAGCAGATTTCCAAGTTGGTGGCGTCTTCTAGTTGACCCTTCTCAAGTTTTTTCGCAAGAACGGGGATGTCTAAAAACGAAAGTTTGCCTTTAAATTTTAAAACCTTGTTGTCCCCATCATCTTCGATATCTAAATCATATTTAAGGACATCAATCACCAGTAAAAAGATGGCAATCATAAATCCGGAGACAACCCCAGCCAACAGGTCAACGCTGACAGTTAAAATCAACGTGGTAAAAAAGATCACCGAAGGTTTGTTCCAGGCTTTGATGTATTTTCCCACAGCAAACAAATCGAGGAGTTTTATGCCGATAAAAATAAGAAGCCCCGCCAGGGCTGGAATCGGGACGTAAGACAAGACTTGAGGAATCAGCAAGAAGCCCGCCAGCCAAAAACCTTGCATCACCGAAGAAAATCGAGTGGTGGCACCAAATTCTATGTTCGCAGCACTTCTTGAGATCACTCCAACCACCGGAAGGGCTCCGACCAATCCTGTCACAAAATTCCCCATGCCTTGGGCAAAAATAGTGCGGTTGTAATTAGAGCGCTTTTTAGACATTTTATCAATAGCGCCTACGCAAAGCAGGGTTTCGGCACTGGCGACAAAGGCGAATCCAATGGCGTAAAGAACAAAATTAAAATCGATAACTGAAAAGGCCTTGTTATAGTCGATATTCAAACTGTCGGCAATAAAATGGGCGGGAAGTTGAATCATCGCCATGTCCCAACCTAAAAAGTAGACCAACAAGGAAGCGCTGACTGTCGAAACCAAAGGGCCTGGCAGAACTTCAAACAAATTTGATTTCCCCAAACTCCAGAGGCCCAAAACCACTAAGACAAAAAGGGCGACCAAACCCGAATGGATTTGAACTTCACTCAGGTTTCCAGAAATCACATTATAAAAAACTTGAGGTAGTCCTAACAAGTTTTTCAAACCGTTCGAGCTCATATCCAGGTCAAAGACGATGTAAAACTGAGACATTAAAATCAAAGCGCCAATACCAGACAGCATGGCTCGAAGCAGAGCAGGTGGGGTGGCTTGAAAAAAATGTCCCACTTTAAAAATTGCGGTTCCAAGTTGGAAGACACCGACGATGATGCCAAGGGGAATCAGAGCATTGGGGCCATACACATCGACCACATGCAAAACCATGACGGCGAGTCCGGCTGACGGACCGCTGATCTGCAAAGGTGATCCAGAAATAAATGCCACCACAATGCCACCAATAATACCGGTGATCAGTCCCTTGATGGGGTCGACACCTGAGGCAATGGAGATCCCCAGGCAAAGAGGTAGAGCCACTAAAAAGACGACAAAAGACGGAAACAAGTCTTTCTTGATGGTTTCGAATTGGCTCATGGGGCTCCAGTGCGATCTCAGGTATAATAGCCTCGAATCGGATTGGAGCACTAGACCGTCAGCGGCATTCAGCTCTGTTTTTATAGCAATTCTCGTTTACAACTCCGAAAGAGACCGCTATTTGTGGGTCTTAATCGAAAGAGAGGGATTCATGATTCGGCCTGTTATTTTCAGCCTGTTGTTCTTTTTTGTTTTCAATGTCCATGGGAAAACCGACTTTTTAAAGCTTTTTTCAAAACCAAAACCCATTATCGCAGCTTTGATGATTGAAAAAGATTTGAGTGACCCCAAAAAAATCAGCAAGGCCATTCAGTGGGGGAAAGAGCAGATCAAAATTGCGGAATCCAGTGGTATGGATGGAATTCTTTTTGAATTCCGTGGCGGTAAAATATTAAAGCCCGAAATATCGGAAGACAAATACCGAGCGATGAAGACCGTGGCACAAGCGCTGGTGGCCTCCTCGAAAAGTTTGGTGGTGGGGGTTGAGATTCTTTGGCACTACCCAGAGCAAACCCTGCGCCTGGCCAAAGACAGCGGGGCACGTTTTGTGCGGGTCGATTTTTTCTCGGATGAAGTGATGGCCGACAAACAGAAAGTGCCGATCGATCCACAAAAGATACTCAACTATAAAAAGAAAATAGCCGCCGAAGACATTGTACTTCTCACCGATATTCAAGTGAAGTACTCAAAGATGATAGACCCCAATATAAGTTTAGAAACTTCGGCGAAACGGGCCATAGCGAGTGGCAGTGAAGGGGTTATCGTGACCAGTACCAAGTCTGGGAGAGCGCCAAATCCCGATAGACCTCGGTTAGCAAAAAAAGGAGCTGGTCAAAGTCCGGTGGTGATTGGGTCAGGATTTTCCCATGCCAATGCGGCCGCCCTATTGACCCATGCTGACGCCGCCATTGTTGGCACTTCGATTTCGGTAAAAACAGGTGGTCCCTTGGTGGCAAAAAAAGTGAACGAACTGATGTCTAAGGTCTTTGAGTTTAGAAACAAAGAAAAGTTACGTGTTCAATAAGTCGCTTTTTCTTCTTTTTCTTTTCACTGGGAGCTGTTCGAATCTGCCACCCCAGCGGAAAATGATCATCAACGAATACCCGGGGCATTGGTGGCAAGCCATCAATCCCGGTGAGAAAAAAGATTGGGAAATCTCGCCGGATTCTGTGCAACCCAGTGATGTTATTTTATCAAAGCGGAACGAGCTGGGTGTCCTTTCAAATTTTGCTGCGACCCCTTTTGAATTCGATGGCAAAAAATACCAAAGTATCGAAGGTTTTTGGCAGGCCACAAAATATCCAGAAGGTCCGCAGGACCCTCGTCAAAAGTGGCGGGGCTGGCCCCACACCCGCAGTGAGGTTGAAAAAATGGTGGCCTTCGAGGCGAAAAAAGCAGGAAGTGTCGCCTCAACGTTGATGAAGAAAAACGGTTGGATCTGGGTGTCTTACGGTGGTGAAAAATTGATCTATCGCGACCCCGGCAAAGGACCTTTTTATCAGTTAATCGTTAAGGTGATGGAAGCCAAACTGAAGCAAAATCCTGAAGTTCTCATTGTTCTTTGTAAAACTCGGGGACTTCGTTTGTTGCCTGACCATGATCAGGGCCCCAATCCGCCGCCGGCTTGGCAGTACCACAAGATATGGCAAGACCTGCGAAAAACCCATTGCGACTCTGTGGCGTCGTCGCTTTAAACTTTTTCTCTTGTAATGTCGTTGCATAAAAAAAGGGAAAGGCCCCAGCCTTTCCCCACGAACACAACGTTTGTTTGTTCTCCCCAATCGATTTTCGATCGAGTCCCCCAAGAGAGGCAGGGCCGAAAGTTCACCCCTGCATCAGTGAATCATTATTTAAATTCTACGATTACGGCTTTCACTTTTATTCGACCACGTAGGTCAATTTGCCAGCGACCTCGAGTCGGTCCACTGAAATCGTAGCGAAGACGGTTGTAACTTTGTGGGCTGTTGCTTTGAAAACCCAGTCCGTTCTGCGCTTGACCAACTGTTTGTGCTGCGGTTCCGCCATTGGGACCAATAAGAACTTTTGCTTGTCCTTGTCCGGCGCGACTTTTAGCGACCAATACCACTCGTCGCAATCGAGCATCGCGAACATCGTAACCCATTTGCTGAAGCTCACGCTTTAAAGCAATTGTACTGCCCTGAGCGAACAGCTGGTCTCCCATTGGGATACGAACCCGTTTCGTGGACGATGCCACATGCAACTGAATGCTGCGCACTTTGATGTTGCCGTTAAAGCGTAGGCGCCAGCGTTCCCCCGGTTGCCCTTCGGCTCCGCTAAGGTCCCAGTGCATGGTGTTGTAAGACCAAGGCGTGGTGAGTTCGAAAAAGAGATCGTTGTTGCCAAATTCTTTTACGGTTTGTTTGTTTTGATCATTACCAACAATCAAAGTGGCTGTGCCTTTGCCATTTTTACTTTTGGCTTCGATCGTCACGCCGACAAGTTCAAAATCACGAGCGTCTTCACCCATCGCTTGTAATTTTTGATTGGCCAGGGCTCGCAAGGGTAAAACTTTGTCCCCTTGATAGTGATCTTTGCCTGAAACTGTAATTGTGGTTAGGTCATTTGCAAAAGCTGAGCTTCCAAACGCCAACAATGTTATGATTAGTAGATTCTTTATCATTTATCCCCCCTTTGTTGGGCACCCCATGTACCCATAGCCAAGATATAGCGAGCGCGGGAAATAAAAGAAACTGACATGTCCTGTTTTTTGAAATTAGTTATCAGAATCTGACATCTTGAGTTTTATAAAAACCCATAAAATATTGAAATCCTGAAACTAAGCTGAGACCGACACTGGCCCACAATCCGTAGTAGCCAATGGCCTTGAATGGCAAGAAGCTCCAATCCTGTGCAAGAAACAAGCAGGGAATGGCAATCATTTGTAAGGTTGTCTTCCATTTTCCCAAATTTCCGGCGGCTATGACCTGTCCCTCGGAAGCGGCGATGGATCGAATGCCTCCGATGATCACGTCTCGGTTGATCAGCAAAAGTACGGCCAAGGCTTCAATCCACTGCAGAGGGATAAACATGATTAACACACTGGAGACCAAAACCTTGTCCGCAATGGGGTCAAGAAACTTGCCCATATTAGAGACGCTATTGAGTTTTCGGGCCAAATAGCCGTCGAGCCAGTCTGTGATTGAGGCCACACCGAACAGGAGGCAGCTGCTGAGAGCCCAATAGCGTGGTTTGTAGATCATTAAGCCAATGATGACCGGAACAATGACGATTCTAAAAAGGGTGGCAACCATCGGCCAGGGAGAAAGTTTCATTGCAATGTCCGTCTAGTGTAATCTCGAAAATTCGTTGAAAAGAAGGGGCGAAAACATAGATTTCATCATAGCATTGCCCCGTAGCCTTTTGTATACTGATAACATGGGTCAGTGGGCCAGTTGCATCATTATTCTAGGACTTCTGAGCTCGTTTCCCAGTTTCGTGCTGGCTCAAGAGGAGCTGCCGTTTTGGCGTCTGAAGCCAAAACTAGAGAAACAAATCACCGAGCAACGGAAAATTGTCGTGTCGGTGGATGTCGAATCGAAAGGGCGCGAAAGCAAAATTCGAATGTTGGGTGTGGGAGCAATCAATGTGCCTTTGTATTTTGCCAAAGAGCAGATTCAACATTTCGAGGAACTTCCCAAAGTGTCTAGTTACTTCAAGATTGTGAAGCACGACCCTGCCAAGCAAGAGGTTTATTTCTTTATTAAAGCCTTTGGGAAGCAGATTCGATTTTTGCAAAAGTACAAATGGGGGAAGCAAACCGCCGAAGAGGCTCAGATGGATTGGACTGTCACCTGGGGCAAGCTCGAAGGGATGGTCGGCCACTATAAATTGCGGCAAATCTCACCGACGCAAACCGAAATTGCTTTATGGTCGAGCATGAAAAAAATGGATATTCCCCTTCCAGAGTTCTTAATCAATTTTACGCTCGAAGTTATTGCTGAAAAAACCGCGCAAAAAATGCGAGCCTTCATAGAGGACAATTTCCATAAAGCCAAAACCCAGCGAGAAAGCCATGTCAAAAAACGATAGCGTCAAAGACCGAAGAAAGTATCAGCGTGTTCTAGTTGAACCCTCATCCAAAGTATTGTCCGTCAACTTGGTGGGGTTTGGAAAGACCCTGGTTTTTGATATGAGTTACGAAGGAGCGGCTTTTGCGCAACCGAAAGAAAAAAAAGTCAATGAGGTCGACCAACCGGTGGTATTGCATTTGCAGACCGACATTGATGAAGCCACGATCGACGCCACTTCCGTTCGAGTTAACGACGAAGTCGTTGCCGTGGAATTTCAAAATATATCCGTCGAAGCTCGCATTATCATTGATCGGGTAGTGACTGATCGAATTGTTGGTCTCAACATGGCTTTGATTGATCCAAAGCACTACTCGGGGAAGGCGGATTTTTCCTTTTGGTTCCATGGTCCCAAAGATACCAATCTGTATTTGTGGATGCTGGGCGATAACTTGGTGAAGGCGCAAATGGAACTGGCCGATGCCACCATGGCTTTTGAAGACGATATGCTTCTTTTTGAAAACAGGTCTGTGCAATCCGGAGTGCCGACACTAAACAATCAGCAAATAGCCCGAAAAATTCAAGCCATTGTCGAACAAGTCGAAACTGACCTTCCAGCCCTAGTCCAATTTAAAAAATTGATAGAAGCCCATGTCCAATCCTGATTTTCAGTACAAAAGATTGATCCAGTTCTACGAAACGGATGCCATGGGTATTGTCCATCATGGCAATTATGTGCTGTTGATGGAAGAGGCGCGCTTACAATTTCTTCGCCACATCAACGGTAACCCCGATGGAAATCTTCTAGGGGACATAAATTACCCTTTGGTCAGCTGCCATGTCGACTTTAAGAAACCTTTACAGTTCAACGAAGAGGTGGTGATCGACTACGTCGTCTCCAACGAGCGAGCGAAGTTGATTTTTGATTACCAGTTTTCGACGAAATCCTTTCCTAAACCAGTGGCATTTGGTAAGACGGTGCACGTTGCTTTTGATATGAAGACCCGCAGAGCCGTTAAACTGCCAAAAACGGTCTTAAAGTTTCTGGAGCAAAGAGGATAGTGACCCATGGATCGAAATTTAGCCTTAGAATTTGTACGCATAACTGAAGCGGCTGCCTTGGCCTGCTCAAAGCTAACTGGTCGTGGTGACTCCCACGGTGCTGATCAAGCCGCTGTTGATGCCATGCGAAAAGCATTCGAAAACGTCGATATCGACGGAACCATCGTAATTGGTGAAGGCGAGCGCGATGAAGCTCCCATGTTGTATATCGGAGAGAAAGTGGGGAAGGCCCATGCCGATAGCCCAAAAGTGGACATCGCTCTGGATCCTTTGGAGGGCACGAACATCTGCGCCAGTGGTGGAGTAGGAGCTCTATCGGTGATCGCGGTGGCTGAGCATGGGCATTTTTTACATGCCCCCGATACTTATATGGATAAAATTGCAGTGGGTCCCAAAGCCTATGGGAAGATCAGTTTTGATAAAACCCCTGAAGAAAATATCGAAGCCGTAGCCCAGGCCCTTGATAAGAAAATTGAAGAAATGACGATCGTTATTTTAGAAAGAGATCGTCACACCGAATTGATCGCAAAAGTCCGTCGCCTCGGGGCTCGTATCTTGTTGATCGGCGACGGTGATGTTTCGGCCGGTATTGCGGCCTCTTTAGAAGAATCCGGAATCGACATGCTGCTGGGGATTGGAGCGGCTCCAGAGGGCGTAATCACAGCCGCTGCACTGAAGTGCCTAGGGGGAGATTTTTTAGGTCGACTCAAATGGCAAAATGATGAAGAGAAAAAACGGGCCCAAAAAATGGGTGTCGAAGATCCGGACCGCATCTACACTCGCGATGACCTGGCTCAGGGCGATGTGATGTTCTGTGCCACAGGGGTCACCGAGGGGCCCTTGCTGAAAGGGGTGCGCTATTTGTCGAACCAGCGGGTTGTCACTCAGTCCGTGGTGATGCGATCAAAAACTGGCACCATTCGCTTCGTAGACTCTCAGCATAATATGAAGTTAAAGCCCATCGGTTTTTCAGGGGGCCTTTAGTGGCGCTAAGGGTTCAGTGTTTTTCCTGCGGAACCGAGAACTCCGTTTCCGAACGGGTCGGTCGTCGGGACGAGTGCGAAAAGTGCAGCGCTGACTTACACGTTTGTAAAAATTGTCGTTTTTATGACCCGACCGCCTACAACGAATGCAAAGAACCCTCGGCCGATGTGGTTCGAGAAAAAGAAGAGGCAAACTTCTGCGACTACTTTGCGGTCGGAGATGGAAGCTTTCAAAAAGACAATCGAGCCGATTTAATGGCCCAAGCCGAGGCCCTATTTGGAAAAAAGGAGAACTAATGGCAGACGTCAAGCACACCGAAGTCTTTAACTGCAGCCCCGATCAGTTCTTTGATTTATTGATCGACTACGAAAAGTATCCCGAGTTTCTCAACGAAGTGAAAGACTGTCGGGTGATCGAGGATGAAGGCACTACTAAAAAAGTAAAATATGAAGTGTCCGTGATTAAAAAAATCAACTATGTCTTACAGCTGAAGGAAGAACGCCCCACCGAAGTTTCTTGGAGCTTTGTCGATGGCGATCTTTTCAAAAAAATGTCGGGTCACTGGAAGCTTTCAGAACAAGACGGGAAAACCAAGGCCGAATATTATGTGGATGCCGCTTTTGGTATGTTTGTACCGAAGCCTATGATTAAAACTGTCCTCAGCGCCAATTTACCGGCGATGATGAAGGCCTATCACCAGCGTGTGGCCAAACTCTATGGAGAATAAAGTGGATAAAGAAAAAGTGGACCTTAACTGGGAAGATGAAGACAAAAAGACGGGCCTATCTGATATTTTGAAGAAAGTGATCGCCGGAGGCCTGTCGTCGCCTTTTCTTTCTGAAGACCAGCTTAATGTGTATCTGTCGGGGCTCAATTTACCCAAAGAAGTGATCTCACAAGTTTTACGGGGTGCCCAGAAATCAAAGCAAGATTTAGTGCAAAAAGTGGGTAGCGAGTTTTCCAAATTGATTCAAAAAATTGATATCGTAAAAGAGATCAAAACGGCCCTTCGTGAACACAAAATCTCCATTCATGCAGACATCGAGTTTGTTCCTAAAAACAAGACGACAGGGGATGCGACGGAGTCTCAGGACGAACTTCTCGATCCATGAACCTGCTGATTGAATTAACAAAAAAGCTTCGCCCCTTTCAGGACGAGGCCTTTGTTTTGGGCGTCAGTGGGGGACTTGACTCCATGGCTCTGCTGCAGATTTTTCTCCACTTTCGTAAACATTTTGGTTTCCAGTTTTCAGTGGCTCATTTTCACCATGGCCCCTCGTTGGATGCCGACCAACTTAACTATCGCAATCAGTGTTTTGAATTTGTGCGCAGCCAATGTGAAGGTACGGGCGTTGCTTTTTTTAGCAACCTTTGGGAGCAAGACCTTTCTCGGTTTTTAGATTCTTGGCAGACTCCCTTGCAATCGGAAGCTGAGTTTCGCGACGCTCGTTATGAATTTTTTGAGCAAGTAAAAAAAGAACAGGGATTTCAAAAATTGGTACTGGCTCATCACCGAGATGATTTGCTGGAAACCCGCTTGATTCGCTTGATCCGTGGAACTGGACCCGAGGGACTTCAGGCTATGTCACACTCTGAAGGATGGATTTTGCGCCCTCTGCTTGACCTTAGCCGTCGAGACTTGCAGAGCTACCTTTCAGAAAAAGGGGGGCAATGGCAAGAGGATCCAAGCAACTCTGTATCCGATCCCTTGCGCAACTGGCTGCGCAATCAATGGTTGCCAGATCTCGAAGCGAAAAGGGAGGGGGCTTTAGACTCTCTGTCGCGATCTCTACACCATTTAGTCTCATCTTTGGACCAGTCGGGACATCTTCGTTCCCTTGGCGAACAGAATTTTTTAGAATTGTCTCAATTGCTCACTCTCTCAGAAGGTGAGAAAAGGCAGGTTTTAGCTACTTATATGAAGGGTCAAGGTCTTAAAAACTATGGGGTTTCCCATATAAACGAGGTTCTAAAGCGCCTTGACAAAGAACAGAAAAGCTTCACATTTCAAATGCTCGGACGGTGTTGGAAAGTTGACGCAGGACGAATGAGCCTAGAGAGACTCAGCTGAATTGAGCCATTGAACAGTCAATGCTAAACTGTAAAAACGGAGACTCATTGAAGAGTATCCTAAGAGGAGAATCATGAAAGCATCTCGATCCATGGCTTTTTGGGCACTAGCAATCATTGTTGTCGTCATTATGGTCCAAGCTTACGAGCAGACCAAGAAAACGCAAATTGCCGAATTCGATTACCCAAAGTTCAAGCAAGCCATAGAAAATAATAAAGTCGAATCGATCACATTCAAAGATGTGGGATCTGGCGGCGACATTGGAGAGATCCATGGAACCATCAAAGCCCAGTTTGCTGATGAGTATGGTGGTAAGGACTTCACCATCATTGGCAACATCGGCGAGCAGGGTGCTCGTCTTCTTGAGCAGAATCAAATGACTCCCAACTACGAATCCAATGCCAATAATTCCTTTATGATGGTGTTTCTGATGAATTACCTACCCATCTTAATCATTTTCGGATTGTTTTTGTTTGTGATGCGGCAATTGCAAGTGGGTGGTGGCAAAGCCATGTCCTTTGGCAAAAGCAAAGCCAAGCTTCTGACTGAAAACAAAAACAAAGTCACTTTTGACGATGTGGCCGGTGTCAACGAAGCCAAAGAAGAGTTGACCGAAGTCGTCGATTTTCTGAAAGACGCCAAAAAATACACCAAATTGGGCGGCAAAATCCCCAAAGGTGTTTTGCTTGTGGGGCCCCCGGGCACCGGTAAAACTCTTTTAGCTCGCGCTGTCGCCGGTGAAGCGGGTGTACCGTTCTTTACAATTTCTGGGTCGGACTTCGTTGAAATGTTTGTTGGAGTCGGTGCCAGTCGAGTACGAGATTTGTTCGAGCAAGGAAAACGAAATGCTCCTTGTTTGATTTTTATTGACGAGATCGATGCCGTTGGACGTCATCGTGGTGCCGGCATGGGTGGCGGGCACGACGAACGAGAGCAAACTTTGAACCAGATGCTGGTTGAGATGGATGGTTTTGAAAGCAATGATGGAGTTATCATTATTGCCGCCACCAACCGTCCTGATGTGTTGGATCCGGCGCTGTTGCGTCCCGGACGTTTTGATCGCCGGGTTGTGGTGAATAAGCCTGACCTTGGAGGTCGAGAAAAAATTCTTCTTGTTCACTCGAAAAAGGTCCCCACGGCCAGTGACGTGAATCTTAAAAAAGTGGCTCAGGGAACGCCAGGGTTTTCGGGTGCTGACCTTGCCAATTTAGTAAACGAGGCCGCTTTGAATGCCGCTCGGGGTGGGCAATCCAAGGTCACCATGCGAGACTTCGATTTCGCTAAAGACAAAGTGATTATGGGGTCAGAAAGAAAGTCCATGGTTATCAGCGAGGAAGATAAAAAAATCACCGCTTATCATGAAGCGGGGCACGCCCTGGTTGGCAAGATGCTGAAAGGCACTGACCCAATCCACAAAGTGACTATCATTCCCCGTGGAATGGCCCTCGGTTTGACACAGTTTCTTCCAGAAAAAGACCGCCTGAACATGTCAAAAAAGAGCGCTGAAAACATGATCGCCATGTTGTTTGGTGGGCGGGTAGCAGAAGAAATCATTTTCGAAGACTACACGACAGGTGCCGGTAATGACATTGAACGAGCCACTGATGTTGCTCGCAAAATGGTTTGCGAGTGGGGAATGAGCGAAAAGCTAGGACCCTTAGCTTACGAAAAGAATGAGGGCCCGGTGTTTTTAGGGATGCAGTCCAATAGTACTCGAGAGTACTCGGACTCGAAAGCCGAAGAGATCGATACAGAAGTTCATCGCATCATTATGGATGGGTACAACAAAGCCAAGCGAATCCTAGAGGAAAATATACAGATGTTGCACTCTTTGTCCGAAGCCCTTCTTGAGTTTGAGACAATTGATGGCGAAGACGTGCAAATGATCGTCAAAGGTGGCGATCTTGATGGCCTAAGAAAACGTCATAA
This sequence comes from uncultured Pseudobdellovibrionaceae bacterium, assembly GCA_964351315.1. Taxonomy (GTDB): domain Bacteria; phylum Bdellovibrionota; class Bdellovibrionia; order Bdellovibrionales; family JAGQZY01; genus JAGQZY01. Next base: position 47,089 of record CAYGNH010000009.1, read on the forward strand.
TGATCGAGAAAAAGCCATGGCTAAAGAGCAAAAAGAAGCGCGTGAAGAAATGGAAAAAAAAGATAAAGAAGAAGAGAAAAAAGAAGCCGAAAATTTAGCCGGTGGAATGGGCGACCCCGTCACCGCCTAGGTTTTCTGTGAATCCGAAACAGCTTTGTTAGTTCTTCTGGATCCTCTGACTTTGAGTTCCTGGATCCACATTTGAAGCCGAATGCTTTCGGCCTGAGGAACCCAAAATGTGTCTTGGCTTTTTCCAGTCAATTTAGTCTTATTATTTGGACCCGATTTGTGATAAAAATGGCCTATGGGAAAACGACTTTTTGGAACCGACGGAATCCGTGCCACTGCTAATACCTACCCAATGACTCCATCCGTGATATTGAAGGTTGGTCAGGCTCTGGGCTTTCTTATTAAACAGAACCCCACAAACAACCATCACCCCAAAGTGGTGATTGGAAAAGACACACGCCTTTCTGGCTATATGGTGGAGCAAGCCTTGACCAGTGGTTTGAATTCCATGGGAGTGCATGTTCAATTGGTCGGACCCTTGCCAACTCCGGGGATTGGCTTTTTAGCTAGAAATATGCGGGCCGATGCTGGGATTGTTATTTCAGCGTCCCATAACCCCTATCATGACAATGGTATCAAGATCTTTGGCTCCGATGGCTTTAAGATTTCCTCAGAGCTTGAGGATGAAATCGAGCGGTTAGTTTTGGATACAGACTTGGAACCTATGTTGGCGGAAGGGCCCGCAATTGGTCGGTCTAAACGTATTGAGGACGCCGCCGGTCGCTACATTGTGGATATTAAGAATACCTTTCCTTTAGAGTACACTTTAGAGGGCCTTCGGGTTGTGTTGGATTGTGCCAACGGTGCAGCCTATAAGGTGGCACCTGCGGTTTTTGAGGAACTGGGTGCTGAGGTGATTGTTCTTGGAAACCAGCCCAATGGTTTTAATGTCAACGACAAGTCGGGAGCTCTGTATCCCGTGAAAATGACCGATGCTGTAATTAAATACCGCGCCGATGTGGGAGTGAGTTTAGACGGAGATGCCGATCGAGTCATCATGGCCGACGAAAAAGGTCGGGTGGTCAATGGCGATCATATTCTGGCAATGGCAGCCATTCACTTAAAAGAAAAAGGCAAGCTCCCTAAAAACACAATCGTTGCCACCCACATGAGTAATTTTGCATTAGATAAGTTGATGAATGAAAATGGCATCCAGGTGATCCGAACGGATGTGGGCGATAAAAATGTCGTTCAAGAAATGCGAAAGTACGGTTACACCCTTGGCGGTGAACAATCGGGTCATATTATCTTCCTTGAGCACTCGACCACCGGCGACGGCTGTGTTGCTGCGCTCAACGTGATCGCGGTGATGTTGGCTGCAGGCAAGTCCCTCAGTCATCTCAATGACATCATGAAAGAAGTGCCTCAGATCTTGATTAACACTCGGGTCAAACACAAAAAGGACCTCAACGAACTGAAGGGGTTCTCTGAACTCAAATCAAAAATTGAAAAAGATCTAAAAGGCAAAGGTCGAATACTGGTTCGATTTTCTGGAACTGAAAATTTAGCCCGCGTTCTTGTTGAAGGCCCTGACAAAAGAAGTATCACCGAACATGCCCAAGAGATGGCCTCGTTTTTGGAAAAAAATCTCAATTAGATGATGAAAAAAGAAATGACATTAGAGGAATTAAAACAATGGATTCCTCAATTGGTAAAAGACTTTTCTGACAAGCAGTTGATCTTGCTGTCGGGATCTTTGGGAGCTGGCAAAACGGCCTTCACCAAAGCGGTTCTTGAATTCCTGGGCTGCGCAGAAGCCAGTTCTCCGACCTATAGTCTTATCCACGAGTATGATGTTCCTCGTTTAACAAACTGTTTCCACGTCGACCTTTATCGAATCGAAGATGAGGATGATTTGCAGAGCTCCGGGTTTTGGGAAATTTTCACAAACCCAAGTGGGTTAATCTTTGTTGAATGGTCGGATCGGGTGGCCACCGAACTTTACCCGCTGCATTGGGCGAAGTGGGCCCTCGAGATCGAAAAGGGAACCAATAATTTATCTCGAATCTACAGTCTCCGAAAACTATAGGACATCTCCATGGCCATTTTGCAGTTTCGTTTTTAGATTAGGCGGCTTTGGCTGAGGTGAATTTTGCCAAAGATTTTTTGCAAATTGTGATGAGATTTTCGACTTTTTTAAGACTACCCACTTCATCAAACTCAGAACCCTTACCGAAAGCCGCGACAAACCCAATAATGGTCTCATTGATTGTCACGGGGTAAATGGTGGCGAAGTCGGGTGTTTTTCCTCGGCACCACCATTCAAAATATTTTTCATTGTAGGGGTTTGAGCTAATAACCCCATGAAAAGGGTGCCCCGATTTGAAGGCTACTCGAAACATGTTCGGATTGGTGATATTGACGTGCATTTTCCAAGCCAATTCGGTGATCTTCCAGTCACCAAAGACATATTGACTAAAGTACCGATCGTCTTTGTCCAATTCCAACCACATCAGTTTTGCATAGTCCCTTCGAAGATGACCAAAAATATGGGCGATCACATGCTTTATTGACGAGGCATTGTCCATATTGCTGGCCTCTTTGATCTCGGAATCAGAGATTAAGTTCTCGGCAGGTATCAGGATGGGTTGAGAATGGTCGGTTATGGTGTTTTCGGAGATCCTTGATTTTTCAACTTTCTGCTCTTTGGCCAAAGCTTCTTGTTTGCGACGCTGTTGGGCTTCTTGTTGAGCCTTGGTCAAAACTGGAACGGGCGTATAATCGTCGTCAAAGTCAGGGTTCTCTTCTTCTAAGCCGGGTGCTTGTTGGGGGTTTTCAGTTTGATGTTGTTTCAGGTCATCGAGTGAAGGGATGGAGTTTTCATCATTAAACTTTTTATCTTCAGACTGAGCGACGGCCGGCGATGGGGCTGCCATAGGAGTCGGTGGTGGGGGCGTGATGACCTTATTGCTGTTGGCCGCTGCGACCTTGTGTTGTTCTGCAGTCGGATCCACTTTGGTTTTTTCTAGTTCTGGCTCATCGATTTGGGTCTGCTCACCCTCCAAAGAAATTCCATCAATGGTTAGGTTATCAAAAGGGAGTGGGGGATTTTCCGATGCGGGTTCAGCGGAGGCCGCGGTGTATTGACTGGCGTGCATGGTTTGAGTGGCAGAGGTTAAATTGCCCAAGCCTTCATCCACTTTGGTGTGAGTGATTTCTTCAGCCACAACTTCATCTTGGGGTATAGGGTCAGCTTCTGCTTCAGCAGCCCCCTCCGGGGTGTCCTCAGTCGAATCGGGAAAGCTTTGTTCCATTGTGGAGAAATCCAAGTCACCGACTTCGTGGTCAGTTTTTTTCACATCTTTTGGTTCGGACTCAGGTTGATCTATGTCTTCCACTCCCATTTCCATTTTAAGGTCACCAAAATCCAGGCCAACCGCTTCGATAGGAGGTGACTGGGGCACTTCAGCTTCCGGAGATTTTTCGTTGACCCTTTCCACGGATGAGGTCTCGATGGATGGAGCCGGAGGTGGCGGTGGAGTATCGACAGTCGCGACTTCGGTGGCAGCTAAGCTAGGTTCTGATTCGATGGCCGCAGGCGTTTCAATGATCGGGACCTGTTCGGTGGCTTTTGGCGCTCCTGGCCGACTGTTTTCATTTTTCTGCCAGGCCGATTCTAAGGCGTGAAAAGGTGCGATCACAAAGCAAGTGTTCATTGAAATCGAGGTTGTAGGTGGTTCTAAACAGGCGATGAAAAGTTGATTTTCCCATTGATAGATCGGGTAGCAGTAAGCATGCCAATCATAGAGGTTCGAATATTTTTCTATAAGATTGAAGTCTAAAGCAAAGCTGAAGAATTCAGCTTTGATCGCTGGAAGTTGGAAATACTCAGTGGCCCACTGCAGGTACTCTTCTGGATTGATAATATTGTTTTTCAAACCCCAAACCAAGCTATTGGCCCCTTCGGGTTTATCGGCAAAATTCGAACTGCTAAGTCCTAGGGGTTTAACCCAAGGAAAAATGTTTTTTGACATCAAGACTTTATCGGATCTTTGCCTCAAGATTTTAATTTTTAAGAGAGCCCGGCCTAGGAACTGGCCTAAGATCTTGGTCGCCGATAGACTTTGCCTGTGTTGGTGTCGACCACCAGGCTGTAGGTCAAGGGGGCTGTCGACTGTACGGCCCTTCGCCATCGGGGTTGGTGTTTGTTGCTTGTAATTACTTCAAAATTTGGCGGATCACTCAGGAGTTTAGGGTTCGATGCTAAATATTTAAAAGTACCGGGAAAATACTGATAGGCTTCGGTTCGATCGGGCGTCCGTCTTTTTTAGAACAGGCGGCTTTCCACTCC
>CAYGNH010000009.1:51548-158469 GCA_964351315.1 uncultured Pseudobdellovibrionaceae bacterium
ATATATTTTGATTACAATGCCACCACGCCGGTTGATCCGATCGTGCTTGAAAAAGGCTTCGGTTCGATCGGGCGTCCGTCTTTTTTAGAACAGGCGGCTTTCCACTCCTCTGGTGTTCCAATCCGCGCAAACAGGGTTTCACTTTGTCCAAGGGTGCAATCTTATCAGGAAGAGACTGCTGAATTGACCTGATTTCAATAAGATGCTAGTTTTCCGCGAATGACACAAGGCAATATATATTTTGATTACAATGCCACCACGCCGGTTGATCCGATCGTGCTTGAAAAAGTTCCGCAGTGGCTTTCCATGTGGGGGAATCCCAGTTCTATTCACTGGCATGGACGGGGACCTAAAAAAATGTTGCGTGAAGCAAGACGAAGTTTGGCGCAATTTTTTGAATGTCACCCTTTAGAACTGGTTTTCACCAGCGGTGGGAGCGAATCAAATAATCTGGCGATTAAAGGTTCACTGCAAGAAATCAAAAAAAAATATCCGACAAGAAGAGTTGTTGTGATCGGAGGAATTGAACATCCCAGTGTTCGCAACCAAGCCGAACAAATTGAAAGTATGGGCTTCCAAGTTCGATGGATTCCGGTGGACCGCGAAGGGCGATACGACCTTGAGCTTTTTAAGAATAGTGTCGACGACCAAGTGGCGCTGGTATCGGTGATGTTGGCCAACAATGAGATTGGCGTGATCGCCCCTTTAGAGTCGATGATTGAATGGGCCCACCAGCAAGGCGCTTTTTTTCACAGTGATATGGTTCAAGGTTTAGGTAAGTTACCATTGGATTTAAAAACCTATCCTGTCGACCTTGCCAGTTTTTCTTCCCATAAAGTTTACGCTATGAAAGGAGCGGGTCTCCTCTATATAAAAAAAGGAACGCCTTTTTCAGGTTTGACTGCCGGTGGTTCGCAGGAGCGCGGGCGTCGAGCCGGGACAGAAAACCTTCCGGCTATTGCCAGTTTTGCAGAAATGGTCAACGCGATCAGTGCTGAGGAAGTGGTTCGTTCTTTGGCGCCTTTGCGTGATCAGTTTGAAAGTTTGATCAGTGAAAGTATACCTGGTGTGAAGATATTGGGTCAATCTGTCGAGCGTCTCTGCAACACTTCATGTTTCTTAATTGATGGTGCGAATGCGGAAAGCCTATTGATGAATTTGGATATTCGCGGTTTTTCGGTGGGAACGGGCGCGGCCTGTAGTTCAGGCAACCCGGAGCCCAGTCCCGTTCTTCTGAGCATGGGGTTGATCCGAAGCGAGGCTCAATCGTCATTGCGAATCAGTTTAGGAAAAGACACGACACTTTATCAGGTTCAAGAATTGGCCCGCAACTTAAAAGAAGTGGTGGACCATTTACGGCAATTGGAAATGGCGGAGGCTCAACATGGCTGAGGCAAAAAAAGGCCGAGTTTTAGTGGCGATGAGTGGAGGAGTTGATTCTTCTGTGGCTGCTGCCCTACTGGTCGAACAAGGTTACGATGTGATTGGTGTCACTATGCAGGTTTGGGATTACACCTCGTGCAATATTGAAGAAGGCACCGGGACTTGTTGCTCTAGTGAAGATGTTGATGACGCTCGCGATGTGGCCGATCGACTGGGTATTCCTTTTTATGTTCTCAACTGTGAAGACGAGTTTAAGGAAAAGGTAATTGATCCTTTTGTAAATTCCTATTTGGCTGGCGAGACCCCGTTACCCTGCGTAAACTGCAACACTTATTTGAAGTTCGATCATCTTATTAAAAAAATGAACGAATTGTCTTGCGACTATTTGGCAACCGGCCATTATGCCACCTTAAAGAAAAACGATAGGGATCAATGGGGCATTGTGACCAGTGCGGATAGTTGGAAGGATCAAACTTATTTTTTGTTTACCTTAGCGCCGGATCTTATACCCAAGCTTCTATTCCCTGTGGGAGAAATGAACAAAACTGAAGTTCGAAACTACGCTGAAGAAAAAGATTTAATCGTGGCTCGTAAAAAAGACTCAGTGGGGATTTGCTTCGTCGACAAATCGGGCTATGGAGAGTTCATTGACACCCACTATTCTGGCTTGCAAAAGAAAAAAGGCTTAATGAAGCGCTATCCCAGTGGCGAGGTTTTGCGTGAGCACAACGGTATTCATCACTTTACTTACGGGCAAAGAAAAGGTTTGGGAATTTCTGCAGAATGTCCGCTTTATGTGTTGAAGGTAGACCCTAAAACCCATGAAGTTTGGGTGGGTGAAGAAGAGTATCTGTTTTCTCAAGAGATGTTTATTGAGGACTGTCATTGGTTGGAACCGTTAAGTAAAACCGACTACAGCATTAAGATTCGTTACTCCCATCAAGGGGCTCCCGGTAAAATAGAGAAAATGCCCGATGGGCGGATTCGTGTTGTTTTTTCTGAAAAACAGCGAGCCATCACACCAGGGCAAGCGGCTGTTTTTTATGACGGCAAACGTTTGGTAGGTGGAGGATGGATCCGATGACTCCGATCCCCTATAAAATTCAAACCTTCGGTTGTAAGGTCAACACCTACGACACGGGGCTATTGCAGAAACGCTTACATGCAGCCGGTTTTGTCCATGACCCCAATACATCGTCCATTCATATTTTAAATTCTTGTGCGGTAACAGCGGAGGCGACAAAAGAGGCTCTTCGGCAAGCTCGACGTATCAAAAGTAAAAACCCATTGGCGACAGTGGTGTTGACGGGGTGTGCAGCGCAAGTGGATGGACCTATGATCGATGACTTTCCGGCGGTTGATCTGGTGATTGCCAATTCCCACAAAAGTGATTTGGAAGAGCTTTTAAAAAAGCATTTTCGCGGTGAGCTCAAGTCAAAAGTCTTTCGCTCCAACATTTTTAGAAATGAAGCTTTGGGCGAAGGGGGTGGAGAAGAATTAGGGCACTGTCGCTCTTACCTAAAAATTCAAGACGGATGCAACAGCTTCTGCAGTTTCTGTGTGATTCCCTTCGCTCGTGGTAAAAGTCGAAGTTTAACAGTGACTTCAATCATTGAGAAAATTCGAGATCTTGAAAAACAGGGAATCAACGAAGTGGTCTTGACGGGCGTTCACATTGGTGACTATTTGGATGAAGAAACCTATGGTGGCCCCTTCGCATTGGATGACCTCGTCGAACAGGTTCTAAATTCCACCCAGATTCCAAGAATCCGTCTAACCTCTCTTGAACCAGTCGAACTGACGGATAAATTGATGGATTTGTTTCGGAACCCCAAAATGTGCCCACATTTTCATATGAGTTTGCAATCCTTGTCGACCCCAGTCCTCGAGGGAATGCGACGTCAGTATTCGGCGGACCAAGTTGGAGAAGCCTTGTTGAGGATCCATCAAGAATACCCAAAAGCCTTTGTTGGTTTAGACGTTATCGTCGGGTTCCCTGGAGAAACTCCCGAGTTATTTGCGGAAACCCTTGCGAATTTAGAAAAATGGCCATGGTCACGCATTCATGTGTTTCCTTACAGTGAAAGAAATGGCACGCGAGCGGCGCAAATGTCAGAGGTCGTTCCCATAGAAGAGCGAAAAGATCGAGCCAAGATTCTAAGAGAGTTGAGTCGAGAGAGATACGACACGCGGGCTCTTGCAGAAGTGGGTCAAAACAAACGTGTTATGGTGATTAAAGAAAAATCTCAGGTGATTCAGACCTTGAGTGATGACTATTGGGACGTTCTCGTGTCAGGCGACTCGAATTGGATTCCAGGGACTCTGACTCAGGTTAAAATTACAGGCTATCAACGGGCTTCTCAAGGGCGAATGAACGGTTTTTTAATTGGAGAACGGCAGTGAGTTTTCAATTGCAAGAAGTGGAAAAGAAGATCAACTATCAAGCCAAGAACCCTCATTGGTTAGAGCAGGCTTTTTGTCACAAAAGTTACCATAAGGAATTTCCAGAACTGAATCACAACGAGATCTTGGAGTTTTTGGGAGACGCGGTTCTTGATTTGGTTGTCAGTGATCTTCTTATGGAGAAGTTTGCTGAGGACCAAGAGGGCAGTCTTTCTCGCAAGCGAGCCAGTATTGTCAACGAAGAAAGTCTTTTCGAGTTAGCGAAAAAAAATTCAATGGATCAGTACCTGCTGATTGGCGAGCGTGAAGCCAACAACTTTCTCAACGAAAACCCTCGCATTGTAGCATCGGTCTTCGAGGCTGTTGTCGGCGCTATTTATAAAGACTCCGGCTTTGAAGAGGCTTATCAGTGGGTGCACCGCAACTTTCAAGCTTTGATCGATCAAGCCTTTTCGGAACACGATTACGAAAAGGACTACAAAACTCGTTTCCAGGAATGGGTTCAGGAACAGTATAAGAAAACGCCTCGCTATGTGGTCATCAATCAGTCGGGCCCCGACCACAACAGAACCTTTGAGATGGAAGTTTTTATTGGTGAGGATTCTTGGGGCAAGGCCACCGGTGCCAGCAAGAAAGCGGCGGCACAGAATGCGGCGAAACAAGCCTTGGAGAAAAAAGAATCATGATTCATTGTGGATTTGTCGGAATTTTAGGATTGCCCAATGCCGGGAAAAGCACCTTTCTCAATGAGGTTTTGGGAGAGAAAGTCGCGATTATTTCGAGCAAACCACAAACCACTCGCCAGTCTTTTACGGGCTTAGTGACCACGGATAAGTTTCAGCTGATCTTGTTGGATGCGCCAGGCTTTGTAGAGGCAAAACCCGGACTTTTTGAATTTCTCTCGGCCGAATTTGAGCGGGTTATTGAAAAGAGTGAGCACTTGCTAGTTTTGGTGGCATCCGATCAAAGAGAATCAAAGAGTTTTATAGAGTTTATTGGCAAGATCGAAGCCAGCCGTCGCCCTTGGTCGGTTTTGTTCACTAAAAATGATTTGGAAGAATCGGATTGGGTGAAGACTCTTAAAGAAAAATGGCAGGCCGAAAAACGAATTTTGGAGTCGTACTCGATTCAGGAAAAAAATCCGAAAAAATTGGTTCATTTCCTTGAGCAGATCGCCTTCACTTTGCCGAAAGAAAATCAGAGCCTCTACGATCCCGAAATGATATCTCTTGATCGAACCAGAGATATTGTATGCGAGTTTATTCGAGAGGCCTGTTTTCTTAATGTGGAGCAAGAGATCCCTTTTGGACTAGGAGTGATTATCAAGTCTTTTAAGAAGCAAAAAGGCTTACGAAGAATTGAGGCCAACATTCTAGTGGAAAGAGATGGACACAAAGGAATTGTTATTGGTAAAGGCGGAGCCAATCTTAAGAAAATCGGACAGATGGCTCGTCTGCAAATTGAAGAGCTTCTGGGTGAAAAAGTTTTCTTAGGGCTGTTTGTGACTCATAAGAAAAATTGGATGCGTAACAAAAGCATTATGCGTGAAGTAGGGTATGTCCATGATAAAGTCTAAACCTCTTTTTGCCATTATTGGAAGACCCAACGTGGGCAAGTCCACGCTGTTCAACTACTTGGTCGGGCAAAGACGATCCGTTGTTAAAAATCAACCGGGCGTGACTCGTGATTTGATCTACGAAGAGGCTGAATTGTGGGGCAAAACCTTTGAGCTGGTTGATACTGGCGGTATCACAGAAGCCGAGGACGAGATCTCAAGTCGGATTCGAGAACACGTACTAGAATTTTTAAAGTCCACCGATTATCTGATCGTGGTAATGGATTACCGAGCCGGTTTGTGCCCGGAAGACCGTGAACTTATAAGAATTGCTAAGGAAGCCGGTAAGGACTTTTTGTTGGTCGTTAACAAAGTCGATAAGGCCCAGGAGTTAGATATTGCTGGCTCGGAGTTTTATGAGTTCGGTGTTCCCCTTGTGACCTGCTCGTTCGAAGCTCGCTATGGTGTGGATCGGCTGCTGGAGTGGATCAGTGAACGCCTGCAGACGGATGATGAAGAAGAAAAGCCTGGTTTTGTTTTTTCGGTGGTGGGTAAGCCCAATGTGGGTAAAAGTTCACTGACCAATCAACTTGTGGGTGGTAATAAGATGTTGGTTTCTTCTGTGGCGGGAACCACCGTCGATACTATGGACTTCCACTTTGAGTACAATGGCCAAGACTATCGAATGACCGACACAGCAGGTTTACGTCGAACCTCTCGGCGCCACGAAGATGTTGAAATTATATCGGCCTTTAAAACTAGTAAAGCCATCCGAAAATCTGAGCTGGTTCTTTTGATGATTGACGGAACTGAGGGCCCGACAGAACAAGATGCAAAAATTTTACAAGAAATCACTGATTCCCATAAGGCCGTAATCTTAGTGGTGAATAAACTCGACTTGGGAGAAGCAGAAATCCCGGAGTTTCGCAAAACAACGCGACAAAAAATTACAGATACCTTTCACTTTTACCAAGACATTCCGATCAGTTTTATTAGTGCAAAAACAGGAAAAGGTCTTAAGGACCTGTTTGAATTGATCGAGAAGGTGCGCGGTCAGTTGACGACTCGAATCACCACGACCGAGCTCAATGATTTTTTTATGAAGGTGATCCGACAAGCGCCAGCTCCAGTCTATGGAAACCGTAACGTTAAGTTCTATTATCTGACTCAAACCCGTCAGGTTCCACCCAGTTTTATCGCGTTCGCCAATCACCCCGATGGTGTTGATAATGCCTATCGTCGTTTTCTGACCAAAAGGATCAAAGAGCGATTTGGGTTACAGGGAATTCCGTTGCGAATATTTGTGATGAAAAGTAAGGGGTAAAAGTGCAGGCCAAGTCCTTCTTGCTCAGTTTGTTGGCCTTAACCTTCTGTATCCATTTGTTCCGATTTCCTCATCTTATATTGCAAAACGGTGGAGGAGCTTTTCTAATTCTGTTTTTTCTAATGCTCAATGCTTTGGCCTTTCCTTTATTGATTGCAGAAAAAGTCCTGGACGAAAAATTGAAAAATATTGATTTGCGAAGTTTAATCTCTGTGAAGAAGAGCAATTCTTTAAAGGTCCATGATCGATTGTTTATTGCCGCCTGGTTCGGGCTTAGGATTGTTGTTCTGGTCTTATTTCTTTGGTTTTTTCTTTTTATCGGATCGTCTTGCATGATCTATTTTTTCTTTTTTGTTGGCAGTTCCTTTGATTGGTCGACACCGGTAACAGATATTCCGAACCTTCCCAATATGCATCTCAGTTTGCTGACGCCAGGGCTTTGGGTCGGTGGGGCTTACTTTGTTTTTTATCGTTATTTCAAATCATTTTATAAAGTTTTTAATCGTCTTATTATTCCAGCGCTCTTTTGTGTGCTGTTTTTTTTGTTTCTTAAGATTATTCTTCTGCTCAATGATTTCGAAGGGCTTAAAACTTTGCTTTATCCCGATTTTTTGGCGATTACCACCGATTCACTGTTGGCAGCGGTAGGGCAGTCATTGGCTTGTTTGTTTATTGGTTTAGGTTTTTACAACAAGTTTAACGATGTCGATAAGTCCATCGATAGCATAGAATTGTTTGTCCGAGCCATCATGATGGCTCTGATTGTCGCCATTATTGTTGGAGTCATGGCGTTGCCAATGATCGAGCAAGTGAGTGAGCTGCCTTTTGGGTCAAACTGGATTTTTCAGATTTTACCCCGTTGGTTGTCCTATGGATTTTATGGGAACTATTACTGTGGTGTGTTTTTTCTGTCTCTGGGTCTCTTGAGTTTCTTTGTTTCAGTCGTCTTGCATGTTTTGATCTCGGACAATACCCGCAAAATGATTCGGTTGTCTCGAGGTTCCAAGTCGTTGATCTTTTTGAATGTCAGCTTTGTCGCTCTGAATGCAGCGATGATTTTAATTCTGCAGAATCAATTGCATGGTTGGTCGGGACAAAGTCTCCTGCTTAATGTGGATGGGTTTGTCGTGCACTGGGCTCTCCCATTTTTAGCCTTGATGATGATTTGGGTTTTGAATAGGTACACCAAGCAGAGTGAGCGATTGGCCGTTTTTGAGAAACAACAGATTTTTTTTCACAGTCGATTTTTCTATTCGATTTGGGAAAAGTTTGTGTTTTTCTTGGTTCCAGGACTGATTGTTGCCGGCTGGGTTTTAAGCCTGTTCTTATAGAAAATTGAATCCGAACACGATATGGGCGTTCATCAAATCACCATCAAGAAAAATGGGCGGAATGGTCTGATAGGGTTGATTCTCGGTGGCAAAATTGACGTAGGTGTAAACAAACTGGAAGCCCACAAAAAGTTCATTCCTAGAAATGGGAATCTCAATTCCAAACCCGATATCTAAGCCAGCACCATCGTCTTTTGCCACTTGTTGTTCATCCACTAAAGAAAAATTTCGTGTGTTCTGCGAGAATCCAAGAAGCAAGTAGGGGTTGAGGTCAGCCAGACCACGGGTCACATTATTTGTGTTGAAATAGTATTTTAAATCGAAGGCCAAGCTGTTGACCGACATATTGCCTTGAAAAATGATGGGTTCGTTGACGGCGTTTGTCCTGCCGGAATTGATCGGACCCAATATGTGCTGACTGTAGGTGTAGGAAAACTGTAGGGCTAAGCGCAAATTAAACCAATACGTCATGGCTAGACCGGGAGAAGGGGAAGGGTCAATAAAGTCGGCCATGCCGCCAGTCAACATTCGACCACCCATTAAAATGGCTACGTTGAAAAATCGCCCATTGCGGAAAAAATTGATGTCGGCTTCTTCTTGGCTGTTCTCTTCGAACTCTGAGTAGTCGGCAAAGGGGTCGTAGACGTCATCGCCCTCGTATTGAGCCAAGCTATGCACTGACGAGATTGCTATTATGATTGCCACAAAAAATCGAGTCAAAGGCCCCCCTTAGACCCTTCATTTTATCAGCGAAAGTCAGTTTGAGACACCTTGGGTCCTAATTTTGTATCATTTCAGGACATATCCCTAGACAAAAGGGGTGTCCTACGAGAAAAGGGGGCATGGACTATAAATCTGCTGGTGTTGATATCGAAAAAGGCGAAGCTCTTGTCGATTGGCTCAAAGACGACGAGGGTCCCAAGCCCCATGCTGACAAAGTGATTGGCGGCATTGGCGGATTCGCCTCCATTTTTAAAATGGATTTTCCTGACATTAAAGAGCCCTGCTTGGTTAGCGCCACTGATGGGATTGGCACCAAACTCAAGTTGGCCATCGATCTTGAAAAATACGATACCCTTGGCCAAGATTTGGTCGCCATGTGTGCCAATGATTTGATTTGCACGGGGGCCCGACCTCTTTTTTTCCTGGACTACTTTGCCACTTCAAAATTGGATTTGCAGCAGGCCCAACCTTTTCTAGCGGGTGTTCGCAACGCCTGTACCGAGTCGCAAATGGTCTTGATTGGTGGAGAAACGGCCGAAATGCCGGGTCTTTACCAACCCAAAGATTTTGATTGCGCTGGTTTTGCCGTCGGCGTGGTGGATCGCTCTAAAATATTGAAATCAGAAAATGTGAAACCTGGGCACCGTGCTTTAGGAGTGGCTAGTACTGGTTTCCATAGCAACGGATTTTCTTTGGTTCGAAAACTTTTTTCCAGCCCCGAGGATATTCAAATCTATGGTGAAAAACTTCTCACTCCCACAGCCTTGTACGTGAACTTGGCCTTACAACTGTTTGATCAGTGCTCCGTCTCGGCCATGGCCCATATTACCGGCGGCGGTATTCACAACGTCAGCCGCGTTCTTCCCCAAGGGGTGGGGTTAAAGTTGAAGGCTTGGGAGTTTCCGGAATTGTTTCTGGAAGCCCAAAATCGAGGCCAGTTGTCGACCTCTGAACTTTTGAAGACTTTCAACTGTGGCGTTGGTCTGGTGGTCATCGTCCCAGATTCCGATTACTCCAAAACCGAGCAGATCATCAGCCAAGCCGGCTTCCGTGCCTATGATTTGGGTGTGATCGAAGGCGGACCGGAACCTCTTATTTTTCCGGAGTCATGGACTTGAAAAAAAAGAACCTGGCGGTTTTTATTTCAGGCCAAGGCAGTAATCTGCAAGTTCTATTGAATAACAAAGACAAATTCCAGTCCCTGTTTGTCGTTAGTTCTAGGGCGGGGGCCTATGGGATTCAAAGAGCCCAAAAAGAAAACGTGGAGACTAAGGTTTTAGCCTCCCCAATTGATTGGTCGGATTTGCAGGCCGAACTGGTTGAGCGATCTATTGATGTCATCTTTCTGGCCGGTTTTATGCGCATCGTTCCCGAAAGTTTCGTGGGCCTGTGGTCAGGGCGTCTGTTTAACCTACACCCTTCAATGCTTCCCAAATTCAAAGGTCTGAAAGCCATCGAGCGCGCCTACACTGAGGGCGAAGATGTCGGAGTGACCATTCACCACGTGGTTCCGGAGGTGGATTCGGGTAAAATCGTCTTACAAGAGATCTCTGTCCCGGCCACTGATTTTCCCAAATACAGTCTGCAACAGGTCATCGAAATGACCCATAGAAAAGAGCATCAACTTGTAGAAAAGTGGACCCAGATAATTTCAGACAAAGATTCAATCTGAACCGGTGCCCAATCCCCAGGCGAGTGCCGATTTTCTTTCAGATTATCGTGAATTATTTTCCTATGTCAGAGTTCTTTGGTTTCTTTTCCTCAACAGGTTTGGTAATAAAATCCCATAAATATTCGGAAAAAGGAGATTCTTGTGATCGAGCGCTACACAAGAATGGAAATGGGCCGCCATTGGACCCAAGAAGCCCGATTTGAATGCCTCAAGGACGTGGAGTTGGCCGTCGCCAAAGCCCAGGCCGATCTGGGGATTATTCCCAAAGCCGCCTCGGACATCATCCAAGAAAAAGCCACCTTCCAGATTGAGCGTATCTTAGAAATCGAAAAAGAAACCAAGCACGACATTATCGCCTTTGTATCCAATATGGCAGAAAATGTGGGCCCCGAGGGGCGCTACCTGCATTATGGAATGACCAGCTCGGATGCTCTCGACACCGCCTTGAGTGTGCAAGTAAAAAAAGCGGCCCCCACCCTGATGACTTCATTGGATCAAGTGCTGACCGCATTGAAAACTCAAGCTCTGAACCACAAAAACACCATATGTTCAGGGCGCACCCACGGCATGCATGCTGAGCCGACCACGTTCGGCTTGAAGATGGCCGGCTTTTTTGCCGAATTTGTTCGCCACAAAAAACGACTGCAAACGGCCTTCGACAATATGCTCATCGGAAAACTGAGCGGAGCTGTTGGCACATATTCGTTTCTCAAGCCTGAAGTGGAAGCGAAGGTGTGTGATATTTTGGGACTGAGGCCAGAAACCGTTGCCACCCAGGTGATTCCTCGGGATCGCCACGCCGAATTGTTTTCGGCCATCGCTCTGGTTGGTGGCGCTCTTGAACGCTTGGCCATAGAGTTCAGGCACCTGCAACGCAATGAAGTGGGGGAAGCGGGCGAGGGCTTTAGCAAGGGCCAAAAGGGCTCTAGCGCCATGCCTCATAAGAAAAATCCGATCAGTTCTGAAAACATCACTGGCTGTTCTCGCTTGCTGCGTTCTTACTGTTTGTCAGCGATGGAGAATATGGCCCTATGGCACGAACGAGACATTTCCCACTCATCGGTCGAGCGAGTGATCTTTCCTGATGCTTTTATTTTGTGTGATTACGCTCTTCATCGAATGGCAGGCGTCGTTGAGAACCTGGATGTGAATGCTGAAAGGATGTTGCAGAACATGGACCTCTCTCAAGGTCAGCTTTTTAGCTCGCACTTACTTCTACATATGGTGGATCAAGGCTTGTCCCGTGAAGAGGCCTATAAAAAAGTACAGGCGGCGTCTCACTCTTTGCAACCCGGTCAGCATTTGCGGGAGCAGTTGCTAATCAATGCAGAAACCAAAGACCACTTTGATCAAAAAGTGGTTGACGAAATTTTCTCAGGTCAGCGCCACTTGTCGAAAGTGGATGCCATTATTGAAGGAGCCCTCAATGAGCTACGCTAAGGGGGATTTGCTTTACGAAGGCAAAGCCAAAAAAATCTACCAAGTCAAAGACAACGATCAGTTGGTGTGGCAAGAGTTTAAAGATTCTTTTACCGCCTTCAATGGCGAAAAAAAAGCGACTTTGGAAGGCAAAGGCAAAATCAACTGCGCCATTGCCACCCACATTTTTAAAAACCTAGCCGCGCAAAACATCCCGACTCATTTTGTGGAAACCCCCAGCCCCATTGACATGGTGACCACCAAGTTGGACATGATTGCCTTAGAGGTGGTGGTTCGCAATGTCTTGGCGGGTTCCACGGCCAAAAAATTTGCCATCGCCGAGGGTACGGCTTTGGAAAAGCCCCTGGTGGAATTCTATTACAAAAAAGACGAACTAAACGATCCCTTTATCAGTGACGATCAAGCCTTGATGCTAAAAACGGTTCGTGATCCCAAGGACATCCAAGTTTTAAAAGACCGAGCCTTGCAAGTAAACACTGTGATTCAGTCCTTGTTTGAAGCTGCTGACATTCGACTGGTCGATTTCAAATTAGAGTTTGGATACGCGGCCGATGGGGAGATCCTGTTGGGTGATGAAATTTCACCTGACAGTTGTCGCCTTTGGGATAAATCCACTAATGAAAAAATGGACAAAGACCGCTTTCGTCGGGATCTCGGTCAAGTCCTTGAAAAATACCAAGACGTTTTAAACCGATTAACAAAGTAGGGTTTATGAAATTTGGACTCAAGATTTTACCAAAACCAGAGGTGCTAGACACTCAAGGCCGAGCCGTGCAAAGCACTTTGGAGCGCCAAGGCTTTTCTTTGCGAGATTGTCATGTGGGTCGCTACATTGTTTTTGAAGTCCCTAGTGAAGATCCAAGCAAAGCCAAAGAAATGGCGACCGCCATGGCCGAAAAAGGACTATACAACCCTTTGATCGAAAATTATGAGTTGGAAAGCTTATGAGCCGAGTCGGAGTTTTACGATTTCCAGGCACCAACTGCGATCGTGACATCTGGAAATCCATTGAAATGAAAAACCAAACCCCGGAGTGGATTTGGTATGAAGAGACTTTTGATCCCGATGAATACGACGCTTACTTGGTCCCCGGTGGATTCAGTTATGGCGACTACTTGCGGTCCGGCGCTTTGGCGGCACTGAGCCCGGCCGTACAGTCCTTAAAAGAAGCTGGCGCGTCGGGAAAACCCATTTTTGGAATTTGCAATGGCTTTCAAATCTTGTGCGAGGCCGGTTTGCTCCCAGGAGCTTTAATGCGCAACGAATCGGGCCGTTTTATTGATCAGTGGGTGGATTTAAAACTTCAAAACAAAAGCCAGTGGTCTCCGTATGAAGAAGGGCGGGTTTTTCAAATGCCCATGGCGCACGCCGATGGCCGATTTTTTATAAACCAACAAGGTCTGGAAGAATTGAAGCAAAAAAAACAAATTTGGCTGACCTACGAAACCAACCCCAATGGGTCGGTCGACGACATCGCTGGTGTGATGAACGAACAAGGCAATGTGGTGGGTATGATGCCACATCCGGATCGAGCCTTGTTCGAGTGGATGGGGAGTACCGATGGTTTACAGTTTTTTGATTGGAAAGGGTAGTGGCAATGACCTTACAAGAAAAACTCAAACTCTATAGAATCAATGATGCTGAGTACGAAACCATTAAAGGGCTTTTAGGCAGGGAGCCCCAAGGAGTGGAGTGGGCCGTGTTTTCGGCTCTATGGAGCGAGCACTGCTCTTATAAAAGTTCGAAAGTTCATTTAAAAAAATTATTCAATCATAGCGATCGCGTCCTCGAAAGTTTTGGTGAGAATGCCGGAATTGTGGATTTAGGAGAAGGTGAGAAAGTCGCCTTTAAAATGGAAAGTCACAATCATCCCAGTTTTATTGAGCCCTATCAAGGCGCTGCCACTGGAGTGGGTGGAATCCTTCGCGACATATTCACCATGGGCGCGCGGCCCATTGCTCTAGCCAACTACTTGTGCTTCGGTGAACCCGAGGCCGACCGCATGCCGGAACTCATCGACGGTGTGGTGCGCGGAATTGGCGGCTACGGCAACTGCGTCGGAGTTCCCACGATCACTGGGCAGACCAATTTTCATGAATCTTACAACGGAAACATTTTAGTCAACGCCATGGCGGTCGGGCTTTTTACCAAAGATGATCCCATTTGCTTGTCAAAAGCCAAGGGAACAGGAAACTTAGTCGTTTATGTTGGAGCTAAAACGGGGCGCGATGGAGTGCACGGCGCCAGCATGGCCAGTGAGTCATTTGATGAAGACTCTGAAAGCAAGCGTCCCACTGTGCAAATCGGTGACCCTTTCTTTGAGAAACTATTGATCGAATCTTGTTTGGAAGTCATGAAGCAAGACCTAGTGGTTGCCATTCAAGACATGGGTGCGGCCGGCATTACCAGTTCTGGATTTGAAATGGCTGATAAAGGCAATGTGGGTGTGACCCTCAACTTGGACCAGGTGCCTCTCCGGGACGACACCATGACACCTGAAGATATTTTACTTTCCGAAAGCCAAGAACGCATGCTGTTGATTTGTGAGCCCAGCAAGTTGAAAGAGTTGCAAACAGTTTTCCACCATTGGGGCTTGGATGCGGTCTGCATTGGAAAAGTCATCGATGAGCCCATCGTGCGGATTCTTTGGAAAGGGGAAACCTTGACTGAAATGAGTCCGAAAATGGTGGTAGATAATGCGCCTCAGTACGAACGACCTTTCAATACTTGGAAGTCAAAAAGTGACAGTTCCTTTAAAAAGTCGGAAGCCCCCTTAGAAAACCTTGAGGGAGTGACACAATTTCTATCTGATCATCGTGGGTGCTCCAAACAATGGGTCTACAAACAGTACGACCAACGAGTTGGAGCCGCCACCGCTAAAGATTGTTCTTCTGAAGTTGGAGCTGTGGCTCTTCCCAGCGGACGGGCTTTGGCTGTGGTGTTAGGGTGCCGCCCCCATATCATGCGGCAAGACCCTTGGATGGGAGGAGTTGACAGTATTGCCTATCCGGCTATTGAGATGGCGGCCAAAGGTTTTGAAGTTTTGGCCACTACCGATTGTTTAAACTTTGGTAATCCTGAAAAGCCAGAAGTGATGTCCGAGTTCGTGGCGTCTTTGGATGGGATGAACAAAGCCTGTGAAGCTTTTGTGGCTCCGATTATCAGTGGGAACGTGAGTTTCTACAATGAAACCTTGGATAAAGGAGTTTCGCCGACTCCGAGCACCGGTTTGATCGGATTGCGCCCGTCGGTCAATAACATCCCGGCGTCTGGTTTCGTCAATGAAGAGGACCAAGTGATTTTGGTGACTCTTGCGGATGGACAATCGAATGGATTGTCTGCTGAAATCAAGGGAGAAACTTCAAGATATGCTTTTGATACTCCGCTATTGGATTTGGCCAAAGCGACCACCGCTTTGCGCGAGATTGTCAATGCTGGCGGAGTAAATGCTTCTCGCATTGTGGGTAACTTTGGTTTAGCTTATACCTTGGCAAAAATGACTTTACCAAACGGCAAAGGCGTGGACGTGAAGTACGATGGTCCGTCAACCCATGAGCCCTTTTATCAAGTCATCTTGACTGCGAGCAAAGCCAATTCTGAATTTCTTTTGAAGCAGTTGCGCGATAAAAATCTTTCCGCAGAAGTGATTGGATCAGTCAAAGGTGACAGTTTAAATTGGAATGGAAAAACGTTAAGTGCCAACACTATAAAGGAAGTCTATGACACCTCATGGGGCCAAATTTTCCCACAGCTTTAAGGAAGAATGCGCGGTTTTTGGAATTTGGAATCATCCAGAAGCCAGTCGCCTCGCTTATTTAGGCCTTTACGCTCTTCAGCACCGCGGTCAAGAGGCCAGCGGCATCGTTAGTTTGTATGAGGATCAACACCGGTTGCACAAAGATCACGGTTTAGTGGCCGATGTTTTTAGCGAAGAAGTCTTAGACACTTTGAAAGGTCGAGCCGCCATTGGGCACAATCGCTACTCCACCACCGGAGCCAACGAAAAGTACAACATTCAACCCTTGAAAGCCAAACTCTACAACGGCCCGGTGTCTTTGGCTCATAACGGGAATATTATTAATTCTCGTCCCATCCGCCAGGACCTGCAGAAACAGGGGTCCATTTTTCAGGGGACCAATGACACCGAAATTTTTTTGCACTTGATCGCGCGCAATCCAAAAACGGATATGGTGGCTTGCCTAAAAGACGAACTTCCAAAGTTAGAGGGTGCTTTCTCTATGGTGATGCTTACCGATAAACAATTGATCGCGGCCCGTGACCCCCATGGTTTTCGCCCCCTCGTGCTCGGCGAGATTTTGGTTAAAGGTGGCAAAGCCAAAGTGTTGGCCTCAGAAACTTGTGCCTTTGACTTGATTGGTGCCAAATTTATTCGCGAAATCAAGCCTGGTGAAATCTATTGGTGCAACGACCAAGAGGAAGGCTCGTTCATGATGGACAACATTCCGGATCGCACCAGCCAATGTGTTTTTGAGCATGTCTACTTTGCGCGACCGGACTCCATTGTTTTCGGTGAGAGCGCCTACGCGACCCGGAAAAAGCTGGGAAAACATCTAGCCTTGGAAGACGGCGACATTGATGCCGACCTGGTGATTCCTGTGCCCGACAGTGGTGTGCCTTCGGCTCTGGGTTATTCTCAGCAGAGTAAAATTCCCTTTGAGCTTGGGATCATTCGCAACCATTACGTGGGGCGCACTTTTATCGAGCCCAAACAAAGCATTCGCAGTTTTGGAGTGAAGGTAAAATTAAATCCTCAGGCGGCGATTTTGAAAGACAAAAAAATCATTGTCGTCGATGATTCTTTGGTTCGCGGAACCACTTCGCAGAAGATTATTAATTTAGTGCGCGCTTATGGCGCCAAGGAAGTGCATATGCGAATCGCGGCTCCACCTTCGATAGGGCCATGCTATTATGGAGTCGACACTCCCAGTAAAGATCAATTGATCGCCAGCACCCACAGTGTGGAGGAGATTCGCCAGTACATCGGCGCCGATTCGCTGAAGTATGTCAGTATGGAAGGCCTGATGGCGGCGGTGAATGACCCAGATCAACAAAAGTACTGCGCGGCCTGCTTCACCGACAAATACCCCACCAAAATAGACTGGTAGATATTAAAAAAAGCTTTCTGAATAGGCCTTTTCTTTTAAGATACATTGACCGGTTCTTTGGCTCTTCGGATAGACTTTTGTTTAGCGCTTGTGGCGTTGTCTAAACGAAACGAGTTGGCGGTTGGCTTCGTCCCATAGGTGCAGGTTGGCGCATTTGAAAGACTGCCATAGGGTGATCCGGCTGACGTCTCTCAGTTCAGGGTAGTCTTTGACAATTTTGGGTAGATGATAAAACGGGATGCGACTGTGCAGGTGGTGGATATGGTGCAAGCCGATGTTGGCGGTGGCCCAACGTAAGGGCATTGGGAGATCGTAGTGGGAGCTGCCATAGAGGGCGGCAAACTGCGGGTCCCAGCCGTCTTCGTGGACCCAATGGGTGCCTTCAAATTGGTGTTGAACGTAAAACAACCAAACCCCAACCGTGCCGGCGATAATGACAATCGGCAAATGGACTAAGAAAAAAGCGCCGGTACCAATTGTATATAAAAGAATGACTACCATTGCACCAATAAACAGATTGGTTCCCATGGCACTAACCCAGGCTTTGAATTCATTCATGCGACCCAGCGGCAGGCGTTGGCGAATAATGAATAAGTAAGAGGGGCCGATCAAGAAAAGAACCAGCGGGTGTCGGTAAACGCGGTAGCGAATTTTTTGCCACAAAGTTAGGGCTTGATATTCTTCAATGGTCAAAGTGGTGATGTCGCCGTGCCCACGTTTTGAAAGATTTCCGGAGGTGGAGTGGTGAGCGGCATGATCCCGCTTCCAAACTTCATAAGGGGTGAAAGTGAAAACGCCAAGGACTCGTCCTACCCAATCGTTGATCGCCTTTTGTTTAAAAAATGTACCATGACCACAATCGTGTTGAATGGCGAACAAACGCACTAAAAAGAAGGCGGCTGGAACGATAAAAAGTAGGGAGAGCCAATAACTTTGATAGTAAAAATAAACCGCCAAAATCCAAAGTGTGACAAAGGGGATGGAGGTCACGGCAATTTCAAAAACACTGCGAGTCGGGCTGGGTTTTTTATATTTGGCGACAATTTGCGCCCACTCTTTAGCGGTTTTGTTTTTTAATGATTGTCTGCTTATTTCCATCGGAGTCTCCTACCTTAGTGGCTTTACCAGGTAAAGCCAGCAGCGGCCAACGCCTTTGCACTCTTAACCAAATTATGACCCAGATTTTGAAAAAGAAAAGTCCAAAAATCAGACCAATGACAGCTCCTGCCAGGACATCTCCTGGGTAGTGAACACCCACGTAAACACGGGAGAAGGCCACTAGACTCGATACAGCAAAAAAGACGGGAGTTAATGCAGGGTAGCAGTAGCTTAAAAAAGTGGCCCCCGCAAAGTTATTGGCGGCATGGTTCGAGGGAAAGCTGTAGCCAGCAAAACGGTCGGTTCGCAGTTGAATGATTGGTTCCGTTGCTGGCGGTCGTTGTCTTTGAAAGGTCGGCTTTAGCACCCGATAGGTGAAATTATCAACAAAGCCGATACAGAGGGCGACTCCTAATAAAACGGGAACCACTTGCCAGCGTTTTTTGTAAATCCATAGCAATAGAAATAAGGGTAGAATCAACTGAGAAAAAAATTTATTTTTGTGTAAATCGGTTAACACTGGGAAGACGGCGTCGAATAAGTCATTGCTTATCTGGCTGTTGATAAAAATAAAAAGGCTCTGATCCAAGCTTTCCATTGAATCAACATCCCATAGCCTCTGGGATCTGTCATCTGAACAAAGCTTTTCATCGATGAAATCTTTGAATTTCTCTGGACTCAGAGGAAATTTGTCCTAGACTAGGAATATGAAACAACAGAATTGGAAAGCATTGCAACCGGGTGACCTGGTCGACGTCATTGTGCCAGCGGGTAAACCGAAAGCTCATACTTTGCAGGGTGTGAGTCGTTTTTTGAAAACATGGGGACTGCGTGGACGCTTGCCCAAAAACGCGGTCGGAAAAGATTTGCTATGTGCCAACAATGTGGACAAACGCTGGCTACAGCTGAAGTCGGCATTGCAGGCCAAAGATTCGAAAATGATCTGGTGTGTGCGCGGCGGCTATGGATCTCTGCACCTGCTGGAAGATTTGCAAAAGTTGCGACCACAACCGGCAAAGTGTTTTTTAGGCTTTAGTGATATTACGAGTTTGCACACCTATCTTGTCCAAAAATGGGGATGGGCCACCTTGCATGGGCCCAATATTGATCGCTTCGCGCTGGGAACCGGAAGCGCTAGCGAGGCCAAGCGCATCCGCGATATTATTTTTGGGACATCTCAAGAATTAAGTTTCAATCTTAAGCCTCTCAATAAAGCGGCACGGATGAACAAGCAAATCAAGTCCTCGGTTGTTGGTGGTAACTTAATAACCTTGCAGTCCAGTTTTGCAACCGCTGCGTCTATTGATCCTCGTGGGCGGATTTTATTTCTCGAAGAAATTGGTGAAAGAGCCTACAAGATTGATCGGGTGTTGCAGCATATGGCTCAATTGGATTTATTGAAGAATGTCGAAGCTGTGGTCTTGGGACAGTTCACTGATGGTCAGGAACCTAATGGTCGCAATCTAATCCCACTTTTCTTTAAACAATGGGCTCAGCAACAAAAATTTCCGGTTCTGACTGGTGTTGCCAGCGGACATGGCCCCAATCAAAAGCCACTTCCGTTCGGCACTCGAACTCGTTTACAGTTGGGCGGCAAGCCTCGGATGCTTGTTGAAACAGGGGTCACTCCACCTTGATGGCTTTGCAAAAGTGGCTTAATCAAAAAATTCAGTCTTCTTCTGATTTTGACTTTCAAAGTTTAAAACTGGTAGCGCGTTCAAAAGGGAAACGTCTTATTCAAAGTGAGTGGGGGCGAGCCTATACTTTTTTTGACCTAGCCTCTTTAACTAAAATTGTATTTACCACACTTTGGTTTATGGAGTGTTACCAATGCGATAAAAAAATCCTATCGCGCTCGGTACAAAGTTTTTTACCCTGGTACCCCCATAAACAGATTAAAGTCTGGCAACTGCTATCCCACAGCGCTGGCAACGAATGGTGGCAACCCTTTTACAAAGACATCAGCTCTAGTCTTTGCCCCGAGCAAGCTTATCAGCAAATGGAAAAATTTTGCCAACAGGCACCAATTTCAAATAGTAACAAAGCGGTGTACTCGGACTTGGATTTTTATCTTCTGGGGTCGATTATGCAAAAGGTGGAGGGGCAGGCTCTGGTAAGAATATGGCTCCGCATGCATGAAACATTTTATCCGAAAAGTCAGTTTCATTTCAATTATACCAATCAGTTAAAATATCCATTGCAAAAGTACGCGCCCACCGAAAAGTGCCCTTGGCGCAAAAAGATCATGCGCGGACAAGTTCACGATGAAAACTGTTGGGCCTTAGGCGGCGTTGCTCCCCATGCTGGCCTATTTGGACGGATTGAAGATCTCGATCAGTTTGGTCAACTGCTGAGGCAGATCGGCCTGGGACAAAACCAGTTTGTTAAAAGGCAAACACTCGAACATTTTCAAAAAAGATCCTTGCCGAAAGGCAAAGGCGATTGGGGGTTAGGCTTTATGAAGCCCAGCCACCAAGGGTCTTCTGCTGGCGAGTTGTATAGTAAAAAATCTTTTGGTCATACGGGTTTTACCGGTACGTCCTTTTGGTTTGATCCGACCCGAGACCTTTTTGTGGGGTTGCTGAGCAACCGTATTCATCCCAGTCGCAGCAATAAGGGTTTTCAGCGGCTGCGACCTCAAATCCACGATTGGCTTGTTGAATTTCTGGAGGCAAAAAAATGAATCAATTGAAACCAGGGTGCCACATTCATTTGATTGGAATCTGTGGGACAGCGATGGCCTCGCTGGCCGGGATTCTTAAAGAACGGGGATTTAAAGTCACCGGAAGCGATCAAAATGTTTACCCGCCCATGTCGACCTTTTTGCAAGAACAAGGGATCGAGATCATGCAAGGTTATAAAGCCGAGAACTTGACGCCAGCTCCAGACTTTGTGGTGGTCGGCAATGTGATTTCTGCTCACTATGAAGAGGCGGTCGCTCTTTTAAAATCAGATATTCCTTATGCTAGCTTGCCTGAAACTCTTCGCGATATTGTCATTGAAGACCGTCATTCGTTGGTCGTGGCCGGCACGCACGGCAAAACCACCACCACTTCAATGTTGGCTTGGGTCTGCCAACAAGAAGGTTTAAAGCCGGGATTTTTGATTGGTGGGATCCCTAATAACTTTCATTCCTCTTTCCAAAATCCAGGTGGTGAACATTGGGTGATTGAAGGGGATGAATACGACACGGCTTTTTTTGCAAAAGTCCCGAAGTTCATTTACTACAAACCCCGATCCGTGATTTTAACCGGTATAGAGTTTGATCATGCCGATATTTATAAGGATCTCAGTGATGTTCTAAAAGCATTTGAATCCCTGCTCGACATCATCCCAAAACAGACGGGCCTTCTTGTTTACAACAAAGAAGATGAAAACATTCCGAAAATTCTCACTCATTATCAAGGTCAAAAAGTGTCCTATGGTTTTTCTGATGGGGATTGGACAATCGATCAGTTGCAATTTAAGCGGAAGGGTCTGGATTTTGATGTCCTCTATAAAGGCAAGCACCAGGACCATCTCTTTTTGCCTATGTTTGGGCAGTACAATGTGACCAACGCATTGGCTGTCTACGCGATGGCGAAAGAGCTGGGGATGCAACTGAATCTGCAACAGGCTTTGGCTGAATTTCGCGGAGTCAAAAGGCGACAGGAGCTGATAGGGGAACCTAATGGCATTCAGGTGATTGAGGATTTTGCTCACCACCCAACGGCCGTTCGGTCGACCATTGAGAGCTTTCAAAAACGCGAGGGAAAAGGCCGCCTTTTTGTTGTTTTTGAACCCCGGTCCAATACCTCAAGGCGTCGAATCTTCCAGCAGGCTTTCACCGAAGCTCTGGCGTTGGCCGATGAAGTTTTTATCTGTCGCCCCCAATCGGGGACCCAAAACTTGGAGACCAAGGATCTTTTGGACGTGGACAAAATGGTGGCTGATTTGCCAGTTCCCGGTCTGTGTTTTAGTCAGGTTGAGGAGGCGATTGGCTCTCTCAAAGAAAAGGCTCAGCCAGGTGATACCGTTTTGATCATGAGCAACGGGGCTTTCCAAGAGATTTACCGGAAGATATTGGTCGCCTTAGAAGGGTGATTTTCCTCAAACTTTTAGGGCTGGGTAAAGCTTTCACGGCTGTGACAATTTTGTAGCTTTTGCCAAGGGCCTGGGTTATCCCCGTAATGCACAGACAGTTTGAGGTTTTTTGAATGAAGGCTTTGTATTTCGTTATTTTGTCTTTTTTATGGGTGTCCGCCTGTAGTAGCACGCAACAGACGGTTTCGTCGCAAAAAGAGTGGCTCTTGCGACCTTCCAGCGCCGATAAAAACCTGAACGTGGATGAACAGTTTCTAAAAAAAGCTCAAAAATCAAATAGCGATACAGTGAGCTTTCGCAGTCGTCGTCGTCCCTTCTTAAAACCTTAAATTTTGATCCCTCGTCTGGATCTGTGGGTAAATCCCCCCAAGAACTACTCGCAACCTAAGCGCCCCGAAACGGAGCTTGACTGCCTGCGATATTTAAGACATTTTCCCACTTGTCGATTGTCTTGATTGAATAGAATGCAGTTTGTAAGCAACGAAAAGGAATTATAACGTGTTTGGGAAAAGTATTTTTGTAATAACGACGACATTGTTCGTAGTTTTGACCACACTTGGATGCAACCAAAACCAAAACCGGCAACAGGCGCCAACCAACAGTTTTACGGGTTACTGGATGGTCAGTGAGCCTCTGAAACTCGTTAGCCAGGCGATAACTGACGAGTCTTGCACTCTCATTCTCGTTCAAAAAGATCTTCATCCGACAAACGAAATCATCGACCTTCCGATTATCAGTACATGGGGAGATGGAAGCGTTTTTGCCGTGGATTCACTTATCAAAGAGGGAGCTGTCGCGGCGTCACCTCACCCAGAATCTGTGACTGCAAACAACCTCCCTGGCCGCTTTGTTCTGCAGGGACGTTTTTTTGCTGAGGGAACCTTCACACCTGCGGAAAATAATGGTTTCACTCTTGCTCCCTTTGAAGCCAAGGAGTTCAAAGAACAACTTATGACTTTCAGTCTTGATGAGTCCGACGTTCTTGTCTTAGAGATCAAACCCAAGCCAACCGAAGCAGAGGTTAAACAAGATGAGGCCTCAGAAGGTGACGACAATTCCGATGAAGTCACGGCCGACGGTGAAGGTGTTCAGGAAGAAGTGGAACCTTTTCGTTTGATTTACAACCGAATCAATCTACAGCAGTACAGAGGCATGATGAACTTCTCACAAACCTGCTTGGATCAAGCCGAATAAAAAAGTTTACGATTTTGTTGATGCAAGCCGAGTTATGCTGCTTCCGCTTCGAGGTCCTCGATCACAGGGTCCAAAAAATCAGCCTCATACTTTCTGTCTATTCCAGTTTACAGTCATAACCTGAGGTTACGAGGCTAAATTTTTTCTCCGCAGTTATTGCAAAATTGAGCATCGACCTCATGACCTTCTTTAAAACAATTTGCGCAAGTACGAGTGAGAAGCAAAGGAACGCGACTGCGAATCACTTCAGATGAGACGATTCCGGTGGGTACGGCAATCACACCGTAACCTAAAATCATGAGAACCACCGACATGAATTGGCCCAAATCTGTTTTGGGAGACAGATCGCCATAGCCCACTGTCGTCATGGTCACAACGGCCCAGTACACGCCGCGGGGGATGCTGGTAAAACCGTTTTGACGGCCTTCAATCCAGTAGATCAATGAGCCCATGATGGTGACCGAAGTAAGAATGGTCATCAGAAACACAAAAATTTTCGGCCAGCTTTGGCGTAGGGCGGTTCCCAACTGTTGGCCGGCCAAAGCGTATTTGTTGATTTTTAGAACCCGAAAAATCCGCATGATCCGTAAACCACGGACCACACTGAGAGTTTGAGCTCCGGGCAAAAACATTTGAATGTAAAAGGGGAGAGTGGCCAAAAGATCCACCATGCCAAAAAAACTGAAGATATAGGCTTTGGTATTTTTAGAACTGTAAATCCGAGCCAGGTACTCGAAGGTAAAAAACAAAGTAAAGATCACCTCAAAAGCGAGAAACACATTTTCGTTGCCGGTGGCCATGGATTCGACACTTTCAATCATGGTGAGGGCCACGCTTCCCAAAATAGCGCCGATCAAAACTAAATCGAAAACTTTGCCGGCGGTGGTTTCGGCTTCAAAAATAATTTCGTAAAGCTTTTCTTTTATGGTCACCCATGAATCTTAGACCGAAAAGTCCTAGAGATTCAACAAAACCACGAGTGGGTCGATGCCCTTCTCCGCAGTCGGAGGGGGCCTGGTTTGAACTTTTTCAAAGAAGACGCATTTCAGAATATTAAATATGCTTAATTTTTCTCCAGAAAAGGGGAGACGGGGTGATCCCTGCTACCTAAAGAGGCAGTGAACGACAAGGCTATTTAAAAGTTCCAATTTTCGGATCTTAAACTCCTTTACATTCGGATATCCCATTTCTATAGTTTGCGGCTCCTATGGCTAAAAAGAAAGAAATGACTCCCTTAATGAAGCAGTACTGGAAGGTGAAATCGGCCCACCCCGACAAGATCGTATTGTTTCGTATGGGCGATTTTTTTGAAATGTTTCATGAGGACGCCACAGTGGCGGCCCCCATAATGGGCATTGCCCTGACAGCTCGAAATAAAAAGTCCGGTGATCAAACCCCCATGTGTGGTGTTCCTCATCATTCCATTGCTGGGCAAATCAACAAACTTCTAGAAGCTGGCAAAAAGGTGGCCATTTGTGATCAGGTGGAAGACCCAAAGTTGGCTAAGGGTTTGGTAAAGCGGGAAGTCACTCGTATTCTTTCACCGGGGATGGTTTTTGATCCTGAAACTTTGGATGCCCACAGTCCCAATTATTTGATGGCCTTTGATCATGAAACTTTGAGTTTTATGGATTCGACCACGGGAGAATGCTTTTACTATTTGGTCAAAGATGAAAAGCGCAAACAGCAATTGATTGAAACCTTGGCCCCTGTTGAAATCGTTTTCAACGAAGCCAGCGAAGCGCAGTTTTTTGTCATCAAGCCCGCGACCTGGTCGGGAGTGGTCTCCTTTTATGAGGGAGCGCTCACCGATGAAAACCTGGGGCCCCTTTCGGCGCGACGACTGCTGTCTTATGCGCAATCTATGCAAGGCGACGACGTTTTACAATCTTTGCAGAATTTTGAGAAGCGAGACTCCGATTTTCGCATGCAGATTTCTGCTAATGTGTTTCGTCATCTGGAAGTCTTTAAAACCTACAAGGGAGAAAAAATCGGAACTTTGTTCCATGCCATTGATCGCACCAAAACCGCTGGCGGTGGTCGACGGCTAAAAAGTTGGATGCAATTTCCCTTAACGGACCTTGATCGCATTAAAGACCGTCAAAATCAGGTTGAATACTGGACCCAATCCCTTGAAAAGCTAAAAGAGGTTCGCAAAAATTTGGCCCATGTGGGTGACATGGAAAGACGTTTGGGGAAGGTGGGGCAACCCCAATCCCATCCTCGAGACTTAAGGTCGATGGCCGAGTCCTTAAGGGCTGGTTTGGCATTGATTCCTTCAATGCATAGCTGGTCCCAAGGCGAATCGGTTTTGGCAAAGCTCCAGCCGCTTTGTGACACCTTGGAGACGGCCTTTGTTGATGAGCTTCCCAACAACTTTCGTGATGGTGCTTTTATCGCCAGGGGTTTCAACCAAGTACTTGATGAGTTAATTGATGTGGCCACCCACTCGCAAACGAAAGTGCGAGAGCTGGAAGCCCGAGAAAAAGAAGCCACGGGAATTCAAAGCCTTAAAGTTCGTTACAACAATGTCTTTGGTTTTTACATTGAAGTCACTAACACTCACAAATCCAAGGTGCCTTTGGACCGCTACCAACGCAAGCAAACCCTGACCAATGCTGAACGCTTCGTCACCGATGAGCTCAATGAATTAGAGAAAAAGGTGATTACGGCCAAGACAAAACGGGCGGATTTAGAAATTGAAATTTTGGATGACCTCAAGGGGCGCATTCGATCCAGTCTACGCCCACTTCTGCAACTGGCCGATCAACTGAATCAGTTGGACTTGGTCACCGGGTTGTCCTGGCTCGCACTGGAAAACAGCTATGTGCGACCCACTTTGGTCGCAGAGGGAGCCATTGATTTAAAGGGCTGTCGCCATCCCGTGGTTGAGCAGATGATGGCGGGTGCATTTGTCGCCAATGATATCGTATTGAATCAAGGGCAGTCGCTTTTGCTCACGGGACCCAATATGGCTGGTAAGAGCACGTTGATGCGACAGGTGGCCATCGTCAGCTTGATGGCTCAATTAGGAAGTTTTGTTCCAGCCAGGCAAGCCTGTTTGCCTTTGGTTGATAAAATCTTTACCCGGATCGGAGCCAGTGACTTTTTAACGGAAGGTCTGTCCACGTTTATGGTGGAGATGCAAGAAACAGCGGAAATGTTGGAACAAGCGACCCCCCAATCCTTAGTGATTCTCGATGAAGTGGGTCGAGGCACGTCCACCTACGACGGTATGAGTTTGGCTCAGTCTATCCTCGAGTATTTTTTACGCCGACTGAAGTCTTACACTTTGTTCGCAACCCATTACCACGAGTTGACCAATCTGGAATCGCGCTATCCCGATCAGCTTCTGAATCGCCATATGGCGATCACAGAGAAACAGGGTCAAATTACCTTTCGTTATCACTTGGCCGAGGGGCCGGCTCTGAAATCCTACGGAATTCAAGTGGCCAAGCTAGCGGGGCTTCCCAAAGAAGTGATCCAGTATGCCAACCAAATTCTGAAAAAACTGGAGTCTGGTCAGGAAGGGACGACTCCCCAGTTGGGTCTTTGGGACAATCGAGTTGAAGAGGCCGAAGAGGTTGCCAGAGATCATGAAATCATAGAAAACCTGCGGACTCTTGAAATTCAAAAATTGACACCTCTTGATGCCCTCAATACATTGGCAAAGTGGCAACAAGAACATTCTTAACTCCAGAGCAGCTTAAAGAAGCCAGTCAAATCCTACAGCCGCCATTGAATCCACCCAATGGACAAGTTTTACTGGATCATTCTTTAACAACCGCCTTAGATTTCTCATCTTGGCTGTCTCTAAATATTGAAAATCGACTGCGTGAGGTCAGCGGCTGGGAGCAAGCGGCGCCCATTGCTATTGGTTCTTGGGGGCGCGGAGAATTGGCACCGGGGTCTGATTTGGATGTGATCTTTTGTGGCGACCCAAAGGCTGTTCGAAAAGTGGTTCGAAAAGCCGAAGAGTGGGGAATGAAGTTTCGGTCTCGAGTTCCTGAAGATCTGAATGATTGGAGCTGTGGAGTTGAGGTTTTAGAAACCAATGCCTTATTTAGCGCCAAGCCCTTCACTCAGGAGGCTGCTGAAAAGCTGCAATTGCAAAAGGAAAAGATCGAAAAGACGGGTAAAAATTTTCGTCGTAGCCTTTTGCGAGCCATCAATCAAGAGCGACGGCTTCGCTTTAAACGCTATGATTCGATTGCTAATTTCTTAGAGCCCAACTTGAAGTTTGGGGCCGGTGGTTTACGAGACCTATCGCAAGCTCTGATGTTGGCCTATTGGTTTCCCGAGCGCTTTACCGAAAACGAATACGCCTTCAAAGTTTTGGATTACTATAAGTGTTTATTTTTGATGATTCGTCACAAACTGCATTTGGTCAACGCCCATGACCAGTTGACGGCCAGTGAGCAACACGAGATGGTGGAATGGTTTGGATTCAATCGACACAGAGCCTTTATGAGTGAAGTACAAAAGGGTTTAAGTCGGGTTAGTTTCCACTCTAACTGGAGTATCGAAAGATGCCAGCTGACCAATAAGGAGTTTTCCACTGCGCAAAATATCCAAGTCGATGGTTGGCAAGATATCCAACAAAAACTTTTAAACGAGCCCAATTTGCAAGTGCAAGGCTTTATACGCAAGCGTTTGTATGAAACCAACGGCTTTCGTAAAGAACAAATCAGTAAATCTCAAAAAGGTAAAATTTTAAAGAAGGTATTGGATGTCACCCAAACCGATTCGGTGACCGAGGCGGCGTTTCGCTCGCATGTCATTTCCCATCTGGTTCCGGCCTTTACCAAAGTGATTGGTTTGGTTCAACATGATCAGTATCATCGGTTTTCAGTGGATGCCCACTTGCTGCAGGCTGTGCACGAAGTCAAAAGATTGCAGTCGCATCCCAAGCTTTTGGGAAAATTGCAATTTTATGGTGAAAAACTGAAACTTAACGATTGGAATATTTTACGTTGGGCCGCTCTTTATCATGATATTGGCAAGGGACAAGAAGGGGCCCATTCGGATGTGGGTAAAAAGCAAGCGATCAAAGATCTGCGAGCCTTTGGATTTCCGAAGGACTTCGTGCAAGAAGTGGCTTGGTTGGTTGAGAATCATTTGATTTTATCAACAGCCGCTTTTCGTAAAAATCCTCAATCTCCAAAAACTTGGGAGTATCTTTTTTCAAAAGGGGCCAAGGGTCGGCGTCTGTATCGTTTGGCGATCTTCACAGTGATTGACATCATCGCCACCAATCCGGACGCTTGGAACAGTTGGAAGGAAAACCTCATTTGTGAAATGGTGGATACCTTGCGCAACCCCAGCCAGGAGCGACACTACGAATTCACTCAAAAAGTGAAGCGCAAGCACAGTGCTGTTCCCGAAAGTTTTCTCAATCAACTAGACAGCGAGCTACTTGAAAGTATTTCTCATAACGTTTTAATTAAAGATTTCGGCCAAGTGATGGCCAACAAGAAAACTCTGCCACTGATCTTTCGCGATAAAAAGGGCCGAATGTGGGTTCGATTTCACCGCTCAAAAGATGAGCCGGGTTTGGTTTTAGAGTTCACTCGTAAGCTCACGGCGATTGGATGCAATATTCGCCAAGCCTTTGTCTACACCGATGAAACCCTGGGCGTCTACGACTGGTTTTGTGTTAAGACCCGCAAAAGTCCCAATGTTTTGAAAAAACAGTTGGCTGTGGATATGAAAACAGAGAGCCAGCATGAAACGCCTTTTTCGCAGATCGAGTTGATGACGTCCGATTCTTACGAATGGGTTTTTAGTTTCAGAGCCAAAGATAAGAAGGGCTTGCTTTTGTCCGCAATCCAGACCCTGCATGAAGAGGAAATGGAAATCATTTGGGCCAAAGTTCATACTTGGGGACGCCAGATTGACGATGTTTTTGGCCTGATTCCTAAGCCAGGTATTACCGCCCAAGAACAATTGACTCGGTTGAAACAGCTCTTAGAACGCCCTGACCTAGAAATCCTATAAAAGATCAATTCGCTTTTTTGTTTCGTATTGAGACCCTGGCGGTGCCGGGGTGATAATGTTCAAATCCATCTAAGAAAATATGTTAGAATTATGCTTTGGAGGGGGCTGATGTCTAAACTAATTCGAAATTTAGCGATTTTGGTATTTAGTGTTCTACTGATTGCTCAATTCCAGAATTGTGGACAAGCATTCGAGCCCGGATCAGACTCAGGTGGTTCAATAGCCCAGAGTGAACAAGGCGTCGTTGAAACTCCAGAAAGTATGACTCCTGTTTATCTGGCTTCTCGCCTTCAATGGAATTTTCCGATCGATGACATAGGCTTTGCAACGGTCACGCGAAACCTAGGTTCAAGATGCCCAAGAAGAATTGAGGACTTTCTTAGAGATAAAGAAGTAACAGCTGTCATTTTCGATGAGGGCTTGCTTCCCGGAGATCCGCGTATTGAAGAGATGAGATTAGTAAAGCGTTCCTTAGCGACGGTTCTCGACATTGCTTTTTGCGCCTATTTTGCAACCGACGAAACGGTGAAAGAGCAAGCTCTCGCTGAGGTCAAAAATTATATTTATGAATGGGAAGCGGCCTACGTTGGCGATGGTAATCCGATCAATGATCGTTTCTTTACAAACTTATTTCTTGCTGTGGACCTTGTTTCGCCAAAATTGA
This sequence comes from uncultured Pseudobdellovibrionaceae bacterium, assembly GCA_964351315.1. Classification (GTDB taxonomy): domain Bacteria; phylum Bdellovibrionota; class Bdellovibrionia; order Bdellovibrionales; family JAGQZY01; genus JAGQZY01. The sequence goes on from CAYGNH010000009.1 coordinate 81,542, forward strand.
GTCGCGAAGATCATGAGGCCATTCGTAATCTGGCCTCTATCATCGAGACAAAAGAAGTTGAGTTTATGGAAGCCTTTGATACGAATGACAACAGGTTACGAAATAATTGGTTCACGAGGCACCTGGTCATTCGCTATTTTGCCAATATAACTTTGAGGGATGATGCGGTACTGAACCTTTTAAAGGCAGAGTTCGAGAGAACGATTGGTGCACAGTACAACGAGCCGGCGGATTATAATCCCAGCAGCTGCAGCAATCTTATGAGTGTGGGAGCTTATGGCAGTTTTGACCTTCAGCAAAGAGATTCCTTCTTATACCATAGCTCCGGAATCAAAGACATTCTTCCTCTTCTTTTACTTGAAGAAGGTTTTGTCTCTGAAGCTTCAAAACAGGCTCTCTTAGAGGCTGTTAATATCCTTAGGCCTTATGTGCTAAACCAAAGATCTCATCCTGAATTTCAATGCACAGTTGTCGCTTACGATATTGAAAGACTCCAACTCAATCCCGCCCTTGGGAACAATTGGGATCCAGATTCTGAAGCCCAAATGTTTCGGTATGCCCGTTTGGTTTGGCCCGAAACCAAAGAGTGGACCACTCGTTTTGAAACCAACGATCATCCACTTTGGTTTAGAATTCTTTTTAACGCATACGGGGACGGCTCTAACTAAGTTTCCAATGATTTCATTTAGGCCCATGCCCCAGCCCGGCTTTCACCTGTCGAAAAGGTTAAAGTCTCTCACTGAAAACAGTTTCTAAAAAAATTGTGTCAACCGTAGGTTTACCTTCTCCTATTTACGATGCACTGAAGCCAGACTTTTGTCGATATGGCCCACGCCTTGTGGAGGGATTAGCACCTTACACTTCCATTTACCTGGTCATTTACTATTTAACCTGGCACCCTTAAAGGGTGGTATTTATATTGGCTAGGAGATTGAAAAAAGAGAGGGCTTTTCTTGAAAAAAACAGTTTCTTTGTTTATCGGAATATTTTTAACAGCCGTTCTTTTCCAAGATCAATTGTTTGCGTTTTCGCGGGAGCCCTCTCAGGGGGGGCAGTTTAGAGCCGGCGGACGCAGTGGCCAGTTAATTTCACCCTTGTGTGAATGCAGCCACTGTCGAACCACAAGTTCGTACGGACAACGTTGGGGGCGATTGCACGCAGGGCACGATATTGGTTGCCCCACCGGCACTCCGATCCGTGCTTCTTCCGAAGGAGTTGTGCGTTTTGCTGGCCGTCAAGGAGCTTATGGCAATCGTGTGGAAATCGTTCGAACCAGTATGCTCAGATTGGCCAGTGGTGGAGGCTACCCAGCCGATCAGGATATTGAAACCAGCTACTCCCACCTGTCTGCAATCGCCGTTGCAGAGGGAACCCGAGTTCAGGCCGGCGATGTCATTGGCTATTGTGGTAGCACGGGGCGCAGCACAGGGCCTCACTTACATTACGAAGTTCGAGTCGGTGGCGTCCCCATTGATCCTCGAAATTTTTTCCAGGGTGATATTTTAAGAAGTTGCCCAGGCGGCTCCAGCGACGGCGCCTCTGGGGTGGAAGTGTGAAAATGCTAAGATTATTTCTAATGGTCATATTGTTCTCGAGTGTGAGCAGTGCAAAAAAAGACCCTCAAGAAAAACAAGTGCCATCAAAACAAGAGATTCAAGGGATTCATTCAAAGTACCTTAAATATTGCGAACAAAGGGCTCAGGAAGGTCGATCTCTGAAAACCGCGAAGAAAATTTGTCAGTGCTCCTTAAAAGCCATTTTAAAAAACGGTTCTTTGCAGGATTTGAAAATGCTTTCAAAAAAGTCTCCCAAAAGCCTTAAGTTCAAAACTGAAGAGGAGAAAAAGAGAAGCAATCATCTACTGGCTCTGTCTAATCTTGAGGTCCACAGTCTTGACGGTTGCGAACAATCCCTTAAATCGGACAATACACCCTCCAACTGAGAGTCGGAAGTCAATCGACCCCAATAAGACCGAGCAGAATTTTTTTGTCTCCTTCTTTTGGCAAACAATTGTCGGTCGTCTAAATCAAGGAGTGCGCTTCCTGCAGAATGGGAAAGGCCGGATTTTTATTGATTGTTTCCTCTAAAGGCGCTTTCCTTTAAAACAAAAAGTAACATAATACTTGCAAGAGAGAGGCATTAGGCCTTTTTGGGGTCCGACTTTCATCATGGGAATCATGATGTTAAGCGCTATTTCTGGAATGAAAAAAAAGAATCTGAAATTAACCGAACCAGACGAAAGTGTGAGAGCCAACAAAACGTCCAGTCGTGCTGTAATAACAATTTTTTTTTGAATGACTCTAAATATTTATTATGGAATTGTCAGGATTTTCCAAATTCTGAGTCCAGTTTTGATTTTTTTCCGTCCAGGGGCTTGTCAAAAGTACGACTCCTTGCCAGACTTTAAAAGAGGCGAAACATAGACGTTGAGCCGAAAGAAACACTAAACTAACGAAGGGAGCAAGGATGCTCAGAGATGTCCTAATACAGAAGGGTTTGTCCAATAGAGAAGCCGAGGTGGCAGAGCTGGTTTCAAAAGGGCTCTCCAACAAGGAAGTTGCCAACCGTCTATTCGTTACTGAAAAGACAGTGAAGTTCCACTTGACCAACATCTATAAGAAGATGCAGGTGAAGTCTAGAGCTCAACTTATTGTATGGTGCCTACCTCACATGGGATTTGTTGAAGCCCAGAATAACCAGCAACAGATTAATGCAACTGGAACCGCCGGAGCGGCGAATACCCAAACAGGTGGTATTGATGCTATCCCAGCTGGTAATACAACAGTGACTTCAAACATCATTAATAATGACTCGAATTCAGGCGGAACGACTGGTAACGGTGGTGGAACGACTGGAACTGGTACGAACAATGGTGGCATGGGAGTCTTCGGACTTTAATTGTTGTTCAAGGCCCCTTGTCAGAGGCTTTGTTGTTTAAAACATAAAATCGACCCTTAACAGCTTTGCCGCTGGGGTCGATTTTTTTTTATGTTCTAAGGAAGTGTTGAATGGATCCTCGACCGGTTTCCCAATCAAAAGTCATCATGACCGAAATGGTTCTTCCTTCTCACACCAACTCAATTGGTACTATTTTTGGTGGAACCATCATGTCTTGGGTGGATATTTGCGCGGCCATTTGTGCCCAGCGCCACTCCCGAAAACAAGTGGTGACGGCTCACGTGGACGAGCTGACCTTTGTCGCTCCCGTTTTTAAAGGGTGGGTGGTCAATCTAAAAGCCAGTGTCAATTTTACCGGTCGAACCTCTATGGAAGTTGGGGTCCGAGTCGATGCTGAAAACCCGACCACCAACGAGAAATTCCACACGGCCAGTGCCTATCTCACTTTTGTCGGTTTGGACTCCCGAGGCAATCCAACGCCAATTCCGGCCATTCTGCCCGAAAATGATGATGAAAAAAGGCGCAACAAAGCCGCATTGGCCCGTCGTGATCATCGCCTGAAAATGCGAGACCAGTTGAAGAAAGTCTCAAAAGAGTAAAATGTCTAGCCGGTCCTATTTGACGAAGCCTCTGCTTGTGATCGCCACTTTGGTTGCCGTTGGCTATTTTGTAAGCGTGGGCTCTGTTGTGTTTTTCCATACTGGTAATGATTCTTTCGCTATTTATAGTCAACGCATGCAGGGGTATATTCTCAAAACCTGGCTTTCTTTTTCAGTTTTTACTGGGGTGGCGGCGGCCTTGTATTTGAAAAAGCTTAGAGGGACCCCTTCGTTTTTACAACGCTGGTGGGTGTCTTTAAAAGCCGCTTTGGTTGTGTACTCGGGGACTGGTTTTTGTTTTCTTTATAGAGAGTTTGATCCCGATCTGCAGTTTCAGATGCCTGATGCCTCTCTGTGGAGGTGGTTAGGGGAGTCTTTTTTTTTGGGACTGTTTTACTGCGCTCCCGGATTGTTGATTTTGACTTTTCTGGTCAGCTTACCAATCGACAGAGGAAAATAGGGTAGAGTGTGCTGCGCCATCGAGTCAGAAACAAGCCGCACTCAGTGTAAAGGATTGAGTCCGCAGCCAAGCCATGATCAACTAGTGCGATGAAAATCTTATTCGTTATTTTTCTTTTGGTTAGCGTGAGAACAATCCATGCCAAGGAATTTAAAACCAACTCTTTGCATATCGCGGGTGCCCCGCAGTGGGTGTCAGCCAAAGTGGTGGGAAGGGTCACTGAAAAAATAGAACTCAAACTGGAGTGGAAAACCCGTCGGGTTTCAGTGATCTGGCATCAAGATCACGACACCTATAACAAGGCCCATTCCCTCGGCCCATTGGCTGCTGCGGTCACCATTAAGGCAAAAGGGAAATCTGTCATTCACATAGGCCCCGAGGTGAACAAGGGTGACTACGCCCAAATTTTGGGTCACGAGCTGGTGCACGTCATTTTTTTTCAAAAATACAAAGGCGCCATTCCTCCTTGGTTAGAAGAAGGATTTGCAAATTTTTTATCACGTAAAACCAAAGTAGACTTGAACTGGCTACAAAAGCAAAAGCTTCCCGACAATGTTAAGGAGATGGGGCACCCTTACCAGGGAGGGAAGGTCGACATCCACCTGCACTACAAGGTTTCCCAAGCCTTGGTTGAAATGTTGGATGACCGATGTGATTTAAGTCGCCTTTTAAGGTTGAGTGTGCAGCGCAAAATTGAGACTTTTATCCGACAAACCTGTGGGATCAGTGACATCAACGCTGAGTTTAAAAAGTGGATTAAAAAAAAAGCCTTGAAAGTTCGTCACCAAGAAAAAACTAAAAAAAATCAAATAACGGTTGAAGAAATTGTCGGCGGGCTGCACATCCCTTGGGGATTCGAGTTTTTAAATTCTAAAACATTATTAATTAACGAGAAAAATGGCCAACTGTCCCTGTTTGATTTGGATCGACACCGAAGAACTTTACTGAAAGGCGGTCCCCAGGTTGTCGAGCGAGGGCAAGGGGGTTCCCTCGATGTGGTCAAGCACCCAAAGTATCCTAAAGTTCCATGGATCTATATCACGTATGTTGCTGAGTTGAAGGGAGAGTTAACCACTCACCTGGGTCGATTTCAGATTCGTGGGCAAGAAATTGTCCAATTTGAAAAGCTTTTAGCCAGCCGTGCGACCTCGGATACCAATCGTCACTTTGGGTCGCGCCTTGCTTTTGACCAAGAGAACTTTCTATATATGTCTGTCGGAGATCGCGGCCATCGTCCCAATGGCCAAAACCTATCGACCCACTCTGGATCGATCCTGCGATTGAAGGAAGATGGCGGTGTTCCCAAAGACAATCCCTTTGTCGGGCAAAAAGGGGCTCTCCCCGAAATTTGGTCTTATGGTCATCGCAACCCCCAGGGATTGGCTTTTGATAGAACAACCAACAGGCTCTGGGCCGTCGAGCATGGTCCTAGAGGTGGTGACGAAATCAATTGGATTAAAAAAGGAAAAAACTACGGTTGGCCAACAATCAGCTATGGCAAAGAGTACACCAGCTCCGCCTCGGTTGGGCAAGGAACCCGAAAAAAAGGCATGGAGCAGCCGACGCACTACTACGATCCGTCTATCGCTCCCTGCGGAATGACAATTTATCACGGTTCGGTTTTCCCCGAGTGGGAGGGCCACCTTTTAGTCGGAGCCTTGAAACTGACCCACTTGAACCGAGTCGAAGTCAAAGATGGGAAATTTGTATCTGAAGAGCGTCTTTTAGAAAAAATGTCCGAGCGCATCCGCCACGTCAAAGTGGGTCCCGCTGGATTTGTCTATATTTCCACCGATGGTGGCAGCATCTACCGAATTCGGCCATCCTAAAAAAAAGCCCTCGAGGAGACGCGAGGGCTTAGAGAATTCAAAGTTTTGGCAACTTAGTGTTGTAAGATTCGTTCTTTAATGACTTTCTTGTTGGATCTTGAAACGCTGACTTCAGCCCCGTTTTCTAAAACCAACTTCATATTGTCGCCTTGGACAATATCCTTAATAAATTGCGAATTGACGATGGCATTGCGGTGGACCTGCATAAATTGCTCGGGGTTGAGCTTTTTCATCAGATCTTTCAAGGGTTCTGAATAAATATATTCGAACTCTTTAGTACAAACATAGGTGTAATGATTTTCACTTTTAAACCACAAAACATCTTCGACCGGGATCAAAGTGTTTTTCATTCCACGTTTGACCACGACTTTGCTAAGGTAAACTTCATCTTGGCTTAGAGTGTCGGTCAAGGCTGTGATCTGCTTAGTGCTGGTGGTGCCGCTGAGTCCTTTGTCCAAGGCTTGATTGAAGCGCTCTTGGTTGAAAGGCTTCAAGATGTAGTCCAAAGCATTTTTCTCGAAAGCCTCGACCGCGAACTCGCTGTAAGCGGTTTGGAAAATCAATTTAAAATGGGGCACACCAATGGTTTGGATCAAATCCATTCCATTCATCTCGGGCATTTCGATATCCAAAAACACGATGTCGGGGTTCTCTGTCTCAATGAGGTTGAGGGCCTCGATTCCATTGCTCGCTTCCAACACTTCAAAAGTTTCGGGGCGCTGTTCAATGAATCTTCTTAATTTCTTGCGGCTCAATAGCTCGTCGTCGACGACTAAAATTTTATTCATGAGGTCCTCCCTGTTATGGAAAATTTGACATAAGTTCTATCGTTATCGGAATAAATTTTAAAATTACTTTTAGCACCGTATGTGAGCTCTAAACGGTTGCGAGTGTTTTGAAGACCAGTGCTGCGTTTGGACTCTTGGTGACCTTTGTAGAGAGCACCGGTATTAGAAATACAAACTTCAAAAAGGTTTCCCACTTTTTCAACAGTCAACTTTATCTCTCCCCCATCCTGTTTGGGTGAGATTCCATGTTTAATGGCATTTTCAACTAAGGTTTGTAACATTAAGCTGGGCAACTGTAAGTGGTAGAGGGCGGGTGATACTTCCGATGAAAAATCGATACGATCACCAAACCGAATTTTTTGAATTTCTACATATTTAGTCAGGATAGAAATCTCAGACTCTAGGGTTGAAAACTTTGTTTTCGAATTATTTAAAATCTCTCTATACAGGTCCGCCAGTTTTTGGGTCATAGCGGTGGCTTGGTCCGGATCGACATAGATCAGTTCAGAAAGTACGTTCAAAGAGTTGAATAAAAAGTGCGGCTGCATTTGGCTCTCCAAAATAGAGTACTGAGCTTCGGCTTGAGCGACTTTCGATTTAAAGGCAATGTCTTTCATTTGACGAAAACGATAAAAGATGGCGGCCGCCACCATTGAATAGAGAGCGGTGGTGACAAAAATAATGGAAAGGTTTTGTGGTCGTTGGTAGTGCAGAACCGGCTCATAAATAAAGGTGTACTGGTAAATGCCTGTGGTTAAAAGAGTCAGAAAAAATTTGACGAATTCGACCAAGATACTGGGGCGAACTTTTCCGCCCATGGCAGCGCGAAGGCCCATACTCACCAAGTTGTCATAGAGGGTGAAAAAGATATAGAGAGAGGCAATATAGACAACAACAGACAGATTGAGTTTAGTTGGAATGGGCCACTGTGGGTTTTGCAACAGAAGAAAAGTCAGGATCGGTCCAAACAGACTTGCGATTCCAAACAAAATAACCTTTTGTTTAGTGTCCGTATCAGCCCATAAAACACCGGCTGGGAACAGAAGAGCCTTACCCAGAAAACCCTGCTTTTTGTAAGCGTCCAGGTAGGCCTGAGCCGCTGGTGGGGTAGGTTCTTTTAAGACTTCAGCTTGCAAATCATTCTCCAAATTATCCATCGTTCTGTTCTAACCCATTCAGTTCCTAAAGTAAAAATGCGGGTCTTAGGAAGGGGCAGAGGGCCACCTCTCGGTGACCCTCCTAGGGATAAAGGCAAGAGGGAGTGTTTCTTCAAATCCCTCTCGGGGCATTCTTTATGGGGTGGTTTTTCTCTACCGACCCAATAAACCTACATTTCCATAGGCTGAGGATAAAAGCGAGGCTGTCTCGACTGAACGGTCAGAATCCCTGGATCAAAGGAAAATTCCATTTTTTTTAGTTATTTTAGAAGCTTACAATTGGTCTAGGGCTGGTGATGGAGCCTTCGACGCAGACTAGGGAATCTCTTTGAGGTCGGTTCGATAGTCTTGCCATTTTTTTATCAAGCTGGGAATCACTTGGGCTTTGCATATTAAACCCAATTTGCTCTCCTCTTTATAGATCGAGGTCGCATCTTTTTGTAGGTCGTAGATCAGATGTTTTTTCTCCATGGGGAAAAACACTTCGATGGGAACGGTGAGTTTGTTTAGGGTTTCTAGCATGATCGTTTTAAGGTCGTCGATCCCTTCACCGGTGTGGGCGCTGACAAAAACACGGGGACTCTGTTTAACCCGAAATCGATTTTGCAAAGGAGCCGTGTCCGTTTTGTTGAATACATGGACTAAGGGTTTGTCGTCCCAACCAAATTCTTTGATGAGTTCGTTGACCACTTCAATCTGTTTCTCCATTTGAGGATTCGATAAATCTATCACATGTAAAAGGATGTCTGAGGCTGCCGACTCTTCTAAAGTGGCCTTAAAGGCTTCGATCAAGTTATGGGGTAATTTGTTGATAAATCCCACGGTGTCGGTGAGAACCGCTTGACTGCCTTCATCAAGATAGACTTTTCGGGTTGTGGGGTCCAAAGTCGCAAACAGTTGATCTTCGGCGTACACTTCGGATTGAGTCAATGAATTCATCAATGAGCTTTTGCCAGCATTGGTGTAGCCAATCAGTGCAAAGCTGGGAACTTTGTTTTTCTCTCTAGAGCTTCGGTGTTGCTTACGACTTTTTGCCACGTCTTTTAATTTACGACGAATGATTTCCAAACGTTTTCGAATTTGTCTTCGATCCAATTCAATGGCGGATTCCCCGCTCCCTCGAGTCCCGATTCCAGCGCCTTGACGGGACAGAGACCCTAACCACGCTCCCACTTGCCGTGGCAGCTGATCAAGAAGCTGTGCTAACTCGACCTGCAACTTTCCTTCGTAACTGCGGGCCCGCTGCGCAAAAATTTCAATGATAATTTGTGATCGATCAAGAACCCTTGCTGGTTTCCAGTGTTCCTCAAGGTTTCGGGTTTGCACACCGGTCAGTGGGTGATCGATGATGATAAACTCGGCTTTGCACTCTTCGGCAATATGGCCGATTTCTTCGACTTTGCCGGTTCCAATCAAAGTCGCCGGTGTCCACTTGTTCATTAGCTGAGTGATACTGCCAACCACTTGCCAGCCGGCGGTCGAAGCCAGCTCTTCGAGTTCGTTGAGGCTGGATTTGATAGCGACAATTCCTTCAGCTTTGAGGCCGACACCTAAAATAATCGCCTTCGGCTTTCCTTCTTCAGTTCCTATTTTCGAATCCCTTGTTGGGTCATCTCGGGGATGGCTTGAAAATGCAAACAGGTCAATACGATAGTGTTAAAAATGTCGTCAACAATAGAGGTTCTCTGCACAACGTGTGCTGGCTTGTTGACTCCCATCAAAAACGGACCAATGACTTCGCAGTCTCCCAGCTGTTGAACCAGTTTGTAAGAGATGTTTCCGGAGTCCAAGTTGGGAAACACTAAGATGTTGGCTCCATTTTTAATATTACAGAACGGGAAAATTCGACTGACGATTTCTGGATTAACCGCAGTGTCGGCTTGCATTTCGCCATCGACGATATAGTTTGGGAACTGTTGTTTGACCAAATCGGCGGCTTTGCGCATTTTATCTGGGCTGTAGCCTTTCGAAGTAAAGTTGGTATAGCTGAGCATGGCAATTTGGGGTTTCATATCAAAGTATTGAGCGACGGCCGAAGCATGAATGGCAGCATTGGCGGTTTGTTCGGCAGTGGGGTCGACATTGACCGCTGTATCAGTAAAGAAAAACATTTTCTCGTCTTTTAAAACAATGTTCATTCCAGAGGCGGTTTTTCTGTTACCAGAGCCAATGATTTTCAAGATAGGGATCACCGCTTCTTTGTATTTCATGGTGGCGCCGGTGATCATTCCGTCTGCATCGCCCAAGTGAACCGCCATGGCGGCGTAATAGTTGGAGTCGTACATAAGGCGACGGGCTTCTTTTTCCATAACGCCTCGGCGCGCTTTCATTTTAAACAACTGTTCAGCATATCGGTCGTAGTGTTTTGATAGCCTTGGCTCGACGATTTCGACCTTCTTAAGGTTTTCTAAACCCAATTCTTCGATTGTGCGAATGATGTGGTCTTTGCGGCCCAGTAGAATCGGCTCGATCACGCCTTCTTCCAAGGCCAGGCTGCAGGCTTTTAAAATTTTGTGGGTATTGCCTTCAGGAAAAATAATAACAGGCTTGCGTTTGCTTTTTCGTATATTGCCTTTGACCTTGTTAATGCAAGAGCGAATAAAGCTCACTTTGTTGCCTTGCAGAGCCTCTAGCTTTTCAACGTAGGCTTTCATCTTTTTGATCGGCAGTTGGGCCACACCGGAATCGTGAGCGGCTTTGGCCACAGCCGGAGCCACCTTCATGATCACTCGGGGGTCGAAGGGTTTAGGAATGATATAGTCGGGCCCAAAACTAAAAGTTTGTCCGCCATAAGCTTGCGAAACTTTTTCTGGAACTCCTTCGCGGGCCAGTTCGGCCAGGGCTTTGACGGCAGCCAGTTTCATTTCTTCATTGATTTGACTAGCTCGTGCGTCTAAGGCACCTCTAAAAATCGAGGGAAAGCCCAAGACATTGTTGACTTGATTAGGATAGTCACTGCGTCCGGTGGCCATGATCACGTCGGGCCGGGCTTTGCGAGCCACGTTGGGATCGATTTCTGGATCGGGGTTGGCCATTGCGAAGACGATGGGTTTTTTGTTCATCGACATCAGCATTTCAACGGACATGGCACCGGCCACACTTAGGCCAACAAAGCAGTCCACATCTTTAACGGCATCAGCCAAAGTTCTTTTTTTAGTATCAACGGCAAATTCTTCTTTGTAGGGGTTCATGCCGTCTTTGCGGCCTTTGTAGATAACGCCTTTGGAGTCGCACATTAGAATATTTTTCTGCTGCACCCCCAGGGAAATAAAAAGGCGACCGCAGGCCACCGCGGCAGCACCGGCCCCATTGATAACCATCTTTAAATTTTTCATTTTTCTTTTGGTGATATCGACCGCGTTGATTAAGGCGGCGGCCGATATAATCGCTGTGCCGTGCTGGTCATCATGAAAGACGGGAATGTTCATTTCTGCTTTCAAGCGCTTTTCGATTTCAAAACACTCGGGGGCTTTGATGTCCTCGAGGTTGATGCCACCAAAGGTCGGCTCGAGGGCTTTAACCGTATTGCAAAAGGTGTCCACATCAAGGGCATTCAGTTCGATGTCAAAAACATCAATCCCAGCAAACATTTTAAACAGATTGCCCTTTCCTTCCATAACGGGCTTTGAAGCTTCGGGACCGATGTTACCCAGCCCGAGGACGGCGGTACCGTTACTAATCACGGCGACCAGGTTGCCCTTGGAGGTGTAGTCGTAGACTTTGGAAGTTTGTTTTGCGATCTCTTTACAAGGAGCAGCAACTCCCGGCGAATAAGCCAAAGAGAGCTCGTACTCTGTGCTACAGGGTTTAGGGGAAGAAACGCTTACTTTTCCGGCAGGCTCAGAGGAGTGGTAGCGAAGGGCTGGTTTATCCAAGTTCATAAAGACCTCTTTGGTGTCCCAATCAGTGTGAAGCTCATGTTCTACTATACAGCGTGTGGGGTGTCGAATGGGAAACTTCCCATTCTATTTTAAGCGTTGCATAAAACATCAGGGCTGAAGGGGGAGAGGGGGGACTTCCTTGGGAAAGCATGGCATGATGACTTCCTTGATACCGGAGGTAGAATTCATGGACAAAGCAGCTAGAGATGTGGTCCTCGTCGAGGGAGTGCGCACCCCTTTTGCCAAAGCAGGGACAAAATTTAAGAATGTGCATGCCGCAGAGTTAGGGCAGGTGGCTTTGCAAGAGTTGATTGCAAAAACCGATTTGGATACCAACTTAGTGGACGAAGTGATCGTTGGATGTGTGGGCAACCCTTCGGATGCGGTTAATATCGGTCGCGTGGTGGCCTTGCGCGCTGGGATTCCGCAAAAGACCTCGGCTCATACAGTGCATCGCAATTGCGCTTCGGCTTTGGAAAGTATCTCGACTGGTTTTGATAAAATCAAAGCCGGAGTCGTTGACACAGTGGTAGCGGGTGGTACCGAAAACATGTCGCAAGCCCCTCTTTTGTTTGATCAAAAGTTTGCCGACTTTTTTGCTGAGTTTTATTCGGCCAAAACCGCCGGTAAAAAAATAGCCGCCTTGAAAAAATTAAAATTGAAATACTTGGCTCCCAGGGTGTCGATCGTCGAAGCCTTACAGGACCCTTTTGTGGGAATTAACATGGGCCAAACCGCCGAGATTCTTGCCAAAGAATTTCATATCAGTCGGGAACAGCAAGACCGCTACGCCATGGAATCCCATCTGCGCGCCGTGAGCGCCACCAAAGAGGGGCGTCTAAAAGAAGAAATGACTCCAGTTTATTTGGGGCCAAAGTACAAAGAAGTGGTGGAAGAAGATATCGGCCCTCGAGACGGTCAGAATATGGAAGCCTTGCAAAAGCTGCGGCCCTATTTTGATAGAAGAACCGGCACGATCACCGTTGGCAACGCCTGCCCCCTCACCGACGGGGCTGCGATGGTGCTATTGATGAGCCGTGAAAAAGCGGAAGCTGAAGGATATAAGCCCCTTGCCCGCATTCGAGGCTATGGCTTTGCCGGTCTGGAGCCGGAACGAATGGGTTTAGGTCCTGTCTATGCCTCTCCGATTGCGCTGAAAAGAGCCGGGCTTAAGTTAAAAGACATGGATCTTATAGAACTCAACGAAGCTTTTGCAGCCCAGGTCTTAGCTTGCCAGCAAGCCATGGGTTCGAAGTCCTTTGCCCAAGAAAAACTGGGATTGAGTGAAGCTGTGGGTGAACTTGATTTGGGTAAAACCAACGTCAACGGTGGAGCCATTGCTTTAGGACACCCGGTGGGGGCCACCGGGACCCGTTTGGTTTTAACATTAATGAAAGAAATGAAACGAAGAGGTTCCCAATTTGGATTAGCCACGCTGTGTATTGGTGGTGGGCAAGGTGGAGCCATGGTCATAGAAAACGAGGCATAGAATGAGCATCCAGGAAAGTTTAAAAATTACCCCTAAAGGGGAAGTGGCGTTGATAGAGTGGGACCATATTGGTGAAAGTGCCAATAAAATGAGTACTCCGATAATGACCCGTCTAAAAGAAATCTTTGAAGAGATAAACCAATCCGATTTTAAGGCCGCCGTTATTATTTCGCGCAAGAAGAAAATCTTTATTGCAGGCGCCGACATCAACGAGATTAAATCCTTGAAAACCAGAGATGATTTTGCGAAAGCGGTTGCGGGCGGGCAAGAGATCATGAATTTTGTGGAAGACATGAAGGTTCCCGTGATCGCAGCGATCCATGGAGCCTGCGCTGGCGGAGGTTGTGAATTGTCTTTGGCCTGCGACTATCGGATTGCCAGCGAGGGGGACGAAACTAAAATTGGTTTACCTGAAACCAAGTTGGGGATTATTCCAGGCTTTGGTGGCTGTGTGCGCTTGCCTCGCGTGGTGGGTGTGCAAGGGGCTCTCGATATTATTTTGGCTGGCAAAATGGTGCCAGCGAAGAAAGCCCTAAAGATGGGGTTGGTTGATAAAATGGTTCACCCGGCTATTCTAGAAGAACAAGCTCTAGAGATGGCTCGGGACATTATTGCTAAGGGCGGTAAGAAAAGAAAAAAAGTTCATGAGCCGAAGGGCCTAATGAATAAGTTTTTGGAATCGGCCTTGGGTCGTCCCTTGGTTTTTAGCCAGGCAAAAAAAATGACTTTGTCTAAATCCCATGGCCACTACCCAGCCCTGTTGGTGGCCTTGGATGTGATTCGTAAAACTGTGGGAATGGGCAGCCGGAGCAAGGCCTTGGAAATTGAAAAGCAAGGTTTCTGTGATGTGGCCGGTGGTGAAATTTCTAGAAATCTGATCAACCTGTTTTTTTTGATGGAAGATGTGAAAAGGAGAAACGGTGTCGACGGTAAAGAGACCGGAGTTGACGTTGATCATCTCGGGGTTCTGGGTGCTGGAACCATGGGGGGAGGCATTGCCTATGTCGCCGCCGATAAAGGCGTTTTTGTTCGTCTGAAAGATATTAATACGGATGCTATTGGTAAAGGCTTTGAGGCGGCTCGCAAAATCTGGGACTCGAAAATCAAACGCCGCCGGATGACCAAATATGAGTTGACTGAGAAAATGGGTCATATTTCCGGTGGAACCGATTTTGCCGGTTTTAAACAGCTGGACGTGGTGATTGAAGCCATTGTTGAAAACATGGATATCAAGAAAAAAGTTATTGCTGAAACAGTGACTCACTTAAAAGACGACTGTGTTTTTGCAACAAATACGTCCTCACTCAGTGTGACTGAAATGGCTAAGGCCCATCCGAGTCCAGATAAATTTTTGGGCATGCACTTTTTTAGTCCGGTCCACAAAATGCCGTTGGTGGAGGTGATCCGCGGACCCGAAACCAGTGATTCCTCGACGGCAACAGTTTACAATTTGGCAAAGAAAATGGGTAAGATACCGGTTGTGGTTAAGGATGCACCTGGCTTTTTAGTGAATCGTTTGCTCGTGCCTTACATGATGGAGGCCGCTTTCTATTTGCAAGAAGGTGCTTCAATCCAAAAAGTGGATAAGATTTTTGTGAAAAAATTTGGCATGCCGATGGGGCCCTTTGAACTGATGGACTCGGTTGGTTTGGACGTTTGTGTGAAGGTTTCCAAAATTTTTAAAGAGTCTTTGGGTGATAGAATCGAGTTGCCTGAGGTCCTATTGAAGTTGGAAAAATCCGATCGTTTGGGGCAGAAAAACGGCAAAGGATTTTATAAGTACAACGAAAAAGGTCGTAAAACGGAAGTCGATGAATCCATTTATTCTGACTTGGGGCTTTCGGCACCCACCGACCCCTTAAGTGAAGAAGAAATTGTGGGTCGAGCCATGTACAACATGATTAACGAAGCCGCGTTGGTGTTGCTTGAAGAGCAGGTGGTGGGGTCGGCCTCAGATTTGGATCTAGCCATGATTATGGGAACTGGCTTTCCTCCATTTCGCGGTGGACTGTTGCGGTGGGCGGATAGCGAAGGCACCGAGAAAATTGTCGATGACCTTGAAGTTTATGCCACCAAATACGGGGCACGATTTAAACCATCCACTCCGTTGCGGAATATGGCAAAGACTCAGAGAACCTTCCATTAATGTCAGAGAACCTTTATTTTCGCAGACAGGGTTTGAAATCCATGATCGGAGGCGTGTCGGTTCTTGATGCGCCTCGCTTATCCGTTCGTGATTTAGACCAAGCCTGTTCGTTTATTAAATCCTACGGTTACGACTGGGAGATTCCAGAAGATAAGGCTTTGATCAATTCTTATTTTCGTCAATCCGTGGCTTTTTTGCAGGATAAGTTTGTCGGTGATGGCGATGCGCCGGTTATTGATTTTTTTAGTAAAAATGCCATCAATGATGCTCGTCATCTATTAGTCGCGGCCAGTGACCGCGACTCAGACAGCCAAACTTTACAAAAATGGGCCTGTGCGACTTTGAAAGTGATGCACATTATGGCCCATTTAAATAACGACCTCTATAGTATTTTCGATGATGAAATTCGAGAACAGATTCTAAGCCCTGTGCAGAGCTTCGTGACCGAAGATAGCATCCAGGGCGCCACTTTTTTACAAAATGAGCACGAAAAAATTCGGCTGAATAAGTTTGAGTTCAAGCCCAAGAAAAATCTGGACAGTGGAGTGATCAAGCTGTTGGCAAAAAGAAAGCTTGTGGCCTTAAATATTTTAGATCGCATTGGTGTGCGTTTCGTAACCAAGAATACTTTTGATATTTTTAAAGTTTTACGATTTTTAGTAAACAATTCGTTAGTGAGTTACCCCCACTGTATTGTCAATGAGTCCGTGAACACAGTTTATCCCACCAACCTGTTCTTGGAAGTGATGGACACTCTGCGGGCAAAAAATGCGATGAAGAGTAGCAAAGAAATCAGCGATCTTCTTGATAAAAAACTGATCGAGCAGGGCGAGCAGGCTGAATTCCATAACAAAGACAATGTCTTCACCGACCCTGACTATAAGTTTATTAAGTTTATCTCTAGAAAGCTTGTTAAAACGAAAATACAAAGGAATGGCAAAGAAGAACAGGTGCGCTTTTTCTATCCTTTCGAAGTGCAAATCATGGGTTACGAAACCTACCTGAACAATATGAGGGGGCCTCTGTCTCATGATGAGTATAAAAAACGTCAAGAAAAAGCCGCTCGCTTAAGGCTTTTTGGCCTAGAAAATTAATGAAAGAAATTATAGGGTTACCCTATAAAATTTTCTATCGAAGTTGAGTTCGATCAATCGCAAGCAGTATGCTACGAAGACTTTGAACTTAAGCCCGGAGGAGGGACATGAGGAACTTTGTAAGCGTATTTATTCTTTTGTTGGCAACGGTCAGTTTTGGTCAAGACGGCAAAAGAATTAAAGTATTATCAGAAGAAATAAACAATCAGATCCAAAGCTTTCAGGATTACGACCTGTTGTCGGCTTCTGAAAAACGTTCGATTCGTTCAGAGTTGCTTTATATGAAGCAATTGTTGAATGATCTGGGTTTTATCAATCAAGCGCCCATGTCTCAGTACTCTTGTGCTAAACAGAGCAACGGTCGTTTTTTTCCGATTAACGTCGACACTTTTAAAGTTGTTGGCTCCACCTCTTACAATGCCGGCTATTCCAATTCGCAAGAGTGCAAAGTCTCTCTTCCTGAGCCTGGGTCGGTCATGGCTTGCGGTAAACAGAGCAACGGTCGTTTTTACCCCATCATAAGCGAGAGTTTTGATATCAAAGGTTCCACTTCGTACAATGCCAGTTACCCGGACTGGGATGAATGCAAAAAAACTCTTCCTGAAATTGGCCAGAAAGTGACTTGCGCCAAACAAAGCAATGGTCGTTTTTACCCGATTCGGGTTGAGTCCTTCACGATTGTCGGCAGTAGCTCCTATAACGCCAGCTATCCCAGTTTCGAAGACTGTGTCGCCACCTTGTAATCAAGGAATGTAGAGCCGATCCCAAGAGGGCTCGGTTTATCTGAGGCGCCAATTTTTCCCGAAGTCGGGGGTGTAGAGCTGCAGGTATTTGTTGCTGCCCAGGCGTAAGGAAAGGGTGATTTGATTGTGGTTTTTTTGATTCGGTTCTACATTTAAGATTTGCAGGGGTCCTTTTTCCATATTCGAAAGTTGGGGGACAGAGTTGAAAACCAAATCCCAACGGATGAAGTGACGGAAAGATTCGCCGTGGTCGAAACTGACTTGGTCGCCGACGAAGAGTGTTCCGTTGTCTGCCACCTTAATCGGAAAACCGTTTTTAAAAGGGCTCAGAGGGTGCCACTGTTTGCCGTCGAAGCTACGGTACACGCCGTGAGTGGCAGAAGCAAAGCGTAGTCCTTTAATCACTGGGCTTTTTTCCATTTGGTAAATCTCGGAGTTTTTCAATTGAATCGATTGGGCGGTGAGGTTTTCAATAATCTCAACGTTGGACTCGATGGTGGTGTCGGGCCACCATAGCTCTCCCCAGCGGGGCACATGACTTTGTCCCCATTTTTTTATGGAGTAACCTTGCAAGATTAGGTTTTGCCAAGGAGCCACCTGCGCCACGGTCTTTGAACCCATGTCCGGTTTTTGCTTAAGTTCCATACTGTAGGCTCCAGAACCCACCCAGATTGGGTTGGCAAAAATCTCCACCACTTTTTGTTTGTAAAGTTCGGGATTGGGTTCAAAGTAGCCTTTGGCGGTGCGCACTTTAATAGCCACGTCCAGGCGTGACTTTAAATTGCGAAGGGGAATGTAGCCTTTAAGCGAACCAAATTTGACGAGAGCCCAATCCTCTTTGGTGTTGAGAGGAATGATCGGTAGGCCCGGATCGATTTTTGATAAAATTTTCGATTTCATTTTTGGTTCAGCCCGCAAGTGAGTCTCTTCGGTCGAGAAGAAAAAACCTGCATCTTTTGAGTAAGGACTGAGGTAACGAGATCGGACCCATCCGTAATATTTTTTTTCGTCTTCTTTGTAAATGATGCGGTACCAGTCGCGGTGACGTTGCACCAGACTGACGATTTGGGATTGTCCCAAGGACTTCTGGGGGAGCTTGAAATTGCGAGGCTGGGGGTGAATCGGCTCGCCTTTGCCCAGGATGGCCTGCCGCGAAAAATCCAGGGGAAGGAGGGCTGAGGCTTTGAGCACCCACCCGTTGTTGCCCTTTTCGTCGCGCACCCAGAGCCACTCGAACTGATCGTAGTTGATGGCTCTTTTCTTGAGCATCTTCAGGTCGAAATGTCCTGTGGGAGAGGGGTTGTGTGGATTCAAGTAGACCGGGGTGGACTGCGCCCACAGCGTAGGGGAAAAACACAAAGCGACAATCAACGAACCCAAACCCATACTAGTATTGTGGAGTGTCATAGGGCCTCTCTCAAGGCCAGTTTTTCCTTTGTTCTCAGTGGTTTACAAAGAACATCGGGGTGGGTATAACCCTAGGATTCGACGAACAGGGCCGCTAAAAGGTCCAACCAGAGGGAGGGACAGCGTATGACCATAAAAAAACTAGGTGTGGTGGGAGCCGGCCAAATGGGTAACGGCATTGCACAGGTGTTTGCGGCCATCAACGTGCCGGTGATGATGGTGGATATTAGTGAAGCCGCCCTGGAGAAAGGTCTTGCCACTATTGCTAAAAGTTGTGACCGAATGGTGAAAAAAGAAAAAATGACAGAGGATCAAAAATCGAAACTCCTCGGTCACGTCCAGACTTCCACCGACATGAAAGCCTTTGCCGATTGCGACTTTATTGTTGAAGCCGCCACCGAAAATGTGGATTTGAAAATTAAAATCTTTCAGCAGTTGGATGAAGTGGCGCCACCGGAAGCCCTTCTGTGCACGAATACATCTTCCATTTCGATAACTAAAATTGCGGGAGCCACCAGTCGTCCCCAGAAAGTGGCAGGCATGCATTTTATGAACCCCGTTCCGATCATGACCTTGGTGGAAGGCATACGCGGACTGCAAACTTCAGACGAGACTTTTAATAAAGTGCGCCAAGCCACTGAAAGTGTTGGCAAAGTGTTTGTTGAAGGCCGAGACATGCCTGGGTTTATCGTTAATCGGATCTTGATGCCGATGATCAACGAAGCCGTTTACGCGCTTTACGAAGGCATAGCCGAAGTGGAAGCTATCGATGCGGCTATGAAGCTTGGGACCAATCAGCCCATGGGGCCTCTGACATTAGCCGACTTTATTGGCTTGGATACCTGCTTAGCAATTATGAACGTTTTGCATGATGGCTTGGGTGATACCAAGTACCGTCCGTGCCCGCTGTTGGTGAAGTATGTCGAAGCCGGATGGTTAGGGCGGAAAACTGGTCGTGGTTTTTACGACTACAAGGAGTCTTAGGTGGGTTTAGTTAAACTTGAAGAAAGTAAAATCATTGCGACGGTCACCATCAACAAACCGGAAGCGATGAACGCTCTCAGTAGTGGGGTGATCGACGAGCTGGATAAAGCCCTGACCCTTGTCCACGACAACAAAGACCTTCGTTGTTTGATTATCACGGGAGAAGGCGACCGAGCCTTTGTCGCCGGCGCCGACATCAAAGAGATTAATTCTTTGGACGCACAGTCCGCATTTGAGTTCGCGGGATTCGGGCAGTCGGTCTTTAGAAAAATCGAGCAGCTCAACATTCCTGTGATAGCGGCCGTCAATGGCTTTGCCTTGGGTGGTGGTCTCGAACTCGCCATGGCCTGCGATTTTATTTTTGCTTCGAAAAAAGCCAAATTTGGCTTGCCCGAATGCACCCTGGGGTTGATGCCAGGTTTTGGTGGCACCGTGCGTTTGGCTCGACGGGTGGGATCGGCTCGTGCCATTCAGATGACCTGCACCGGTGACATGATCTCTGCCACTGAAGCTTTGCAGTTTGGTTTGGTCAACGAAGTCTGTGAACCGGATGAGTTGATGGAACGTGCAAAAATGGTCGGTACCACCATCGCCAGTCGGGCACCGATTGCGGTGGCTTCGATCAAACACACCATTCACAACACTTATGGGGTGCACATCACCGATGCCCTTAAAATGGAGCAAAAAGAATTTGGAGACCTGTTTACGACGCACGATTGTAAAGAGGGAACCCGAGCCTTTATTGAAAAAAGAAAACCTCTTTTCACCGGGAAGTAGTATGACCCAGTCGTTGAAAAACCCTGTACGTATCGTCACCGCTGCCAGTTTGTTTGATGGTCATGACGCGAGCATCAATATGATTCGACGGCTGCTGCAAGACGCCGGCGCCGAAGTGATTCACTTGGGGCACAATCGCAGTGTTCTGGATGTGGTGACGGCCGCATTGCAAGAGGGCGCCCAGGGAGTTTGTCTCTCCTCTTATCAAGGTGGGCACATGGAGTACTTCAAGTACATGAAGGATCTTCTGGTGCAGGCGGGAGCCGATTACGTCAAAATTTTTGGCGGTGGTGGCGGCGTCATTATCCACGAAGAAAAAGAAGAGCTGCAAAACTACGGAATCGATTTCATTTTTCATCCTGATGATGGTCGAAAGATGGGTCTACAAGGCATGATTGATTTGATCATGGAAAAATGTGATTTCTCCATTCAAGACACCTTGGGTGAAAACGAAAAGTTGGATCAGGTTTTACAGGGGCGAGAAGAACTACCCCAACGGGCGCTCGGGATGGCCATTGATGCCATTGAAAGACAAAAAGATATTCCATCGGTCCTTTTTGAATCCTTAAAAAGTTTTACGAAAAAGCAAGACCCACTGGTTTTGGGAGTGACTGGGACTGGTGGTGCTGGCAAGTCATCCTTGGTTGATGAACTGATCCAGAGATTTCTTAACACCTATCCGGAATTGAAAGTTGCTGTGGTCTGCGTCGATCCATCAAAAAGAAAAACGGGTGGTTCTTTGCTGGGTGATCGCATTCGGATGAATTCGTTGTCTCGGCCAGGAGTCTTTATGCGTTCGTTGGCTTCTCGAGGTTCAGGCAATGAAATCGCAGGCTCACTGCCAAAAGTTTTAGAGTTCATTAAGAACTATGACTTCGACCTTGTGATTGCAGAAACTTCGGGAATTGGCCAAGCCAATGTGGCGATAACCGAAATTGCAGATAAATCCTTGTATGTGATGACCTCTGAGTTTGGCGCTCAATCTCAGTTAGAAAAAATCGATATGATCGACTATGCCGACTTGATTTCAATCAACAAAGCCGATCACCGTGGCTCCCAGGATGCTTTGCGCGATGTTCGCAAGCAGTACAAAAGGTCTCGCAAAATTTTTGAAGCGAAAGACAGTGAACTTCCGGTTTTCCTGACCCAGGCCGCTCAGTTCAATGATATGGGAGTCAACAATTTGTTCTTTTCGTTGACCGACCTTTTGGCTAAGGTAGACAACAATTACACCTGGCAGATGACCGATTCCCAAAAGTCAGCCGTTCGTGGGGCAGAGAAACAATCGATCATTCCTCCAGAACGACAAAACTATTTAGCTGAAATTGTTGGCAGCCTTCGTAGTTACAAAAAAGAAACAGAAGAGATGGCTGAAAAAGCCAGCCGTTTAGGAAGTTACTACAAAATCCAAGATGTTTTAAAAGATCAAGACTCCTTGGAAGAGAGTTTGAGAAAAGATCTTCCCGAAGACGATGTTAAAGCTCTGAAAAGCTGGGATGAGACAATGCAGACTTTTCGAGCCGATGAGTTTGTTTACAAAGTTCGCGATAAAGAAATCCGTCAGCCCTTGTACACAGAGTCTCTCAGTGGAACTCAAATTCCGAGGGTCAGTCCTCCTCGGCTCAATGATTGGGGGGATCGCTTGCGTTTTCTTCGACTAGAAAATCTCCCTGGTCAATTTCCCTACACCGCTGGTGTTTTTCCGTTGAAGCGGGTCGGCGAAGACCCCACTCGGATGTTCGCCGGAGAGGGGACACCGGAGCGTACGAATAAGCGTTTTCACTATTTGTCAAAAGACGCTCCAGCCAAGCGACTGTCGACGGCATTTGACAGTGTGACCTTGTATGGCTTTGATCCCAATCCGCGACCTGATATTTTTGGTAAGGTTGGGGAGAGTGGCGTCAGCATTTGCACTCTCGACGATATGAAAAAGCTTTATGCCGGGTTTGATTTAACCTCTCCCAGCACCTCGGTCAGCATGACGATCAATGGTCCAGCTCCCATGATCTTGGCTTTTTACTTCAACACGGCAATTGATCAATTGGTGGAGCAGAAGGAAAAAGAAAAAGGGCGTAAGCTGAGTTCTGGCGAGTGGGAGCAAACGCGCGAAGAAGCCATGCAGAGAGTGCGTGGAACGGTGCAGGCTGATATTCTTAAAGAGGATCAAGGTCAAAATACCTGCATTTTTTCGATCGATTTCGCTTTAAAAATGATGGGTGATATTCAGCAGTATTTTAATGATCACAAAGTTCGAAACTTTTACTCGGTCAGTATTTCGGGATACCATATCGCCGAAGCTGGAGCCAATCCAATCTCACAAGTGGCCTTTACCTTAAGTAACGCTTTTACTTTTGTTGAATACTATTTGGCCCGTGGCATGGCCATTGATGATTTTGCGCCCAATCTGTCTTTCTTTTTCAGTAACGGAATGGATCCCGAGTATGCCGTGATTGGTCGAGTGGCCCGACGGATTTGGGCGGTGGCCATGCGCAACTTGTATAAGGCCAGTCCGCGCTCGCAGAAACTGAAATATCACATTCAAACTTCCGGCCGCTCTTTGCATGCTCAAGAAATTGATTTCAATGATATTCGAACCACCTTGCAAGCTTTGTTGGCGATCTATGACAATTGTAACTCTTTGCACACCAATGCTTACGATGAGGCGATTACCACTCCCACTGAAGAATCCGTTCGTCGGGCAATGGCCATTCAGATGATTATAAACAAAGAGTTTGGGGTTGCCAAAAACGAAAACCCCTTACAGGGGTCCTATTTTATGAACGAACTCACCGATTTGGTTGAAGAGGCCATTTTAACCGAGTTTATGCGTCTTAGTGAAAGAGGCGGAGTTTTAGGAGCAATGGAGACTCAATACCAGCGGGGGAAAATACAAGAAGAGTCCATGTATTATGAGCATCTCAAGCACTCGGGGGATTTACCGATTGTGGGAGTGAATCAGTTCGTTAATCCGAAAACTTTGGAAGAAGGTTATGTTCCAGAGAAAATCGAGTTGGCTCGAGCCTCACAGGACGAGAAAAATCAACAGCTGAATAACTTGCTGGCTTTTCAAAAGAACAACTCGGAAGCCGCTCAAAAACAATTGCAAAATCTGCGAGTCGCCTCTCTGCGTGGGGATAATATATTTGCGGCTTTAATGGACGCGGCCCGGGTTTGCTCTCTTCATCAAATGACCCAAGCCTTGTTTGAAGTGGGCGGTCAGTACCGTCGAAATCTTTAAAAAAAAGGTCGGTTTCAAGCCGACCTTCATTGTTTAAGGGTGTGAGGTTTCCATAGAGTCGCCCTCGTTGGGGTCGACGGGTGGAGTTGCCGGTCGGCCTCGATCTTCGTGGTGTTCGTACTCCATGCAACGCTGGCTCCCACTTTGGAAATTGGGCTCCTGAACCTGGCGCAGGGCTTGCTCTCGCATTCTTTGCTCTTGTTGGTCGACGGGGTATTGACTGAATTGAGCCGAATCAAAAGCAAATCGTGTGCAGGTGGTGGAGTCGGCGTTGAAGCCTCGCCCCATTCGCACAGTGATAATTTGAAAGCCTTCAGTGCCGTCGTAATGCCGATAGTTAAGGCGATAAATCAAAGCATGGCGAACCATGTTGCCTAAAAGGTTTCTTTGTCGAACAAAATTGATGGGACCCTCCACAGAGTAAGTCGCATTGTCGCGGCCCAGGGCCATGAAGTAGTGGTCTTGATTGCGGTCGCCGCGGGTGACAGTCAGGTTGGATCTTTCCGGCGTGCCTTGGATGATCACACGATCGTTGTTTCTAAATGAAAGAGGACAGATGTTGAGGATGTACTCATCGGTATGACCGGCCCCTTGGCATTGGCTTGCATCAAAACTTTGAACATCGTACCGTGCTGCCAAAGCCTTCTGAGCCATAAAGATCAAACTAAATATTATGAGTGTGCGTTTCATTGAGTGTCCTCCCTAGGTACTTTTGCAATAGAAATTGCAAAGGGCGGGCCGGAGCCTTTCGTTTTACGCCGACTTGGCATGGTCAAATCATAAAATTGACAAAAATTGTTAGACAGTCACGCGGTTGTTTCTTGTTTCACAATGAGACAGGACTGTATCAGTCGAAAGACAACGGGGTTTTATTTTGGGACGTTTCACAATGAGACGTTGGCACGCTTTGCAATTCATAGAGGTACGGAGGTTTAACTATGTTTAAAAAAATCGGTACCCTAGCCTTACTGTATGGATTTTTTCTTAGTTCAGCATCTTTTGCCCCATGGGAAGAAGGTGCTATCGCTCGTCAATCACATGGTGATCGACAGGTGAGTGCTCTTTCCACCGGGGGAACTAAAGAGAAAAGAGTCGATTCTTATAGCAAAAGCGACTTTGCAAGCTATAACGACTGCATGATCCAGTTGCGATACTCAAAAGACAAACAAGTTTGTAAAAAATTATTCTAAAATGATGAGCGTGGAATTAAGCGATCAGCTTAATTCCATCTTCGCTATGGTTTGCTTTTGCATATTGGACGTGCCTTCATAGATTTGTCCAATTTTAGCGTCACGCCAGAACTTCTCCACCGGATACTCGGTGGTGAATCCGTTACCACCAAATAGATCAATGGCCGTGCTGGTGATTTTCTCGGCGGCTTGTGAAGCATAAAGTTTCGCCATTGCCGCTTCTTGGATAAAACTTTCTCCCGAGTCTTTAAGGCGAGCAGCGTTGTAAACCATTAATTTGGCGGCTTCTAGTTCGGTTCGCATTTCGGCCAACTGAAACTGAACCCCTTGGAACTTGGATAGGCTTTTGCCAAACTGTTCTCGTCCTTGCACGTAGTTAAGCGCCGCCTCGTAGGCCCCTTGGGCGATTCCGATCATTTGAGCGCCGATCCCAATGCGACCTTCGTTGAGGGTTTCTATGGCTATTTTATAGCCTTTGCCGACTTCACCAATCACGTTGTCTTTTGGGACTTCGCAGTTTTCAAAAAGCAATTCGCAAGTGGAACTGGCGCGGATACCCAATTTGTCTTCTTTCTTGCCGACGCTAAAGCCAGGATAGTCTTTTTCGACAACAAAACCAGTGATGCCTTTGTAGCCGGCTTCAGGATTGATGTTAGCGAATACCAAAAATAAAGAAGCCTCTTTGCCGTTGGTGATCCAAAGCTTGTGGCCATTTAAAACATACTTATCGCCTTTGTCTTCGGCTTTAAGACCCAAGGCAAAAGCGTCAGAACCGGAACCACTTTCAGAAAGGGCATAGGCTCCCACCCATTCTTGAGCGAGCTTCGGAAGGTACTTTTCTTTTAAGGCATCATTGGCGTAGTTCAGAAAAGCATTGGTTACCAAAGTGTTTTGTACGTCACAAAGAACACTGACCGATCCATCGATGCGGGCAATTTCCTCGATGGCGATGCAGGCCATGGTAAAAGAGCTTTCGGCGCCTCCATATTGTTCGGGAGATTCGATGCCCATTAAACCCATTTGGAAAAGTTGCTGAACAACTTCCGGATCCATCTGTTGGTTTTTATCCATTTCATGAACTTTGGGTTTGATAACAGATTCGGCGAATTCGCGGATGGCCATACGGAAGGCTTGTTCATCTTCGCTCCAAGTGGTGATTGCGGGTCGGCTCATGAGATCTCCTTTGCAGACCTTGTTTTAGGCTCCTAGCTTGGGTTTAGTCAATATTGGAAGCGCCCCGATGAAACGAATATTTTAGAATAATTCGATACTTACAGATTAAAATCGATAAGAGGTGCTGATCAAAAGAGAGAAGATGTGATGGGTTTTGTCCAGCCGCACGTACTGGTTTCCTGTTCGCTGCACACTCTTGCCGCTGCCACCGGTGTAAAATCCGCCGATGGTGTAGCTCGATTGGTCCGACACCAAAAAATTGAAGTTGCTGGAAAAACCCCAGAGATTCATGTGGTCCCCGGTTCGTTGATTGGGGGTAGCCGATGGCATCGGGACGGACGAGTTATTTGTGAAAAGGCCGGCGCGCCAATTCACCTTTGGCCATTTTAATTTGTATTCCATTCCCAGACTGGCATTCCAAGTGTCGCGATGTTCGATTTTATCAGAGGCATTTATTTGTTCCATGTCTTGGTATCCGAATCCTGTAAAGTAAGAGCCGTCTAGGGCGAATGTCAGGCGAGGAGTGGGACGAAATGAAAATCCAAGAGTGTAGCGAGGTGGAATGGATGTGCGGGCCCGAGTGTTTCTTTGTTGAATTACCTGGCTGGGAAGCGCAGATGTGTCGGTGACTGATTCGAAATAGGAACCCTGTCCAGACACGGTCAAGGCTGGAGGGCGCGCCGAAACTCCAAGAGACCACTGGTCATTGATGTCCCACAGGTATCCTAATACAACAACCAGCCCGTTGTGCTTGATGCTTTTTTCTTCACTGGTGATGATCTCCTGGGTCGGTGAGATGATGGTGCGATCAAGCGACGACCGAATCAAGCTGCGAGCGGTGTAATAAAGAGTGATACCAAAACTTTCGGTGGGGCTGGCCTTGTAGGAGCCAACG
Source organism: uncultured Pseudobdellovibrionaceae bacterium (assembly GCA_964351315.1). GTDB lineage: Bacteria > Bdellovibrionota > Bdellovibrionia > Bdellovibrionales > JAGQZY01 > JAGQZY01. The sequence goes on from CAYGNH010000009.1 coordinate 108,290, forward strand.
ACTCCGCTCCAAAGACTTTCATCCGTGTAGGTTAAAAAAGATTGCGCATTGGCGCCATCAGCAATGTTGCCCGCGAAAAAATCGTAATCGGGAACCACAATATTAAAGCCGAAGGCCCACTTTTTCCAACGGTAGACATTCCCAATCGCCGAGGGGATTGTTCGAAAAAAACCACGGTTGACCCGTTCGCCGGCATCGATAAGGCTTTGTCCTTCTCCGTAAGTGGTGTCGTACTTGTTAAACAAGGTGGCGGAGGCACTGATGTCGGTGCCGGTGAGTTTGACCAGGGAGGCTGGGTTGTAGAAGCCCGAGCTCGAACTGTCGCCGCTCATGGCGGTGTAGGCTCCCCCCATTCCGGCCGCCTGTTCTCCAATCAAGGTACTGTTGAAATTGAAGAACGCACCGAGGACCGGGCGCGAGAACAAGATGAAAAAGCAAGCAATCGGGATCAGTCTCACCCTCCCATTCTAACGCTATACGTTAAAATGCTGCAATCTTAAGGTTTTTTCCCTTTCGAAACGGGCCAAAAATCTTGCAATTAGGGGGCTTCACTGTGGACAGTCCTAGGCCTTTGGGCTAGAGTTTTTGTATGGAAATCACCCTATGGGGCTATGTGGCAGTGAAACTCGGAAAAAGGGACAGTTAATTGGATCCAATTTTGATGAAAGTTATTCTATTTTTTCCGGCTTTTTTATTCTCATTGTCGTTTCATGAATTTGCCCACGGCTATGTGGCTAAATTGCGTGGCGACAACACCGCTGAAATGATGGGGCGTCTAACTTTAGATCCCTTAGCTCATGTTGATTGGATTGGAACTGTGGCCTTACCAATTATTGCCATCGTCACCGGTATGCCCTTGTTCGGTTGGGCAAAACCCGTACCGGTGAACCCACGCAATTTAAGAGATCAAAAAAACGATATGTTTTGGGTGGCTTTGGCTGGGCCCATGTCCAATATCCTTTTGTTCATCTTAGGTTTGCTTGTATACGCTGTAGTGATTGGTGTTTTTCACGTCGTGCTCAATGACACCTACAAGGGCATGGTCTTTGTTTTTCTTTATCTGAATCTTATTTTGGCTTTTTTCAATTTGTTGCCATTGCACCCATTGGATGGCGGAAAAATCATTGAACGTTTTATTCCCTATCAATGGAATCAATGGTTGTTGGCTCACCAATACCACCTCAATATCGCATTGCTTTTACTGATCGTCTCTGGCGGTTTCTATTACTTGGCGGCTCCCTTGCATTATGCAGTGTTGAGCTCGCTCCAACTTGTGCACGGGGTTGTTCTATGAATCTTTCAATTCATATCCCACAGTTTGAAGGCCCGTTGGCTTTGCTGTTGTATCTTATCCGCAAAGAGGAGATGGATATCTTCGATATCGATATCCATCTAATTACCACTCAATACCTTGAGTACATTAAAAAAATGAAACAGTTTGATCTTGAGGTGGCGGGTGATTTCATTGCGATGGCGGCGACCTTGCTGCAGATCAAGTCAAAAATGCTTCTTCCCAACTATAACGAAGAAGATGATGAAGAAATGGAAGACCCTCGTAAAGAACTTGTCAATCGCCTGATCGAGTACCAAAAGTTTCAAGAGGTTTCAAAAAGCCTTTACGAGCGTCCGTTGTTGGGCCGGGATGTGTTTCGACGCGGGAAAACCGAGTCCATCCATAGCGATGAAGACGGGGAAATCATTTTGGATGAGGGTGGGCTGTTCTCGTTAATCGCTCACTACCGCAACAGCATTCGTAAAATGAAATCAGCGGTGCATCGGGTGGCTTCGAAGACCCGTTCGATTGCAGCTCGCATTTTAGAAATGAAAGATAAATTTATTGTTGGACAGCGATTGATTTTGCGAGATTTGATCACCGACTTTGAAGAAGCGAAAAAAGAACTTTTGATTACCTTTTTGTCAGCCTTGGAGATGGGGAAGATGGGGTTGGTTTCGGTTTACCAATCGGAAATTTACGGCGATATTTATTTAACGGCCAAGCGAGAAATCACTGCCGAGTCTATCAGTCGCGTTGAAGAGTATGACTCGCAAGGGGCCGAGGCGGTGGCTGATACCATGATGGCCGAGGCCGCTGAAGAGGCCTTAGAGCAAGAGTTGGCCCAAGAGATGAACCCTGAAGAACTGCAGGAGCCTGAGGGCCAAGAACTTTTAGTGAACAGTGAATCGGGCAAGTCCCTGCAGTTGGGAGTCGAAGGTATCGATCCACAAGATCGTGAGACTGACCCCATGGAAATGGCCACCGATGCCGAGATTGACCAAGCAGAAATAGATTTAAACTTAGAAGATGACACCATTGATGGAGAACCGACATGAGTTCTGTTGAGAAAAGAAAAAAAGGCAAGGCCTCTAAAAACAAAGACAGCAAGAAAAAGAAAAAAGAAAATGAAGGCGATGTCCTTGAAAGAGTGATGGATAGCATTGAGATGGCTGGAGCTTCTTTGGACTTTTTTGAAGAAGATTTAGAAAACACCGAATCCGCCTCGGTTGAAGAGCCAGTGGAAGAGTCTGGTGAAGAGATGGAACTCGAAGAACGTTTGGTGGATTCTCAAGATTCCATGGAGGCAGCGACTCAAGACGAAGAAGCTTCCTCGGAAGATCTTTCTGAGGCAGAGACAATAGATATGTTGGACGAGGATGATGGTAAAGGCGAGTTCATCGAGCAAAAGCAAGCCTACTCTATCATTGAAAGTCTACTGTTTTCATCCGAGCGCCCTTTGGGCTTAGGAACTTTTAAGCAAGTATTTAAAGGGACCAATTATAAAAGCAAAGATATTAAAAAAGCCTTAGAAGACATGCAGTCGGAGTATGCCGACCCGACCCGTGGGGTTTCCCTTGAGGAGATCAATGGGGGCTGGCAGCTTCGTACCAAGGTCGACAATATGGATTACCTTCGTAAGTTGGCGAAGGCGCGTCCGTTTAAACTTTCTGGGCCAGCCTTGGAAGTTTTGGCGATCATTGCTTACAAGCAACCCATGGTAAAAAGCGAAGTGGATGAGATTCGTGGGGTGGAGTCTGGACATTTGGTTCGAGCCTTGATGGAAAAACACTTGGTTTGTTTTCAGGGCAAAAGCGAATTGCCTGGAAAGCCTATGCAGTATGGAACCACTCGCAAGTTTCTCGAGATTTTTGGTTTAAGAAATCTGCGCGAATTGCCCTCGTTGGATGAGATCGATCAGTTGTTGCCTGATGGGATCGGCATTGAAGAAGAAGATGAAAAGCTGAGTGACGTGACTGATAAAATGGCTGAAGAGTTCTCCGGAACTTACTCGGAAGGTGAAGAAGAGCTGGAAAAAATCGAAGCCACCTTGGGTGACATTGACACCTCCTCTGAATTTTTCGAGCAAGAGAAGATTCGACAGAGAGAGAAAAGAGATCGTGATCGCGCCCAAGACATCCGTGAAGCCTTGGATGTGGGTGAAGAGGTGGAGGCCAAAGATCAGCGATGGTTAGAGCGTTATGATGCGAAGATGGCCGAAGAAGAGCAGGCCCGACAAGCGCAAGCCGAAATCGAAGCTTCCAGTGAGGATCTTGCCGATCAAGAGATCTTGGCGCCCGAGTCCGGCGCCGACAATTTAAGTGACGAACTCTCAGAGCTGTCGGCCCAATCGGAGCCTTTGGTTTCAGAGGAGGTGATGGCGGCGGATGCGGAAATGGAAGCCGAAGAAGAATCCACAGAAGCAGAGCTCCCGGACACCGCTGAAACCTTCGATCCTTTTGCTGAAGACGACGCCGAAGAAGTTTAAAAAAACAAGGGGGAGCAGTGTCCTTAATTCTGGCTGATATACTGCAAAGCCAAACGGGTTTTGTCGCACCGATTTTTGGAAAAACTTTTCCTTTATCGATCTTTCATGTTCCCAAAAGCCATAAAAAAGTCAAAGTTTTACACTAAGTAGGCTATGCGATTTTTTACACTGTTTGTTCTATTGTTTTGTTTTCAGCCCAGCCTGGCTTTTATCAATATCGAAAGTCTTCGGCAAAATGTGAACCAAGGTTTTGAGGGATCATCCGGACTGGCCTTGGGCGGGGCGTCCGGCAATGTGGATGTTTTTAATTTGGGGGTCAATACTCAGAACATTTACCGCGACCATCATAGGGAGTATATCCTGATGGGACAGTATAACTATGGTGAAGCTAAAAATCTGAAGAACAACAATAAAGGCAACTTCCATGTTCGTTACGCCCAGGGGTTTGCCACCAATCTTTTTTGGGAGACCTTTGCACAAGCCGAGTTCAATGAGTTTCAGTCACTGAGTCTTCGAAAGCTTTTTGGAGGTGGTTTGCGGATTCGCCTTCACCAAAGCGAAACCAGTGGTGTGTTCTTGGGTATGGGAAGTTTTTACGAAGATGAAAAGATCAGCGACGATGCCGATCAAGCCAACTTCCGCGGCAACATTTATCTTTCTTTCCGTCGACTGATCAACGACCAATTCGAAACAGTTTTGGTGGCTTACTATCAACCTTCTTACAAACGGGTCAACGATTACCGGTTGCAACTCACCGCCGGTTTTGAAAGCAAAATTTCAGAAATGGTCCAACTGGTGAATTCGGTCAGCTTTTCCAGCGACACTCGTCCTCCCTTGGGAATCCAAGAAGAGGACTTTAACTACAGTGTGGTTGTGAATTTTTCTTACTAAATCTTTACTATTCAATAACGAACATCACTTCATTGCGGCGCTCATCGGCAGGGACTTCGGGGGCATCGTAGCCAGCGAAGATAGGGCCTTCTAATATTTTTAATTCTTTTTGTTTGTTAATCCAATTGCGAAGTTGTTTTTCCTTGGTGGCACGACGGGCTTTTGTATCATAGCCAGAAAAAGTGATGACGGCCATTTTTCGGGCGGGAATTTCAACAATCTCAACTCTTGGATCGAGAGGGGCAGGAATTTCACTTTCCGAAAACCGACTGGGAATCATAAAGTGCATGGCCACTGCCGAGCCTTGTTGTTCGTCGGTGACAGGTACGGTCATCTCTATTTCCACGGATTTTTGGTCAGTGACTGGAACTGTCATTTCAATGGACTCTTGGACTTGGTTGTATCCACTAATATAGCGGAACAATCTCATAAAAGCGTCCCGTGACGTTTCGTTGTTTTCGGTGTTATAGATCGTCTCAGCCACAAAGTAAGCCGCGTAAGAACGGGTTTGATAAACGCCCTCGTTTTTTAAAATTTCATGTTTCAGCGGACTAACGGCCTCGTCTGCAAAAGCGTTTCCGCCGATAAGAAAAGTGATCAGTAGATTAAAAAGAATCATAAGCTCCTCCATTTTTGTTTAATACATCGTGAACAAATAACCAATAAAGAGGAAAGAAGTCAATCCAGGGTGGAAAGCCAGAGGCATCGTGCCTAAAAAGTAAGATTCTTACAACAATCGGCTTTGACCTCCGGGAAAACTGATCATTCCATTAAATTCTCTACTCTCTGGGTTCAAGGAACTTCAACCTCCGCCTTGATTAATCATGATACATCAAAGCATTTTCTTCCAAACCCACTCAAATCCAAGTGTTTAACTACGGCCTCGACTTTGTGTAAGCCCGTCTCTTATTCAGTTAGGTTTGGCTGGTGCTTTACTCTCTTAATTTATTGCGCAGCTTTTCGAGCTTTTCGTAGTAGTTATCGGCTTCGCCGTAAGGGATAAATTGGTTGTGTCTGTGATGCAGGCTTTTTTTACGAAGAGCGTGTCGAATAGGACACCAATACTGCTCACTGAGAGAGGCGATCTCCCGAACGTAAGCAATGACTCCATTGAAATAGGAGCAATACAAACAGTTGAATCGTTCGATTGAATTAAGGTAGGCCAGACGGTGGCGATCAAAAATGATATAATCTTTGCGCTTCACTCTGGGGATGCCATAAACGCGAAAGCAAATATGCTGGTACAGGGTCACGGAAAAGTCCAACAGAAGGCAGGGGACAATTTGCATATAGATAAAGGGAGCGACCAGTATGGAAAAGAAAGAGGAATGGTAAATATACAGAAAGACATTCTTCTTGAGTTCTCGGTACCTCTTGACCTGATTGTCTTCGAAGTAGACTTTCCCTTGCTCAATCTTAAATTTTAATTCTTTCTGCTTCTTCTCGAATTCCTCATTGATCTGATGCTCAATGTTTTTTAGTTCATCGATCAATTTTTCTAATTTTTCATCCAACAAGGGGGTGGTCCTTTGTAAATGGTTTCACTCAACTCGTACTCCAGTGAAGAGTTGAGTTCAATCACTCCAAAAGGGCAGGGTAGAAAAGACCACTCCTAAAACGAGTAGCGGCCTCGAAGTTCTAAGCCAGCCAAGCTGACGTCTGTGGTTTCGCCGATGTCGTTTTTAAGATTCATGTTGGTAATCTTAATAAGACCTTCGAGGGCAATGTTTGGAAACAATTTGTAGTTGGCGCCCCCTTGAAAGCCGATATCGCTGCGAATGGCAAAAGGGGAATTTTCCAAGCTAGGAATTGAAACATTTAATCCGGCAAAGCCGTTCATTCGGTCCATTAATTTGGCTTGGCCAAGGAAAGCCAACGACCACAACGACAAGCGAGGAGAGTAACCGAGGGTTCCACCAGTGGTTTCAATTCCATTGCTAGAGTAAGTCACTTGGTCCAATGTTCGTGGCGTTTCGTAACCCAACTCGACCGCAAAAGACAGACGGTCAGTGAAGTCATAAATGCGCCCTTTGATCCCCATGGAGAAAGCTGTGTCACCATCCAAGTTTTTCTGGGCTCCATTGGCGTAAACGTTTCCTTCGAGTTCTCCAGAAAAGTTGTGCCCGATAAAAACGGTGGTGCGGTCTAAAATTTCAGCCATCAAGCCAGGCGAATTGTAAGAGGTTTGCACTTGGCTAGCGGGAGTGCGGACCATCGGCTGTTCCCAAGTGGGGGTGGAGTAGGCCAACTTCATTCCAGGGCTGATAACTCCGGTTTCGCAACCCTTAGTGATTCCAATCAAATGGTCGTTCACCTTTTCCACGATCTCAACCGAGCAAGTTCCAGTTTTGCTGTGTACACGAATGATTGTGTTCAAGGGAACTTGGCTTGAGTCCAAAACTAAAATGGAAGCGCGGTTGCGGGCATAATCGTACTCTTCAACGGTTAAGGCCACGTCTTCGGCTTGGGCTGTAAAACTGAAAAGGACGGATAATAGTACGAGAATTTTAAACATTGTTCCCCCTGGTTGTGTAAAGTCCAAAGTCTAGGATGAGGCTGTGGGCCGGTCAAGCCGGGGCTTTCTTAAACTTCAAAGATGCTCACTTATTGATCACCTGTGAGGCCAGCTCTTGCACCATGGCATCGGCGACTCGAACCCCATCACAGGCGGCACTGGTGATACCGCCGGCAAAGCCGGCGCCTTCGCCGCAAGGGAAGAGGCCTGGGTGGCTGCTGGACTGGAGGCTTTCGGGATCTCGTGAAATTCGCACCGGGCAAGACGTTCGGGACTCGATGCCGTAAAGAGTGGCCTCGGGGCTGATAAAGCCCTCCATCTTTTTCTGAAAACGCTCGAAGGCTTCCACCAGATGTAGGTAAATGGTGTCGGGAAACAATTGATCCAAACGGGCACTGTGCAAACCGGAGGGAGAGGAGCCCTCTAGGGGAGTGGCTGATTTTCTGTTAAGTAAAAAGTCGATCATCTTTTGCGCCGGCATGCGGTGCCCGCCATTCTCATCAACGACCATGTTGAAAGCTTTTTCTTCCAGCTGTCGGCGAAAGGCCAAGCCGCCAAACAAGTCGTCGGCAAACATTTTGTCGTGATCAATCGAAATGACAATGGCGGCGTTGGCATATTTTGAGTTGCGATTGAAGTTGCTCATTCCATTGCTGACAACGGTGCCCGGGTCTGTTCCCGAGGATAATACATAGCCGCCAGGGCACATGCAAAATGAGTAAATCCCAATATCCTCTTTTTTATTATGGTAGGTCAGTTTGTAATTGGCGGCTCCCAGTTCCGGGTGATCCCAAAACTCCCGGTGTTGGGTTTTGTTCACCCACTCTTGGGGGTGCTCCACGCGCAGACCCATGGCAAAGGATTTTCCCCGCATGTCGACATTGTGATTTTTCAAAATTTTGAAAATATCCTCGGCTGAGTGACCGGTTGCGAGCACTACAAACTGCGATCGAAACTCTTGCCCGGTTTCAGTTTTAAGACCGACCACTTGTTGATTCTCGACAATCAAGTCAGTGACTTTGGTGTTAAAATGGATGGCGCATCCCAGGTCTAAAAGTCGCTGTCTGAGTTTAGGAATCAAACGGCGAATTTTATTGGAGCCGATGTGGGGGTTGGCTAAGTACTCCACTTCTGGGGGGGCACCAAAATCCACCATCCTTCGCATCACATAGGGGATGTGGGGGGATTTGATTCGAGTGACCAATTTACCATCCGAGTACAATCCGGCGCCGCCTTCGCCGTAGCAGACGTTGTCTTCGCAATTGAGTTCTCCATAACGCCAGTATTTGTTGATGGCAAAGATGCGTTTTTCACACACCGAACCTCGTTCGAAAATATCACAGGGGATGCCGCGCTCAGCCAGCCGTAAGGCGGCAAAGAGGCCGGCGGGGCCTGTGCCTACTATAAGCGGGCGAACCTCGGTCTCAATAGGGGGAGGCAATTCAAAGCGCTCTTCGGGCTGTTCCCCTTGTTGAAAAAGCTCAAGGGTATAGACCCAGTGAAGTTTTTGCTTGGTGCGGGCGTCCACCGATTTTTTCAGAATCCGGTAGTGGTCAAAATCCGGCTCAAGAACACGAAGTTTTTCTTCTAAATCCTCGTCCATCTTGACTTTTAAATCCTTGATCTGCTTGGCCATGGGATTCATACTAGCTCAATTTGACGAAACAATATATGAAAGATTTGATACAAAAAAGCGAGGTGAAGACCATGGCTGAAACGATGAATAATTTTCTTTATGACCAAGTCCTGCCCCAGCTCCCCAAAAAGTGGATGAGTCATCTTGTCGGTAAAATGGCCCACTTGAAAGTGCCGCAAGCCGTGAATCAAAAAATGGTTCGATCTTTCGCAAAACATTACAATATTGATCTCAGTGAAATTGAAAAACCCATTGAAGACTACCGAACTTTGGGAGATTTTTTTTCAAGACGCTTAAAGTCGGGAGCCCGACCCATCCTGGGAGAGGTGATCCATCCTTGCGATGGTCACTTGATAGAGTCCGGTAAAATTCATGACGAACTGTTGATTCAGGCGAAGGGGAAATTCTATCGAGTGCCCGAATTTTTGCCTGAGAACCCTTGGCACGAAGAGTTCAAAGAGGGCACATTTTTTACTTATTACCTGGCTCCCCATAACTACCATCGTGTGCATTCACCGGTGACAGGAAAAGTGTGTTGGACAACAGTTATCCCGGGAGAACTGTGGCCGGTAAACTCTTGGAGCGTCAAAAATGTGAAAGACCTTTATGCCATCAACGAACGGGTGGTCACCGGAATCGAAACCGAGCAAGGGAAAATGATTTTAGTGATGGTGGGTGCGACCAATGTGGGCAGCATGTCTTTTACCTTTGATCCCAATATTAAAACCAACAACCCTCGTAAAAACGAGCGAGTGCACCGCCAATATGACCTTGGACGTCCGCTAAAAGTGGGCGATGAGTTCGGAACCTTCCATCTGGGAAGCACGGTGGTGGCAATCTATGACTCCCAGTGGGAGCTAGGTTATCACGATCGAGCCGCCGTTCAGATGGGGCAAAAGCTTCTCTAAAGGCCAGTGCAGCGAACTGGCTTATCAGCCGATAACGGGCTATGAACTTATTTGATTTACGCCAAATCAAAAATACGGCCCTTTTCTTTCTGATTTTCTTTGTTCTCAGCGGGCCGGCTTTTCTATTCAAATCGAATCCTCCAACGCAAAAAATTTCGGTCACCTTTCCTAGGCAGCAGCGAAAAATAGCCTCTAAAAACCAAATCCAGGCTTCGGTGGCACAGAAGCAATGTGACCTCGCCAGCCGGTGGCGATACCGCTGTGATAACAACCGAAAAAACTGTGTAAAAGATCGCAAAGAAACCTACCTGCAGTGTAAAAGTTTATAAAACGAAGCTGTTGCAAACAAAGCACAGACTAAAGCCTTAGCAGGCGTAACATAATTCTTGGTGTTTTTCGTCTCAATTCGAATGTTTCAGACTAAGATTCAGTTAACTCAGGCTAGGGATGCTCCGATGAGTGGTAAAAGACTGAGGAGTTAAGGATGAAATTTTCTATTCTACTTTCTTTAGGAGCATTGGCTTTTTGTTGTTTTTCAACAGGATGTGCCTCGAGCAATGACCGTCAGCCCGCAAGCTATAGTCGTTCCGGTCGCCCCTACAAAGAGCCAAAGGCCATGAATCATCGCTCAACGGATACGGAGTCGCTGTATCAAGCCTGTTTGCGCGAGCGTCCAGAAACGTCCTGCCGCAACCGATTGGGTCGATAAGCTCGACCAAGGACCTGAAGCTTACCTAAATCCGGTGATTCAAAGCATAAAAATTTGAGTCACCGAGCGATTCGACCTATCTTAATAAGTGGGACGGGCGATGGGCTTTAGGATGAGGTACTGTAGCAGGAAGCTGCATCATCGCCTTTTTTATTTTTTTTCTTCACAATCTCTATACAAATCAAAAAACGAAAAGTACAAATGATCCTGACTTCTTAACGAGGATATTTTTGTATGCAAAAACTTGTACTGGTTCGGCATGGTCAAAGCCAATGGAATTTAGAAAATCGTTTTACCGGTTGGGTGGATGCGCCTTTAACTGAAAAAGGTATGGAGGAAGCGCGCAAAGCCGGTCAGCTTCTTAAAAGTCAAAACTTTAGTTTTGAAAAAGCATTTACTTCTTATCTTCAACGCGCCATCAAAACACTATGGTTGATTCTTGAAGAATCCGAGCAAACTTGGATTCCGGTAGAAAAAGATTGGCGATTGAATGAACGGCATTATGGCGGTTTGCAAGGTTTAAATAAACAAGAGACTCGAGAGAAATATGGAGACGAACAAGTGTTCGAATGGCGACGCAGTTATGCCACTCCCCCCCCTGAGGCTACGGGGCCTTTGCAAGACGCGCAAATGCAAGATCGACGTTATAAAGAAATCCTGAAAGATGATTTCCCAAAGGCCGAGGCTTTAAAGCAATGTTTGGATCGAGTCCAGCCCTACTGGGACACTCGCATCAAACGGGAGTTTGCGTTGGGCGGAGATTTTTTAATCGCTGCTCATGGCAATAGTTTGCGGGCCTTGGTGAAATTGCTCACTGACATGGGCGAAGAGGAAATCACCCAGTTTGAATTCGCCACTGGCGTTCCCTTGGTTTGCGAGATGACCCCCGACTTTAAAATCGCCGAAATGAATTGGTTGAAATAGTTTTCTCTCCTTTAAGGGGAACTTTTCAAAATTCATTGGTGGGGCTTTGGTTTCGGCTTGAGGCCCGGTTCGACTTTTACAAAGCATCGCCTTCGGCTCGGAGTCTGTTGTCTTTTCATTGCCCTCGGGTTTTAATGAGGGACTCTTAAGGAGGCGTTATCGTGATAAAGACAAGTCGGTTTTTTCTCATCTTTTTATTTCTTAGTTTGTGTCACTGCTCTTCGATCAGTTTAAAACTGCCCGGGGCCACCATCGAATCTCCCGAAGTGGCGGGTAAAGGGAAAAGAGAGTTGGGGCCCAGTCTTGAACCCGCTCGCGAAGTTGAGTACTCCAATGCCGCCAACGCTCGACCGCCGGACCTCGATAATGCCCGATTGACAGGAGCGACCCACAGTCTGCTGCACCAAGCTCGGTTTGGTCTCGGGGACCGCTTTGAACTGGGAGGCAATGTGGGTCTGGACCTAACCAACTCGGATTGGCAAACCACCTCTATGCTCATCGGAAAATTTCAATTGCTGGGGCCAACCAAAGCGGCGGCGAAAGCCGGGGATTACTCGGCCGGCGTTTTTGCTCGATTGTCTTACACCAACGCCGACGGGTCAGGGGACCAGTCTTCCACCTTTGGCGCCGGAGGCTTCCCTTGGTCTGCCAGGGTGAATGCAGTGGGTACGATGGCGGGAGCCAGTTTTGGGCGTCGTCTGACAGACTCTTTATTGCTTTACATGAGTGGAGCTTACCAAAACATTCGGTCTTCAGTGAAGGTGGATCAAGACCCCGCCAATGATTTGTCAGACCCTGGTGGGTCCTATGCGCGAGATCGCAATGGTCGCAGTTTTGCTTACGGACTGGGGATGCAACTTCGCTTGGGACGAATTTTTCACTTCCATGCGAAAGCCATGCAGTTCGAATTTCATATGGATGGCCTTCCCGACCAAAGCGGTCTGATCGGTGCCGGTGGCGCGCACTTTCATTGGTAAAAACACAACTGTCTCAAAATGACGGTTGCCGATGATATTTTCGACAGCTGTCAGTAAGACCACAGTTTCAACCTTCAGTTTTCTGTTGTATAATGATCAGGATATGGGGGGCGCATGAAATGTTTCTTACTTATTTTAATCTCCGTTTTTTTTAGCTTGCCGAGTTTGGCTTGTATCAGTTTGCCGAGAACCGTGGCTCTGCAAAACTCCCCTTTCTTTTTTGATCAATTCAATATTTCAGGATACGACTTTCAAGTGAATTCGGCCTTGGGGCAGCAGACTGCAAGATTCACCTGTAAGCAAGAGAACGGAAGGCACCAGTGGTACCTTTCGGCCTCCGATGACGGCGCTACGGCCGAACCGGATGCTATCGAAGAGTTTGCGGTTCCTATGGTAAACAGTGCAGGCACCACATTTATGCTGAATGATCCGGATGAGGTTCCTCAAGTCACCTTGGTCGGCCCCTTTGTCAGTGGAGCTGATGAGGCCACCTTGGATTTCAGAAGTGCGACATCCGGAAACTATATGACCTTGCGCTGTGAAAATAACCCAAGTGGAACCAGCCAGATGGTGATGGAAATGAAAGACGCTGCTGGCAATGTGATCGCAACAGTGGGGGCGGCCCACAATGGACTGACTCGCTCTGTGAGTCTGCAAAGAGAGGCGGATGCCACCGTCGATATGGCCAACTTGTCGCCACAGTCGGTGAGCATCCCTGGTTGTGGGGGAGTTGAAGCGAACACTGGCCACCGACCCGCCACCCCGGAGGTCGAGCGTTGAAGGATCTTTTCCATTTTTTTATTTTATCTCTCCTGATTTTTAACTTTCACTTAGCCCATGGGGGGTTTTCTAGCGAAGCGCCGGATATGACGGTCACTGTGACTAATTTTGATAAGCACAGCATTTTTTTAAAAGACAAAAGTGGAAATCTTTACCGCTATCCAAGAAAAGATTTTGCCGTTGAGAAATTTAAAATGCACCAGTCTTTTCTTCTGCATAAAAAAAGTCTTTTGAAATACAAAGTCAAAAAGCCAGCTCCCAAAAAGCAAAAACCGAAACAGAGTCGGCTCCACTTTATGCAAAGTTTCCATTCTTGATCAAAAACTAAACAGGCAAAAATCAATTAGCCAGAGGGATTGTCGTTTGGTCGTAAGGCTCGTCTGGCTTCATTCATAACGAACCATAATGGTTCTTATAAAATCAATTGTCTTTCTCTCTTTGGCTAAATCCAGTATCCTAAGGGTGACTTTCTAAAGTCGGAAAGGAGGTGGTGCCAATGACTTGTGAATTATCAATCTTAGGCGCCCTCCCACGTGGAGGAGCCAATTAACTAACTAAAAGGAGTTAATTTTTAGGACGGCAAGATGGCAATCTTGCCGTCTTTTATTTGGGGCCTCAGGCTTTTCGGAGAGGTGGGGCATTGACACACGAAGGCATATGGTTTAACTCCCTGGGGATGTTGATCGATTTAAAATCCATTGACGAAAATGGAAAAGATTACAAATTTGATGAACTCAGCGATGAGTTGCTGGGCGCCTTTCAAGACCTAATTGGAGACACGCCATTTAAAATCCACTTGGATATTCGACCTCTAGGAAACACCTACCAGGTCCTGGGTTCGGTGCATTCGGAATACAGTGAAGTGTGTTCAAAGTGTGGCTTTGAAATCGATATTCCTTTGCAAAACCGCATCAATGAAATTCTAGTGATTGAAAAAGAAAGGCCGCGCAACACCCAAGTGTCCCAAAGTCGACAAAATTTTGATTCGGGAGTTCCGGCGGTGACTTATATCAACACCAGTCAATTTGATCTGAAAGAATTCCTGCATGAGATGATGGCGGCCGGCTTTGATCTTTATCCAACCTGTGCCGACCAGGACACTTGCGAGTCCCGGCGTTTTAAAGATCCTCTGATTACACCAGAAGAACGCATTGGACATCCTGGGTTTTCGGCTTTAAAAAATTTGAAAGTTTCAAAGCCCTAACCCAAAGGGTTGTAGCGTTCAGCGAATTTCTTATTGAGCTTTGTTAAGTCCAAAATTGTAAAGAGATCGGCGCAGGCGAAGTCCTCGTCCAAAGCCGGCATACCATGGACCTGACTTCCGGCGTGTAAATAGGATCTTAATAAAGGTGGCAGGGCCCGCAAAACTTTAGTGTCGATTTCAGCAAGGGCAAAAAACTCTTCGGCCTTGGGAAACTGATACTTTGGGGTTGGTTCAATACCCCAGTCCCGGTTTAGGCTCCCTTTCTCATCAAGAGATTTGACGACCGAGAAAACCACCTTTGGGTCGGTGGAATTGACACTGGAACAACCAAACAAAAAGCGAGTGTTGGTCTCGCGAATATAGCGAGACAAACCTTGCCACAATAGATCCATGGTGCGACCGGTGCGAAAGTCTGCATGGGTGCATGCTCGCCCCATTTCAAGTTTCGAGCCGTCTTGATTGAGAAAAGTGTCCATTATGAATTCACCTTGGGAGTAAAAAATATCAGAAAAGTCAGAATGGATGAGCCGGTAGGTCCCAACAGCAAAACCTTTTTCTTTTTCAATAATAAGTAAGTGATCGGCACGATGGTCAAAAGTGTCGAATTCCAACCCTGTTTCATGGCTGCGATTGAGCCCTTCTTCTAGAAAAACTCCATGTCGAAGCTGTAAGGCTAATTTTAGATCGGCCACAGTTTTGGCGGTTTTGATTATGAACCCCTCGGACTCCATGGAGAACACCATTTTAGGGGTAAACTGACTGAGACTGGCCACATTCATGCTTAATGATTAAGAATCTTAAGTACGGATGTCCACATAAACTTAGTTTCGCGATGAGTTAATGTTTAAGGATCAATTGCCATTGAGAATCTACCAAACAAAGACGGCCCGATGCTGCTTTTTCTATTCGATCAAGAATCCCCGCCCATAAGCTTTCAGATTTCCAGTGGGGATGCAAGCGAATCCACATCGGCTGTCGGTTGCGAGAAATTTCGCGCAGTCTCCCGTAGAGATAGCGAGCGGCCAAGGTCGGATCTTCATCCATTCTCAATTCTTGCCAGTTTTTACTGTCAAGCTTTTGCAAGACCGACAGAGCCCCAGCATCCAGAGACCGGCTCCCCTCTACAAGAATCAAGGGGGAAGAGGGTTGATAGTGGTTTTGCAAATGACCTGGGGATTGGTCCGACTGTCGAGTTGTAACTGAGAACGAAATTTTTCTCTCATTTAAAAATTCATTCAGTTCTCTCTCATGGATAATTCCTGGCCGTAGAATTTCAACTTGGTTTTTATCAGAGTCGACTTTAAGGACTGTCGATTCAATGCCATTGATGCAAGGTCCACCGTCCAATACAGGAATTTTGTCTTTGAACTCTTCGATCACATGTTGTGCCTCAGTGGGGCTGGTTTTGCCAAACATGTTAGCGCTAGGAGCGGCCAAAGGGGTGCCTATTTTTTGCAAAAGGTTTTGAAACATCGGGTGACTAGGGGAGCGTAACGCCACTGTTGGCCCGCCGTTGTTTATCAATTTTGAAACGCAGTCTTTCTTTTCAAGTACCAAGGTCAAGGGCCCAGGCCAAAAATGATCAGCCAAAACGCGGCTGACCGAATCGACATGGGCCCAGGCTTGCGCATGCATTAAGTTTTGAACATGTACAATTAAGGGGTCGAAGAATGGGCGTTCTTTGGTGGCAAATATTTTTGTCAAAGCCGAGTCGTCGTCCACTCGAGCCGCCAAACCATAAACGGTTTCGGTGGGCAGGGCCACCACATCGCCTTTTTCTAAGATTTGCAAAGCCTGCTCTTCGGTCACTAAAGGCATGCTAGAGGTTCGCTTTTTGATTGATGCGTTTGGTTCGATAGCGCATATTGATGAGTTCTACCGTTAGAGAAAAGAACATAGCAAAGTAGATATAGCCTTTACCCACATGCCCACCCATGCCTTCAACCATCAGGACCACACCAATAAGGATCAAAAATGATAGAGCCAAGATTTTGATGGTAGGGTGTTTTTCAACAAAGTCACTGATATAGGTGGCCGAAAAAAGCATGACGATCATGGCGATAATCATGGCAATTACCATCACGCTGATCTCTTGCACCATCCCGATCGCGGTGATCACCGAGTCTAAAGAAAACACAATATCAAGAATCATGATTTGTAAAATGATCATGGAAAACTTTTTGGCATGACTGTGGGCCGCAGCGGCTTGGCCTTCGTCACCTTCACCTTCAATTTTGTGATGAATTTCAAAGGTGGCTTTGCCGACTAAAAATAGACCGCCAATGATAAGAATCAAATCACGCAAAGAAAAGCCATGGTCGAAAAGCTCAAAAAGGGATTGGGTGAGGCCCATCAACCAAGAAAGGCAAAACAGTAAAAGAATGCGCGTAATTAGGGCCATTGAAATGCCCAAGCGTTGAGCGAAGGGTTGCTGTTGCTTGGGAAGTCGGCTGGTAAGAATGGCTACAAAAATAATATTATCGATGCCGAGGACGATCTCCATAAGAGAAAGGGTGGCAAGGGCGGTCAGGGCTTCAAATGAAAATAGGCTATCCATGTCTCTGTTTGTGCTGTAGGCTCGTTGTGAAGTCAAGAGAGGGAATGCCAGGTGAAACCTGTATTAGTGCTTATTTTTCTAGCTTTGGGAGGGTGTCAGTCTTCGCCCTACAGCCATGTTCAGGTTGGTCCTTCTTACCCCCCTGAGGCCTGTCAGGAAGTGGGACAAGTGATTGGCAATGCAATCTCGCGCGAACAATCCCGGGACCAAGCCATCGATGATATGCGCTACAATGCGGCTCAATTGGATGCCAATTATGTGCGCCTGGTCGCAGTCACGGCCCACGGTCGCGCCGCTCGTGGCATCGCATATCGGTGTCAGTAAGGGTGGATTTGTGAAAAAAGAATCATTTTATCATTTAAGCATCGATCAGGTTTTCAAAGTGGCCGAAGCTCAAGGTTTTCAGCCGACTGGCGAGTACTTTCAATTGAATTCCTATGAAAACCGAGTGTTTGATCTTTTTTTAGAAGGCGAGGCCAGGCCTCATATCATCTGTAAAGTCTACCGACCGGGGCGTTGGAGTCTACCAGCGATCAAAGAAGAGCACGCTTTTATGGAAGAGTTGCAAGAGCAAGGAATTCCGGCTGTGGCAGCTTGGAAAAATAAAGGCGAATCAACATTTGTCGATCACGATATGATTTTTAGTTTTTTTCCGAAAGCCGTTGGGCGGATGCCGCAAGAGCTCGATGACAAGGATTTACGACAACTGGGTCAGCAGTTGGCCAAGCTCCACAACGTGGGGGCGCAACGCCAAGCCGTTCATCGTCCCGCCCTCGATATCGAAGTGATGGGGTGGCAGGCCTTAGATGAGCTCGAAAGTTGGGTGGCCCCCGAAGTTTGGCCTCGTTACGATAAGGCGGCCTCCCATATTCTCAATTTTTTAGATGCCAATTTAGACCTGGATCAAACTATTCGGATTCACGGTGATTGTCATAAGGAAAATATTTTGCAAAACGACCCCAAGGATGGCGACAAACAATTCTTTTTTGTCGATTTCGACGACTTCATCAATGGTCTGCCTGTCCAAGATTTTTGGATGCTGTTCTCAGGCGATGAAACGGAATCCTCACAAGAGTTGCAAAGTTTTTTACAAGGTTATGAATCTCTGCGCCACTTTGATCGTGAGCAACTGCGCCTGATGCCGGCTTTTCGAGGACTGCGTATTATTTACTACGCCCATTGGATTGCCAAACGCTGGGAAGATCCGACTTTTCCAAAACTCTTCCCAGAATTTCGTAACTACATTTATTGGGCGGAAGAGGTCGAGGCCCTAGAGAAAATCGCTTGGCGTTTGGAGGAAACATGAAGGTCATGATGACTGGCAATCGTCGAAAAGATCTTTGTCAATCTATTGTTCAGCGTTTCGAAAAAGAGGGACACGAGTGTGTTTGCTTTAGTCGCAGCAATGGTTTTGATTTCGAGAAAAATCCCACCGATGTGATTTCGCGTTTGATTAAAGAGGTCGATAAAGCCGATATTTTTATCAATCTTTATGCTAACTATTTTTTTAATGCCAGTGTGTTGGCTCACAAACTTTTTAATGATTGGCTAGAAAAAGGGTACAGCCAAAAACGCATTATCAATGTAGGGTCAACCACCGATCGAGTGCAAAGGGGCAAACGCAATCTTTATCACTATGAAAAGCGTATTCTTCGCGAGATGAGCAGTGGTCACTCCATGCTCAGTGTTTGGGACCAAGCCCCTAAAGTGACTCACCTTTCAGTTGGGACGATGCAAAATCGATCGGCCGAGAATCCCGGCCGAAAATGTTTATCGATGAGTCACGTCGCCGACTATGTTTATTGGTTGGTTAGCCAACCCACTGAAATCCACATCAATGAACTTTCCATTGATCCTATTCAGTAAAACACTATGATTTTTTGTAGGTCGCTAAAAGAGCCGCCTGATTGGTAAAAACCCAATCGACTTGACGGTTGGTCTCGCGAAAAAACAAATTTTGACTGTCAGGAAAGCCAGTTCCCACTTTGATCCCATTGGCGTGACACTGTTTTGTCATCGAGTCGGTCAACAGTAGATACTGTCCCGTCACCCCGCCCAGTTCTCGACGCAAGCTTTCTTTGAAGATCTTATGCATATTGGTGCGCGCGATGCTGACAAAACACTTTGGTGAGTACTGACTGAGAGGGATAAACCGATCCAGGTCCAATGATATAAAATGAAAGTCCACCTCGGGAGTCAAGGGCTTTAGAAGACTGGACAGGATTTCCACCTGTTCAACTGACGGAGTTGTTTTGAGTTCAATCATAAAATGTTTTTTTGTACCCATGATATTAATCAGCTCTTGCAATGTCGGAATTTGGGCCAGTTCAGAGCGTAAATTCTTAAAGGAGATTTGGTTGATGAGTATATCTTTACCAAATACTCGTTCTGTCGTGGTATCGTGATGAATCACGGGGACATTGTCTTGAGTCCAGCGAATATCGAATTCAATGCCCCAAATGTCGTGGCGCAGAGACGCAAGGAAAGCGGCCATGGTGTTTTCTAGTCTTTCTTTGTCATTCCAACAGCCGCGATGGGCGACAATTTGGATGTTTTTTAAGTCCCTGGCCGAGGGATCGGGTTGAGGAATCCAGCGATAGATTTTGTTACAAAAAGATTGCAGCTGGTCGGTGACTTTTATCATGGTTGGCACTCTATCAAAAAAGGCCCCGGAGAAACAGGGCCTTTTTGCTGTTGGATTAGTTTTCCAAGCATCTGAAACGAAAACGGATTTTCGTATTGTCCGGAATCGGCTCAGAAAACAAAATTTCATTTTGTGATAGGTTTTTGATGATTTCGATATTGTAGTTTGGCTGTGGGGTCATATCCACTTGCACTTCGGCATCAATGGGGTCGCAAGGAAGAACCTCGCGAATTTCTGAAACCGAAAGACTGATGGCTTCAAGTTGATCTGAATAGTTCGCATCATTGGCGCAGATGTCTCCAATAACGGCTTGTTCAGTCAAGGCCGATAGCTCGGCGTAGACGGTTCCATACTTTCCATCCGGAGCTGTCGTGTGATCTTGGTCGTTGAAGCAACGGGTTTCTCCGTTGGCTTGAATATCACTTTGAGGAACTAAGTTTTTCGGTTCGATGATGATCGAATGAAAAGTCAGTGATTTGTTTGGGTACAAATCTTTGAAGTAGCTAATAAAATTTCTGGGCTCTTCACGATCAGGCTCAGCGATGCTGTTTAAAGCTCCACCCCCGGCGCCTTCATCTTCATCCGAAAGGACAACAACCGCCATATGGCCGACAGGGCGAATAAAACCGCCCGGATTTTTTTCAAAAGTCATGGCGGCAGCGAGAATGCCTCGTTCGTCTCCCGTTGGGCAGTGGGCTTCAACAAAATTGTTGCGTTCACAAATCAGTGTTTGATTCCATTTGATTGTATCTTCAAAAAAGTGTTGCTCTGTTAAAAGGGGAAGTGAGCCGTCAAGATAAGGTGACCCATCATTGAAGGGGACTAAGTTTCCGTCCTGAAAGGCACCATTACCATTGGCCGCATCGGGAATGTTAGTGCTATCACGCAGATCAAAGCGGTCGCGAACGTCTGTGGTGGTGATAGCGATCCGGTAGTCGACAGTGGAAAGGTTGTTGATGAAATTGGGAAACATGCTCCCCATGCGGGCCTGCTCTTCTGACATTGAGCCGGATACGTCGACAACAAAAAGAATATCTTTTACCTGGGCTTCCGTGGTGATGGTGTAATCATAGTTTTCCACGCAAGACCCATTGCTGTCGCAGGTCACCTGGCATTTGACTTCGGGGCGAACGGCCACACACTGCTGAAAAACAGAACCTTCTGAGCCAGAAAAACTATTTTCTGAACAGGCTCCTAGCATAAATCCCATAGCCAACAGGAAAAATACAAACAGGGTTACTTTTTTGAGTTTCATACGACACTCTCCTCTTATCTATATATGGGAGCAATTGAAATGCCAATTATTTGAAAACAGGAAGTTTTTCAGAGAATCAAAGAAAATCCATGAAAAATAAGGGGTTAGGATGTGGCGACAGCTGAGAGCTTCTATTTAACTGGTTGTTTTCATTGTATAAATGAAAATAGGGTGACTAAAAACGTCACCTCGTTTCCCTAAAGTGGTCTTATTAGGTTAGCAAAAGCGAAAACCAATTTTGTTTTAGTATCCGAACCCAATCTGAGGTTTGTTGGGATCATAGCGAGGGTCTTGTAACCCAATGTCGAAGTAGCGAGTTTTTCCGTCTTTATCCTGGTAGGGGAAGCAGCCGTCTTTGCTAGCACTGATAGCAAATCCGGCGCTGTAGACCTTGTAGCCAGCAATGGAACCCACGGTGTTGAATTTTTTTTCGGGTGGTGCGACTTCAATTTGATATTGAGTTGAGCCATCATTGTAGCCGACAAAATTTCGATGCCAGTATTTAAAAGTCAGAGTTTCGTCATCAATTACCGATTGATCTTCGTTCTGCATCTGCAACTGCTCGGCAAGGTGGTAGAGGGCTTTCATTTTAGGATCGGCCAACATTTTTGTATAAAGATTGTTGCGTTCGCCCTGAGGAGCGTTTTCGCCGGCATAGTTGTCTTGCCAGTGTTGTTCTGGAAAATACAGATGGGAGTGTCCCATGTCGGGGAAAAATACAAAACTGGCATAACCCTTTTCGATGGCGATTTCGATTTGGTTGGTGACACTTTTTATAAAGTGGCCGTCGATGGGAACGGGAAGGTGCTTTTTGTCGTCGTAAAAGAGCATAAACTGATCTGTAATTGGATCATAAAGGGAGTGCATATTCAGTCGTTTGCCGGAATGATAAATCTCTTCAAATCGATCTTCCATTTCCAAGAGAGTGTAACCCCAGCTGAAGTCATCAGCAAAAACCTCGGGTGACTCGCTAAAGTGGGTTAGGCAGCGTTTTTTGGCTTCACCCAGCTGCAAAGCTGTTTTGGCGAAAGCGTTGCTTGTCATAAAAAGGGAAAGTCCCAAGGTGATTAAAATTTGCAACATATCTCCCCCCGAAGATCGATCTTAAAATCAGCTAATGACAGGTCATTAGAAAGTCTTAACCTATAAAAGGAGCCCGGTAATAATCAACCAAAGTTTGTAATTGGTTCGCAATTGTAAACTTTACATTCAAGAGAACCATTCCATTTTGACAATCCCAATTGTCGGCGAAATATTGACCGCGAAGGATGGAGGGATTAAAACACGGGGACTATGGCATTATACACTGTGCAAAGCTTCTATTTCTTTAAAAATATTAGTGAAGACGACTTGGTTTCGATTCGATCTCAATTGATTGTTCGAGCGAAATTTCATGATGTTCTTGGGATTGTTATTTTAGGAACTGAGGGATTTAACACCACTTTGGCCAGCACAGACCCGGTCGGACTTGAGAATTTCGTGGCTGAAGTGCGCGACATTTTTAAAGACCCTGAGTTTTCTCATATTAAGGTCAGTGACAGCAAAAAACCTCCTTTTCGTCGTTTTGTTGTGAAGATTCGCGATGAGATTGTGACCTTGGGGCGCCCCGATTTTGTTCCACAGGGTACTCACCGGCACTTGAGCCCCGAGCAATGGGATCAAATGTTAAGCCGTGAGGATGTCGTCGTCGTCGATACTCGCAACGACTACGAGTATGAAATCGGTACCTTTGAAAAGGCCATTGATCTTAATATCAAGGAATTCACTGAATTTCCCGATAGATTAAGGAGCCTAGACACCGACAAAAATAAACCGCATTTGATTTTTTGCACTGGCGGTATTCGTTGTGAGAAAGCCATTTATGAGATGGAGCACCAAGGTTTTAGCAACGTCTTCCAATTGGACGGCGGGATTTTAAACTATATGGAAAAATTTCCCGATGGGAAATTTAAGGGCGAATGTTTTGTTTTCGACTCAAGAGTGGCCATCAATAAAGATTTAAAACCTTCTGAGCATTTTTCTCTTTGCCCACAATGTGGAGAGGTGGGCAGCTTAGAAATCCATTGCCGGAAATGCGATGAGCCATCAAAAATCTGCAAAAAATGTTCGGACTTGGTGGCTGAAAAGCCTGAGTACGAAACCTGCTCGAAAAACTGTCGTTACCATTATGCCCGTGACCCAAACTCTAAGGGGCCCCAGCAAAAACAGTTTTATCACTATTAGTAAAAAGACTTCATGGGACCGAACACTAGACCAAAAAAGACAAAGGCCCATCCAATCGATGGGCCCTGCCAACTTGCAACGTCATAGAATCGGATCGATTAACCTGGTCCGTTCGCTGACTCCATGGCTTCTTGGGCCTCTTGTTCGATTTTTTTCTGGTGAGCTTTGGCCTCCTGCTCGGTCATTCGAGAGCAAAGAGCTCCGTAACGAGATTGGTCACTTAAGTAGGCCCACTCAATAATCGATTGGAAAGAAATCGTCACGTTCTGACTTAGGACATTGTTGTTATCATCTGTAATCACATCAACGCTTTGATCGTTGGCATTTTCCTTTTTTACCTTTCCAGTTACACAGATGCAAGATCCGGTAGGGCCTTCCAAAACCTCAGGGTTAGTGATTCGAACAGATTTCTGAGGACCATTGCCGAAGTGATAGGCCTCAGGTACTTCCAAAAGTTTGTAGGTCGCTTTTCCGTTGAACCAGACTCCCTGTAAAATTCCACAGACATCTTGTTCTTTAGCAAAACTGATCTCTGAGAAAAGGATTAGCGAGGATAGTAAAACGACTATTTTTTTAACGGGCATAATCAGCCTCCTTTGCAAAAGCAATTTAGTTTATTGTCTATTGGTACCACAGACAGTCCCGATTCTTTAAAAAATCAGGTCGAGTTGAATTTTTTCCAACCCCACCGACCAGTTTTTAGACACCTTTTGGTTTTGGGATCAGTGAAAATCCCGAAGTTTGTCTAACAATTTTCGTTAGAGACCCTCCCTTCTCAAGAATTAGGTATTCTAAGTATTTAAGATTAGATACAAAACCTATACTACTCAAGGCATAGATCTTGCTAGTAGAAGTGTTGATAAGGTAGGTTTGACATGCAGTTGTTTAATGTTTTCAAAGTCTCTAAATTAGTAATTCTAAGTTTATTTTTGATTTCAAATTTAGCGATTGCCAGTGAGGATTGCCATGGGACACCATTGAGAAACAACGATCCCACGGCTTTTCTTATGTGGCTCGGAAACAATGGAAACAGAAATAGAACAATAGAAGACGTCGTCTGCTGTATGCCTGAAAAATACAGGGAATCCTATATCGTCTCGCACTCAAGTCTTTCTGCCCAAACCGCGAACTACTTTAATCCAAGAGTTATCTTTGGAAGTCTTGCAAATGACGGGATCATGTTTTCGATTTCGGGTGGGGACCCTCGCTTCAATCAGGCGGAAAGCATTGAAGTCATGATAGACAACAAGATCACTGACAAATTGGAACTTTTTGATATTGAATTTCAAAATGGACAAAAACATCGCAGTCGTCCAAACCCGGAATTGTGCATGTCTTGCCATGGTTCGCGAGGCGTGGTCGGAGTCGGTGGTCCTCGACCCATTTTTGACCGAGACCCATGGCCCAGAATGGCCTCGTCAGAAACAATCGCTCCTCCAAACTGCACTGGTTTCACAAGCTTTGCTGCTCGAGCCCAGATTGCATCTTTCACCTCAATTGTAGATAACCCCCGATTCAGATGTTTGAAAACTCCGGTTTCGAGGAATGAAACTAAAATGGGTACCGATATCACTTTAGAACGCTTTAATGATCGAAGAGTTTTCAAAGAAATGCTGGCTTTGCCCAACTTCAGTGAAGTAAAGCACCTTTTGATTGGGGCAGAACTTGGTTGCTTTGGGTATCATACTAATAGCGGCGAGATCGAGGTCCTACAGAATCCTAAAGACTGGTTACGATCGAGTTTTTTCAATGACAACTTGGATGAATCGTTCCTTTCGCAAAGAGTTGTTGAAGCTCAACAGAAGGGTCGGCAAGCTCTCTTTCTGTACATAAAAGACAAAGTGAATGAATATTTTGATAAACTTGAGGTGCAGGATCGTACATTTTTTGAGCTATCTAGCTTTCTTTTAAATGCTGAATATCAACCAATGCCTGCGCATATGGGGTTCCATCAATGTCTATCCAATTCGGCTGTGGATGAGAGGCTTGAGAGCCTACAATTGCTTCAGCAGTCGGTTGAAATGTTTCCTGCCCTGGTAAGAATGTATGTATTTGATACCCTGGTTAGAAATATCGATAATGGTCGTCAATTTTCATTGGCGGGAGTCAAGAATTTGATGCGGATGTCAGTGGCACGTTGGGCCTTTGAGTCCCAAGGTTATGATATGTCCGGAACCGGAATGATGGTTATTCCAAATTATGAGCGGGACTTTTTGAAAAATATCAAAAAGTTGCCAGACTTCGATACCTACAACCAAAAAGTTCGAACCGATGGCTTGCCAGAAGTATGTGAGCAGCTAAAGAATAGGAGTCTTGAAGCTAGTCCTGATCAGTAATTTTGAAGTCAGGAAAAAAATAGTTTTTATTTTCTTGAAGTTGTATTGGACTAGTTTACAGTATATTCAACCGGAACTGCTGGTAAAGGATATATTAAGATTTTGAGTAAGTTATCTTTGACATTTCTTTACGTTGGGTTTCTTTTGACTCTTTTTGAGGTTTTGAGCTTTGGTAGTTTTGTCATTTTGAGAGACAAAGTTTTCTTTCTTAAAGAGCCGCTTCTTGATTCGGAGTCTTTGCAGAAGGTGGGTCGTTTCTATGACGCTGACCTGGGCTGGTTAATCTCAAAAAGAGGGAGCATTTCCCCAGACAAGTCGACTGTTTTTTGCTTTGGTGATTCTTTTACCTATGGAGATGAAGTTTCAGCGACCCATTCTTGGCCCTTCTATCTGGAGAAATCGCTAGGGCGACCAGTTTATAATGGTGGTGAGCCGGGTTATGGGATTGGGCAAAGTTATTTGAAGATGAAAAAATATTTAAAGGCTATTGAATCAGGCGATGTAGTGGTTTTAGGAATGATCACTAATAACATCTACCGTATGGCTGGTCGATTGAGAAGTTTTCAGGAGAATAACGCATCTCTTTTACTTACGAAGCCAAGGTTTATCCTCGATGAAAAGGAGGGGGTGCTAAAGATTCTCGAGAATCCCGTGCGTAGAAAAGAGGATTTAGTGAAGCTTAATCAGATTCCGTTTTTGAAAATGGTTGGGAAGCAGGACTATTGGTATCAGGTCTTTGAACCTCCCGTAGCTCAGTTTCCTTATAGTCGACTTTTGGTTAGATCGTCTTTCTGGGACGCGTTTTGGAAGTATTTTTTTCCACATAGGGATTATATGAAAAGAGTGGAATTTTTAAGAAGTAAGAATACGAGACTGCTTTATCGGCAGATTCTTCAGTCTTTTTTTCAAGAGGTGAAAAAACAGGGAGGAGTACCTCTTCTTGTTCACTTTCCGAAACAAGAGGAAATCGAAACCTATCGTCAGCTTGGTAAACTCTCCGAAGGTCTCCAATTGACTAAATCTATCTGCCAAGAAATTGAACAGCCCTGCTTCTTTCCTTTAGAGTCCGAAGATATTTATAAGTTGGAATCCCTAGATCAATACTTTATGCCACAAGATCACTATTCGCCCAGAATGAATCAGATTATGGGGCAGCTTATATTTGAGGTCACCAATAAGCTTAAGCAAAGTCGTAATTTTTGATGTTGTCCCTTATTTATAGACTCTCAACTTAAGAAGTTCTCTAACTATTAGTAAGTCCAGAAATACCAGCCTTGTTCGACTTAGATCGAGATAAGGATAAACCTCTGTTCATATTGGACCGATACCTAGATGAGGTATTGCGTCGATGATTTATTTGCAAGAATTGAGTTTTTTTAAAAACTTTCCGCCCGAAGTTGTGCAGAGTCTGCAGAAAGTGGCTGAAGTTGTTAAATTCAATCGTGGTGACGTTATTATAAAACAAGGGGATCGGAACAATGCCCTATATTTTCTTCTCAACGGGCTGCTCGATGTTGTTGTTGATGGAGGTCAAGTCGCTCAACTTAAAACAGAAGGGGACTTGATTGGAGAGATGAGCCTAATCAGTCAGCAAGAATCATCGGCGACGATTAAAGCTGAAACCTCCGGAGCACTTTTGAAGATTGACGGCGATGCCTTACATCGTTTGACGTCAAAAGCAGGTTCGGGAGTGACCAGTCTTTATAAGATTTATTCTGATATCTTGGTTCAGAAGCTTTATGCAACCAACCAGCGCGCCAAGAAGATTGAACAATTTGCCATAGAGCTGGAGGCGGCCCAAGATCGACTTGAAGCCGCCAACGCTTCTTTGGAGCTGAAAGTGAAAGATCGGACAGCCAAACTAGCCAGCAACTTGGACGAGCTGAAGCTGAAAAATACCGAGTTGCAGGCCACTCATGACAAAATTGCCGAGCTCTATCAAAGCCGAGATATTACTTTTCAGTCTTTAGACAGTTTACTTAATAAACACCTGGTTCCACTGAAGCAAGAGATTGAAAACTTTAAGAAAACCCATAACCTTAAAGACGACGAGATGGATCGAGTTGAAAGAGAAATGATTCGAGCCATTCATATGCTTGAGCCTCTGACCAAAAGTTTTAATGCCGAAAAATCAATGTCGTCGAAAAGGGTTCTTTTGGCTGAACCTATTAAAAAGCAACACAATGTGGCCAAAATGGCATTGGCAGGTACGGGTGTTGAGCTAGAGATTGTCATGACCGTCGAAGAAGCGGAACAAGCCTTACAGGCTTCCAAATTTGATATTTTTATGTTTGGCGAAGAGTTTATGGAGATTACGGAAAAAGCCAAGCAGTCGAACCCTGAAATGGATTTTGTGTTTGTTACCTCAAAGGACATCCCGCAATATGCACCCACTTTGCTAAAGCAAAGTGTTTTTCCGAATGTGGTTAATCGAGATGAAGAGGACAAGCAATTTACAATTAAAAACTTTGTTACCACCGTTTCTAAGTTGGCCAGTGGTAACTACTTTGGATTAGAAAAATATATTTCTTGGGGTGTCGAGGTCAAAGAGTTTGAAGTCGCAGACAGTGATCATCGTTCGAAAGTGATTGAAGAAATGGATGAATACTTTGGACAATCGGGGATTCGATCCAGCAATCGATCGCGCTTAACCGTGGTAGCCGAAGAGATGCTTATGAACGCAATATATGATGCCCCTCACGATCAAGAAGGGAACCCCATTTACAATCACAAAAACAGAACCGAAAAAGTAGTCTTAGCCGAAGCTCATCGGCCAATGTTTCGGTTTGCCACCGATGGTGTGTTAGTGGCGATTTCTATTACCGATCCGTTTGGAGCTCTAGATGCTCGCACTCTATTTGCTTATTTAGAAAAGTGTTATTCTGGTGGCTCTCTCAATGATGGGCGTAAAGACAAGGGTGGTGGCGGTCGAGGTTTGCATCAGATCATTGAAAACTCGGATCTCGTGGTCTTTAATATTGACCCGAAAAAAAGAACCGAAGTGATTGCCCTTTTTAATGCTGATCAAAAATCGGCTGTGGCTCGCAATCCAAACTTGCATTTCTTCAAAGCCGCGTGAATGACTAAAAATAGCTCCATTGAATTCAACAGCTTAGGCCATCTGCGCAAATTATTAAACACTTTAAGGTCAAAAAGACGACTTTTTTCTGATTCTTAAACACCCCTTATGCTTCATTTTGAGATTTCGTGGAGGAAGCATGGGACTGCGAATTGTTTTCACAAAAAATCCAACTTTACTACCTCTCAAACCCCCTGGAATTTGGCAACCCCTTTGCATTGGATAAGAGCATAACAAAAACGCTGGGGGCAAAAATGAAAAAAATTATCACTATAACAATCCTATTATTGGCACAACAGGGTTTGGCTTTCGACAAAGAAGATAGCGGCATGGATTTTCGTCAAGCTTTATTGCAATCCAACAAAGACTACAACGATAATCGAAAAGAAGGTCTTGACGAAGACAATCGACGGATCGATCAGTGGAACAGCGATCAGCAGGAAACGATTGTGATTAAAGCCGATATCGCCGTCGACCCGCGCGAGGTCTCTTTGGTAGAACCTGAGGCTGTTGTCGTCCTTGAATTAACAATGAACAATTAATGAAAATAAGAGAGGTGTGAGGCCTCCCTTGTAATAGCCTAAACCGTTTTATTCACCATGGCCCCTTTATTAAAGAGGGGTCTTTTAATTCCGGCAAAGCTTGCTACCAATGCTAAAATTTTAGACAGCAATGTCAGGGGGTGGATTCTCAGATCAGGCGAGCATGAAGTCATTTAACGACCAAGGTCTAGTTCGGTTTTTTGCTTTCGACATTTCAAAATCCACGGCTTATCCAGTTATCTATGAGATATACCTACACAGCCCTCCTTTTTATTATCGTTTTTGT
This sequence comes from uncultured Pseudobdellovibrionaceae bacterium, assembly GCA_964351315.1. Classification (GTDB taxonomy): domain Bacteria; phylum Bdellovibrionota; class Bdellovibrionia; order Bdellovibrionales; family JAGQZY01; genus JAGQZY01. The sequence continues at coordinate 137,517 of CAYGNH010000009.1, forward strand.
TCTTGTGAACCAATCTCGCGCTGAAGACTGCGTCACGCAAACCAGAGACTCGCAAAGATCCATTGTCATGATCAATGACGAAGGCGAGCGGGATTTATGGGAGTCGGAGCAGGCTCAGGACCTTAGCTTTTGCATCAGCGATAACTTTCATTCGGCCTTCCCACACGTGGAAGCGGCGGTGCGGGAGGCGGCCACAGAGTGGATGCAACACGGCAACTTTGATTTTAAACTGGTCGATGATTTATCCTGCTCCAACCCAAAGCGAACGGTTCTTTTTGATATACGACCCACTACTCGCCACGCTAAATTCAAAGCCAGGGCTTTTTTTCCAGGTTACCCGGTTGAAAAACGAAGAATTCAAATCAACCGTCGGTTTGCTAAAAGTGGAGAGGCTGAATTCAAACGTTTGATGTTGCATGAGTTGGGGCATGTTCTTGGCTTGAGGCATGAGCATATCCATGAAGAGGCCGGAGACGACTGCTTTAATGAAGCTGATCCGTTTGAGACCATCACCGATTATGATCCTCTATCGATTATGCACTATTCAAACTGTGGTCCAAAGTATTTACGAAACTTTGTGCTTTCGGATTTGGACAAAGAAGGGGTTTCGCAACTTTATCCGTTCTAAAAAAAGTAGCGACCACCGATGGCGGCCCCTAGATCCACATCGGTCTCGGGGATAAAAAAGAAATGCAGGGCCAGTTCGGCAAACACTTCAAAGCTCGGGTTGTTGAAATAATAGTTCAAACCTCCAGAGCCACGCACGGCAAGTCCTAACTCATCATTGTTGTTGCTGTCGACCCAAGGCGGAGGGTCGTCGTTGCGGTCCCAAGAGATCAAGGTTCCTCCGACTCCAAAGTAATAGCCGAGAAAGGCATTGCCGATTTTTAACTCCCGATCAAATTCCCAAAGGTAGGTGCCGTGTAAATGAAAATAGTCTCGTCGCCCCAAGGAATAGCCTAAGGCCCCATCAAAAGAGTTTTTCCCCGATATGCGATGTTTGACTGAAAATCCCGTCGGGTTGGCGATGATCACTCCTAAGCCCCACGGTTTGACGCTAGAGAGTGCAGGTGACGTAAAAAATAGGGCAAACAATAAGATTAAAGTTTTCATGGGTTTATTATTCAACAAACCAATGAATTTAGAAACTCTAAAGTTTGAGTGGGTTTGCGTGTTACAGACGTGGAAAAAGGACGGACAATGAAGATCCAACAAGAGCATTAGAAAACTTAAAGAAAAGGGTATTTCGCTTTAAAGTGTGAAAAAATAACGTCTATTTTTTTTACAAATCTAAGTCCAAAAAGGTCAAAATGACCTTTCCTTGGATTTGGACTGTATCTTTTTCAGAGTGACGTAGAGTATTTACTTTTTTTCCATAGCAAGTTGGCGCGCCGCACTATTGGGCTTAAATTGCATTCCATAAACATTTGAATTGTTTGTGAAAAGGAGTGATTGCTTGGTGTCTCGTGGTCCTTTCGCGGTCGTTGTTGCAGTTTTAATATTAGGATTTCAGTGCCTGGCTGACAACGGCGACCTCCGTGGTGACTTGTACTCCGAGACTTACTACGACTCTCGTTTCGATGGCGCTGTGACTGACACCCGGTTCTACAACTATCTGCATCTCTGGGAGGATCGTTTCCGTCCCTATGTGGGTTTTCATTTCACTCGTGACTTGTCCAACGAGGGAGCCCCTCAGGCTATCGAGAACGCCTTTATGCCAACTTTGGGAGCGGAGTTTGTTGTCTTCAACAGCCCCTATATTTCGTTGTTTAGTGAGAAACGGCAGATCTATCGCACCGAATCTTTGAACGGGCAAAACCAGGCTGATGAATTTAGAGTGGGATTGATTTACTACCATAAACAGTTTTTTTGGAAGCGATTGTTCGCCGAAACCTATGGCGAGTGGATTCAAATCGATCGCGTTAGCTCACGAGCCGTTTTTACCACTTGGCTCAAAGCGGGTTACTCTTTTCCTGTTTTAGCTCGTTTGAGTCTTGACCCATTTTTTGAAGCTTTCACTCGCCAAAGTGGGGATCAAGGTTATGGGCCCTTAGAAAACGAATGGCGCACCGGCCTTCGTGCCAATTGGGATTTTTATGGGGTCTATGTGGGCGGGCTAGTGTCTCATTCGATGACAAGTAATATTAACCCGGGCGGCTTTGATGCCCTTGTCGTGCTTTCTTCGAGGCTATACTGATGGAAACTTGGTTTCTGGTCTCGGCCCTTCTTGTTTTTATTTTTCTACTTGATGATTGCATCATCGATTTTACGAGTCTCATTTTTCGGCTGGCACCAACTCCCGATCTTGATAGTGGGGAAGTCACTCCAGCTGGGCGTCAGCAGCGTCTGGCTATAATGGTCGCCAATTGGAAAGAACAGGATGTGATCGAAGATATGGTACATGCCAATGCCGGCTTGCTGGTCGATGGTACCACTCATTTATTTTTAGGCGTCTATCCCAATGACCTTGAAACAAGAGAAGTTGCCGAGAGTCTCGCCTTGAAATTTGAAAATGTTCAATGTGTGATTAATTCTTGCGAAGGGCCGACCTACAAAGGACAGATGCTGGATGAGGTTATCAATGGTATTTTACAGTTTGAGGTTGAAGCCGGATTTCGTTTTGACGGATTTGTCCTTCATGACTCTGAAGATTTGATTGACCGAGGCTCCCTTGATTTGCAACGCCGATTTCTACCGGAGTTTGATTTTATTCAAACTCCGGTACTGAGTTTTGCTCTGGGCAAGCGAGATTTTGTTGGCGCCACCTACCTGGATGAGTTCGCCGAGAGTCATTCTAAGGATATGTTGGTGCGAGAGAAGCTGGGAGCAGCCATCCCCTCTGCGGGGGTGGGAACCTGTTTAAAGCGCCGCTTCGTTCTTTTCTTCCGCGAACTTCAAGGAGGACTTTTGTTTCCACACAAAGATCTAACCGAAGATTATATTCTTGGCTTACGTGGATATCAGTTTGGCTTCAAATCAAAATTTGCCTGTGTTCTATCATCGGCTGGTCCGTTGATAGCGACTCGCGAGTTTTTTCCCAACGGAATTGTTTCATCCATTCGGCAAAAGTCTCGGTGGACACTTGGTATCGCTTTCCAAGGTTGGCAGCGACTGGGTTGGTTTGGATCGATCATTCAAAGGTATTTTTTGTGGCGAGACCGCAAGGCTTTGATTGCCCCCTTTAACACCTTGAACTGTTTGGCCTTGTTTACCTGTGGCCTTGTTTTTTCGGTGTCGAATGAGGTTCGAGACTTTCAGTGGCTTCTCGTCGTCAATTTAATTTTGATTGGCTTTCGCTTAACCATGCGAGCCTATTGGGTTCACTTTCATTATGGTTGGCAAGAGGCTCTGTTGGTTGTGGTTCGATGGCCCCTAGCCATCTTTATCAACACCATGGCAGGTCTAGTCGCTTACAAAGATTTTATTAAACAAAACATATTTGGCGCGGAGGTGAAATGGAAGAAAACCCAACACCGTTTCATTGCTCCTCCGGTTCCAATAAACACAAAAAAGGTTGGTTCCTAATGTTAGTATTTAGAGTGTCGCTGGTTGTATCGTTGTTGTGGGTCATTTGTGTAGACACGGCTCAAGCCAATGCTGAGGTGGTTCCTCTGCCTGAATATGGCGCCTATGTCGGTGCCTATGTAGATTCGGGCCCAATGGCCGACCAAGTGTCGACCAAGGAGATTCTTGCTTTTGATGCACTTGTCGGCAAGAAAATGAAGTGGACCTATTTCAGTGACAACTGGATTGATGGAAACATTGAGTTCCCGATTGCGAATGTCAGAGCTTGCGATCGAGCCGGAACCATTCCCTATATTAGAATGAGTCCCTGGACTGAGGCGCGCACTTACCAGCGCGACGACTGGCTGCATATGGAAGGTTTGCTCGCCGGAAATTTTGATGGACCGTTGCTTGAGTGGGCACGGTCAGCTAAGGAGTATGGAAAACCTTTGATTGTTGAATTTGGTCCGGAGGTGAATGGCAATTGGTTTCCTTGGAACGGGCAGCACAACGGCGGAGGAACAACATCCTTGTACGGAGATCCAGACTGGCCGGACGGTCCTGAGCGCTACCGCGATGTCTTCCGCAAAATTATTGATATGTTTCGAGCCGAAGGAGTTGAAAATATTGTATGGGTTTTCCATGTCGACACCGCATGGGCTCCCTGGAGCTGGTGGAACGAACCGAAGTACTATTATCCAGGGAATGATTACATCGACTGGATAGGACTGTCTGTTTTTGGTCGACAGTTGCCCCAGAATGAATGGCTTCATTTCACTGAAAAGTTGAATTTCTTCTGGAACCAAGTCGATGAGGTTTCGCGAACCAAACCGGTCATTATTGTTGAGGCGGCTGTTATTGAAGATCAAATCCAGCCGGGGCGCAAAGCCGAGTGGTTTCGTGATGTTTTTCAAACCTTGCAAGACAATCCGGTTTACAGACGACGTATTAAAGGTTTTTCCTATTGGAACTCGCCGGGTTTCTACCCCGATGATGTAGCGACATCGATGAAAGTGGATACCTCAGAGAGTTCACTGGAGGCTTTTGTTGAAGGGCTGCAAAGCGAGTATTGGATTGGTAGAGAGTGATTCGAGATCGAAGGGAGTTTATTATGTTAAAACGTTGGGTTGTGGTTATCTTTGTATTCTTAGCTTTTCGATCGATCGCCCATTCTCAAAGTATATCAGGACCCTGTGTTTTTGTTTTCTACGATGAAGGCAATGGTGGGCCTTGGTCGAAATTTGGCGAGATCTATTCGATCCAGCTGCGAAACTTGTTAGGACATTTTCCCGAGTTTCGTCAACTTGTGATTCCCATCGAGTACTATCAACAAGGGATGGTGGAATCCTGTGAAGCTTCAATTTACCTTGGCAGCCATTATGAATCGAATATTCCACAGGTTTTTTTGGAAGATGTAGAGAAAACAGAAAAATCTATTTTGTGGTTGGGCTACTCGATTTGGAAAATGGCCCCCGAAGCTATGGCAAACACTTTTGGAATTGAATATGTGAACCTGGAACAGCTGGACCTTGAAAACCTCGATGCCAATGGTGACCCCTCTTTTTATCGCTATTTTCACTACAAGGGAGAAACCTGGAGGAAAAACCTTTCCTACACCAACCCTGACACCAAAGAAGAACCCTTGGGTGCTTTTGAGCTGACAGGCCTTAACGTTTTACCCGAAACCGAGGTTCTTTCTTGGGCTGAACAGAGCGCCACTGGTGAGCAGTCGCCCTATATAACTCGTCGTAAAAATTTCTTTTATGTGGCGGACATTCCTTTGAGCTATGTGCATGAGGCGGATCGCTATTTTATTTTTGCCGACATTCTTTTTGATTTTCTTGGTGTCGAGCCAAGACATCAAACCAATCTTGGTTTTGTGAGAATCGAAGATGTTCACCCTTTAATTCCAGTGCAAACTCTGGAGACCATCCAGCAAGCGTTTGTAGACGAAGGAGTGCCCTTAAATATTTCGTTTGTTCCTGTTTACACCAGTTGGGACGAGACAAGTCTGAGAGAACAAAGAATTCCTTTCACCGAGCAGACCGACTTTCTGACATGGGTGCGGCAGGCTCAAGAGCAAGGCGTTCACTTTATCTTGCATGGGGTGACTCACGCTTTGGAGGAAGTTCTCAACCCTATAGGACATAGTGGAATTGACTATGAATTTTGGAATGTGGTTACGGATGAAGCGCCCTCCGATGGTACCGCTAGTTTTGTTCTTGATCGACTTGAGTATGCTTATGAATTTATGGAGTCGGAGGGGATGCATCCGATGTTGTGGCTGACACCTCACTATTTAGCTTCGCCGACCGAGTATCGTGTTTTTGGAAAAGTCTTCGAATGGCAGGTCGGGCGGATTACCTATTTTATTGATAGGCCCAATGGACTTCCGACTTATTGGACCCAAGAGATGTTGGATCTCTTGCGATTTCGTCCAGGGAATGAGGATGTGGTCGAGGCGCAACGACATTACTTTCAAAATTATCGCAATGAATACGATGATTACAAGTTAGGGCAACTCTTTCCCTACGAGATCTATGGCGACGTCTATGGTCAAAAAATAATCCCTGAGTGTTTAGGCAACGTCACACCCAAACATTTAGGCGGTGGCGTCGAACGAACCATTGACAACATTCTTGAGGATGCCAAGCGAAATCTGGTTCTACGCGACACATGGGCCTCTGTTTTCTACCACCCCTTTCTTTTAAATTCGGTGGCCAATGGGGGTATGGGTGAGTTTGATCAAGATGATCGTGGACTTCGGCGATTGCTAAGAGGCCTGAAAGAGCTGGGTTATCGTTTTCAAACAGTCGAAGAGTTCGTAGAAAATCAGAAAGATGTGCCCAGAATTGAAGTGGAATTGATCAAGTAGTCAGGGAGTTATGGGATGAATAAAAAAGTGTTAGTTGTTTTTGGAACAAGACCTGAAGGAATCAAGATGGCTCCTTTGGTCAAGATGCTTGAAAAGGCTCCTGGGATAGAAGCGAAAGTCTGTTTGTCGGGGCAACATCAAGAGATGCTAGAGCAGGTGTTGGATTTCTTTTCAATCCAACCACACTATAACCTGAATGTTATGGAGGGGCATCCAAAATTGAATGAAGTCTATGCTCGTATTTTGTCGAAAATTCAGCCTGTTTTTGAAACAGAGAAACCGGATTTGGTTTTGGTTCATGGAGACACCGCGACGACAGCGGCAGCTAGCATGGCCGCCTTTTTTCAAAAAATTCCGGTTGGACATGTCGAGGCGGGTTTACGCACTGGCAATATGTACTCTCCGTGGCCGGAAGAGATGAATCGTCGTCTAACAGGATTGATCACAGAGCTGCATTTTGCACCGACTGAGCAATCTAAAGGGAATTTGTTACAAGAGAAAGTGGAGGCAGAGAAGATTGCGGTGACTGGCAATACAGTGATTGACTCACTTTTTTTCACCCTCAATCAACTTTCTAAAGACTCTAGTTTTCAGGAGAACTTTTACAAAAAGTTTCCCTTTGCACAAACCGATAAGAAGCTGATTTTGGTGACGGGGCATCGGCGAGAAAATTTTGGTGAAGGTCTCAATAACACCTGTCGATGTCTGCTAGAGTTGGCGCAAAGAGACGATGTTGAAATTGTCTACCCGGTACACCTCAATCCGGCTGTTCATCAGGCGGTTCATCAAAACCTTGGCGGCCGGTCCAACATTCATTTGATTCCTCCGATGGAATACAATGATTTTGTCTATTTGATGAAACACTCTTACTTGGTGGTCACTGATTCCGGAGGCATTCAAGAAGAAGCCCCCTCTTTAGGAAAGCCCGTACTGGTGACTCGAGATACGACCGAGAGGCCGGAAGCGGTCGAGGCGGGGACGGTGGAGCTGGTGGGGACTCGGCAAGGGGCACTCGTGCAAGCGGCTCGCCGACTACTGGAAGATCCTTCTTTGTACGAAAAGCGCAGTGCTACCCAGAACCCTTATGGTGACGGCAAGGCCTGCTTGCGAATTCTGGAAAAGATCTATGAGCATTTCTCTCCAACATCCGATTCAGTAAGCCTGCTCCCACCTCGCTTCTATCCTTCGTTGAATCTTTTTTAGACTCAAAGCTTGTGTTTCATAAAGCAATGGAGATCATTTTAAATAGTGGTCAGTCAAGATTTAGGGGAGCACTTTCTTATGTTACAGGTAAGTGTGCAACAATAGAAAACCAACATCGTTAGGGTTTTGATAAGAGCCGGGGAGTCCGGCTGCGGCGGTGTCAACAACAGCTCGAGTGTATTCCAGCTGAATGTTGATGTGGGGAATGGGAAGCCACTGAATACCAATGCCCGGTTGGTGTTGAAGAGAGTAACTGGAGCCACGATCCACCGAAGCGTGTTGAAAAAGCAGGTACCACATAAAGCCTTTAAAGGGAGTGTTGCCCAGGCGAAGAAGGGTGGCGAAACTGTCAACGCCCTGGTCGGGGGAGGCCGCAAAGTGGGCGTACTCGTAGTCCAACTCGGACATTAAGATCCATTCTTCACTCAAGGGCAGAACGGCGTTAAGGCTAGCTAAAGTGCGGCGTTTAAGATCGGACTCGCCCATGAGGAGGCTGGCCCCCAACCGTGAGTTTCCGTTGAGGTAGTAAGTATAGTGTCCCGAAACATTCTGCTCTGAGTTGGGGTTGCGAGGATCGTCGATGCGGCCTAAGCTGCTTCCGACCGTGACTTCGTAGGTCTCGTAAAACTTTGTAAACTCAATGTTATAGGTTTCTGATAAAAAGCCGAAACCAAACAGATTTTTAATAAGGCGGGTATGGTTGGGTGTGTTAATCCCAAAAGTTTGACGAAACTTTCCGATCCGCAGTTTGGAGGTTTGCGAAGGGGACCATAAAGCGTAGTGACGCTCAGAAATAAACTGCCCTCGTTTTGGAAAAGAATCGGGGCCCTGCTGAACACCGGCTGTGCCGACGAACATCACATTGTCGACTTTTACACCTACTTCTAAGTTTTGTTGCATGGGAAAAAACTGACCCTGCTCGACTTGATCATTGTTGATCCATGTCTGGATGCTGCGCAGATCGCCACCGAACTTGACGGTCTCGCGGTTTTTTACCGCTCCAAAAAAGGGTTGGGCAAATGAATCGCTCACGCCCCAGGTTGACATCAGCTCTTTTGATAAAGAGCGCCCGTAATCGGTAAGTAATCCGCCGCCATTGGGAGAGACGTGGCAGGCAATACAGGCCGGATAGCCATGAGTCACGTTTTGCACGAAGGCCAAGGCGGACTGACTTTGGAAAATGACAAAGAGAAAAGGAATGATGTTGTGGCCCATGTTATTTTAATCCTTTTATTGTTTGGTCACTGTAGATTCAAAAAGGATCGTCACTTTCTCGGCCACTGTGATGCCTTGGTAGCTGGGGATGGCAATTTTGAAGTCCGATAACTTAACAGGGATCTCGGCTGTCATTCTGATCTGGTCTCCGTCGAGCTCCAGTTCGGCTTGACCCTTCACTTCTTTTTCGACTCCATGCAAATTCATAGTTCCGGTGAAGGCAAAGGATCCGTCTAAATTCTCGGGGACTGCCACGTCTTTTAAAGTCAATTGGGCCGTGGGGTGTTGTTTGACTTCTAAATAGTTGTCTTTCATATGGGAATCGCGAAGATCGATTCCCGTTTTAAGGCTGTCGAGCTGAAAGCTCAGGTCACCACTGACTTTGCCTCCGTCTTGCTTGAGGCTCCCCGAAACTCCGGGCCCCTCGCCTTTGATCGTGACTAGGTTGGGCCAACCTTTGGTTTTAAATTCGACTTTGCCGGCCTCGGGTTTGAATTCGAATTGGCTGGCATTTATAGCGGCATGACTGAAGTTAACAAGAAATAAAAAAGCGATCACAGTTTTCATAGGTCCTCCTCGTCGTAAGGGAGCTCGAGTTTAATCCATTCTTTGATGACAGCGATTTCTTCGTCAGTGACTCTTGGAATCGTGGCCTGCACATCATCTTTGTTAGAGTTAAATGGCATGGGGGTAAAAATTTCGAAGGGGTCGTTAGGGTCACGCAGCATCGAATCTAAAAATAAACCTTGAGATTCGCCCTCGGCTGCATTGAACACAAATAGGTTTTCTTTTTCCGGATCGGCCGCGTGTTCGGCCATCCATTTGCGCAAGTTGCGGAAGGTGCCGAAGGATTTTCCGAAGCCGCGATTGCCAAAGCTGTTGTGGCAAAGCACGCACTTGGGTCCAAAGACATTGTTACGCAAAGAAATAAAAGTGGGTTTTAATGTTTCTGGTTTCAGCGGTCCAGCGGATTGACCGGCTTTCTCGGGAGCTCCTTGTCCGACCCAATCAAGAAGAAGTTTTTTGTCTGCATCGCTGACTTTGACTACGTCATCCTTGTTTTGTCGTGGTTTTGGAAATGGCATTTGGTCAGAACTCACCAAGGAGATGATGGCACCCCGATCTTTAAAGGTGGGTCCATAATCATTGTACTGTGAATGACAGGCCGTGCAGTTGTAGGGCTTCAAAACTTTTTCGCGAATGGTTAGAAAGCTGAGGCCATCGATGGGGCTTGGAGCAGGTTGCTTCGGTTGCGCCGCTTTATTGGCGAATTCTGGAGCACCGGCTTGCACCCATTCTTTAAACATAGCGATTTGTGAAGTAGAAAGGGGAGGACCGCCTTTGGGCATCAATCGACCTGGATCGGAGGTCTCCATTCTTTCTAGCATGCTATCCACAGATGGTTTAACAAAGGCATAGTTTTCGTAATTTTTGTGGCGACCAGTGTGGCAGTTGATGCACTGACTCTGTAAGATTTCGGATTTAATTGTTGCGAAATCCAGTTCCGTGGTTGAGGTGGTCGGTTGCCCACCACCCATTTGCTTACCATCAAGCGGGGCCTTCACATTGGTGTAATTCCCGCAACTCATCAGAAAAATACTGAGGCTGCTTAGTAAAAGCCTTTTTAACATTGTAAAATCCCCCGTTTGGTCATTCAACTATTTGCGAGGCTGTTCGCCTGACTCACTTTTCCAGTAATTGTCGGCGTCTTGCTCTCGGCTTTGCAGATTTTGGTCAAATCTGGCTTTTGCCCCACGGCTGATGAAAAAATGCATCCGATTGCCGTTCTGGGTAAATAGCACAGGATCGATGTCAGCGTAAGCCTGATTTGCCATCGCCCAGGCGCACCAGCCGCCGTAGGTGGGCTCATACTTTGTGGGGTTTCCTAGAAAAATCTGGCGATTCTCATCACTTGCAAAGCGATACATCACATCGCCGTAAGTGGTGGCAATCTGAGGGTCTCCCTCGAGGGCCTCAGCACCATGTTCGGCGAAATAGGCCACAGGATCGTAGCCTTTGAGGCCTAATTTGGCTTCAAGGTTGTAGAAGTCGACGTTGCGGTCAGGTTGTTCGGCGGTGGGTGCAGCCGAAACCGACCAGCTTGTCAATACGAGCGTCAGAGCCATTAATATTTTGTTCATAAATTCCCCCTCTAAGGTGTTGTTAAAAATTTGTGAAAACTCTACCACTCTTTCGTGTCTTTCGTGTTTTTGTGACAAAAAAAGTGGTTTCTTTGTTGAGCTCAAAAAACCACGAACACAGAGGCTACGACAAATGGTTAAATGCAATGAAGGTTATGCGTTTTTTGAATAGCAGGTTCAAGGGAGGCGGAGGGCTCCAACAATAAGCTTTTGGAAAACTCTGTCTTTTAAGGTGTTTGGAGCTTGAAGCTGAAGTCTTTTAAGGAGTCGTTTTTCGAAATCATTGGGTGATTTTGCCAACAGCGCCTGACAAAAAAGTCGAAAAATGTCGAAGCGTTTTCGGCTCAGACTTTTTAACTTCTTAAGGGCTTTGCCCAAAAGGATTTCGTCTTCTGTAAAGTCGGTACCAAAGGGAAAAGCGGGAAATAAATCGTGGTTTTTTAAATTTTTCAGGACCCAGGTATGGCGCTGAGGTCGATTGTTTTGGAAGCGGACAGGGAGTTGAAAATGGCTTGCCAGCTTGCCGGCTTGTTGAGCCTGTTGGATCAGGGCCGGCTGAAATCGAGAATCGGCGATTTGAATCAGCTGCGTGGCGACCTCGGCATCGGTTTTTCCTCGTAAGTCAGCAATTCCATACTCGGTAATAACCACATCGCGAAGGTGTTTGGGGATGGTGCAGTTCCCGTACTTGAAAACAATGTTGGACTGTAGCTGCCCTCGATGATCGTAGCGGGTGCTTCGGAGTTGCAGAATAGAACGGGCATCGGGGAGAGCGTGGGCCATGGCGACAAAGTTGTATTGGCCGCCAACCCCCGAAACCTGTTGACCGTTCTCTAGAGCATCCGAGCAAGCAGAGCCATTGAGGGTGACCTTCATGCAAGTGTTAACAAAACGTCCGTTGGTTCGTTGCAGGCGGTCGATCTCTTCGTGACCATAAAGCTGGTTGATTTGTGAAATTCGTTTCATACGAAACAGCTTTCGTTCTGAAACGGGCAAGTTTTTAAGAAAATTATAGAAACTACGGGGGCCTAAGAAAAAGCCGCCATGGGCAACGGCACCATTGCGCAAATGATTTCCTAGGGCCTCACTGGTAATTCTTTGCAAGACAGCCTTGTCGGTGAGGTCGGGATGGATTCGATCGCCATTGGGTAGGATCAGCAAATTTTCAGACCATTGGCAGTTTTCCTGTAAAATTCCAAATTCTGTTAAAAACAAAAAGTCATCAGCACTGAGAATCGAGTGAATAGCGCGAGCCTCTATTAGTTTTTGCAAGATGTCCGTCGAAAAATTCTCTTCGATGTGTCCTTCGTTCAAAAGTCTTTGCAGAATCACAGAGTCAAAAACTTTTTTCTTCAGTATTTTGGCTTTGTAAAGTTCGGCAAAGCTGTCCACCAGCATCTCGGTGGCAGCAAATAAGCCTTTGCTGAAAGTTTGAGTGGCTCCGGAGGTTTCGATAATCGGGAAGGTGGAGCTTTGGATGTCTAAGGCTTTCAGGACCTCGTTGTACTTTGGATTGTCACTTTGGCGGAGGCAAAGGCCATAAACCAGGGCATCGCCTAACGACCCAATACCAATTTGGATTTCACCATTGTCTTTGATTAAAGTAGAGGCGTGCAAACCAATCATATAATCGGCGTCCGAAACCGAAAGTTTCGGAGGTGCAAAAACCGGAAAGTATTGGTTTGGAGCGTCGACAACAACATCAAAAAAATCGGGAGTGACAATCGACTCTCCAAACATAAATGGCAGATCCGGATTGATCTGTGCCACTTTATATAAAGGTCGTCTTTGCTGATCGCAAAGTTCTTTAAGATCGATGGTTAGGTCAGGGTTGCAGCTGAGACTGAAAACCTTATCTCCACCAATGTCACCTTCGACCACCTGCTGGCAGATTGCATTGACCCCTCGATCCACCAAGTCGCGAACTACATGGGTGTAATTACTGGACAAATAATTTTGTTGGGGGTCGGGTTTGCCGACAAACTTTCCAGCCTGAAAATAAAACTCGATGACTCTGACATTGGCGGGGAGGCATTGAGCCAAGCGATCTACCTCGTACTCCAAATTTGGATAGGCGCCGAACACACGATCGGTCATCGGTTTTAAAAAACGACGTTCCAAGTCGCTTTGCCCAGCAGGGACGTTAAGGCTTAGGGCCGTGAGAATTGTCAAGTCGATTTCAGGGTGGACTTTGGCGTATTGGTAAAGACTGTTGAGAAAGGGATTGGGCTTACCGACCCCTAACGGAGTGGCTAGAACGATTCGGTTTCCCACCTGGGTGATCAGTTTATCGACCGCGTCTTCAGTCGTCTTCAATGTATTCATCTAGGTCCAGCTTAAAGACATTACCATGTTTTTTCAAGGTTCAGATAGGTGCGAGAGTCGTCTTTATTGGTTTTGCTTTCGATGCTGATCAGACCACTTTCAATATCATAAAGGATCATTTGGGCGCGCAAGGTTTTGAAAGAGTCCTCGGTCCACACTCTGGTGTTGACGAAAGTTTCAATATCCATTTCGGCTTGCAGGCGGTTCAAATCCAATTTGGATTTTAATTTGAACCCAGATGTTTCAATGTTGGTGTTGCTGTTCACTGACTCTTCAAAATCCTTGACGCTTTTTAGGGGTTTGAACTGGTTGTGCTCAAGAACATCGGCCAAATGATACTCTAGAATTTTACCACCAAAGGCTCCGGGACTGGTGGTTTTGCTGGCTGCTGTCGGGATCACTTGGTCTCGCTGTTCTATTTCTTTTTGGTGTTGGACGTAGTCTTTTGGAATCTCCAGATCACCATAAATTGGGACGTCTTTTTGATCTTGAATGTCAGAGGACCACAAAGAAGAGCTGCATAAAAAAATAAGAAGCGCGCAAAGAATCCGCATGCAGATATTTAACACGTTATTACAACTAGTTACAAGGCGTAGTGTAAGAACAACAGGAGCGTAAAAAAGCTGGACACTCAAACGCCGTGAGCTTTGGATTCATTCATTCCCATCGGGGTCATCTCCATAAACCGGGCTCTTGTGAAGATCTCGCTATGAGTTCCGGCATTGATGTAAGTCATGCCGCTGCGAAGACCACCGATCAATTCACCCAGAACATCGGTCAAATGCCCCTTCACTGAAACCTTAGTGCTTTCACCTTCGGGTGCCATCCCAGTGGGAACACCACCGCGCCAAGAGTCTTGTGCGGCTCTGGAGGCCATGCCACGGTATTGTTTGTGGCCATGTTGAATCAATCCTGGAGTTTCGATGGTGCCTGCTAAAATGCTTCCCAACATCACCGTGGAAGCGCCCGCAGCGATTGCTTTGACAATGTCACCGGATGATTTGATGCCGCCATCGGCGATGACAGGAATACCTTTTTCACGAGCCACTGATGCACAAAGAGAAACTGCTGTCAGTTGGGGGACACCACATCCGGTAATAATGCGGGTGGTGCACATCGAGCCAGGACCAATCCCCACTTTAATGGCGTCGGCTCCGGCTTCGATTAAATCCAAAGTTCCCTCAGGTGTGGCCACATTGCCCGCAATCACATCCACATTGGGAAATTCTTGTTTTAACCAAGTCAGGGTCTCAAGCATTTGCACCGAGTGGCCATGGGCAATGTCGATGGTCATCACATTGACGCCTGCATCGACCAAAGCATGAGCCCGGTCTTGGCTTTCGGCACTGACACCAATGGAAGCGCCAATGTGTTTCGCGCCCGAGGCTTTGACTTTTTTGACTTGGGTCACTTGCTCTTCGATGGTCATAAAACGATGGATGATTCCAAATCCGCCTAACTGGTCCATAGCAATGGCCATTTCTGCTTCAGTGATCGTGTCCATGTTTGCAGAGATCATGGGGACATCAATTTCGCGGTTTTTAGTAAGGTGGGCTCTCAATTCGGGCTCGCGACGAGATCGCATTTCAGATTTCGCGGGAACAATCAGAACGTCGTCGTAGGTGAAGCCCTTGCCTCGCTTCGTCAATCCACTATGATCAAAAGTTAAGCTATCCATGATTCCCCCTGTTTCGTTCAAAACCTTTAAGAGCCTAGGTCTGGGGCGAACTGCGGTCAATGTCGCGATTGATGGCGACCTGTTCCAAAATCCCTTATTTGTTTCTGTGGGATCTCGCGATAGAGTTCGGTATGGCGGAAACGGATCACTATGCTGTTCTAGATGTGGGTGGGACCAAAATGAGGTTTGCCTTGTGGGATGGCTCCAATTTACAAAAAATAGACGCGATGGAAACTCCTAAGGTTTCGGCCTCTGATTTTGTGGCGACTATTCAAGGCGCCTTGCAAGGCTTGTTTAAAGATCACTCTATTACGGGATTGGGAGTCTCCACGGCGGGCCCGGTTGATGTGGTCCATGGGTGTATTCGCAACCCGGCCAACCTAGGCAATGGGGATGCTTCTTGGCTGCGTTTTGAAATAAAACAGGATTTGCAGAAGGCTCTGTCTGTACCAGTGGTTGTGGATAACGACGCGGCGATGACTGCGTTAGGACAGTACAAGCATTTTGAAAAAGAGCGGGTCAAAGACTTGGTGGTGATCACCTTGGGAACCGGGCTAGGTGTGGGAGCTTTAGTCAATGGTGAGCTGGCTCGGGCCGGTCAGCAAATGCACCCCGAGCTGGGACATTTTATAATTGGCTCGGAACCCGACCCCGACTATCAAACTCCGTTTGGCCACTATCCCACCATGGAATCTTTTTTGTCGGGTTTTCACTTTGCCCAACGCGTGGGGAAAAAGTTGGGTCGTGAACTGACGGGTTCGGATTTGATTCACCTTTCTGAAGAGCAAGATCCGGTGGTGCAAGATCTTTGGGAATCCTATAGTCAACGCATGGCCATAACGTTAAGCAATTTGTATTTGATTTACTTTCCCAGAAAATTTGTTTTTGCGGGAGGCTTTGCTATGGTCGCGGCTCCCTTTTTCTTAAATCGTACCGAATCCCTGATGGCCGAGATTTTACGGGGGCGAGTGGAGGCGGGGATGCCTTTACCCGATATCGAAATTTCAACCAACCACGATGAACTGCCTCTGTTGGGGGCGGCTTACCGATGCCAAACACTGTTCCCTTAGTCGCTTCAAAATGATCATAGTATTGATTCAGAATAAAACATTTAAAAAGGGCAGACTAAGGTCGAAAAGCCGGGAGGGCCCTGGTTTATTTGTCAGTCAAAAATCATTCTTTTTTCTTAGTTAAATCTATAGAATAACCAGGAAAATCCGATAAAGACGAAGTAACCAATGAAGGACGTTTAATCGGTGTTTGGTCAAAGAAAATATTTTTTCTTTATAGCAATTTTATTGTTCACCATGAACAATTCCGTGGCTCAGTTTGACCGAGTCCAAAATGAATCTTCTTTTAAAAACTTAAAACCCAAATACACCATTGCCCAGTTTGTACCCTTTTCATTTTTTCAAACCAACATTCCTAGTGATCCCTGTCTAAGTGGAAATCCAGCCATTGGAACCACCTGCACCAGCGGAACGATCTACGCTGGAATTTTTGATGGTGGGAAGTATATGGTGACCCCAGGGGGTTGCACCGACAGCGCCAACCCAACATGTGATGGAAGTGATGATAGTTTGGTAAAGACTTGGTATGGATTAACGGGCTCAAATGTTAATATTGCCAGTTTGACGGATGTCGATAACTATTCTGAATTCAGCTTGCCCTCGGAACGGGGGGGCTACAATACCAGCATAATTGTAGCCGACCCCAGCACGAGTTCGGAAAGCGCAGCCGATTGGTGTAACGACTTAAATTATGGAGGTTATTCCGATTGGTACCTGCCAAGCCTTTCAGAATTGACCCATATTGCCTGTAAATCCAATCGATCCAGCGCCTTTGATCCTGGATTTCCTCAAGTGGCACCGGATTGTACCCAAATGGGGGGTAAAGCCTCATTGCTCAACGGTTTTGCAGAATGGAGATATTGGACGTCCAGTGAAGAAACTTTTGATCAGGCCATCCGTTTCAACTTTGGAACCGGGGGTATTGGCAACCGAGGTAAAGGTAACTCCCACCGATTTCGCTGTGTCCGTCGCTACGACGAGGTGGCGGTTGACGAGGCGCCAGATGCCATTGATTGGGTGGACTTTAATGATGTGTCCGCTCCGCAAACTATCAGTGGTTTCGACGAAACCATATTCTTAGAGATTTCTAACACCGATGATGTAGGGACACCTACCTTGGACGTGCGAGTCAACAGTGGCAGTTGGAAATCCTTTAGTTCCAGCAGTCCCAGACTGATCGCCGTCCGTGCCAGTGATCAAATTGATTTTCAAATTTTTGGAAACGCTTCCGACCAAGCCACGATCACCATTAAAAATGCGACGGACAATGGAAGCACGCCGACTTTGGACACCGTAGTGGCCACGGTTACTGATCCTTGTTTGGGTGGAACTCCTGCCATCGGATCGACCTGTGCGGGTGGGGCCTTGTTTGCCGGAATTTTTGATGGTGGCAAGTATATGGTCACCCCAGGGAACTGCACCGACAGCGCGACTCCAACCTGTGATGGCACCGATGATACATTAACAAAGACCTGGAGAGGAACAGCTGGAAGTGATATTGACATCGCTGGAGTTGAAAACGTTGCTGGGATTGCGGATCACAGCTCTCCAGGTTTTCGTGGAGGCCCTGCAACAGCGGCGATCGTGGCTGATGCCTCCATCGATGCAGACAGTGCCGCCAACTATTGCAATGATATGAACTATGCTGGTCACAGTGACTGGTACTTGCCGAGCAAGTCCGAACTAGCCTATGTGACTTGTAAATCGACTCACACTTTTTCGGCGACCCAACCTCAAGAAGCTCCCGCCTGTACTCAGTTCGGCGGGGAAGAACTTCTTATTTCTGGGTTTACAACTGCAAGGTATATATCTTCCACAGAGCTAGATTCTGGATCGATCTATACGGTTCGAGGTGAAGGAAACACCGATACACAAACCAAAGCAACAGCTCGAAACGTACGCTGCATAAGACGCTACGGCGAAGCTCAAGTCGATGAAGCGCCGATGGCTGTTGATTGGGTGGACTTTGTTGATGAGTCCGCTGCCGAAACTTTATCCGGGTTTGATGAAACAATTTTTCTTGAAATTACCTCTGTCTACAATTCTGGATCTCCAAATTTGGTTTACCAACTTAATTCCAATACAGAAGTGACATTTACGTCGGCAGACACAGTGCTTATAGCTATTCGTCCTTCGGATACCATAAAGTTTCGAGTCTTCGGAACCTTTGGTGAACAAGCGACGATCACCATTAAAAATGCAACCGATGACACCACGAAGCCCACAATCGATACTGTGGTTGCAACGGCTGGTTACTGCAGTGGTGGCGGCACGCTTGATACCATTTGCTATATTAACTCAAATCATGTCCTTAGCGATGCAACAGTCATCAGCGGGACAGGAAGTATCGTCATGCAAAGTGGAGGGGCTTTCACAACAAGTGCTGGCGAAAGCATTGCTATTAATATGGGTGGCGACTTCACTGTTGAATCTGGTGGAACCATCAACGGAAACCTCAGTCATTTACAAGCCACCAACGTCGATATTCAAGCTGGGGGTTCTATCTCTGGTGCCGGTCGCGGTTACCTAGGAGCCACTGCAAACTCCACATCTGGATCCGGCCCAGGGGCAGGTTCTGGTCAGTGGAGTCAAAGTGGAGCCGCTGGTGGTGGAGGACATGGCGGTGCCGGTGGAAATGGTTGGACCACTGGTGGAATTGCTTATGGATCTTTAACAAACCCTATCACTATGGGTTCTGGTGGTGGAAGTAATATTACTGCCGATGGAGGCGCGGGCGGAGGTATCGTTCGAATCACGGCGACAAATAATTTAACAGTCAATGGTTCGCTGTCAGTGAATGGAGACAACGGAGTTTCAGCGTCGGGAGAAAGCGGCGGTGGCGGGGCCGGTGGTTCTATTTGGATAAGTGCGAACACCCTAGCCGGAAGTGGTGCAATCACCGCCAGAGGTGGAGATGGACCGACTCGTTCCGGAGCCGGTGGCGGTGGTCGTGTTGCTATTTATAATACCGGAGGTGATGGAAGTTATTCTTTTAGTGGCGCAGTGAGTGTTGCTGCCGGAGGCTCGACATATGATTTGCCTGGGGAAGAGGGCACTTTTTATCTCAATCTTTCAGACCCCGATGCTTTTTGTGACACCGGAACACTGGCGACCACTTGCACAGTTTCAGCAAATCGAACACTGGCCTCGGATCTTAACCTCACCGGTGCAGGCGATCTTGTAGTGAGCTCATCTGGGGCATTAAATATTATTGGAAATCAAAATACTTTCACTGTGAGTATGACAGGCGACCTTGATCTTCAAGGGGCTTGGAATGGTGAGCTTACAAACCTAACGGCGGACACCTTTACAGTGGGAGCCACAGGAGTCTTTACAGGAAATATTTTGGACTCCACCCTAACAAATTTCACCTTAGCTTCCGGAGGCACACTAACGGCTGCGGGTCTTGGTGACCTGGGTGCCAAAGATGAGAGCGGAACAGGTCAAGGTTTAGGGCCTGGCTCTGGTCAGGGCAGTCAAAGTGGAGCCGCCGGAGGTGGTGGACATGGCGGTGCCGGTGGTGCCGGTTTATCTACGGGAGGAATCACTTATGGTTCACCCACCAATCCAGTGACTAAAGGTTCGGGTGGAGGAGCCAATGTGAATGCTCAAGGAGGCAATGGCGGTGGAGTGATTAAGCTGATCACTTCAAACATTATGACAATCGATGGAACTTTGACAGTGAATGGAGAAAACGGAGTTTCTGCGTCGGGAGAAAATGGTGGAGGCGGGGCCGGTGGTTCGCTTTGGTTGAGTGCCAATGCTTTTGGAGGGAGTGGTAGTATCACGGCAGCGGGAGGAAACGGACCCGGTCGTGCTGGTGCTGGTGGTGGTGGTCGCATTGCTATTTATAACACAGGAAGTGGAACTTATTCCTTCACTGGAGCACTCACTGTTGCTGGAGGAGCATCAACTTATGACTTGCCGGCAGGAGAAGGAACTTTCTATTTAGACTTACCAGACGATGATTCATTCTGTGATAGTGGAACGCTGGCCACCACCTGTACGATATCCACATCACGCTTTTTATCCTCCGACGTTAGTATCACTGGAGCAGGAAATTTGGTGGTGACGTCAGCAGGCTCTGTGACTTTGTTGGGATCTCAGGGAGGTGCCACCATCAACATGACAGGGAACTTTGACCTTCAAGGGGCTTGGAACGGAGATCTGACAAACCTAACTGCGAGTACTTTTACAGTGGGAGCGACCGCAGTTTTCAGCGGAAATATTATTGATTCGACCTTAACAAACTTTAATTTAAATTCAGGAGGCACACTAACGGCTGCGGGTCTTGGTGACCTGGGTGCCAAAGATGTGAATGGCACAGGTCAAGGTTTAGGACCTGGTTCAGGTGAGGGCAGTCAAAGTGGCGGTGCTGGAGGTGGTGGTCATGGTGGCGCTGGAGGAAATGGTTTGTCTACGGGTGGAATCACCTATGGTTCGTTAACAAATCCGATTACAAAAGGGTCGGGTGGAGGAGCCAACGTTTATGCTCGTGGTGGTGATGGTGGCGGAGTGATCAAACTGATTGCTTCAAGCGCTATGACAATCGATGGAACTTTGACAGTGGATGGATTCGACGGAGTTTCAGCGTCGGGAGAAAGCGGCGGTGGCGGGGCCGGTGGTTCTATTTGGATAAGTGCGAACACCCTAGCCGGAAGTGGGAGCGTTTCTGCAGCTGGTGGAAATGGACCAGGACTGGCGGGAGCCGGTGGCGGTGGTCGCATTGCCATTTACAATACTGGAATTGGGACTTACTCCTATACCGGTACAATGACTGTGGCGGGTGGGAGTGCATCTTATGATTTACCTGCTGGAGAGGGAACTCTTTATCTTGATTTATCAAACCCCGATGCTTTTTGCGACAGTGGTACACTAGCGACAACTTGTACGATATCCACATCACGCTTTTTATCCTCCGACGTTAGTATCACTGGAGCAG
>CAYGNH010000010.1:0-145740 GCA_964351315.1 uncultured Pseudobdellovibrionaceae bacterium
GTGCTGGTGTTCCAGGCAGTGACCCCCAAGCCAATATTACCACGCTGGGGCGCGGCGGTTCCGACACCACCGCTGTAGCGCGGGCGGCGGCCCTAAAAAACGACGTTTGCGAGATCTACACCGATGTTCCGGCCATCTTTACGGCCGACCCTCGGTTAGTGCCCAAAGCCCAACCCTTAAAGCAAATCTATTTTGACGAGATGATGGAAATGGCTTCACTGGGTTCAAAGGTGCTGCATTCACGATCGGTGGAGCTGGCTTCAAAATTTGGCGTTAAAATTCATCTACGTTCCACTTTTGAAAAAAAAGAAGGAACCTGGGTGGTTCCCCAAGGAGACAAAATGGAAAAACCCGTTGTAACGTCCGTCACGCATGACCCGAACACGTCCGTTTTTAAGCTTTACCCAACTCCAGACACTTCCGAATTTTTGGCGGGCTTGTTCAGTCAATTGGCTGAAAAAGGCGTGGTTGTCGACATTATTACCCAAAGCCAAAATCCTGAGGGGCAACGCTTGGCGTTTTCGGTGCACTCTGATGACACCCAGACAGCCATGGAAATTATTAAATCCCATGTTGCGGCTTCGACCAATATCGAACTGATTAATGACATGGCGAAGGTGTCTGTTGTCGGAGTGGGGATGCAAAACCAATATGGAGTGGCGGCGCGGTTTTTTGCCGCTCTTGGTAAAGCCAACACGTCCATTCGCCTGGTTACCACCTCGGATATTAAAATTTCGGCGGTTATTGATAAAGCCAATCTAGAAAATGCTGCCAATGCCTTGCACACAGAATTCCGTTTGGATGGTGTGGTTGAATGAGTTTGACATATCAAGGGGATCAACTTTTTTTGGGAGATCGAGGCGATCTACAAAAAATCCTCTCGGAACAAGAGGGACACCCTTGTTACGTTTACGATTTGGCGAATATACAACGGCGTTTTGAAAAACTTAAAAAAGTACTTTCCAGTTTAGCCAACCTCAGTCCTCACTACGCCTTAAAGGCCAACGCCAACTCCGAAATCTTACAAGCCTTTAAAACTTGGGGCGCCGGAGTTGATGTGGTTTCGGCTGGTGAAATGCACCGGGCCTTAGACAATGGTTTCACAGGCTCGGATGTGATTTTTAGTGGAGTGGCGAAGTCGATCGAAGAAATCGATGCTGCACTTGATGCTGACATCAAACAGATCAATGTCGAATCCCCACAAGAGTTGATTCGCATCGGGCAACGAGCGCGCGCTAAAAATAAAACAATGGCTGTGGCTTTTCGAATGAATCCCGAAGTCAATCCGGTGACCCACCCTTATATCACTACCGGAATGAGTGAAAACAAATTTGGTATGGACCGATCGTTCGTGCCGTCCTTGGTGCGCATTTTAAAAGAGTACCAAGACTCTATAAAGTTGCGAGGCTTGACCATGCACATTGGCTCGCAGCTTTTGGATTTGGATTCAATGAAAGAAGCCATTCAGAAATTGCGCTCAATCAATCACGAGTTGGACATCTTAGGTTTTCCCACAGAAAGCATCGATATCGGTGGGGGTGTTGGCATTCATTACGATCAAATGGACGAAGAGAAAG
The DNA here is from genome assembly GCA_964351315.1 of uncultured Pseudobdellovibrionaceae bacterium. Taxonomy (GTDB): domain Bacteria; phylum Bdellovibrionota; class Bdellovibrionia; order Bdellovibrionales; family JAGQZY01; genus JAGQZY01. The sequence goes on from CAYGNH010000010.1 coordinate 1,578, forward strand.
ACTTTGCAACCATCGAAGCCTATGGGGCGATCGTCACCGAAGGTCTTAACGGCTATACGGGAGAAGTCTTAATCGAGCCCGGTCGAGTGCTGGTCGGACGGGCTGGAGTCCTGTTGTGCCAGGTGGAATATATCAAAAAGACAGCCACCAAAACTTTTGCTATCGTCAACACAGGAATGCACCACCTGATGCGTCCAGCCCTTTACCAGGCCAACCACCGTATTTTACCAATCACTCGCAAATCCAAGTCCAAAACCGTGTCTTATGATGTGGTCGGCCCGATTTGTGAATCCAGCGACTCCCTTGGCAAAAACCGAGTTATGCAAGAGTTGCATCAAGGTGATTATCTGGCGATTTGTGATGCCGGCGCCTACGGCTTTACCATGGCCAACAATTACAACTTTCACGCTTTGCCGAAAGAAATCGTTTTGAAATAAACAAGCCTAGGGACGAAGCAGACCTTCGCGCTCTAAAATCTTGAGGGCGTTGGTGCTTTGTGAAGGGCCGTCTTTAATCTTATAATCAAATAGCAAGTCGGTTTGATCCCACTGTTCACTAAAATGATAATTGACGATTTTGGGGCTGTCGTCGGCCAAAGCCGTAAGCTCTAAGTCGTGGGTTGAGATAAAGCCATAAGCATTGGCCTCAAGGATTTGTTGCAAATACTTCTGGTTGCCAATCAGGCGTTCTCGATTATTGGTGCCGCGCAAGGGTTCATCGATCAAAAATAGGATTTCTTGCTGCCTGGCTTTGTCTAAAATCATTTTCATTCTTTGCACTTCTGCATAAAAATAGGATTGGCCATCCCGTAAAGAATCGCTCACGCGAATACAAGAGGCCAAGGGCATAGGTTTAAAAAGAAAGCGTTTAGCAAACACCGGAGCTCCAATGTTAGCCAGACAAAAATTGATTCCCAAGGCTCGCAAAAAAGTGGATTTACCGCTCATATTAGAGCCCGTGATAATGATCACGTTGTTATCATTTGGCGAGAAATCGTTAGTCACCACAGTTTTTTGATTCAACAAGGGGTGTGCCAAGCCTTGCACATCAACAAAGGTGTTGCCGGCTTCGGCCCACTGGGTGTCGTGATATATTTTTAAATTGGCAAGGCTGGCGCAAGCCTCAATTTCAACAACCTCAAGACTCCAATCCTGAAAGTGGAGGAACAGTTTTTTGCGAGATCGCTCGGCCAATTCAGCCAAAAGAAAATCCCAAGGTGCTAAAAGATTTAAAATGTAAAAGAGAATGGGATTGGTTTTCATGCTCATCAAACTAATCAATCGATTGAGTTGACGAACATCTTGACTGGCTTGACGCTTGTGCAAGGCTTGGCAGTGGGGCAGGCGCTGGGCCAGTTTTTCTAAAATTAAAATGCGTTCACCCAAGCTAGTGAAATCGGCATGCAGGTCTTGCAAGCGTGAAAACACATGCTGGGTGCGACCAATGAAGTTGAGGACCGATCCCACATAAACAAGCAAAGCCACCTTCCACATTAAAGAGGGGAGGGCAAAGATCAACGCCACAATCAGAGCCAGCCACGACAGGGGAACAACCCATTTCCACTTCATACTGTCTTCAAAAAACGATCGTCGAACTTCGTTTTCGATGCGAGCAAAGTCAATAAGACGAGCCGGAGGTTGAAGTTGCAGGCGTCGGAGCGTTCCAGGGTATTCGGTTAGTTTTTTAATGTTTTGCTCTCGCGTGGCGCGGTCGCTGGCCTTGAAGTCTTGGCAAAGCCAGTGATTGAGCAAACTTTGGCCTTGTAGAGAGAAGCATCGATCGATCGCTCTAAAAAAATATCCTAAATCCAAATCTCGAGCCAGATTGACGTCAAACATATCTTCGGGCCGGGTCGCGTTTGAGATCAGCCCCTGATTGAAGTCCCATTGTTCCTGATAAAAGCTTTTTAGCAATTGAAGTCGTTGTAGGAAAACACCAACCCGTCTTGACCTTCTGAACAAAACAACAAAGGCAGGAAGAATCAGAAAGAGGGCGATCAGCTCCAGATGCAAACCTTTTGCAACCTGAGAAGCCACCAACAGGGCAAACACACCCAGTCCGAATGCTAACCGCCAACTTTGCAGGCGATCTAAAACCTTTTGATGCCTTTCGATGACCCCATCAAGACGAATACCTTTTCTTGCCAAGCTGGCGACTGAACTCAATGGCTCTCCCTGTGTGATGCTTAAAAAACGATCAATGATTACAGTGACTTCTATTTTAGGGAAGGTCTCTTTAAAAAACAAAGGATAATCTCGGAAAAACAAGGGGTTATAAAGAGGCCTCGTTGCTTTTATGACTCGCTGCTGTTAAAGCTAGTGGCGATAACCCCAGAGTCTAGGTCATGATTTTGTGAACTTAGAATAAATGGATTTTAGAAATGGAAAAGCTCAGTGATAAAGAGGAAATCCGTCGTCGGAGGACCTTTGCCATTATATCTCACCCCGATGCCGGTAAAACCACCATTACTGAGAAGCTGATCTATATCGGAGGGGTTATTCACGAAGCGGGAGAGGTCAAAGGTAAGGCTGGTAAAAAAGCCGCCACCTCCGACTGGATGACCATGGAACAGGAACGAGGCATCTCGATCACATCTTCTGTTCTGCAGTTTGATCACAACGGCCAGCGCATCAATTTGCTGGACACGCCTGGGCACAAAGACTTCTCGGAAGACACTTATAGAACACTGGTGGCCGCGGATACCGCCTTGATGTTGATTGATGTCGCTAAAGGCGTGGAAGAAAGAACCAAAAAACTTTACGAAGTTTGTAATTACCGAAAAGTTCCGATTTTTACTTTTATCAACAAATGTGACCGTGAAGGAAAAGTTCCGTTGGAACTTATCGATGAAATTGAAAACACTTTGAAAATGAAGTGCTTTTCTGTCAACTGGCCTCTTGGTTTGGGTGGACTGTTTTCTGGCATCTATGACCGTCTTGCCAAGCAGGTGATTCTTTACAACAAGGAAACCGCAGAAGAAACGATAATCCCGGTGGACTCCCTGGATGACCCTCGTTGGAAAGATTGGATTCATTACGATATTATTGATTCGGTGCTAGAAGAAATCGAATTGATTGAATTGGACAGCGCTGAGTTTTCCATGGAGCAATTTATGAGGGGTGAGATCTCTCCGGCCTTTTGGGGCAGTGCCAAATTGAATTTCGGCGTTGACCAGTTTCTTAATTATTTCACCAAGTGGGCCCCGGGACCTGGTCCTCACAAAGTGCTGGACGGCGAACCCATTGATCCTTTAGATCCCTCTTTTTCGGGGTTTATTTTTAAGATCCAAGCCAACATGGATCGCAAACACCGCGATCGAATGGCTTTTATGCGAATTTGTTCGGGAAAGTTCACTCGCGGAATGAAAGTCAAACATATGCGACTCAACCGAGATGTACGCTTGTCACATTCGTCCCAGTTTTTGGCTAAGGATCGCGAAACAGTGGAAGACGCTTATGCCGGTGATATCGTCGGAGTCAGCGATCCAGGTTTGTTTCGCATTGGCGACACCATCACCAGTGGAAAAAAAATTCAGTTCGAAAAAATTCCCCAGTTTTCGCCGGAGCTGTTCACCCGCATTTTTGTAAAAGACGCGTTGAAACGCCAAAAATTACAGAAGGCTTTAATCGAATTGTCTGAAGAGGGTGTGATTCAGCTGTTCATCGATCCCATTATTGGTGCCCAAGATCCTGTTATTGGTGTGGTGGGAGAGCTACAGTTCGAAGTCCTTCACCACCGGTTAGAGGATGAGTACAATCTGTCGACCCGGCTCGATCGCGCACCTTACACCGTGGCGCGCTGGCCCCGGAATGAAGCCGGAGAACCTGTGGCCGATATCAAAGGGGCAACGACTGTTTTTCTCGATAAAGACAAAAGACCTGTGGTGCTTCTCAATAGCCCTTGGGACGTCAATTGGTTGCAAAAAGAAAATGAAGGCGTCATTTTCGGATCGCCTTTCTCTGAAGGGGCGGACTCGTGGATGTAAGTAACGTCAGTCCTTTAAAAATTTCGAACCTGGTCAAAAACTATGGAAGCTTTACGGCGGTTAATGATGTCTCATTAGAAATGAAACCCGGAGAAATTTTTGGTCTTTTGGGGCCGAACGGAGCAGGTAAAACTTCGATCATTTCTTGTTTGGTGACCTTGCAAGAGCCGGATTCGGGCAACTGTCAGATTTTTGGAATCAATCCTGCCGAAGATCCAATTCCTGCTAAGTTGCTCACTGGTTATGTTCCACAAGAGATTATTAATCATGGTTACTTCACGACTGAAGAAATATTAGTGTTCCATTCGGGATTTTTGCGCTGCTGGAATAACAAAGAACGTATTCATTATTTATTACACCGCCTGGGTCTTTTTGAGCATCGTAACAAAAAAGTCAAACAGCTGAGCGGCGGAATGAAGCGACGGCTTTTGATTGCAAAAGCTCTGGTGCACAATCCAAAGTTGCTGTTGCTGGATGAACCCACAGCGGGTGTCGACATCGAGTTGAGGGCCTCCCTTTGGGATTTCGTTAGAGAGCTCAAAAGAGATGGAATGTCTGTTTTGTTGACCACTCATTATTTAGAAGAAGCCGAAGAACTCTGTGATCGAGTGGGTGTTTTACAAAACGGAAACTTAAGAAAAGTGGGGCCTACGAAAGAGCTAATTAAACAATTGACCGAGCGTAAGGTGTCTTTGATTTTCAAAAGTGAAGGCAATGTGGGTAAAGGTTCACCTTATTTTCATGGCGTCGACGGCAAGCAAGTGGATTTTATTATTCCCCAAAAATTAGGCGTTGGCGATCTGTTAGCGGAGCTCAATTGCGATATGCGCAACTTGATGGATATAAGAATCTCCGAGGGCAATTTAGAAGAAGCCTTCGTTCGCATTTTGGGAGAGGGGAAGGCTTTATGAGTGTGACCCCTCGCTTGCAACCCTTTTTCACTTTGTACTACCGTGAGATTCGGCGCTTTATGAAAGTGGCTGTGCAAACAATTTTTGCGCCCATTGTTAGCTCCGGACTGTACCTCCTGATTTTTGGTGTCTCCCTCGGTGAAAAAATTGCGATGGAGGGTGGGGTGACCTACCTGGCTTTTTTAATACCTGGCTTGATCATGATGTCGGTTTTGAATAATTCTTACCAAAACACCTCAAGCTCCATTGTCTCGGGAAAGTTCGGTGGAGATTTGGAAGACTGGCGGATTGTCCCGTTGAGCCCGACGGCCATTCTGTGGGCTTTGTCTTTGGGTGGTTTGACTCGTGGTTTGATCGTTGGTTGCATCACCCTTCTGGTCGGTGAAGCCTTTTATTTTGTGATCAATCAACAGTTCCTGATTCCCACCCATCCTGCTATCTTGGTTTTGTTTTTAGGTATTGGCGGTCTCAGCTTTTCCATGTTTGGGATATCCATCGCTTTTTGGGCGAAAACCTTTGATCACGTCAGTGGGGTGGGATCCTTTGTTATACTGCCATTGATTTATTTAGGCGGAGTTTTCTTCTCCTTGAATGGCCTGCACCCGTTTTGGCAAATCTTGTCAAAAGCCAATCCTTTACTTTATTTTATCAACGGTGTTCGTTATGGGATGCTTGGTCAAAGTGATGTTTCATTTCAGCAAGCTCTTGTAGTATCCACGGTGGCCCTTGTTCTTTTTTACTTAATTGCCTTAAGAGTTTTAAAAACGGCCCAGTATACGCGATGGTAACCGAATGATGAGGCTCTTCTTTTGTTTGCCGATTCTGTTAGTCAGTCTTTCTCAAGCCCATGCCGGTTCCCTTGGGGCGCGTGCGTCTTACATTTTGGATCAGCATTGGGTGACTCTCTCTCAAAATGGGCAAAAGTTTTTAACTCTTGGGCGTTTTTTAGTCGAAGGCGGTAGAGACTATAGGGGTGTTGAAGTCCACTACTCTATGCTAGCGAATCATGGTGGGCATTCTCCAAGCTCTGATATAGGAGACGGACAAATCGTTTCGAATATCGACACCGAGGGTGTCGAGTCCCTGAAGGTTTATGAGTTTTATCTGGTAAAGTCTTTAGGCTTTTTAAAAGTTTCAGTGGGTTGGCGTGATTTATTAAGACTGTACAACGTCACGGAGGCAGCCACCCTTTTTGTAAACTCCTCGTTTACGGCGACATCAGACTGGGGGACCACAGGTTTTCGGGGCCCATCGATTTACCCGCAGATTTCCTTTGGGGCCCAGGTATGGATGCAATTGACTCCGGAACTTTATTTGGCGACCGCCGTGGCCGATCCGCTGACCCCTGAAAATTACTACCCCAAACAACTGCAGACTCATATTTTGTTAAATCAAAAAAATCACATGGCCGTCTCCGAAATAGGGTACAAAAACTCCCTTGGGTTTCATGTTGCTGTCGGAGCCTGGAATCTGCAGCAAGACCAGCGTGGGCTTCGGTCCTTGTTTGAGCAAAGAGGGACCTACGGCATGCTGGCGGGCCGTTTTTGGAAGAAGCTCAATCCTTTTGTTCGCTATGGACAGGCCAGCCGAAACCTTGGAAGCATTTATGAAAACACGGTGGTCGGTTTGAATTTGCAGAAAGTTTTTGGCAAAAACAAACTCGATGAATTGGGATTGGGCTATACCGCCGCTCGATTGGATGGGGTCGAACCTACCGAAGAGATCTATGAGATGATTTATCGCTACAATCATACGTCTCGATTGAGCTTTGCCCTCAGTAGTCAGTGGGTCATTAATCCTTTTTTTTCGAATCAAGATGGACAGGTCTTAACCTTCAGAATTCAAATTCAAAGTCAAAACAACGGGTCTTAGGAAAGCTTAGCGGTAGTATCTTCTAATCAGGCTTGCAGACAAGACCCCTTCGTGACTTAGTAGGGGAGCTAAGGTTCGATCGGATAATACTTGGTCGATGGGGGTGGCTGTTCCATTGACCCACACTGTTTTGTAAACCAAGCGTACGCCATGACTGTAGTCCGCATAGTCTTTGTGGTGAACGGTACTTAACGGTTGAATCGGCTCGCCGTTCAGACGGTGCCAGCCATAAATGGCAATTTTAGTAGGCCTTGAAGCCAAGCGTTCACTGATAACCACATCTTTTTTATGCCCTGCTACTAAGCCCGGTCGGTTTTGCAACTGACCATTAATGGTCAAACTGTGATCAAGGAGGGTTCGAGTTGTTGTCATTTCTGGGCCCGGTGTGATCGTGCGTGGAGGCAGACCGATTTGTCGCTGTTCATAAATTTGGTCCACCATACGAACCGTAGGAAGGGCCCATGCACTGTTCGAAACCAGATCGGCAATAGCTGTCATCCCTAAAGGAAAACGAAATTTCTCGGTCCCCTCAAGAAGAGACAGATAATCGTTCATCACACAGTAAGTAATTTGGATTCCACCATTGTTGATTTCAATGGCGCTGACTTCATTCATTAGAGAGATCGACATTCCCTTTTCAATTTCTTGTAAGACCCGGTTGTCGCGGGTCACTCCACTTAAGTTTAACAGAGCCGAAGAAACTACAGGATTGTTTTGAGTCTCCGGCCAACTCTTCAGAATTTCTTCGCTTTGACAGCGAGCTCTTTCTATTGGCGGTTCCTCAGAAATGGGTTCGTTGGCTATAGGCTCGGGAACACCGGTGGAGTCCTCAGCCAAAGAATTAGGTGTTTGTGGTTGAAGATCGGAACAAGAAATGAGCAATGGGATGAGCAAAAGACAAAAGGATTTCATAACTTAATGGTAGCGAAAGCAATGGCCAAGAGTGAGTCCAGAAAAAGCAAGTCGAGCCGCTTTGACCACTGGTTTATTGTGTCATTTTGGTCAGTTAGCGACAGATATCAATCAACAACTGTCAATTGTTTTGACACTAAGAAGCCAGTATGTTCGTCCTGAATCGGCCCTGAAATTGCAATATCAATTCTGTGGAGGACTCAATGAAATTTCTTAAATACATTTTCATTCTACTTTTTTTAGGAACAGCCCACTCGGCCTTGGCATCTCGAAATGCCACTGTGGATGAAATTAGAGCCTGGTGCGAAGATCGAACCTCTCATAACCTCACCGTTAGAAACATGAGCGAGGCTCAGGCTTGTGCCCATTATGGTTTTCGGTCCTCAGTGGCGGTTTTAACGCGATCTTCTGGTCCCGTCGCAAACCCAGCGGACTTAATAGTTGATGGTGTCACCTCCACACCCACGTCCAGAAGCGCTCCCGAGCGATCGATTCGTCCGCCGGTGCGGCGGGGAGCGGAAGAGCGGCCTGGAACTCCACCCGTGTATCGTGGAGCTGAGGAACGTCCTGGTACCCCACCCGTATATCAAGGAGCAGAGGATCGACCTGGCAATCCGCCGGTGCGGCGAGGTTCTGACGGCGGCGTTTGCAGTGACTCGGCTTTAACGGCTGGCATTCCCCGTTCGGGCAATCGCACCCCCGGCTTCCCAACCAGTCAATCGGCCTACCGTGAATATGCGGTGGGACAAATCACCAGCGGCAATATTCCAAGTCATTTGCGAGAACTGGTACCCATTGAAATGGGAAGTGAGTCCTCCACTTGTCAGGGGCAAAGAGGCCCCGTGACTATCTGTGTGATGCCCGAACCCATCGCAATCGGTGGCGATGGCAATTATTCTTATACCAATTTAACCATCAATGATGCCGTTCAAGTGGGTCGAGCCTTTGATATGATTTTGCCGACGTCATATATGGTGGATGCCATTGATGCCGCGGCTTCGGTTCGAGTTCCAAGTCGTTCTCGTCCTTGGTTTTGCAACCGTGCTGAGGGAGGAGACTGTACCGGAGGAGAACCCTACCGTTTTCAACAACAGAGTACTGATATCCGCGCTCTTGTCCAAGGCAGTTCTGGATATCAGGCTGGAGCTTTGGTGACCGGTGCTTACAAAGACTACGCCCTGTCTAGCCGTCTTTCTAGAGAAGGTGCTGGGTTTTCAAATATATCCCTTTATGGGTGGAATGGAATTCAAGGCAGTCGTGATCGAATACAGCACGGATCCCATCACCTCGACTACAGCCAGGTTCCAAGGTTTGTCAGTCAATACGTAGAGGTTGGAGGCACTTGGAGGAACATGAGCACTCTTTTAGCGGATCCAGGTTGCGCCGATATCCTCAACGGTGGACAAACCATTGGAACCAGTATTACCGGGGCTTTTGTAAACCCCAATGCTGCGCCAGCCGGTGCGCGACCTGTTCAGGGTGGAAGCCAAACAACCGTCCTTGCTGAACAGTAGTTGTTGCTAAGACGCCCGCGCGCTGTTGCCGGGTGTTCAGCTTGAGTCGACTGAAACGGTAATTGTTGACGCTGGATAACAATTACGACTCCAATGGTCACGACCCTTCGTCACCGTTGTCACTTCTCTAGTCAGAATTAAGAAAAGCACTCTCAATGAGTGACCTCAGTAGGGGGCGAAGTTTTTGGTGGTCGCTATTGACCCGCCACGGGTTTCATAGATATTTCCGTGCCTCGAGCAATCGTTTTTATGGTTTGCACAAAACTTCAAAGGGGAGACTTATGAAAAAAATTATTTTTGCCGTGGTCCTTATCGGATCTTTCGGCTTAGCAGCTCAAGCTATTTCTGGTGGCACCAGCAGTGGAAGTCTATACAACTTCACAGACTTTAACAAAACTCGAGTCAAGTACCGTATTGGTGGGTTTGCCAGTGCCGAAGCCGCTCACGCCGCTGCGACCAACTCTTTGCAGAACTTATTGGACGGCAATTTGCCCCAAGCCAGAATGATGGCGAGCGGTCGCGACAAATGCAAAGACGTGAACAGCAACCGATCTAAAAAAGCGATCAGTCAGTATATCAAAAAGCGCGGACAATACTCAGGCGTTAAAGCCTTTGGGTTTCAGTTGAGCGAAAATTTTGATGCCGCCGGCAGTGTGAGCTATGGGGCTTTACTGAATGCTCAAATTCCTTGCCTAAAAAGAAACAGCGATGATGATGACGATGACCGAGGTCAAACAAACTCAGGCGTTGACGATTCCGGGCAAAATGATCCTATCGGCGATGATAATTTCTAAAAAATAACTTCTACGTTTGTACTTAAGCTCGGTCTTGAAAAGAGTCCGGGCTTTTTTTAATTCCTAGGGAGATTTGCAACAAGGCCAAGGGGTAGAGAATCAAGAATGGCCAAACTTTGACGCTGTAAACATCAAAAACGGACTGTTTGTAGGTTCGAAAAAGGTCAGAGTACAGCAGCGAAACGCAACCCAACGTGAAAGCAATTAGGGTCCAACGCATTTTTCTATTTTTGATAAAGGATGTGTGAAGTCCAAAGGCCATCATTGCAATAACAAAAGTTGGGCTCTCCGATTTGTGGTTGAAGAGAACCATAAAATAGCAAACCGCAATCAGTCCGATCAAGCGTTCAGGCTGAGAAGCCTTGCGAAAGGCTAAGAAAGTTCCTGCTAAACTGAGAGCACCGAAAAGTTGAAAAGGAAAATTTCTGAACTCCCAACCTGTGAAACCATGAACCACACCCATCAAAGAGAAGCCGTAAGAGTGAGCCGCATCCATCTTTAATAAACTCCACCACTCTTGGTACTGAAAAAGGAGGGAGTCCCAACCAATAAATACGGCCGGCAGGATCAAAAGCAGAACGAAGACCTTCGCTAGCACCAGAGCATGCTGGGCTATTTTTCTTGGTTGGCTCCATGTGTAAGAAGAAAAGAGATACAGCGCGCCTGCGACAATGCCAAAGATTTTGATAAAAAAGGAACCAAAAAGGAAGAAAGCGGCTTGAATGGGTTTTTCTTTTTCTAAGGCGACCCAGAACAGCATCATCAGGGCGACCATATGAATATTGCTCTGAAAGCCCTGTGTGGATCCGATGAACTCGGGAAGGCTGATCCAAAACACCGCTTGTCGTTGAGAATCTTGAATTGGCAGTTGAAGCAAGGCCCACAAAAATAAGACGGCGCCCGATAAATTCCATAGAGTGGCTCCTAGCCAAGCCGGAAGAACGGCTAGAGGGGCCATGAGCAGTGCAAACGTTGGTGAGTACTTAAAAAGGTCATGGTGTTCGCTGGGGTAGGGAATGTAAAGGCTGGTTCCATTGATCAGGTGATTAAAAGAGGCTTTGAAAATAAGCCAGTTGTTCATGTGGGATTGAAAGGCTGTAAACAGAGAAAGTCCGACAGAAAGAACTAAAAGAAATATAAAAGTTTTTTTAAGTCTTAAAAAAGCAGTCATATCAACGACAAGGTAAGGAAAAGCCGCCACGGCTGCCTTCAGTGAGGTCCGCGAGGTTCAATTGAAAAATGAAATTTCGACTTCGATGTCGCCTGTTTATTTTTTCTAAGGTTAAAGGTTTATTCATAATTAAGCTTCACCAGGATTCGGCCCAAATGCTGACCATCGATAACAGACCGGGCTGCGGTCAGCAAGTCTGTTAACCCCACCTCTTGGCTGACCATGTGGTCTAAGTTTTTAGGTTTCATAGGGCCAGCCATTTTCTCCCAGAGTTCGTGGCGCAAGGGCTGAGGGCAATTGTTCGAGCTGACACCCAGTAGATTCACGCCTCTTAGGATAAATGGAAAAACCGTGGTGTCGAGTTTTTCACTCTGTGCCAGCCCGATACTTCCCACCGCCCCCCAAAGATCAATGCGAGGCAGAATATAAGAAAGGTATTCTCCGCCGATATTGTCGATCGCTCCGGCCCACTTGACGGAGTCCAAGGGACGAGTTTGAAAATCATAGTCGCTGACGTCGGTGACCCTGGCGGCTCCGCAGGCGTGCAACCATTCGGTGTGTTCCTCTCTGCGCGTCCATGCTTCAGTCTCGTAGCCCAGTTGATTGAGAAAACTAAGAGCTAAGGACCCCACGCCCCCGGTGGCACCAGTCACTAAAACATCGCCTTTTTCCGGACGTAAACCGTTGAGCTCCATTTGATGAATGGCCAAAGCGGCTGTAAAACCGGCGGTGCCAAAGGTCATGGCTTCTTTGGCCGTTAACCCTTGGGGGCGTTTGATCACAACATCCCCGGGCAGTCGCTGGTATTCAGCGTATCCGCCGCAATAGTGCTCGCCCATGTTGGCGCCGTTCACTAAAACCGGGTCGCCGGCTTTAAACTGAGGGTTATGACTTTCGACAACGGTCCCTGCCACATCAATTCCTGGGATCAAAGGCAGCTTGCGCAGGATTTTACCTTTTCCAGTCAGGGCTAAGGCGTCTTTGTAGTTGATCCCTGAGTATTCGGATTTGATGATCACATCCCCGGGGGTGAGCTCTTTGATTTTGGTGGGGCGAATCTCGCAGGTGATTTCGCCAAAGAGATTGCTGTCAGATTGGGGTGTATTGGCCCACAGGGCTTGAAACAACTTTTCCATCCCTCAAACCTACGGCTCCTTGCGGTTCGGGTCAATTTTGATTATGTTGAGGCCCTTCGATTTGGGAGATCACCGATGTTCGAAAAATTATCCGATAGAATGACCGAAAGCCTTCGTAAGCTTTCTGGCAAAGCCAAAATCAGCGAAGCCAATGTGGAAGAAGCTATCAAAGAAGTCCGAATGAGTCTCCTCGAGGCCGATGTCAATTTCAAGGTGGTGAAGCGCTTCATCACCAATGTGAAAGACAAAGCCCTGGGCGAGCAGGTGATCAAAGGGGTGGACCCCGGGCAACAGTTCACAAAAATCGTTCATGACGAGCTAGTTGATTTATTAGGCAATCAAGCTGTGGGACTGGAAGTCAAAGACCAGCCGACGGTGATTTTTCTAGTCGGATTGCAAGGGGTGGGGAAAACCACCACCGCCGCCAAGCTGTCTCTGCATATTCGAAAAAAATTGGATAAAAAACCCGTTTTAATCCCGGTGGATGTTTACCGCCCAGCCGCGATCGAGCAACTGAAAACTCTTGGAAAACAAATTGATGTTCCGGTTTTTAATTCCGACCCACAAATGAAGCCGCAACAGATTCTGAAGCAGGCCCAAACCTGGGCGGCTGAGCAAGAGGCCGATGTGGTGATTGTCGATACCGCCGGTCGTTTGCAGCTGGATCAAGAGCTGATGAGTGAGCTCACCGACCTTAAAAAACTATGGAAGCCCTCGGAAGTCTTGCTGGTGGCTGACGCCATGCTTGGTCAACAGTCAGTGGACGTGGCCCATGGCTTTCACGATCAAGTGGGCCTAACCGGTTTGATTTTAACCAAAGTCGACGGCGACGCTCGTGGTGGAGCGGCCCTCAGTATTCGCGAGGCCATAGGTATTCCCATCAAGTTTCTTGGGGTCGGCGAAAAGCAAAAAGATCTGGAAGTCTTTCACCCTGATCGCTTGGCTTCACGGATTTTAGATATGGGCGACGTGGTCACTTTAGTGGAGCGGGCCCAAGAAGTGATTGATCAGGACGAGGCCCAGAGAGCCGCCGACAGAATGATGAAGGGCGAGTTCACGGCTGATGATTTCCTTAAGCAGATTCGTCAAATGAAGAAGTTGGGAAGTATGGAAAGCATCATGAAAATGCTCCCCGGTATGGGTGGCATGATGAAGCAAATGAAGAATATGACCCCTCCGGACGAAGAGATCAAGAAGATTGAGGCCATCATATGTTCCATGACCCTCGAGGAGCGCCAAGATTGTCGGATCGTCAATGGGTCCCGCAAGGTCCGCATTGCCAAGGGCTCTGGCACCAAAGTTAACGACGTCAATAAGTTCGTGAAGCAATTTCAAGAAGCCAAGAAGATGATGTCCGGAATGATGAAAATGGGCATGGGTGGGGGCTTTCCTAAGATGCCATTTTAATTGGCTTTTTCTGTAAACGCTTGTACTGAAAAAAAGGGTTGCTAAATGATTGAAAGGACAGTAAAAAACTCCCTTCAATGAGAGGTGAATGAATGGTAGTTATTCGTTTAGCGCGTTTAGGCGCAAAAAAGAGACCGAAATATCGTGTGACAGTGGCAGACTCTCGTTACTTCAGAAATGGTCGCTTTATCGAAGTGTTAGGTCATTACAATCCAGACCCTCGGGGTCAAGAAAAAGAGATCACTCTTGATCTTGAAAAAGTCAAAGAATGGGTTGGCAAAGGCGCTCAGCCGACAGACCGAGTAAAAACACTCATCAAAAAAGCGGAAGCAAACGCGTAAGCGTTTTTATTAAAAACAAGGTAGCAGTTCATACTGACGAGGTGATAAATGGGGTACGATCCAACAAGCTTGCGAGATTTAGTTGATTTTATGGCAAGAGCTCTTGTCGACAATCCTGAAGACGTAGAAGTGAATGAAGTTGTTGGTGAGCAAACGACCGTTGTCGAACTATCCGTTTCCAAAGACGATCTTGGAAAAGTGATTGGTAAACAAGGGCGTACAGCCAAGTCCATGAGAACAATTTTGAATGCAGCCAGCACTAAGCTGCACAAAAGATCTGTTCTTGAAATTATGGAGTAGATCTCCTTCCAATAGCCCTCGGGCTTGAAGAATGGGTGATTAACAAAGGCGCAACAGCGCCTTTTTTATTTTGGAAAAAATGACACGAACATTCGATTATAATAAAAAAAATTCAGACACAGCCTTTGTTTTCATCGGCAAGATTCACTCTCCTCAGGGTATAAAGGGGGAGCTCTTTGTTTCTATTTTTCCTGAAGAAGCGGTGTGGGTGGAACAATGGAAAACTCTTTTTCTGTCCACGGAGAGTGAAGAACACCCCTCTCAAGAAATGACCATTGAATGGGCCCGAGAACATAAAAAGCAGGGGCGCTGGGGGTTTGTGATTCGAGTGGCTGAAATTGCGGACCGTAATCAGGCCGAGGAAATGAAGGGTCTCAAAGTTTACATCCCGGAAGAATTTTTGGTTTCAGAAGAAGGCGAGGACATTTTCCTTAGAGAAGTTCTTGGTTTTGAAGTGATTGATAGAACCCGCGGTTCGGTTGGCGAAGTTGTGGGTTTTTCTGGAAATGCCATGCAAGATATTGTGATCATCGAAGGCTCCCATGGCCCTTTCGAAGTGCCATTTGTCGAACCTATTTTAGTCAAGATTGACAAAGACAATAAACAACTTCAAATGGAAATCCCTATGGGTCTTGTCGCTGGGGAGGAACTGTGAAAATCAATGTTGTGACCTTAATGCCCGAGATGGTTGAGTCGGCCTTGCAGTTTGGGGTGGTTGGGGCGGCTTTTCAAAAAGGTTTGTGTTTTTTAGAGACCACCAACCCTCGACAGTTTACCGAAGACACCCATCAAACCGTCGACGACCGACCTTTTGGGGGCGGCGACGGCATGTTGATGCTGGCCGAACCTTTGCAAAAAACAATGAATCATTTGATGCCCGAGGGGCCGGTTTTTTATTTGTCTCCGCAAGGAGAAGTCTTTGATGACAAACTGGCGACAGAACTGAGTCAGCAGCCACAGGTCACGTTTATTTGCGGACGCTATGGGGGGGTCGACAATCGCTTTTTGGTTAAAAATCAAATTCGCGAGCTTTCTCTGGGGGATTTTGTATTAAGTGGGGGCGAACCTGCAGCCATCGCCATTATCGACAGTTTGGTTCGAAAAATTCCCGGTGTGCTGGGACATGCCGCTTCGGCCTCGGAGGATTCTTTTCAGGGCGGTCTATTAGAACTTCCTTACTTCACTCGCCCCCAAGAGTGGGAGGGGATTAGCGTGCCTCCAGTTCTTCTAAGCGGCAATCACAAAAAAATTCATGAGTACAAGGTTTATATGAACTTAGTGACCACCTTGCTTAAAAAACCCGAGCTGTTGAAAAAGGTCAAAGCGCCTTGGCAACAGGCCTACGACTATCTTGCCGCGATGCCAGACGCAGACTGGCGGGGAACCGGGTTTGATCGAGATCGGGTCTTACTGTTAGTGAAGGACTGGATTGATGTCTAAGTTTTGTGTCGCCCTTGTTCATTATCCGGTTCTTGATCGATCTAAAAAAACAGTGGCCACTAATGTCACCAATTTTGATATTCATGACATCGCCCGAGCCTCGCGCACCTATGGTGTGGACCACTACTACATCGTGCACCCAGCCGACGAGCAGTTGATGTTTGTGTCTCGGGTGTTGGATCACTGGCGAGTAGGGCCAGGCCAAAAATTCAATCCCATGCGTAAAACGGCTCTGACCATGGTGGAGCCAGTTCGCTCGATCGAAGCGGCGGTTCAGCATATGGCTTCGGAAGACCTACAAATCATCGCCACTAGCGCCAAGGAAACGGCGGATCCCCCCCAGTGGAACTGGCAAGAGGCCCGTAAAAAGTGTCAGGAAAAAGACACCCTATTGGTGTTTGGAACCGGTTTTGGGCTGAGCCAGGAAGCCCTGGATTTGTGCCAAGCCTGTATCGAGCCCATCCGTGGGTACGGAGAAGAAGATTATCGCCATTTGAGCGTCCGATCAGCCGTCAGTATCGTTCTTGACCGGTTGCGGGGCGAGTGGTAAGAAACTCATTCGTTAAGGAGACCGGTCATGTCTGATATTGTGAGACAAGCGATTTTGAAGTTAAACCCTGAACCCACTTTTCCGAAGTTTTCTTCTGGAGACACCATTTCTGTGTCTGTAAAAGTAAAAGAGGGCGAAAAAGAAAGAATTCAGATCTTCAAAGGCGTGGTTCTTAAAATTCAGGGCAGTGGAACCAACAAAACTTTTACGGTTCGTAAGGTCTCTGAAGGTATTGGCGTTGAAAGAACTTTTCCGTTCGCCAGCCCTATCGTTGATTCTATCACTGTCCAGGCTTACGGGAAAACCCGTCGCTCTCGCTTGTTTTACCTTCGTTCTCTTCAAGGTCGCGCCGCTAAGGTTCGTTCTGAATTGGCTGTAATGCGTGAACAACGGGAAAAAGCCAAAGCCTCTGAAGCTGCCAAAAAGTAAAAACTTTTAGGGTGGGAAAATCAAAAATTATCTATGAGCCTTTTGCTTGGCGCGAGCTGTCGCCTCAACCCGTAATCGGCGTTGATGAGGTGGGTCGCGGTTGTCTTGCTGGTCCGGTGTATGCCGCCGCGGTTATTATTCCTCCCAAATTCGATACCACCGGTTTGACCGATTCGAAAAAGCTCTCCGAAAAACGCCGAGACTTTTTTGCCAAACGCATTCACGAGGGCTGCTTGGTCAGTCTGGGTTTTGCAACCGTTGAGGAGATCGACAAGATCAATATTCTGTGGGCTTCCTTGCTTGCCATGAAGCGAGCGGTGGATGGATTGAAACAAACCTCAGCCCATGTTCTTGTCGACGGTAATAAAGAAATTCCCAAGATCAACTTCCCGCAAACCACTCTTATAAAGGGAGATTTGCGGGCGGAACCGGTCGCTGCCGCATCGATTGTCGCCAAAGTTTATCGTGACAGCCTGATGAAAGAGCTGGCTGAGAAGTTTCCTGGGTATGGTCTTGAAGGACACAAAGGATACGCCACTGTCGACCATAAAGAAGCCATTGCCAAATTGGGGCCGCAAGATTTTCACCGAAAAAGTTTTGCCGGAGTCCGCGAACACATTTAGATCCCACCAGCAACGAGGGCGCTTTTCCGAAGATCAGGCTCTCCAGTATTTTTTAGACAAAGGTTTTCATTTTCATGGGCGAAACCAAAAAATTGGCGGCGTTGAGATTGATTTGATTTTGCGTCTGGAATACTGGCTTTTGGTAGAAGTTAAAACCTTAAAAACCTTTGATCAAATGCCTTTTCGGCTGCGGCAAACGCAAAAAATGCGGCTGTGTCGGGCTCGTGAATACTGGCAAAGCCAGACGGGTGGCGATGTGGCCCTGCAGGTGGCCTTTGTACACGGGCAGCAGACTCTGGCCTTGAACATTGAAGACTTCGAGTAGATTCCCTCGTGTTTCAAGGCTTCGGATCGAGCTGTTTTCGATGCCGCCTACCCCTTGGTCCTGGTTGCTTTTATAGGTAAGTTATTCAACAATATTATTATGACCCGGCTACGTCGAATTCACAGCATTGTATTGGCCTCACTCATCGCCTTGTTCCCCTTGCAGCAGGTTAAAGCTGAGGCGGGTCGCGAGTTTTTGCTGAGTTGCACCTACGGTGTGTTGGCGGGGGCTCTGGTTGGAGCTGCTTCGTTAGCGGTTGAAGACAACCCTTCAGACAAAGTGCACCGGGTCGCCCGCGGGGCTTCCTTGGGTCTCTACACGGGAATTCTTTTAGGGCTCTATGTGGTGTATGTCGTGCCGGCTCAGTTTGAGTCCGAACAAGAAAACAATTTAGAAGAACAATATCAAGAAGTCATCGATCCCGAAGATTATGGATTGCGCCGACAAAAACTGCAATTCAAGTCTCAGATCAAAATCATAGAGCCCCCCAAATTGATGGTGTATCCACTTATGGAAAACAATCAAATCACTGGCGCCGCTGTCAACTACAGTATTCTTCGTTTTTAGTAACGAAAGAGCCGATCGTGGCCTATTCGCTAAATTTAAATTCCATGCTGACGCTGGGTTGAATACTTTCATTCCCGACCGCTTTGAGGATTCCGGCATTGATGGTCCAACAGGAACCCGGAGGAGTGATTTGCATGGCCACTTGCCAAGTTTGAAAGGGGCTAAGGTCTTCAGCGCGATTGGTATTGAGGTCATAGCTAATCGATCCAAAGAAATAGACATAGGGGAAATTCAGTCCTGTGCTAAGGGTGACGAACTCTAGGCGTGAGCCTTCATCCACGGGTGGGTCCAAACCGATGTTGTAATTTTTTGAGTAAGCGACCCTGACATAGTTGCCAGACCAAAAGCTGTATGTGGTGTTGGCTCCCCAGAGGGTTCGGTTGTGGTAGGGGAAGCTGGATGTAGTGAAGGATGAAGAGAGATCGCCAAAAGTAAAGCTGGTGGCGGTGTTGATGGGTTGCCACGCTCTTGCCTCTTCGCCTTTGCGAAGTTCGTGAATGTCCAGAGCTTGTGAAACTTGAAATTGAAAAGCTCTTGAATAGCCACCATTTAAACTACTTGTGTTTTCTAAGTCACGTTTGATGACTTTGTTGGTAAAAGAGAAATTAACAAATTTTTGTCCGACCACTCGGTCGCGATGATCGAACTGAATGCCGCGCCCGCCATTGCGCCAATCGCTGTCGGTGTCGTCGATGGGCTGCAATTCGCGAAAATACCGTTGCGATTCAATTTGACCAAAAAAGTTGTGTTCACTTTGAAATATTTGAGGAATAAGGCGAAAATTGATCTCGGGCAGAATCGAGTGTTTGATGCGGGTCTGTTCGCTCCACTGGTAAATGCGGTTGAGGTCTCCTCGCAGATCTAACCCCAGCTGACCGTAAAAGCGTGATGGAAACGAGTCGTAACCCTGGCTCTCGTCGGATGCAACACCGAGAGAATACTGCGTGTAGCGCAACAACAAAGAGGGATCGACGTCTAAAACATCGCCCACCCAAAACGGTGCGTGAAATCGAGGGGACAGGTCTAAGCGTTGACCGGTTCGAATCAGATCGCCATAGCTTTGGTTGTTAAGCGGGGCTTGTCCCAAGGGCGTTCCGTAAACAAAGTCGCCACTGGATTGGCTGGTTGGGTAGCAAAAAGTCTCTGCGTCGATGGGAGTTCCTGGACGTTCCACATAGGTGGCGTCACATTCGGCATTGCCAGTGCGAGTGTGTTCAAAGGCCAAGCCACGACGGGCAATGTTCAGATACTGAGCCTCTAAACTGAAAAACAAATTCAGGTCGTCAGAAATTTTAACGTCGTTCATTTCATAATTGATTTCCGGGAGCCGATGCAAGCTAGGGTCGTTACTAAAGTCTCTTTCAAATTCAATCTGACTGAGGTAGTAGCTGGCTTCCATAGTCAGCAGCGAGTTTTCAAAACTTTTGGAAAGGGAAACGCTATTCTCTAGGGCTGGATCGCCGTTGTAAAGAAACTGCTGAAAAAAATCAAAGGCGTATTTGCGATCGCTGGCAATGGCGATCTTGGTGCGTTGGGTGAAATTTTCGGGGAGGTCGTAATGATGCCCGTACTCCACAAACCAACGGTCATTAAAACTGTCACTGGGCACAGTTCGATCACGTATATAAGCCGTGTTGAATTCACCGCTGCTCGTGGGCGACACCACATAGCGGTAATTGGCAACGCCCTGGAGTCCTCGTTTTTCGTAGTTGATTAAAGAAAAAGTGGCGTCGTGGGATCGGTCGATGGCCCAGAAGAAGGGCTGCTCCACCGCAAAACCACTGTCGCTGTTTGAAAAAGGTTTGGGGACTAAAAATCCGGTTTGTCTTTTTGAGTTCAAGGGAACGACCAGATAGGGAAGCGGCAGAACAGGAAATTGCAAAAGGTGCAGCCAGGGACGCGTGATGTAGGCGTAGCCACCCATTTCGGCTTCTATGTTTGAGCTGGTGAAACCCCAGGAGGGAGGACAAGTGGTGCAAGCGGTATAGTAGGCATCATCGGCCTTGTAGCGGTCTTCGCCGATTTTTTCGATGACCTCAGCTTCGATAAGCACCTGTCCTGAAGTGACAACCCCTTTGTAGAGTGTGCCTTTGTTGGTGTCGTAGTTAAACTCCACTTTCTCTCCACGCAAGGTGGTGCGAGCGTTTTGCATTACCACATTGCCCTTGGCGATGATCGTGCTGGAGTTTTCGTAGACAACGGCCTCGTCACATAATAAATGCTGTTGCTGAAAAATAACGTTCACCTTCCCCTTAAGAGTCAAGGTTTGGGCTTTACGATCTCTGATCATTTCTTGGGCATCAGCAATGATGGTGGTTTTTTGAGCAAAGGCCCAGCTGGAGACAAATAAGGTGAAAAGCAAAGTTAAAAATTGTTTCAGAAAAAAGCCTCTCTATTTGGTGGTCATGGTGAAAACACCATCCCAACTGTCCCCTGGAGGGTTCTTCATATAATTTTGGCAGCGTTCTATGTAGAGTTGACTTGTCTGGTCAGAGGCATTGAATGAGCGAGCCGCATTGAATTCCTGAATGGCCTTTTCAAACTGCTGCTCGTGGTACAGCAGGAAGCCCGAATTGAACTTAATGACTTGGTCTTTTTGGATTTGAGGGATATCCCCCTGATTCATCAGTTCGTAAATCTTGACGGGTTCGTTCTTGCCTTTGACCTTCACCCAATCGATCTCGCGATACAAGAATTCGTCGGCACTGATCTTGTTCTTTGTGAACTCGCTGATAATGATCCGCGTGCCATATTGCTTATTGATGCCCTCTAGACGAGAACCAAGGTTGACTGAGTCTCCCATCACGGTGTAATTGCGGACGGTCTCGGACCCCATATTACCCACACTCATTTCTCCGGTGTTGATGCCGATCCCGATATCGAGCATGGGCAAGCCTTGCTCCTGATAAAACTTTTGCAATTCAAAGAGCTTGTCTATTTGAAACAAAGCGGCTCGGCAAGCCTGGGCCGAATGCTCTTTTGATGGCACCGGAGCGCCAAAAAAGGCCATAATGGCATCACCCATGTATTTATCTAGAGTGCCGGCATTTTTAAAGATGATATCGGTCATCGGTGTTAAATAGTGGTTCAGTAAATCGGAGAGAGCTTTTGGATCCAACTGTTCAGAGATTGTGGTAAAGCCTCGGATGTCAGAGAAAAAGACACTCATCTCCATTTTCATTCCACCCAACTCAAGTTTAGAGGGGTCTTTCAAAATTTCCTCGACAATTTCTGGAGACACATATTTTTGGAAAGTGCCCTTCAGTTGTTGCTTTTTTCGCTCTTCCGTAAAGTATTTGAAAAAAGTCATTAAGGTGTAAAGGATCAAGATCGAAAAAACGGGAAAGATAATAGTAATGACAGTGCCTTGGGGGAAGATAAAGAACGAGTCGATAACAAAAAAGGTCGCCAGAGAGCCCAGAGTGATTATTAGACCAGGAAGGGCTCCGAATTGCGAGACCACAAAGCTAAAAAGAATTCCGAGACAAAGAACAATCCATGGCATCCAGGCGTCCTCACGGGGGTCGGTCTTCAGGTAGTCTTCTCGAAGCAAGTTATCAAGAAGGTTTGCGTGAGTTTCGACTCCGGGATAGTTTTCTTCAAATGGGGTGACTCGAAGATCATAGATTGCGGTCGCTGTGGCGCCAAAAATAAAGTTCTTGTCCTTAAGGAATTCTTTTTTATCCACTTCGAACTCTTTGACGATCCATTCGCCATTTTCATCCTGAACTCGTTGTTCCACTGTGTAGGTGGGATCGTCGTCAAGAACCTCTCCGGCTGAAAGGTAAGCAAACATGTTGCGGGGGCCCGCATAATTGATGGGAAGTTGTCCGCGATGATCGGTGGGGATGGTAACGACCGACTGACCATCGGCATTTTCCAGCTCAACATTGGTCACGATATTAGATTCCTTGTTGTTGTCAGGTTCATAGGGGTTGGGGACTAGGTTAGCGGTTGGATAGAGATTTTTGATCACAAGGTATTGTTTAAAAGCCAAACTAGGAATGAATAAATTCCCTGCGCGAACAAACAGCTTGGCTCTTCGAATGCTGCCGTCTTTATCTTGGGTGGCATTGAAAGTTCCCGAGTGCTCGGTGACTTCGGCGATACTGGGTATATTAAAAAGCCAATCCCCAACATGGTAGACGGGGTTTTTTAAAATCGGAGCACCTTCGTAAGCGCCGGTGATATAGTCCAAGCCTTGTTGAAAGGGCAAACCCTGTAGTTTTTCATAATCGTTTGAGATCTCCTCCCAGTGGGATTTAAACTCTGGTAGGAGTTCGTCGTTGGCTCGCAAATAACGAAGGCAATATTGGGAGAGTTGTTGCTTCATGTCCGAGCGTATTTCAACCCGTGCATTCTGCGGGATTTTCCGGTCGATCTCACTCCATGTCAAAACGTTGCCGACGTCGGACTCTTCGAAGGCTTCTTTCCGATTCAAGATAAATAGGTTCAAAGCATTTAACACCGTAGGGTCAGTAGGCTCGAAACTTTTTTGTTGAAGAAAGTCGACAATGGGATGGCTCGGATTTTTCTCTAACCAAGCCAAGGTCACTCCCTGTTGGAGCTTGTCGAAGTGGTTTAAAATAATGCTGTGCCAAGAGTCGGGGAGAGAGCGTTCCGCTTTGTTTAGAACCCCAATTAATAAAGCTTCTTTGTCCCAGTAGTCGAAGACTCCATTTTTCTTGGCGATATCAAGGAAACAAAGATCCTGAGCCGCCCAAGGTTCCAAATTCAATTCGTCGTAGACCGCCCCCAGGATCAATTTGCTCGAGTGTTTTTCTATAACTTTACTGAGTTTTAAATCGTGATCTTGATCTTTCTTCACCATCGTTAAAACTTTTTCTATGGTCTCTTTTTGCGCGGGGATCGCGTGGGTTAAAGTCTCAGTCACCTGATCTAAAGAACGTAAAACAGACTCCTGTTTTTCAGAAAAAATGATATCGAAGGATAGTGACTTAGCCCCGCCCTCCATAACTCGATCGATCACCGTCGCCATCAACGAGCGCGGCCATGGCCAGCGCCCATATTTCTGGATGGCTTTTTCGTCGATGGTGAGTATTGCTACGTCTTCGGACCCCGCCCTTGGTCCGCGCCGGCGCAGGCGAATGTCGACGGTCTGGTTGTGCAATCGCTCGACTTCTTCAAGCCACTGGTGTCGTTCGACGATGGCCGGGTCTCGGTAAGAGTGATAATAAAATCGTGTTGTTGCGAACAGCAGCAGTGAAATCAGGCAACCTACAATAAACGACGTGCTGAAGATTTTTTTCAGCCACAGAGAGACTTTTGTCATACCTTAAGGGTGTCTCAATTTGAGACCACAGGCAAGCATGTTATAATATCAGTGCAGAGGGAGAAAACCATGAAGGCTAAACTTTTAGTTAAAGAAGATGTTGTCGTAGTCAATTTAAGCGGACGCATTGAAATGGAATACACCGATATTTTTCGTGAAGCTTGCCTCAATGAAATCGGTCGGCGGGGAAACAAGATTATCTTTAACCTGCAAGAGTTAAGTTTTGTTGGCTCCAACGGGATTATGCCTTTTGTGGGGGCCTTGACGGCTCTTGCCGAAATAGAAAACAAACAATTGCGCTTCTGTGGTGTCGGGGCTGAATTCAAGAAAGTTTTTGCGGCCAGTCCTTTGGCGGCAGTGCAAATACTCGACAATCTTGATAGAGCTTTTGATTCGCTGAAAAATTTTGATTTTATTGAAAGCGACCTGGCTTAGTTTAAACGTCCATATCCGGTCGCTTGGCCATAGTTCGATATTGGCTAGCGAAAACACTTTGGATTTTCTTTTGAACCGGGTCGGCGGCCCCTCTCTTGGGGTGAGCCGAGGCAATGGATTTCTCGACTTTTTCTGATTTTGTCTGCTGACTCAATTGTCGGTTTATTTTTTCCAAAGTCTGACTCCGCAGCTCTTCTTTTTCCAGCTTTTGTTGGGCCTCCATCCACAATTTTTGAATCGAAGCCAGTTGGTCAGAAAGTTCTCTATTATCTTTTGATAAAGCTAAAATTGTCTTTTCTGATTCTGACAGGGTCTCTTTGTTTTTTTGATCCGCTTGTTCTCGGTTACTGAGTTCGATCTTAAGTTTTCGCAGAGCTTCCGACTGCTGCGTTTGGCGTTGATCAAGACTTTCTTTGAGGTCGGCCATTTCTCGTTTGAGGCGAATCCGTTCGTTCTTCATCTCGTTCAGTTCTTCGTTGGTTCTTTGCAAGCGAATCCGATTTTTCTTTTCCTCGTGCAGTTGAGTCTGTAGTTGATCCAGTTCGGACTGCTGCTCTTGTTTTTGTTCCTCGAGGATGCGGTTGCTTTCTTTGAGGTCGGTCACTCGTTGGTCCAATTGCCGCAAACTGTCTTGGCTGGCCTTTTTCAAGTTCTGTAGCTGCTCTCGGAAGAAATTTTCTTTTTCTATGATCTCGTTTTTTAAATCGGAAAAGCTGCGTTTCAGGAGACGGTTTGAGGACTCGGACTGACGCACGTGTTTGTCGCTTTTGTGAAGGCCTTGGGCCATATCTATCAAAAACTGCCGAAGTTTTTCTTTGGCCCGGACTCGCACTCGATGCAAGATTTCTAATTTCCCCTGCAATTCGACAATGGTCTTCTGTTTTTCAATGAGTTCTTGTTGTCGCGCTTTATCTTTGTGTTTAGAAGTCGCATACAATTCATTGTATCGAAGTTCGATGAGATCGAGCTCTTTATTTAAACTTTCAGTCTGTTGGTGTTGCTCTTTTTTTTGGGTGCTCCAAATCTTTTCTTTTTCTTTGATGATTTCAATTTGGGCGAGAACATTTTCTCGCTTTCGGTTTAACTCGGCGATGTTTCTCTCTTGAGTTAAAATTCGCTGCTCCAGCTGCGAGTTTCTACGGATGTTGACTTTAAGACGTGACGACAAGTCCTCGTTTTGTTGGATCAGCATTTCGACCGTGGCCGAGTGCAAAATATCTAAAGGAATATTGTCCAAGCTGGGAGGAGGAGGAACCTCGGTTGGAAGCGGAATCGGTATCATTTGTGATTTTGTATCTTCCATTCTTCCTCCTTGAAGAATTGACGGACAATCCTTTGTCCTATGAATAGGATTATTGCAGCCAACACGATTTATGTCCAGGGGGCAGCTTAAATCAAAGGCTTAGGCTGGAAAAACTGGACTAAAGCAATGTCAAATCGCTGCCGATACTTAGGTATGGCGGTAGCACCAAAAGCATCTTTTTCTCTTAAAGAAATCGGACCGGGGACGGATCTGGAGTCGTATACCTCCAATCGTGGTCGAAAAACCCACACAGAGTTGAAGTTTACCAACCATTTAGAGGGGCTTCTTAAAGAGGGTATCGACACCGACAACCAAGGTGGGGGCAAGTCGGGTTTGACCTATGGGCACGCCATTTTGGCTGCCGTTGTTTACGAGAAATACGAAATGGCTCTCAAGGAGCTGGAGACCTTGCTCAGTCTTCGCCAGGATTATCCCGATTTTGGAGAAAAAGCGGGCCGCTATATTCAGCACGCGAAGAGTTTGGTTCGAGCGATTAAGGCGAAGAGGGCTGTGGGAAAACTCCCCCATGTTTCAAAAAGCAAACAAAAAGAATTAGTGTCCACCTTGAGCTATCATTTCCATGAGCTGCGAGCTTGCATCTTGAACATTGAAAAGGTGGAGCGCTATGTTCGCAAAGAGGATATTAGTTCAACACGATGGTTTATGATGAGCCTTTTTTGGTCGTTGGCCTTGGTATTCTCGGTGGGCATGCTGAAAGCCGCCTTCCCCGATGTGTTCATAGCTGTCCATCAGTTACTAACCTACTATTTGCATCAATTTTTTGTGGGCGTTGCCCACATAATTTGGCCGATCAGTTAGTCTCCCGATAAATTTTATCCAGAAGAGGAACGTTGAATCCAGGCGGTACCTTTTTGCCGTTTATAAACAGCGAAGGCGTTCCGCTGATGTTGAGTTCGATACCAAGATTGGCTTGCCCTCGAATGCTTTCGCGGGCCTCTTCGGAATCCTGGCAAGTCATCATCGTTTCGTAGTCGATGCCTAATTCACTGGCTTTTTCTTTCAGTCGATTTGTAACTTGGTCTTTGCTCAACAGGTCTCGTTGATTTTCAAAAATCCAGGATTGGGTTTTCCAGGGGGCGCCCTGTTTGCCGGCGCAATGGGAGATGCGAGCTAGCATGCAGCGAGTGCCTTCGGCGTGGGGTATGGCCTTATTGCATTCACCATCCAGAGGCCAGGCTTGAAATGAAAACTCAACGTCGGGGTGCTTGGCTAAAAATTGTTTGATAATGGGGTGGGCCATGGCGCAGTGACCACAAAGAAAGTCGGCAAATTCGACCAGTTTCATTTTAGCTTGGGGATTGGGGTTTTTGACCAGAGGATTCACCGGAACCACGGATCTGGCGGGCGTGTTAGCCCACTGTTCAAATTGCAAAGAGACCAACTCTGTTTGCTCTTCGGCATTGTAAGAAGATAAAGTGTTTTTATTAATCAATATGGCAAACACAGCAAGGACAGCCACCGTGATCGGGTAAAGTTTAATATCGAACGCTGAAAAAAGCGGGCCTTTACCAACCATCCACCAAGTGGTGACCAGTGTAAGCAGTGACAAGGCATAGGCGGTGGTGCAGGCGGGGCATACCGTGTGCAGCATGAAATAAGAAATGAATCCCATGGCTACGCTGACGGCAAAGATGCCCAAACTTAACACTTTCAGGCTCCCTCCTAAGGCTACCTGAGTTTCTCTTTTTACCAGGGGAAATCGCCAGCAAAGTAAAAATATTAGGAAGACCAAGTTTACTAAGCCTCCTAATATGGAAACGGGGACTCCCAGGATCTCCGAGTATTCACTGGCCGTCGTGGTGTCGCAATTGACTGTGGAGCTTATATTACAAATGCCCCCCTCAGAACCTTGTCCGTATTTGAACTCAAAATGATGGTTGGTCAGATAAACATGGGTCGCAATGGCTGCAATCGTGCCTATGAACGAAATCCAAAAGAGACGCTTCGCTGTTGTGTTCATTGTGTTTCTCCTTGCTGAGGCAGACTTTAGTACGAGGGCCTCATTTTAGCAGGCTCCCTCTCTGAGGTCGAAGAAAAAAACTTGTCATTTCAGTAGTGGGGACTCAAACTGAGGGTTGTGGGGGCGCGTCGAAATACCGTAATTTCAAAGAGTTGGCTTCAGGAGCGGCGAGAGATTTTGCAAAAAATCAAGGACCAGGTTCGCCTTTACCTTGGGCAGGAAAGTGTCGATTTGGCTCGATATGGAGACGCCTATAAAAGCGACCTAGCCCGGCCCTGGAAAGTCTGCGATTGGAACAGTGTTTTTGTGGCCATCGAGCAAGTGTCGGTGGTTTTTGGCGGTGATTTCCACCCCTTCGCCCAAGCCCAGCGCACTCATTTGCGAATTTTGCGAAAGCTTGTAGCTGATAAGAACCTAGTTTTGGCCCTAGAATGTTTATTCAGTGAGGATCAAGGTTTTGTTGATCAATTCATGGCGGACCGGTTAGACGAAGAAACCTTTTTAAAAAAAGTTCAGTGGGGAGAGCGCTGGGGGTTTCCTTGGGCTCACTATAAACCCTTGTTTGATTTCGCCAAGAAAAATGGAGTGCGCTTGTTGGCTCTCAATCAACCCGTGGACGAGAGAACCGGATTGAACTTGCATGCCAGGGATGATTTTGCGACTGAAACCTTGGTTCAAGCTCTTAAAGAGAGTCCCGACTCCCTGTTCTATGTGCTTTACGGAGATCTCCATGTCGCGAGTTCGCACTTGCCGAAACACTTTAAAGATAAAGTGCAAAGCATGGCTCCCTTGGTCGAATCGGTCACTCTGTTTCTCAATTCAGAGAATATCTATTTCCAGCTGGCCGAACAGAATGAAGAGTCTAAAGTGGATGTGGTTCAATTCAATAGCCGTGAATTTTGCATCTTAAGTTCGCCACCTTGGGTGAAATGGCAGAGTTATCTTATGTATTTGGAGGAAAACTTCGATGTGGACCTTGAATTTGAGGGTGCTGATGAAGATGACCTTTGGGAGTTTCAAATTGATCATACGGATCATGTCAGTGATTTGGTAAAGATGATTAGCGCGGCGATTGAGATTGAAGTGGATCCCAATGCTATTGAAGTTTACTCCTTGCGCGATCCACAAGCCCTAGTGGTGACTAAAAAGGTCTTGAATGCCAAAGAGTACGAATTGGCCCACTCCTTGGTTCAAAACGATCGCAGTTTTTTCATTCCCCAGCGCGGATTTTTCTATCTATCAAAGGCCACCGTCAATCATGCTGCCACTCTCGCAGGGCAATACATTCATGGAGTGATGTGCCAGAGAACTCGAATGTTGTGGAACTTTCCAAATGATTTTGTTTGCTTCATTTGGGTGGAGGCCATGGCCTTTATGCTCAGCAAGTTTGTAAACCCAAAGCGTAAAGCTCAGACCATGGCCGATTTGAAAAAACACTTAGAAGCCTTTGATAAAGAAGATCGCGGGCGAGAGCCACTGTTATTGGCTCTGGATCAGAAGATGTTGGAGTTGCTCTCTGTTTACGCCGGTCGACAGAAAGAGCAGGCTTTTCGCCCTAGAGATAAGTCTAGTTATGCTCTTGCTGCCAAGTTTATTGGGGAGATTTTGGGGGATCGCTATTTTCTCCTTTATGAGAAGCAAATCCTTGATATAGATAGTATTAGAGCTCTTTTGCGACAGGATCTGAGTTCAAGTGACTTCTTAAATTTTTATTACGATCAACTCAAAAAACTCGATCAGCTTGAAATCGAAGGGAGACAATGAGTCAGTGGTATCTCAGTAAAAATGGACAGGCTCTGGGGCCTCTTGAAGAGAACAAAGTCATCGCTTTGATTGAAGAAGGGGATCTTTCCCCGGTCGATTTGGTTTATCAGACGGGTGCCTCCGAGTGGTTGCCGGTTTCGGAAGTCGAGCCCTTTGCCTCCTGTTTTCATAAAAAGAGGGAAGAGCCTCCCGTTCCTCCTAGCGCCGATGACAAAGAATGGGTGATCCTTAAGAAAGTGGCCTCCGAGAAAGGCAAGGAATACAAACAGCTCGGGCCTTTTTCGGTCGAGCAAGTGTTTCAAATGATTGATCGTGGCGAAACCAAGTTTACGGATTTTGCCTGGAAGCAGGGGATGGAAACATGGGTTAAAATCAATGACCTCGATGCTTTTGCAAGCCCTTTACCATCCAGTCCTCCGGTCGACACCTCGATCTACGAAAAGACCAATGTGGATTTCGAAGTGGACTCGGAAACTGTTGTTGATAAAGAAAAGAAAGCGTCTTTGACCGAGATGGTTCAGATTGAACACTTTCGTCACGAAAAAACCAGAGTACAGCCGATGGTGAGCGCACCCGCTGATCAAGGCCACAGCAAAATCGAAGCCGGTGAGAATGAACCCGATTCAAGCCTAGAGACCGACGAAGAGGCCCTTTACACTGAAGTCAGTGAAGTGACCCCGATTCCGATTAATCAAGAAAGTTTTGTCACCGAAAGTGATATTTCCGCTGCTGATCCAAGTGATTCGGATATCAGCTTATGGTCTCTCGAGCCACCCTCGGCCAAAAAGAAAAGTGGTTCCACTGAGGACCCCGAGAAAACTGAAGTGGGCGAAGGCCAAGATTTAAAGCCCCAAAAGAGTAAGAAAAAAAGACCAAAACCAAAGGCTCGGCCGAAAAAGAAAAACAAGGAAAAAGTTGAGGGCGGGGTGACAGCTTTTCCGCTGGCCGCTCTAAGTACGGAGTCTTGGCAGTGGGTCGGTGTGATCAGCGCTGTTATTTTTGCTGCTATCTTTTTTTATCAAAGCTTTAAGGTCGATCAAGATCCTATTCAATACGACGAAACCAGTCTGCTTCAACAAAATGAAAATGGCCAGCCGGCAAACCAACCGAAGCCTTATCAGGCCGGAGAAATTGATTCGAAGATGGCTGACTACCAGCGGGCCCTAGAGAAAGCGCGAGATGTGCAGCCAAAACCTGTTTCTTTAGAAAGTTCAAAGATCCCTAGGGATGTCGTCAAAAGAATAGCTCCAGCCCCTCCTGGGCCTAAAGTTCCCATTGCAGAAAAAAAAGAACCTGTTCAAAAGCGTCTGGCAGTTCCTTCACCAAAAAATCAAAGAGCCGTTGTTCAAGCCAAGAGCCCCTCTTCCACTAAATCCAAAGTCGCAAAGCGAAAAGTGGCAGGCAAAAAAAAGGCTATAAAAGAGCGTGCTAAGATCATGCAAAAGACCAAGAAAAAGGTGACGCCAAAGCCAAAGAAGGTGACCTCTCCTAAGTCTTCCAGAAAAGTTTCGGTCGCTGGAGTTGCGGTGGCCTCCGGAGGCGCTAAAGATCAATCTTTCTATAAGCAAAGAGATCGAATGGCACTTTTTTACTCCTCTTTAAAAGCTGAGACTTTGGCCGTTGAAATTTCGAACCAATTTCAAAAACTGAAGGGAAGCCAGCCGGCTTGGTCTCGATATTACGGGCAGTGGCGCAAAAAGGTGCAAATCTCGTTGGCAAAAGACATACGCGAATTTCCTAAAAGAAAAGAAAAGTACGCTTACCCTAAGGTCCTGGCTGAATTCAAAAAAGACTACGACTTGTTCTACAAGTATGGCGAGTCGTTTGATGCGAAAGTCAAAGGCAACAGAACGCCTTCTGGGGTGCCCACCAATATGCGGGCCATCTTCACTCGCTACAAAAATCAGGCCAAAAGTCTCGGTTTGTAAAAGCTTAAGTCCCCCCTCCTAAGTGCCGATAAAAAGGCATGAATAAGACGGCCCTCACTTTCACTAGTCTCATCGTGACATTCGTAGGATTAATATTCCTGGCGGAGGTTCGTGGCACTCTGAATGGCTCAAAAGAATATAAAGACTTAGCGGATTTCTGGAAAGGAAAAGTCGCAAGAGAGCAGCTAAAAAAGCTTATTGTCATGGGGCAATTTGCTGACTTTAAGCAAGACGTGGCTCTTTTGATTCCCGATGAAATTCAAAAACGCAAAGTCGAAGAGGAGAAACAAAAACTTCGCAATCTGGCAAGCGTGATTCCCCATGAAGGAACCCACGAGTTAACCCTCGGTCGCTCAGCTCAGAAGCTTTTAGAAAAAGGTAAAGAGCAAGTTAAGAAGCGAGACTTCAAAGAGGGGATTAAGACCCTCACTCAGCTGGTCAATAAATTTCCTGATTCCCACCACTTAGTTGAAGCGCATTATTTGATAGTGGAGGCCTTTTCGCAACAGGAGCAAACGATCAATGTGATCACCTGGGTTGATAAAATGGTTGAGCTCTACCCAGAGAACAGATTGACGGGTTATGCCATGTTAAAAGTGGCTGGGATCTACGAGATGGATGGTCGCCCTGAAGATGCGATCAGAATCTATAGAACTATTGTCGCCGTCTATGATGATAGTAAGCTGATTTCTCAAGCCCAAGTGGCGGTCAGAGAGTTAGAGTTATGATGGCCCGAGTTCTACAACTCGTTGTTTTTGTAGTGGCATCAATGATTCAAGTGACCATTGTCGAAGCGAAAGATTATGTCATTCCCGCTGAAGATCCTGCCAATTGTATTGAAGATGGTCGAACTCCCTGTTCGGTAACGACAGGCAACACCACTCGAATGTTTAAATTAGGAGAGAATCTTTGGGAACTAGATCGTGACCTTGTCATCCAGAAAACAAAAAGTGATCATTGGAGCCTGTATCGCGGTTTGCTGGTGCTAGAGAGTGAGAAGCCGCAAAAGTTGCACACTCCTTTTGCCGATATTTTTGTGGGTCGCTCGAAAGTGATGATTCATGTTTTAGATAATAAAGTGCGAGTCATGGCCTTGAATGGTGAGGGTGTGAAAATAATCGCCAAAGGAGACTCTGAAGAACATTTTTTGGTTCCTGGATTTCAAAATTGGTATGGCGGCGTAACCCATGGAAAGGCCGACTCAGGAGTGGTCTCAGTCATCGACTTTGATGCCTATGCCCAGTCTCGATCGGGGTTCTTTATGAATCATCAGCTAGGATTTGTTAAAGAGTTGGATCAGGTCGCTAGAGCTGTTAAATGGGCGGCACAAGAGGCCGCTAAGATTCATCGAAACTTGGTGGAGCGCAAAATGGCTTCTTTAGAAGTAGAGCATCAAGAAAAACTGACAAAGAAGCGAAACAAGATAAATTTTAATAAATATCTCCGCAATTTGTTCCTTCAAAAAATCCGTTACGAATACTAGATCAAGACTCGACTTATGACTTGAGAAGGTTGAAGTCGGCCTCTGTCTTGTCGCCAACGGCCTTAGGCCCGGTTCCTGTCACAATTTCAGGCTGTCTCATGGTTTGGTGCTATAATAATGATAGGTTTTGGAGGAACGAATGGCCGGAAGTATCAGTAATGATTCCAGTGATGCTCAGTCAGTGCGTGATTATTATAAAGAGCGCGAGCAGACTCTTAAAGAGCAGCATCGCAAAGAAATTGAAAAGATTCAGAAAGCTCATCGTGAAAACGTCAACGAGATTAATTCGACCACAGATCAGCGATTAGATCGGAGCAGCACTGAGCTGCAATCGACATTGCAGCGGCAAGACCTCCGTCATCAAAAAGAAATTAATAAAATGCGGCAAGTTCACGCAGCTCAAAAACGCCGAGAAATTGAAGATCGCAATCGCCAGGAAACTCATGTTCAAGAAACTTATCAAGATCAGATTCGTCAGAAAGATAAAGCGCACGAGGCGCAGATCACGAATTTTAAAGAGAAGTCTCGACAAACTTTAACCGATAACAATGATAAAAGTGGTCAGGTTCTGCGAGAATATCAGCAGCGATTTCAAGAAGAAAATGAAATTTCACAAAACCGATTGAACCGTCTGCATCATGAAGAAAAGAGAGATATGCAGATCCGTCACCAAGATGAGGTTGATGGGTTGCGCTCGAAAAACCAAAATTTTGCGCTGGGTAAAGATAACGAAATAGCGACTTTGAAACGCAAACATGAAGGGGAAGTTGCCTCGATGGAGAGGCGGCACAAGATAAGCTTGGAAGATCTTCAATACCAAAATTCTGAGACCCTCCGTAATATGCGGGAAGAGCATGAGCACAGCGTTGACAAAATTCAACAACGCTACGACAAGGCTTTAGTTCGAGAGCAGGAGCAGATCGAGCAGACTCGGGAAAATCTGATGTCCAATCAGGGGCGAGTGGCCGAGGAGCGGGATCGGCAGAATCAGAAAATTCGCAATCTTCGCGATGATAATGTTCGAAATATTGCCAGACATGATGCACAGAAACGTCGGGAGATCGAAAATTTAAAAGCGGCTGATTATGCAGCCTACGAAAACTTACAGGGCACCAGTCAGGAACGGCACAAACAGTTAGTGGTGGAGCATGGTGAAGAGCTTCGAATGGCACAGAAAAATGCCGATCAACGAGTGGAGTCCAACTACGACTATTTTCAGAAAAAAATGGAAAAAGAAAATGACCACACCAAGCATCGTATGACAGAAATGCGCCGCGAACTGATCACTGAAAACAATGATAAGCGACAGTCCAACGAACTGCATTTAGAGCAATTGCAAGACAATTACAGTAACGATCGTGAAAAGCTGATGATTTCTCATAAAAATGAAAAGGAAAGGTTGGAGGACCGATTTCAAACAAATCTAGGGAAAATACGATTTCAAGATGAGTCTCAGCGAATGAACATGCGTGAAAAATTTAACGAGAAAATCGCTGAAATGGATTTGAAGCACGAAAATGAGTTAATGGATCTTAAACAGAATCATGAACAAAGAATTATCAAAATGCGAGACCTGCAGCAGCAACAGATCGTCGACCTAAAACGAGAGTCTGAGCGCGTTCAAATGGAACGAGAGCAGGCCTATCAAGTTCGAGAGATGAATCGAGACGCCAAGTACAAGCATCAAATAGCCAATATGCAAAAGCAGCATGCCGAGCAACTCAAGACCATGAATCAAAATTATCATCACAACCTTTCAAGAATGATCCAAGAGGGGCAACGCATCGAAAAATCCAAAAGCTAACCGACATAGCATTTTACACCCAGTTTCCAGTCTACTCTTGTTCAAGGGAGGGGGCGGCCAAGGGATGATTTTTGGCGTTCGTTCGGGCGATGTTCTAGTGGGAAGAGGGGCAAGGGGAGTGCTTTTTTCGAGAAGTTTCAGAACCCTTTGAAATCCTTACAAAAACCACCGGAGAGTTAGCCAGTTTGGTTGTCAAAAGCCATGTCTTTTCAGAGACTTGTTCGCAATCTTAATAAAACCCTGACAGAGAGTTTTCGCCTAGTGAGTTAGAATAGGGGCAAGTTTAACCCGAGGATTTTGTACACGTGGCTGATATTTTTGAGCGCATGACTAAAAACAAAAACTTTGAATTGCTGTTTAGAGTTTTGACCTCTGTTTTTTTGCTCTATTTGTTTTTAATCGGCGTCAAGTGCCTTTCAGAAGGCTTGAAACTGATGGGTGAAGGCTTTGCCCACACTTTGTTTGACGTCACCGTCAACCCTTTCTCGGCGCTGATGGCTGGGATGTTGGCCACCGTTCTTTTTCAAAGTTCTTCTGTTACAACCTCGATCATTGTGGGTTTGGTGGGGGCCGGAACAATTTCCATCGGCGGCGCCGTTCCTATGATAATGGGAGCCAACCTGGGAACCTCCGTCACCAACACCTTAGTTTCTCTTGGGTACGCCAAAAACAAAGAGAACTTCAAACGAGCCTTTGCCGCAGCCACGGTCCATGACTTCTTTAATATTCTAACAGTTGCCATACTTCTTCCTATTGAGATCGCGACGGGCTTCATCGAAAAAATGTCTACGTCCATGGCCAGTGTTCTGTTTGGTTCCAGCATCGGAGGGGGATTTTCCAGTCCTATTAAGGCGGCGATCAAACCCATTGTTAAAACCTTTGAGTACCTTGCTGTTGAGGCCTTCGGAGCAGAGTCTGCCGGTTTAACCATGATTATCTTGGCAGCGATTATTATTGTGACGGCCCTGTCTTTAATCGTAAAAGTGATGGGAGCTTTCGTGGCTGAGCAAGAAGGTCATATCCTGGATAAAATTTTTAGCAAGAATGCTTACGCCGCCATGTTTTTTGGTGTTTTTGCGACCATTGCGGCGCAAAGCAGCTCGATCACGACGGCCCTGCTCATCCCATTGGCGGGGAGCGGTCTCCTGACGATTCAATCGGTCTACCCAGTCACAGTGGGAGCCAACATCGGCACCACGGCCACGGCATTGTTAGCGGCCATGACGGGGAATATGGCCGGCTTGGCGATTGCTCTTGTCCACCTAATTTTCAACCTCTTAGGAACCCTGATGTTCTTTGTTGTTCCGTTTATGCGGCAACTTCCCATCGCTTGTGCTGAAGCTTTGGCGGGGTCTATTGATCGAACGAAAGCTATCGGCTTTGGTTATGTGGCTATGGTCTTTTTTATTCTTCCTATTTCAATGATCTATCTGACCTAAGTGCGTTTTTGACCTTCACGAATGAGACTGGCCATATTTCCAAAATGAGAGTCCTGAAGCTTTTGCACCTGTTCCCGGTGCTGTTCTTCGATATTTTCTAGGTTTCTTTTGTAGCGTGCGGCTTGGGTGGTTTTCTCGTGCTCAAAAGCATTTTCTTTGGCTCGAAGACTCCTTTCCATTTTTTCTTGGTAATTCAAAAAGTCCTCTTTGTGTTTTGTCTTCAGCTCCTGCAGTGTCGTGTAAAAGCTCATTTTCAGTTCTTTTAGTTCATCAGCGTGGCGAGCTTCTTGTTTTTCGTAGTGTTGGTTAAATTCAAAACGCAATTTTTCTTGTTGGCGTTGATCTCCAAAACGGGTTTCGTTGAGCTTCGACTGGTAGTGACCTTTTAACTGCTCTTTCTCTTTCTGTTGGGCATTTCTCAATTGTTGGTGCTCGTTAGTCAATTTGTGTTTAAGATTTTGCATTTCTAAATCTGTCTGTCGCTTGTGTTGGGCTTGGTCCGACTCGAATTCACCTCTCTGCTGAGTGATTCTGCCTTGATAACGTTGATGATGTTGATCTATTTTTTTATCTAAAAGTTCGTGATTGGCTTGAATGCGGGAGTCGGCGTGTTGTTGTGCGGCAACCAGTTCTCGGCCGTGGATTTTATTGAACTCTTTGACCATGCCAGTACGCTCTTCAATAAGCAGGTCATGGGCGTTTTTATCTGCCAGTCGTCGATTCTCAAGTTCGCGATTTTTTTGTTCGCGAACTTTGTTGAGTTGGCGGTTGTGCTTTTGACTTATTTTTTGGCGTTCGGCATTGCTCTCAAAACGATCCCACTTTCCTTCCTCGATTTTTTCATTCACCCGCTGAGTGTTCTTTTCGTAAAGTTGTTCGTGCTTTTGTAAAGCCTCTTTATAGTCTTTTCGGTTTTCATGGATTGCTTGTTTGTGTTCATCGCGCATGGATTTCAAGGTTTCGCTATTGGTACGTTGTTGATGTTCCAGTAGCAGTTGGTGCTTGCGGTCAAGTGCCTTTTGGTCATCAAAATGATTGGCTTTTAAACGTGAGATTTGATGCTGATAATCATCTCTCTGCTCGGAGTTTTTAGATTGCAGTTTTTGTCGGTTGGAAGAGGCGTCTTGCAATATTTGCGTTTTCTCAGCCTGATGTTTTTGGTTGAGATCCTTCTTGTTTTCTGTCCACTCCTGGTGGTGACGATTCTGATAGTCTTCGATCAATTGTTTTTTTTCGGTGTGACTGGCGGACTGACGGGTTTGGTTTTGCAATGAGAGTTGTTCAATCTGTTTACTTTTTCGTCCCTCTAAAGAATCCAAATTTTGTTGATAGGTTTGTTTGAGGTTGTCTTTCTCTACTTCATTGTTGCGAATTTGCTGTTGCCGTTGTTGCACCTGAGTTTCTTTGATTTGATTGATTTGTTTTTGGTACCTCAAATCTTTCCGTGACAGTTGTTGTTGACTGTTGGTCTGCAAGCGATTCACATCGGTGTTATGGTCGGTTTCCTGGGCTTTGAAGTTGTCTTTGTGTTTTTGTTTGGCAGCTTGGATTTCAGCTTGGTGTTTTTCGCGCAGCTTGTTCTCGCGGTTTTGATAGTACTCCCGCATCGATCGGATTTCGCTTTTGTTATTGTTAACCTCTGCCAATTTAGGCCTCCACCGCCTATCTATATTATAGCAAGGGATGGTTTGAGCTTCTCACCAATGCCTAAAAACATCGCTTTCGTCCTAGGTTAAAATTGCCTCATAGTGCAAGGTTTACGGTTTTTGGCTGAGGCCACTGGACCTAAGGTGGAGATTGGTCAGTTCCATTTGTTGTCGAGGTAGGTGTGTACATTGGTGACGTCAAACGCATTGGGTGCGTTGTTAAAAAGCATGACCTCGTAGATCTCGCCGAGGAAAGGCGAGCCTGAGCTTTGACAACTGTTGTCTTCAAAACAAGAATCATTATCGATTCGCCCTAGGCCCACATTGCCGCTGTGGGCAAACAAGCGTGACGTAGTGGGAACTGTGCCAATGTCGACGTTGTTGACATAGCATGTGAGGTCTCCATCGGGGCCTGCTGGTCCAGCGTAGTTTGTGTAGTCAAAAACCCATGTCACAAAATAGGTTTGATTGGCCGCAATCGGAGTGCTCACCCATGTGAAGGGTTGTGCGCCATCGCCATCACCGGCGGGAGTGTTGTAGAATCCGCAGTAAAGACGATTGTTAAAAATGTAAACGTTCATGCCACGGATATTCCCGCCCTCTTCGTAGAGGATTTGTCGACTTGCTGTGTTGGCTGATGATCGGAAAGCCACGGTTATGTTTCTTTGTACAACGGTGGCGGTGTTGATTTCCGGATGATCGGGAGTTGTCATTCCAGAGTTGACGCCGTTAAAAACAACCGAGAAATTGAAATCATCGTACAGCGGGCGAGTGGCTCCACTGGAAATTTGAAAATCGTGATCGAAGGTGCTTCCGGACTTGTCAAACCAGCTGTTGACCTGTCCATTGAAAAGAGGATTAAGAGCATCTCGGCCATTGTTGTCGACGACGGTGGCTGGATCATTTCCATCCAACCATAAAATCATGTCGGGAAGCTCTTCCGACGGGTCATAAACGATCCATGGATCAGACACGGCTTCACTGGAAAAACGCCCCGTGGTGTCAACGGTTCGGATGGATGTGAAGTGGGTCACACCGTTAGTTAAAGTGATCGCGTTGAAGCGATGAGTGGTAACATTGCCGACGTTTGTAAAACCAACCGCGTTGCCAATTTCACCAGAGTCAAGCAGGTTGTTACCATTGGTGTCTTCGCTCACAGCAACTTCGTAGTGAGATACGCCACAGGCGTCCGAACCAGCGGTCCAAGCAATGGTGGCGGAATTTGTTGTGCTGCCGTCGCCATCTTCGTTGAGATTGGTCGGAGGCAGAGGGGCGGCGCTGTCATAGCGGTAAGGTGAAGCTGAAACGGCATAAGTCAGTGAAGTTAAATTCACGTCATCAATCGACTGTACACTGACGTAGTAGTACTCACACTCAAGCATGCTTAGAGATCCCTCCGTGGCGGTCGTGACGTTGCCTTTGGAAGTGAACCCTCCTTGGGAGTTGCCGCCACCGGCATTGGTGCTGACTGCGACTTGATAGTTGACGACATCGGCACTGGGGCTGGCGTTCCAAGTGATCGTCGGCGTCACTGCGCTCGAGTCTGTGTAGTTTTGTGCAAAGGTTACGTTTGCAGGGGGTTGCGGTGGAGTGATGTCGTATTCGTAACTCACCAAATCGGCTGAACAAGCTGTTAAGTTGCCATCGCTGTCTTCCGCACGAGCGTGAAACTCGTAGACACCTTCGGCTAAATTGAGAATCAGGTCCAGTTGAGGGTTGACGCTGAGGTCATTAATGAGCTCGGAGGAGCAAAGGGCGTCGGCGTACAGTCGAATGCGCAAATCACTAACCAAAGTTTCGGTTCGGACTGTCGGAGTGCCCACTTGCGAGGGACTGCTGGCGGGGTTAATTAAACTTAAATCCAAGACATTAGCAAAACCTTGACCTTGAAAATTAATAGGAGTCACTTGTGAATTGAATCCATCAAAGAAATTAATTTCTAAAGGGTCCGTTGAATTCAAGGTCGCTGAAGGAGAGAATCGAACCACCGCATTGCATGTCTGGTTTGGAGTCAGAACAGCCGGGCAAGTGGTGCTGACCAAAGTGAAGGGTGCGGCCAGCCCTGAGAGGCTGATCATCGAAGCGTTGCCACCACCGGTATTGCGCAGAGTAAGACTGCGATCACTTTGCTGACCGGCCAAAATCACATGGTAGTCAAAGTTATTGCCTTCGTCGACGGCAACGAAACCGGCGACTCGCCCTTCGCCGGTTAAATTACGAGAGATGGTTTGGTTGCTGACACCGTCATTGTATTCAACGC
This sequence comes from uncultured Pseudobdellovibrionaceae bacterium, assembly GCA_964351315.1. GTDB lineage: Bacteria > Bdellovibrionota > Bdellovibrionia > Bdellovibrionales > JAGQZY01 > JAGQZY01. Next base: position 41,191 of record CAYGNH010000010.1, read on the forward strand.
TTAGAGATTGATTAAATAGATTGGCGCCCACTGGGCTGAACCGCAACGTCAACTGACAGCTGGCGCCAGCGGCTAAGGTTCCGGTGCAGCTCGTGCTTGGAATGCTGTAAGGTGCACTGAGGCCGTTAAAATTTAAGGCGGTGGCATCGGACTCGCCGGTGTTTTGCAAGTTCAGCACGATTTCAGAATATCCACCCACCGCAATGATTCCATAGTCCAAATCTCCAGCGGGGGTTAGAACCAGTTGAGCGGGGTAGGGGTCTCGGACTTGAGACGATAAATTGATAATCAAAGTTTGATCAATAAGGCCATCAAAATATTGCAAGATCAATGAGGTGTTATAACCTCCGGGGAGAGTGGGCGATAATCCAATCTCGAGCAAACAGGAGCTGCCCACATTTAAAGTGTTACTGCAAGTTCCCGCTGTCCCAGGAAAACCTCCGCCTGTGAAGAAGTAAGGTGCGTTGGGTGCGCCGGTCACGGTGATGTTGTTAGCCGGTACCGAATTCGATAGATTGTTGATCAGTAGGGTGAAAGTAAAATTTTGATTGGTGATGCGATCGGTAAAATCCACGACCGAACTCGAATCCAACTGCAGCTGGGCTGGGGTTTCTTCGCCTTCGGCAGGAAATTGAGGTGGACCGCCACACCCGATAAGGATGAGTGCGCTAAGACAGATCAAATGAAGGGGTCCGAAAAAGTTTTTTTCTTTTTGCAGGACCTCCGAAATCACGTACCACATTGGCCTACACTCCATAGTCCTTATCGGATTTTATGGAAAAACATTGAGGTATTCTCATTTTGAGAAATCAGTGGAAATGCAGTCCCAGCCCGGCGTAGATGCGAGAGGTGAAGTAAGTAATGGATTCATTTGAGGTCTGATAGTCCTCAAAACGGATGCCGGCGTAAAGACTCATCAAAGAATCATAGTTCCCCCGCAAGCGGAGAGTTCCGTCGAGAATCCCACGGTAAGAAAGAGGAGTTCCGTTGTGGTCCACCGTGGTCAGAGGTAAGGAGTAGCGAAAGAGAAACTTGGCACTGGCGCCTGTGATGCTAAGAAAACGCCAGCTGAATCCCACATGCCCCCGTAAGGAGTATTTGTTGCGAAACTCAAACTGATTTGGCCCAGTCAGTGTGAAGTAATGTTCGGTCGAGCCACCAAGGCCGCCGAAAATTTCAAAACTCTTCAAATCTCCCAATTGAAAGCCAGTTCCCAAGTAGACTTGGGCCGGGTATTGGTTGCGAGGAGAAAAAATGGCAGTCGGTGCCGCCTCGTAGCGTGCGAAAGTCACATCGCCTCCGAAATACCAACGCCAAAATAAGTCAATTTGGTCTTCATATTCGAACTGAAGCATGGCTCCTTGGCGACTTTGAAAATTGTCGGTTTGCAACAGAGTGGAGCGTTCAATCCGAGAGTAGTGATAGAGCAGGTCTAAGTTCCAAACCTCTCGCAAATCATCAAAAGCTTGGCTGACCTGGGCCATTAGAATTATTGCTGTGAAAAGACAAAGAGCGGGCCGTGACATGCTTCAATTTTAGCAAAAATTTTTAAGACTGTCGCACAGGCAAATGATCTGGTTTGGTCGAGAGTGGAAAACCGGCCGCGACCTAGGTGGGGCTCCCCAGGGTTGTTCGGAGGTTAAGGAGACAGCCGCCTAAAACGAAGGCTGCGAAAAGGCCTCGGGTGCCTAAAAATTAGTCTTAACAGGATCCCAACAGAACCTGAACCTAAGCCTCACTTCGTGCAATCCAATCTTGATTTTACTCTAAGGGTGTCTGCGATTTAGAAAGGCGCTAATAAAACAAAACGAAACACTCCTTGGAGGAATCAATGTTTAAACGAATCGCCCTAACTTTTGCTGTCGCACTTGCTGTTACAAGCGCGGCCAATGCCTGTCCAACAGGACTTCGCGCCTTTAATAAAAAATTAGCTGGAAAAGACACCTGTGTTCTTGAGGGGACCTATACTGGCACCCTAGAGTTAACCAGTGGTTTTAACTATATTTTGCTTGGAGCTGTTTATATTGGCAGTGAAAAATTAGATTCCACATTGCAACCGACGGAGCCGGTGGTTGGCGGCAAACTGATCGTGAGCCCGGGCGTTTCTGTCTTCGCCTTAAACCCCGCAAAGGATTTGACCGGAGTTTGGAAAGGCTTCACCACAGCCGACGGTTCGGTCGTGCAAGGGGATGTTAAATCTTTCATTTCCGTGACTCGTGACTCTCAATTGGAGATTAAGGGGACCGCCGCCGCTCCTGTCTTGATGTCTTCGGCACAAGGCGAGCACCTCGCCCAATCCACTGTGGCGAAGCGTCCAGGTGACTGGGGTGGACTTGTGATCAGTGGGAAAGCGAAATCAAACAAGTGCAATGATTTTGCGAGCTGCACCATTCCCGGTGAAGCCAACACCGGTTTTTACGGTGGGGATGACGACAATCACTCTTCAGGTGTGATTCAGTACCTACAAGTGGAGTACGGGGGTGACCGAATCGATTCAGAAAAAGAATTGAATGGTGTCACGTTCAATGCGGTGGGCTTAGGCACTTTAGTTGAAAACTTGGCCGTGCTTTACAACAGTGATGATTGTATCGAATTTTTTGGTGGGGCGATGACCGCGCGCAATATTTTCTGCTACAAAGGAGAAGACGATGGGATCGACACCACTGATGGTGCTCGGGTCTTTTTACAAAACGGAATCGTCGTAGCGGGAGACTATCCGAACGCCGGCGAAGACAATGACAGACATATGGTCGAAGCCGATTCTTCAAAGTCCGAAGACAACAATCTTAAGCTTCGTTCTCATCCCGTACTTGTAAACTTCACTTTTGTTGGTGGGGTTAATTCTCAAGGCTTAAAACTTCGTCGAGGGACCAACTATTCACTGATCAATTCAGTGATGGTGGGTGTGGACACTTGGTGCATGGACCCTGCTGGATCATTTGATCTTAGTTTTTCTTCCAACGCCTTTGCTGACTGTGCGGCTGCAGATCCTGTTCAACAAATGACAGACAATGATTTTGTTACGGCCAGCACATTGCAAGTAAAAGGGTGGATTCCGGCTTCGACGTCGCCTCTCATGCAAGGGGCTGAAATCCTAGAGGAGATCTTTCCTACTGATGCCGATTTGGATGAGGCTTTTTATGATGTCTACGAAGAAGTGGACTACCGGGGAGCCATGGGGGCGGACGATTGGACGGCTTGGATTCAAACCAGAGATTAGTCTTTCTTAAAAATCGGGGGACAGGGTTCCCCCATTTTTCTTTTAAAAAGTGTCGAGAGTGCCAAAGGGTCCTCTCGATTTTGACGTTCGAGGCGAGTATGAGAATTTTATGTATAGTCCTATTGAGTTTGCCATCTTTTGGTTTAACCGAAGTTGACACTCAAGCTCTCTCTAAAAAAGTTATTGAGCTGCGCAAAGAAGTGGAACTTTTAAATGATGAGTACAAGACGGAGAGGGAGAAAGTTCTAAGCGAACTGAAGGCTCTCAGTATTCAAAAAGCCGAGCTGGCATCTAACATTCGCAATGAAGAGATTCGCAAAAAACAATTGGATGATAAAGTTCAAAAATTGAAAAAAGAACTGGGAGAGTCTTCCATAGAGTCCGAGGCTCTTGAGCCGGTCCTGATTAGCACCTTAAGTGAGATGAAAAAATGGGTGGAAATTTCATTGCCATTCAAACAAAAAGAAAGACTGGACAGCTTGGAACAGCTAAGCCAACGCATCGAGAAAAAAGAAGTTTCAACAATCAAAGCGGCCAATGAATTGTGGGCCTTGATTGAAGACGAGAAACGTTTAGCTCGAGAAACCAGTTTGCACCGGCAAAGTCTTCCCATCAATGGACAGTTGCATTTAGCAGAAGTGGTCAAGGTGGGGATGATGTTCCTGTACTTTAAAACCGAAAATGGGGATGTTGGAATGGCCGTTTTTGAGAACGGAACTTGGAATTACAAAGCCTTCAAAAATAAAACAAAACAGTCCCAAACTTTGGCCTTTTTTCAATCTTTGAAAAAGCAAATTCGTCAGGGTTTTTTCGAAATTCCAACCAAGATCTGAGGTGGGTGATGACATTAATTTGTAACATAATAGCTGCGTGTTTGATGAGCCCGGCTTGGGCTGAAACAGCTGAGAAAACCAAGCCGCAGGTAGATGAGTTGACTGCCGCCTATCAACGCGAGATTTTGTTTCTTTCAACCTACAAAAAAGAACTAGAAAGCAAAATTGCCACCGTCAAATCCAGTTTGGGCTCTAAAGTCACCCAGGCTGAGGCGCAATTGAAGTCTATGGAAAATGAGTGGCTGCAGATGCAAACCAATAATGAAGTGGAAATGCAAAAGCTGGGCGACATCGAACGAGATTACGAAAACAAAAAGGAAAATCGTGAGTTACTGCAAACCACTCTTAAACAAGCTCAGTTAAGTCGAACTCAATCCGTGAAAGGCGCAGTGGCGACGGACGTCCCCCTGTTGGATCAAATTAAAAATGTTTATGCAGCAGCCACAACTGAAATTCAAAATTCGTCTGTCCTGAGCAAAACCCAAGGGACATTCTATTCGAAGTCCGGGGAAGAGAAGCAAGGAACCCTTTTGCAGTTGGGGCCGGTGGCTCGCTTTGCAGAAGTGGATGGTAAGATTGCGGCTCTTTATCCCAGTGGGGAGGGCACTTTTCGTGTCTGGCAGTGGTTGGGTTCGGATGCCAAAGAGCTTTCAGATCAGCAAATCCCAGAAACCTTGAGCTTTTTCCTTTACGATAATCCCGAAAAAGAATTCACCGCACAACAAGAGAAAACTGTTATGGACGTGATGCGTTCTGGTGGATTGATCGGTTGGATTATTGTCGTGATGGGACTGTTTGCCTTGATAATCTCCTTCCTTCGATTTGCTTTACTTCGAAAAGCTCAAACCCGCAGTGAATCCTCTATACAATCGGCCCTTAAAAAAGTTGAGGCCGGAGATGTTGAAGAGGCTCAACATCTTTTGCTGCGAGAAAACGACGCTGTTTCAAGAGTGTTAACAAAAACTTTAAGCTTCTTAAAGTCAGAGCCAAATAAAGTGGAAGACGGGATCATGGAAGCTATTATCAAAGAGTCCCAATTGATCGATCGTTTTGGTGTCGTGATTTTAGTGATTGCTTCAGTGGCGCCCCTGATGGGCCTGTTGGGGACGGTGACTGGAATGATCTCAACCTTTGACATCATTACCATGTATGGAACCGGCAACCCTAAACTTCTTTCAGGTGGGATCTCTGAAGCTCTAGTCACCACAATGTTTGGTTTGATTGTGGCTATTCCGGCCCTCCTTGTTGGGCAATTTTTGAGTGCTAAAACCGAAGGGATCAAAGCGGATATGGAAAAATGGGCGTTGGCGACTTGCAATGCTTTTAACCAACGGAAAGATCAAAAATGAGCCCCTCCAGTGCTTTTGATTTTTTGAATAAAGGCGGCTGGGTGGCTTGGGTTCTGGCTGTGGCCTCAGTGATCCTCTGGTATGCTTTAGGCTACCGTTTTCTGTTTTTACAATCGAAAAGTCTTAGGAAAAATCCAGAATCCCTTTTACAAAACGATTGGCAAGACGACGATATCTTGTCTCAAACTCTACGCAACATAAAAGACCGAGTTCATGGATCTACGAAAGATCTAGAAACTTCTTTGCAGGTCGAATGGCACCACTTCTGTCAACAGGTAAGCTGTCATCGCAGTACGATTAAGGCTATCGTGATTGTGGCACCACTTCTTGGTCTTTTAGGGACTGTGATTGGAATGATTGAAACTTTTGATTCTTTGAAAGATGCGGCTTTGTTCACCCAGGGCGGTGGAATTGCGGGTGGGATCTCTCAGGCCTTAATCACCACTCAGATGGGTTTGGTGGTGGCGATTCCCGGTCTGTTGATTGGAAAAAAATTGGATCAAAAGGAAAAAGCCCACACTGATTTTGTAGAAAGAAGTATCAGTCGTATTTTGCTGAAGGAGACGACCCATGAAGCTTAAAAGACGTCCACCGGCGGGGCCGGAGGGAGTGGATGTTTCTCCCTTGATTGATATGGTTTTCATTTTATTGATTTTTTTCATGGTCAGCACCACGTTTATCAAAGACATGCAGATTGATCTAAACCGACCGGGGGCTGCCAGCAGCAAACCTAGTAGTTCAAAGTCTGTTCGAATCTTTATTGATAACTCCGAGAAAATCTACGTTGATGGACAGCATATCCGACCCTGGGTTTTGCAAAGCAAGATTCGAGAGATGGTGGGTGACGCCAGCTCAAAGTCCATTTTAGTTGTCACCGATAAAAAAGTTTCGGCAGATAAGTTGGTGGATGTTGTCGATCAGTGTCGATTGGCGGGAGTGAAGGATATTGGTGTTGCCACGGAGGCTGAGGTTGGTTCCTAAAAAAAGCAATTTGCATTTGAAATCTATGGGAATTGCCCTTTTGGGGTTTACTCTAGTTGTCATACTCCTTAACTTTATGAACGGCACGGTTGAGTTGTCTAAAAAGAAAATAAACAACACGGTTCAGTTTAAAACTAAAAAAGTTAAAAAACGGGCACAACAGAAAATACCAAAGAAAAAAGTGGTCAAGAGAGATACCAATAAAGTGAGGTCCTTGAAACCTAAAATGAATATGGCTTTTGCCAGTTCAGGACTGGATTTGGGTATCGATATTTTGGGCCTTTCCTCTGGGGATTCTCAACTTTTAAGTCAACAAGGAGACACAGTCATGACCGAAGATGTGGTCGACCGTCTTCCCGAAGTGCAGTACCGCGAGGTGATCCCTTACCCCGAATCGGCCAAGGAAAAAAATATCGAAGGTCATGTCACTGTCAATATTCTTGTTAACAAAGATGGGGCCGTCGACCAAGTAAAGTTGTTGGACAGCGCGCCCGAGGGAGTTTTTGATCAAGTGACTTTGAAATCGGTAAAAACGTGGAACTTCAGCCCAGCCGAATACAAAGGGCAGTTCGTCAGTGTTTGGGTGAAACAGAAACTGAAGTTTCAGGTGAATTGATAGTGAAGAAGCCAAAGAAAAGACTTTTAGAATCGAAATCTAAACTTCCCTGGGTGGGGCAGTTGATTCTTTGCTATGTCTTATTGTTTGTAGCCTTCAAAGTCTTTGCGCAACAGGCTGAGGTCGACCATCTGGCCTTGGTTCGTGTCTTGGTTAAGGATGGTTACTACGATCGAGCTGAACGAACTCTCCGCAAGCTGAGTGCCGACGAGAAACAAGATAACTCGGCTTTGATTGCCAGTTTTTGGGGAATGATCGAGTTAAATAAAAAAAACTATGAAAAGTCTCTTGATCAATTTAATCGAAGTTTGAAGTTGGGAATAGAGTCGAAGGAAATCTACTTGTACCGAGCCGAAAGTTTTTTGCAGTTGGAGCGATTGCAAGAAGCCGAAGTCAGTCTTGAAAATATAGGGATCAAGATGAAGACCAAATTGCCCTATTTTTTGGTCAAGGCCGAAATTCATTGGAAGCAAGATCGTAAAGTGGAAGCCTGGCGAGTTTTGGACGAGGCTACTACCAAAGGATTGTCGTCAACCGTCATCAACAAGAAAAAGTTTTCCTATCTTTTGAGTGAGCATCTGTTTCTAGCGGCTAAAGATATCGCCTTTAAGACCTTAAAAGACGAAAATGCTTTTCAAGATGTGCTGGCTATGGCCAGCCAATTTCGGATAGCCAAACAGCACCAAACGGCCCTCGAGTTGCTGCAAGCTCTGCAGGTTCTGCGCCCAGAAAAAGAGATGGTCGCTTTGGAAATGGCGCAAAATTACCTAGCTTTGGAAGAACGCTTTTCGGCGGCTCTTATTTTAGAGAAGGCAGCGAAACATAATATTTCCCTCAGTTTTGAGGCCTCAGAGATGCTTCGTCAGGTGGGCAAGTCCTATCGGGCTCGATTTCTGAATATGACCACCATGGACCCAGCAAAACGATTGAAACAAAAGCTGGCTCTTTACCTAGAAGACGATGATTATTTGTCCCTAAAATTTTTAGTTCCTCAGTTACAAAAAAATCAACTTTTGGAAGATCAGGACATTCGGTATGCCGTCGCTTATTCTTTGTTCCGCACTGGCGATTTTGAAAAATCGGAAGTCTATTTAAACAGTATCGATAAAGACGGTTTATTCGAAAAATCTATTGAATTAAAACGAGAGATCTCGAATTGTAAACAAGAAAAGTGGGCCTGCAGTGAGACAATTTAGTTTGGCTTTGACCTTTCTTTGTTTTTCTATAATGGCCTGGGCCCAACAAGGTGCGGTTGATGTTTTAGTTTCTCAAAGTGGACTGCCTTTAGAAAACTACGAGGTGATGATCGGTCAAAGCAAATATAAGACTGATGCCTTTGGCTTCATTACGGTGGCCCTGCCTCCGGGCCAACACATATTGAATATTGTTGATGGAAAAAATGTGCAAACCGTAAATTTTCAAATTGAGGAAAACGAAAGAACCCAGTTGCTCGTTAATATTTTTTCAGAGGGCATTGTCAGTGACCTTAATGAACCCAAAAAACAAGAAAAAGTGAAGTCACTGGTTGCGGGAGAGTCGGGTGATTTAAACCTAAAAGTTCTATCGGTGAATGGTGAACCGATTGCGGGGGCCAAAGTCTATGCTCGTGGCACTCAAATTAGTGGCAGCACCAATCGGGCGGGTACAGTCCGACTGTCGCTGCCTTTGGGGCCACAAGTGGTCTCGGTGACTCACCCCAAGTTTTCAACTCAAGTGGTGCGAGACTTGCAAATTCAGAACGGGCAGTTGGAACTGAAAACCATCGAGCTCACTCCCGCTGGTTTGGTGTTGGAAGACTTTGTGGTGTTGGCTCCAAATTTAAAGGGCTCCATTCAGGCTTTGATTGAAGTGCGCCGCAAGGCCTCGAATGTTGCCGACGTTATGAGTGCCGAACAAATGGCAAAGTCAGGGGATAGCGATGCCGCCGGTTCTTTGAAGCGGGTGACAGGACTAACCTTGAAAGATGGTAAGTATGTTTACGTGCGTGGTTTAGGAGAACGCTACTCTTCCACTCTGTTGAACGGAGTCGCTTTGCCTAGTCCCGATCCTAGTCGACGAGTGGTCCCCTTGGATCTGTTTCCTGTACAGTTTTTAGATAGCATGATCATTCAAAAAAGCTACTCTCCCAATCAGCCTGCCGAATTTGGCGGAGGGGTCGTACAGTTGCAAACCAAGGCTATGCCAGAAAAGGGTTTTTTCAAAGTTTCGATTTCCAACTCTGTCAATTCTAACGATGGTAATTTGCAGGGTTACCAAGGTGGTGGTTCCGATTGGTTGGGTGTGGATGATGGGGGTCGTAGGTTGCCAGAGGGCGCCAAGAGCAATCCGAGTCTGATCTTCAAAAACAACCGTCATGCTTTACAAGATGAAGATCGAGGTACTAATGAGGATCTCTCGTTCTCTATGGGAGACAGTTGGAGAATGGGTCCGTTACGAATGGGTGTGACTGCTTCGGGTCTTTACAAGGATGAAATTGGTTTCTTGGAGGAAGAGCGAAAGCGATACAGCGAACCGGAAGGGGTTTTGCAAAAAGAGGACGATTTGATTCGGGCGAAAACTCAAAAAGAAAGAACCGTAGGCGGAATTCTAGGGCATCAGCTGAAATTATTTAAAAATCATTCTGTTCAAACTAATTATATTAATTTACGCAACACCACGGACTATGTGGCGGTGATGGAAGGGGAGAACGCCGAAGGCAACACCATTCGTCAGACCGAGTATGAGTTTGCAGCTCGAACTTTGCAGACCTTGATGTTTCAAGGGGAAAGTCAATTTCCAGTGGTTAACGATCTAAAAATCAACTGGCATTTTGCCGAATCAAAGGCTCGTCGAGATGAGCCGAACCGAGTCACTTCTGTTTACTCTCCCGACGACGGAGTTTTTACTTTTAATCCGGAAGACAATACGGCCTATGAAAGGCGATTCTACAACTTGTCGGAAAAAGCCGATGATTTGGGATTTTCTTTGGATTCTCCTTTCCCGTGGTTTTCCAAAAGACAAGGTCAATTGACGGTGGGGCTAAACCGCACCCGTAAGAACCGAGCTTCGGGAATGACTCGATTCGGTCTAAGTCCCAGCGGCACCCCTTGCAACACTGATCTTAGTGGAAACTTGGATGCGATTTTTGAAGAGTGTGAAAGCTCTTTCATCGTAGAAAATCGAACCCAAGAAACCGATCAATATTTTGCGAGACAACGGATTGATGCTTACTATTTTAAAAGCCAATGGCCGTTGCTAAAGTCTGTGACCTTGAATACAGGCATGCGCTACGAAAATTCGGTGCAAAAAGTCGATACGATCAAGCCTTTCACCAACGACTCCATATCGAGTGAGCTGAACACCAAGGATTGGCTTCCCGGGACGTCGTTGACTTGGAAGATGAATAAAAAAATGCAGATGCGATTTGCACAAAGTGAAACCATCTCGCGACCAGACTTACGAGAACTCTCTGATACATTGTGGCAGGACTTTGATACGGGCTATGATGTGGCCGGAAACCCAAAGTTGAAAGCCACTGTTATCGAAGCCTATGACGCCCGTTGGGAGTGGTACTTCAGCTCTCGCGAGAACCTCTCTGTTGGCTTCTTTTACAAGGAATTTACCAACCCCATTGAGAACCTGTTTACCGTGGGTTCTGACCCTCGTATCAATTTCGTGAATGTGGATGGGGCTCAGATTTACGGTGCAGAAATCGAGGTATCGAAAAATTTGGGTTTTGTTAGTTCTTGGTTAAGGCGGTTCACAATGGCTGGGAATTACGCTTACATAGAGTCAGATGTACAAATTGGGGATATTAAAAACTCAGACAACTTGGAATCGAACAGGCCTCTGCAAGGGCAGTCGAAGTACACCGCCAACTTTCTTTTGGATTACGAACATCAACCTCTTCGCCTCAATGCCAGTTTGGCTTACAACGTTTATGGAAAACGCATTGCCTTCACGGCTCCCGAAGGTCTGCCCAATATTTGGGAGCTGCCAGTGAATCAATTGGATTTTGTGATTCGAAAAAAGATAGGTCGATCGATGATTTTCCAAGGAAAAGTGACAAATATTTTAAATCCCAAAGTTCGTTTAGAACAAGAAGGGCAAACTTGGCAAGCTTATCGCCGCGGACAAAATTTTACCTTAGGGATTGGGATGGAGATTTAAATGAAGATTATAGGGTATATTTCATTTTTATGTTTCATGGCGAATTGTGGACAACATTCCCAGTCGCTGAGTCGTACCGAATCTACGACCCCAGCCAGTCAGGCCGGAGAGAAAAATTTAGAGCTGAAGTTGATTAATGCAGTCAATGTGGGCGACTTGCAATCAGTGGTTGAGTTAGCAGATCAAGGCCTCAATTTGAACATTCGAAACAATGAGGGATTGACTCTGATCATGGTGGCGATTCGGGCCCAACAGTTTGCCGTCATTGAGTACTTGGTTTCGAAAAAAGTGGACTTAAGTTTGCCGACTCAACAGCGCAACCCTGAACTGGATGCCCGACAGTTTGTGGATCAAGAAATGCAAGTCAGCGTTGAGTTGAAAGAAATTTTGCACCGTTTGTTGAATGCGGAACCTTTTGCCGCCGAGGCCCTCGGCGAGTTCGTTTATTCGGGGATCACCTTTAAAAATGTCGATCTCTTGCGGTGGCTATTAGCCAAAGGCGTTGATCCGAATTTTGTTCGCCTATCCTCTTCGGGGCGCCCTCAGGAAAGCCCCTTGATTTATCTTTTTTCACTACGAGGAGTAGAAGGCGACGAATTCGAAAAGTTGTCTGAGATTTTTATTTTATTGGTCTCCCACCCGGCTATTGATGTGAATTTAAAGGTTCGTAGAGACACGCCGCTGTCCAAGGCGAAAAAGCGATTGAAAGATGAATCCAAGTATCAATTTATGGTTGATCAACTGGTCAGTATGGGTGCTGAAGACTGAGTGACAATATTAAGGTTGGGGGCTTGCCTGTTGAGCGGAAACGGATTGGGATGGCAGCACATCCAGTGGATTGATGGCTAAATTTTGCTTTCGAACCTCAAAATGTAGATGAACCCCGGTGGCCCGGCCAGAGCGACCCATGAGTCCCACTAAATCTCCTTTGCGAACGATATCGCCTTTCTCAACTTTATAGCGGGACAGGTGAGCGTAATAACTTTTGTACTTTTGATTCATATGGGTGACGACAACCAGACGCCCGTATCCTGAGCGGCCGTGGCCGGCATAGGTAACCACCCCATGGTCGATGGCATAGATGGGTGTGTTGTGACTGGCCGCCAAATCAATTCCTTGGTGACGTCGTCGATAAGGCCTGGCTTTGTTAGGGCGGAATTTTTGTGTGAGTGAGGCTCCGTAGACCGGCCACTGAAACTCTGGGTCTTGAGAATCTGCGACGGGTTCACCCGTGACTAAAACAGCGTTAGACGCACACCCTGACAAAAAAAATACAAGCACGAGCGCTTTCAAAAATTGAGACATAACCAAGGTTTTACCACTGGCTTTAAGTTGAGAAATTACGCAAAGCGTTAAACCTTGAGAAGAGGTCTTTACCTCAGAGGATTCATTTAAGTGCTTGAAAATACAGGCTTTTAATTAGTCCTTGGAGTGCCATTCCGATGCCTTGTCCCGCTATGACCCATCGGTGGTTTTAATTTTCTCGGTGGATTTCCCGTCTCGCCCTCATTCACCGACCCTAAACAGGAAAAGGGGTAGAAATGGGGATTAGTCGCTCTGAAATTTTTTAAGTTCGTAAACCAGTTCCCAGTAGGGGACGATTTCAGAAACGTAGCTGACGTCAAATTCGATATAATCGTTGGTACCATCGGCGGAGTGATCTCCAAGAAGTCCGGTCTCGGAAAGACTTTTCACAGTGTCGATATCAATTTTAGAACCCATTTCTTTGTAAGAGGAATTAATCAACTCTGTGACGTTTATTTTTACAAAGCCTTTTGCATTCGGCTCTTCTTTTTCGCCGTAGTACTTGGCCACCTTTAGAGTTTGTAACTGAAATTCATTGATATTATTTTTCTTGGCTTGTTCAGAGAATAGCTGGTTATTGTAAAACTCCACAAAACGAAAGATAAAATCCACGTCGTGACAAACAATTCGAACCTTGCCTTCGCCCAGCTCTTCTCGCTTCATGTAACCCAGGTCCGAAAGGGTATCCATCAATTTATCCATTTTATGAGTGGCCTGTTGAAAGACTTGGATGGTGTAATTTCTTAAAATTCCGGCAGGGACTTGGTATCCGTGTTCTGTGTCTTCCCCATAACGGTGGCAGACAAAGCCCAAAATTGACATCAGCATGTTGATGGTGTGGGAGGGGAAAACCTCCCGTTCTTCTTCCTTGGTGCGCTCGAGCTGGCGAATTCGAATGTTGGCTGTGCGTAAGTGGCCATTGATGGCTTTGACAATGGATTTAACCCAGCCGGGTAAGCCTTGCCACTGCTGATCCAAAGCAGAAAAGGGGAGTTCAATAACTTCGGTGCCATCCATGGAGGCTTGGGCGCCGGCACTGCGAGGGCTTTTATCAAAGAAAGCCATTTCTCCCAACAGGTCTCCGGTTTTTAATTCGGCTAAAATGATGTGGGTGTTGCCCTTTTTTTTGGTGATCGCTAAACGTCCTTTTCTAATCACAAACATGGCATTCGGAGTGTCACCTTCGAAAAATAACTCTTGTCCCTTTTTTAATGTGATTATTTTGTTCGCCATAACGTCCGCCTTCAGAGATGATCAACTTAGCTACCTCATTATAAGGGTTTGCCTAAGGTCTGTCTTGGAGTGCGCTCTGAATTACGACCCACGTCGAGGAGTGGGTCGTCTTATTGAATCATAATTTCATAGTCGGTGGGTCGCCGACTATTTTGACAGGAGCTTGGGTGGATTTTAAAACTTCATCCACAGTGATTCCGGGGGCCAATTCTTGCAAAACAAATCCATCGGCATCAAAACCAAAAACGCCATAATCCGTAACGACAAGATCGATGCATTGTGTTCCGGTTAAGGGTAAGTCACAGGCGTTCAAAAGTTTTGGGTTTCCATTTTTATCCACATGTTGCATCACGACCACAACGCGCTTTGCCCCGGCCACCAAGTCCATGGCTCCACCCATGCCTTTGACCATTTTACCTGGAATCATCCAGTTGGCGATCGAACGATGCCGATCCACTTGCATGGCCCCTAAGACGGTTAAGTCGACATGCCCACCCCGGATCATCGCAAAGCTCTCCGCCGAAGAAAAAAACGAAGCCGAGGGAACGGCGGTAACGGTTTGTTTGCCGGCATTGATTAAATCGGCATCGACTTCAGAGTCTTTTGGAAAAGGCCCCAAGCCAAGCATTCCGTTTTCGCTCTGTAACATAACAGTTTTGTCGGTTGGAATGTAGTTGGCGACAAGGGTCGGAATGCCAATCCCTAAATTGACCACAAAGCCGTCCTCAATTTCTTGGGAAATTCGTTGTGCCATTTGGTTACGATTCAAAGGCATGACTAAGCCTCCCGCACGGTTCGTTGTTCAATTCGCTTTTCATATTTTGGACCTTTGAGAACCCGTTGCACATAAATTCCTGGAGTGTGCACTTGATCGGGGTCGATTTCGCCAAAATCAACCAGTTCTTCGACTTCGGCGACAGTGATTTTACCGGCAGTGGCCATCATGGGATTGAAGTTTCGGGCCGTCTTGCGAAAAACCAAATTGCCAAACGGATCGGCTTTCCAAGCTTTTACAAAAGCAAAGTCGCCGACAATACCTCTCTCCATCACATAGTGGCGGCCCTCAAACTCGCGGGTCTCTTTGCCTTCGGCGACCAAAGTGCCATAACCGGTGGGAGTGTAAAACGCGGGTATTCCCGCACCGCCAGCGCGCAAACGCTCGGCGAGGGTGCCCTGTGGGGTCAATTCGACATCCAATTCTTTTTCTAGAAACTGGCGAGCGAACTCTTTATTTTCACCTACGTAGCTGGAGATCATTTTTTTAATTTGTTTTGTTTGCAATAAAAGTCCCAACCCAAAATCATCAACACCGGCATTGTTTGATACGCATGTCAGTCCTTTCACACCTGAATCACGAAGGGCAATGATCAGATTCTCCGGCAGTCCACACAATCCAAAACCACCGGTGAGAATGGTCATGTTGTCTTTCACACCCAGAATCGCTTCTTCCGCTGTGTTGACGACTTTATTGATCATAGATTCTCCACGATCACAGCGACGGCTTCACCGCCACCGATACAAATCGACGCCATCCCGTATTTTTTATTATGAGTTTTTAAGGCGTGCAGAAGAGTAGTGAAGATGCGAGCGCCGCTTCCACCGATGGGGTGACCGAGGGCCACGGCTCCACCGTGCACATTCACTTTCTCACGAGGAATGGAAAGCTCTTTCATGGCGGCCATAGTCACGACGGCAAAGGCTTCGTTGATCTCAAAAAGATCAATATCTTCCATTTTGATACCTGTTTTTTCGCAGACTTTTTTCATGGCACCTACAGGAGCCGTGGTAAACCACTTGGGATCCTGAGCAAAAGAGGCGTGGCCAATAATTTTTGCCATTGGTTTTAAATTATTTTTTTGTACGTAGTCAGAGCTCGCAAGGACCAAGGCAGCGGCGCCGTCGTTGATTTTTGATGCATTGGCAGCAGTGATCGTTCCCTCTTTGTCAAAGGCCGGGCGCAGGCCAGACATTTTGTCAAAGCGGGCTTTGCCAGGCTCTTCGTCTTCGGAAAAAGTGGTGGTTCCTTTGCGAGATTGGACTTCGACCGGAGTGATTTCATTTTTAAAGGCACCGGAGTCTTGAGCTTTGATGGCCCACTCGTAGCTTTGTTTTGCAAATTGGTCTTGCTCTTCTCGGGTAAAGTGGCCTTCTTTTACGCAGAGCTCGGCAGCCATACCCATATGAAAATTATTGTAAGGGTCCCATAATCCGTCTTTGATCATGGAGTCAGTGGCTGTCACGTTGCCCATGCGGTAGCCGGCGCGTGCTTTTTCTAACAGGTGAGGAGCCAAGGTCATATTTTCCTGACCTCCGGCAACCACCACTTGCGATTCGCCAAGTCGAATACTGTCGTTAGCAAGCATCACTGTTTTCAAACCCGAGCCGCACACTTTGTTGATCGTCATGCAGGTCACACGGGTTGGGAGCCCAGCGTAAATGCAGGCTTGTCGGGCGGGCGCCTGTCCCACTCCCGCGGTCAAAACTTGCCCAAAGATAAGTTCGTTAACATCTTCTTTTTTGACTCCGGCTTGATCAAGGGCGGCTTTGATGGCGGTGGCTCCCAATGTTGGGGCCGGTGTGTCGGCAAACTGTCCTTGGAAACTTCCGATTGGTGTTCTCTGTGCGCTTAAAATGTAGGCATTCTCCATTTTATCTCCTATTCGGGACACCCCTAGTTATGAATGCCCCCACTCAATGGTAAATCTCTTTCAAAGTCAACGATGAAGGCGGCTTGCTGGCTTGACGAGCCGTGATAAAAGCCTGTGACTCTAGGGCTTTACTGGCTTAGGATCAAGCATTGTGTAAAGGGGTTTCCTATGCTTCGATCCTTCATTTTTTTGATCAGTCTACTTGCATGTTTAACGGCTTGGGGACAACGCTTTCAGCCGGTCAGTCAACCCATCGGTCTGGCCGAGAAAATCGTGGTCCGTGGGTATAAAGGGATTCTACAAATTGTTCCGACCGACTCCGAAACAATAACTGTTGAGGCTCAAAACAAAAGCGCCACACCTGGATGGAGCTTTGAAGTGCGCCAAAAACAAAACACCATTGAGGTTTTAGTAAAAAGTCCGGTGGAACAAGAGACTTGGGAAAACCTTCGATCTAAAAAAGGGGACCTTCCAGAGTTTGAGATGAAGGTGACTGCCCCTCTTCGGCCCATGGAAATTTTTTGGAACCAAGGGCAAGTCTTCTCTGAAAAGTGGGGATCTGACCTGAGCCTGCAAATGACGGAGGGTAAAACTAAGTTTAGCCAAGGTCAGGGCCACTTACGAATCCAAATGATTAATGGCACCATCGAAGTGTCTAACCAGGTCGGGAATCTGGCCTTGCAGACCTATAAAGGCCGAGCCCTATTGACCAATAACAAAGGGGCTTTAACTTTGAACAATCACTCGGCCTTATACACTCTGGATGGCCATGAAGGTCCTGTGGAATACAGCAATCACAGTGGGACCACTAATTTTATGAAAATTTCGGGAAATACAACCATTAAAAACGTCAGTGGCTCGGTGAGACTGCGTGATTTCTCAGGCAGTTTAGAGGGGGATTTCAGTAAAGGAAGCCTGGATGCCGATTTGAAATCGATTCAAAACCTCAATATCACGAGTGATGAGGCGGCGATCACTGTGGATGTCGGCAAAGAATCGGGAGCAGTGGTCCTTTTGCGCTCAGAAAAAGGGCGGATGTCGGCGCCGATTCATCTAAGAAAACTGAAAAAGGGCCTGTGGACCGAACGAAAAGGCCGTTTAAAGGGTGAGGAACAGGGTAATATCAAAATCGTTTCCAAGTATGGCGATATTGTGCTTAAATGACGCGGTTTTCCTGTGTTATAGGTCGATGAAGCGAAAGGCGATAAGCAATGGCGAAAAAGAAGAAAAAAGCAGCAAAAAAGCAGACGGCCAAAAAAAAGACCGCGAAGAAAAAAGCGACTAAAAAAAAGGTCACTAAGAAGAAAGCGGCTAAAAAGACCGCGAAGAAAGCCACTAAAAAAGCGGCTAAAAAGAAAGCAGCAAAGAAGGTCACTAAAAAGACCGCGAAGAAAGCCACTAAAAAAGCGGCTAAAAAGAAGACCATAAAAAAAGCCACAAAAAAGGTCGCCAAGAAAGCCACGAAGAAGACCGACGAAAAAGCCACAAAAAAGGTCGCCGCTGTTGAAACCTCGCCGGCGAAGTCGACGGGGGCTGAGAAACCGCCGAAAAAAAGCAAAGCTAAAGCCACATCAGTGCAAGCGGCGAGTAAACCCCCGCAGAAAATTAAAATTGAACAAGACATTGTTTTAACCGACGCCGAGGGGCGAGTTCTTTGTCGTATTCGGGATTGTGACCAACCTTCGGTGGTTGAGTCCTATTGTCGCTACCACTATCTTCTTTATTGGAAGAAGATCCAGATTCGTCGAAAAATTCTTTCCGAAGGCAAGCTCGAGAAATACATCGAAGAACTGACCTCTCGCTATCCGAACAAGTATTTGGATCTGATTAAACGTGACCTCAGTACCGAAGCCGATTTTCTGCACGCGATTCAAGAGCTTGAAATCGATGAATCCTCGGGTGAAGATGAAAACCGCGATTACGATGAAGAGCGCAGCTTTATCGAAGAGGTTCGTGGTGTCAGTGATTCCTCGGACCGAGACGAGAACGAGTACTAGCCAACACTCCTAGTTAGGGTCTAGTTCCCTCGAATTTCGAGGGAAAATTATTAAATCTCGAAGCGTTTCAAGCGATAATGACGAAGTCATGTCCATCATTAAAAAATTTCTTCAATCCGACGCCGAATCCACCAATCCCATGGGAAGGTTCGGCATGTTCGAAGGGGTTTTCACTCCCTGTGTTTTAACCATCCTCGGTGTGATCATGTTTATGAGAACCGGTTTTGTGATCGGACACACCGGTTTGTGGTTGGGACTAACCATTCTTGGTCTCTCAAAACTGATTACCACATTAACCACCTTAAGTTTGTCGGCCATTTCCACCAATACAGAGGTTCGGGGTGGTGGCGTTTACTTTATGATTTCGCGCGCTTTGGGCCCCGATTTTGGTGGGACTATCGGTATCACCCTTTTTATAGCCCAAGCCGTGGGAGTTTCTTTTTATGTGATCGGTTTTACCGAAGCCTTGGTTGGAACCATAGCGCCCTTTTTCCCCTCTCTTGGTAGTGAGCTCTACACTCCGGCGCAAACCTTGGCCGATATGAAAATCCCTCAAGTGGTTTCAAGTTTGGTGATTGCTGGGCTTTTCTATCTGACTTTCCAAGGCGCTGAAGTGGCCTTGAAGGTGCAAAACTGGGTTCTTGGGGTTTTGCTACTCTCTATTTTATCTTTCGTCGTAGGTGGCCTTCTACACTTTGATGCGGAAACGTTTTCTATTGCACAGAACTCGGATTTTACTGATGGCATTAGTTTTTGGGTGGCCTTTGCCATATTTTTTCCGGCCTGTACTGGGATTACAGCTGGGGCCAATATGTCGGGTGATCTTAAGAATCCAGAAAAATCGATTCCCTCTGGGACTTTGATCGCCATTCTTTTTACGGCCGTCATTTACGTTGTGCAAATGGTGTTGGTAGCAGGGGCATCGCCACGAATGGATTTGAAAGCGGAGTCATTTTTTGCTTTGAAGACCATGAGCGTTTTTTCTCCACTGGTGATCCTTGGAGTCTTTGCGGCCACTTTGTCTTCAGCCTTGGGAAGTTTTTTAGGGGCCCCGCGGATTTTGCAGGCCATGGGACGAGACGGATTGATGCGTGTTCTGACCTATTTTGCAAAAGGCGAGGGGGCGAGTGACGAACCCCAACGAGCGACAGTTTTAACTTTTACAATTGCATTGGCCGTCATTTGGGCTGGAGATTTGAATGCCGTGGCCGAGGTGATCTCCATGTTTTTTCTTATCGCCTACGGAACCATTAACCTTTCGGCTTTTGTTGAAAGCAAGGGAGGCAATCCCAGTTTTCGCCCCCAGTTTCGCTATTTTCATTGGTCAACCGCTTTAGTGGGTGCCGTTGGTTGTGGGGTCGCAATGATGAAAATCAACGACACCTACGCCTTGATCGCTCTTGGACTGTCATTTTTGATATATTTTTACTTAAAAAAGAAAGACATTGAAACCAATTATGGCGATGCCAAGCGCGGCTATATTTTTCGCGGCGTGCGCAATGGTCTGAAAATGCTGCAAGGAACCAAAGCTCACCCTAAAAATTGGCGACCGATTTTAATAGCCATCACAGAAGGTTTGCACAAGGGTGAGGATTTGATTCGAGCCGGTTCTTGGATCGAGAGTCAGCGCGGTCTTTATACAGTTCTTGATATTGAAGAGAGAAAGTTAGACAGCTTCGAAGGACGGTTGGCAACGGCTCACGAGCACAGTCGAAAAATAGATGATTTCCTAAAGTCTGAAAAGATTCAGGCTTTTTCTGAAAGTTTGATGACGCGAGACTTGCATGAGGGGCTTTTTGATTTTCTACAAGGGCACTCCATCGGAGCTTTAAAGGCAAACACTGTGATGTTACAAATCCCCAGTGGAGATCAGCCCGAAGAGATGACTCGTTTTTACAAAACATTGGGAATGGTGGCTACTTTCAATTTAAATTTAGTGGTGTTTAAACCGAACTCTATCGATTTAGCAAAACGTAAAAAAACCATCGATTTGTGGTGGCGCCAGGAAAGCAACGGTAGTTTAATGGCTTTGTTTTCTTATCTGATGACTCTCAATCAGCAGTGGGGAGGCGCTCGTATTCGGCTGTTGCGGGCCATTCCAAACGGAGACTCAATAGAGCAAGCACGAGTCGAAATGACAGAGCTAAAGCGACAGGCTCGCCTGGAAGCAGATATCAAAATTATCCCTTACAAAGAAGAGGCCTACGAAGCTCTGAAAACGGCATCCAGTCGAGATGCGGACTTTGTGTTTATCGGCATGGGTGCCACTGACAGCGAAGAGGCTATGGAGTCTATCAAAAGTCTCTTGCCTAAGTTGGAAAGCCTGCCAACGACGGCTCTGGTTTGGTCTAACGGTGAAGCTAATATTTTTGTCTGATATTTTGATCAGGGGCAACCAGCTAGATTGGCGCCGAGAAAATCATAGTAAGGGTGGGCCGGGTGCAAGCTGTTTCGGGTGGCGTACTTACAAGCCAAATAGCCTTCTAATTTTTCGCGATCGGCAATGCTGATGATATCTTCGATAACGATCACTTCGTAAATTTCACCCCGGACTCTTCGGGCTGGGTTGTTGATGTCTCCGCCCACCGAAAACACTGTATTGGTGATGCTTGAGATGGCTTGGTTTAGGACTTGTTGAGTTCCACTAGTCCAGACATTCCACAATGCACCCGCACCATTGTGAGTTGCTGAGATTACGAAGGGGTCACCTGGAGAAGTTGGAATATAACTGAGACCACTTCCAACCCAACCGTGAAAAAGATTGTTGGCTGGAGAAAAGTTGCCACGGGTTAATCCAAGCCAGGGGTAAAGTCCGGTGGCGTTGGTTGCAAAGCTAACGATGGGACGGCAACAAGAACCTCCATCCGTACTTTGGGTGTCGGCTTCGTACTGCAGAACAATGCTTAAGTTGCTAGCCGCCGTGTAGGACTTTGTTGCGACTGTTAAAATATCGTTCGCACCATCAAAAAATAGACCTTTTGCTCCGACCAAAGGACGCATGCTTGGTGTGGTTTGGATGCTATGGTTGACCATTCCACTTTGATCGAGCCAACAAGCCACAGGGTCTCCAGGCGAGGTTGCCGGCGTGGTTGAGCAGCCACTGTCTTGATAGAGGCTGGCTGTGTTCGAACCATCAAACCACATCTCTAAGTTGGAAATCTGGGTGGGTGAAAAGGTAAACCAACCACTGGAATGGGTGGGTGTTGAAACCAAGCCGGCGATATCAACGATACGAATTGAAACATAATACTCGCGATCAAAGGTGCTGGTAAACGAGAAACCATCGATGCCATCGCGGATCTGATAAGAGGTTGGTGTGCTGCCTCCAGGGAGTGTTGTCCAGTCAATCAAATTGCCGAAATCACCGGCATCAAAGCCATCATTGCCACTGTCATAACTTAAAGCAATCTCGTAGTGATCAATGCCACAATTGTCGGAACCGAGACTGGCAGACCAATCCACTGTCACTGTACGATCATTGGATCCATCCCAGCTGGGAATACTAAGGGCACCGACCGGTGTGGGTGCTGTGTTGTCATAACGAAACCCTAAGGTTTCAGAAACCGGTGACGATAAATTGCCAGCGGCATCGACAATGCGAACACTCGGGAAGTATGTAACAGAGCATTCGATAAAATTGATAGATTGGAAAGTATGGCTGTTGGTGGCTGCGCTTGCGACAAATGGAAAAATCTCTTCGCCACCTAGGCTCGCTCCCAGAGCCACTTCCGCTTTTTCGAAATCATCACTTGGATTGGCCCAGCTGAACACCGGCGAGTCGGTCGGATTGGCACCCGTGATCCAGCGCGAAGTCAGTGCCAAAGTACTGGCCGGGGCGGGCGGTGTGGTGTCGAGAACGGGACCGCCACCGGAACCACCGCCTCCTCCTCCTGGAGAAAACGAAGAATCCCTTTGGTCTTGGTCCCCCAGTGGATTATCACATCCACAAAGCACAGCCGACAGGACCAAAGCCTTTAAAAAATTTAGGATCAAGGGTGTTTGCTTTCTTAGGGATTCCATCTTGTATGCTTTATCGGTAAACCCTTAAGAAAGCATTAACTTTGCCATAGTCCTGTTTAAGTTTGAGACGGTTATTTCCGATGTTAAGAAGATGCAGAAGTGGTTTCTTAATATATTCATTTTCACCTTTTTTCTGGCTTTGAATGCCGTGGCTGGGCCTTCGGTATTCAAAGAAAATCCTTGGGTGCTTTATGAAGTCCAGAGAACTCAATCTCTGTGGAAATTTGCCAAGCATTTAGGGGTCAAGAAAAGAGACATTCCGAAATTTGTGAAAGAGATCGTAAAAGCCAATCCGTTTCTAAAAAATCCAAATCTTATTTACCCCAACGAACAAATCTTCCTAAAAAGTTCCACTATCAATAGGTTTGTTCCATTGGAAAAACAGTTTCGCACCCACTGGATGAAGAAACGGAGCGACCAACGATCTATGGCCAGTGTTCAGCAGGTTCAATACAAAGCCGAGGGAACCGATTTATTTTCTGTGACCCCGCGATTGGCATTTTCCAGAATCGACGCCCAACAAAGAGGAGCCCTTTCGAAAGCCACTCTCTTGAGTACCATGAATGTTGGGGTAATCGGAAGTTACTCTTGGAAAAACAGGTGGGGGCCGGGAGGTCTCAATCTCGATTTAAACTGGAGCGAGTACGATGAAGACCTGGGGCAAAACATCACCCGTAATCAAGTATTGCTGACCCAGTTTGAATACATTCAAGGACTTTCTCTTTCGAAAAGTTGGATGACTCTGGTCAGTCTGGGCTTGTACCAGTCTCCCTATTTGTTTACCGACCCAAGCGATAATTTGTATTTAAAAGTCGGGACTCAGCCCGGTTTTGGACTTGCTGTTCAGAAAAACTTTTTGCAAAGTGAAATCTCAGTGGATTTTAAGGTGTCCTATTTCTACAACGGCTATGCCGGTGACACAGTCGTTGATGAGGGACTGGCCTACGATATAGCCTTCCACAAAAAATGGTCAGCATGGGGGCAACCGATGAATTCTGTTTTCCGTGTCAACAAGAGGGACTTACTGACCGAAGTCACTTCCCAAGAGGTCATCGATATGAGTCTTGGTTTGGGTATTGAATTTTGATCACTCAAAGCCAAATCCTCTTTCTGAATAGTGGCCGATGATAAACTGACTATTTGATTGGCCGATGGCGTACATATGGAAATCCATAGCTTCGACTTCGGTGCCAGTGCGGAAACCTAACATCTGATTGCGCAACTGTCCTACCAAAAGAATGTCGGCGTAGGAAAGGGTGGCACCGCTGCTAGGATATAAGGCCGGGTGAGTGTGAAACAGATGCAGTGAAGAGATTTCTTTTTGTGGGAGACCTGTCAGAAAATTTTCTAACTTATAGGTCACATCCCATATTCCATCGGTCAGATAGTCGGTCAACATATCCGAGGAGCGCCGCGATCCATCTCTGAACTCAACAATTACCTGCCCGACTTCGATTCCTTGGCTGCGAACCAGCTCCAATTCGGACCTGAATAGACTAGAAAGAGTTTCGGGGTCTCGCTGATAAAACTCACGAACCTCTTTAATAGGAACACCTCGAAGTTCCGCCAGTGCATCAAAGCGAGCCTCTAACAATTCATTGGCGCCACGCCTAATCCACGACTCGCGAATACTTTTAGAGTAGAGATCGCGAATGACTTGCTGGTACTCCGGTTTGAAAGAGCTGTAGTTGTGAATTAAAACGGGCCCAATCAGGACCCGGCCTGTAGGTAAATCTTCAATCAGCTGGATCGGTCTTTCAAATAGTCGTAGCACCTGTTGATGAGAAAGCTCCTCAATGTAATTCACCACTCGGTCGGTCTGAAGAGGGTGGGTAATAATCTCATTGGCCCACTGGTAACGGAAAACATCTTGGCAGCGGGATTGAGAAAAAACAGAAAAAGGAAGACAAAGAGCCATCATCAGAAAGATCAAATAAGTTGCAAATCTCTTCATTTTTTGCTTAAGCATACCCTTGTAAATACTGAGTTTTTTAGAAAAGAACAAGATCTTGGAAATTCGCTGTAATGGTTTCACATGTTGTCGTTTCCGTAGACAGTTCTAGGTTTTTTCGGAGTGGGATAGAACTCACCTTCCCAGGATCAGCCATGGGAATTGAGGTTTGGAA
The DNA here is from genome assembly GCA_964351315.1 of uncultured Pseudobdellovibrionaceae bacterium. Lineage (GTDB taxonomy): Bacteria > Bdellovibrionota > Bdellovibrionia > Bdellovibrionales > JAGQZY01 > JAGQZY01. The sequence continues at coordinate 65,668 of CAYGNH010000010.1, forward strand.
TTCAAAGGTAAAAAGAGTCCTCGCATTTCAAAAAATATCGTTCAAGAATTATTGAACTTTCGGAGAAACCTCATTAGGATGGGTTTTCTTGAAAAGAGGACCGAAGGAGAGTTATGGACGCAGTGGATGTGGAAAATAAGGCGGGGTTAGACAAGCGAAGTTGGGTTCGGCTAGTGAATGCTTTAAGTGGCGTGAAAAGTGCCAATTTGATTGGATCTATCAGTCATCAGGGGCAGCCCAACCTGGCAATCATAAGCTCGGTTTTTCACCTGGGGGCCAATCCGCCCTTGATGGGGTTCGTATTGCGTCCCCACTCTCCATCTTCGCCAAGGCATACTTTTGAAAACATCAGAGAGACTTCGTTTTTCACGATCAATCATGTTCAAAGTCAAATCTATGAACGCGCTCATCAAACCAGTGCTCGATACAACAAGGGGGTCTCTGAATTTGAAGAATGTGACCTCACCCCCGAATGGAAATCAAACTTCAAAGCGCCTTTCGTTGAAGAGTCAAAAATTCAAGTGGGCCTGAAACTGTTGGAGATTTTAGAAATTAAACAAAACAACACTCATTTGGTGATTGGAGAAGTGGTTCAGGTTTTCTTGGAAAAGAATCTATTACGAAGTGACGGCTCTATTGACATAAAAAAAGCAGACTCAGTGGCTGTTACCGGTTTAGATGAATACCATCGAATTCTACCCTTGGCTCGCTTGTCTTATGCCAAGCCGGATAAACCGATTGAAAGAATATAGCTTTTAATCGTCTTAAGATTCTATTCTTTTTTGTTCCAACCTGAGACACCTGAGCCAAGATTAGGCCTGAAACGAGGTCGGCAAATTTTTCGACTTTCTGTGAAACTTTTTTACGAAACCATCCAAAGCCTCTGTTTGTTTGGTGTTTAAAAGATATTCCCCTCATTTAAACAGCTAGACCTTGGTTTGAGCTGTGAGTGACCGATAAATTCAGTAGGGAGGTGAGGTTTGACAGGAACTCTTGCTATTTTTTCAGTGTTTGTGGTGATCGCTGTCAGTGGTCTGGTATGGATGGCTTGGTTGATTTACCGAGAAAGCTCAAAAACTATTGATGGCTTAGCTAAAAAAGTGACTCAGAAGACCATCGATCGCAACCGCATTGCAGCTAAAACATCAGTTTTAGAAACAAAAAATATCGAGCTTGTAAGAAATCAAAAGCAAAATGAATCGGAAATCTCCCAGTTGCAAAGTCTGAGAGCCAACCTGGAAGAGAATCTGTCGGCGCAAAAGCAGAATTTGCAAAGTCAAGTGCAGATCAGTCAGCGTAATGTTCAACGTTGGCGTCAGCAGTTTGAAGGCTTGGATTCAAACTACAAAAAACTGAAACACGAAATTGAAAACCTCTTTCGAAACAATGAAAGTCTGCTAGCGGACAATGGAGAGCTGGTTGAAAACAATGAGCGACTGATTCATCAGAATAAGGAATTGATAAACCAAAAAGAAAGTCTCCTTTTTGAAAAACAAGATCTTCAGTTGGCAAAGCAAAAGGTGGAACAACAAAACGAGCAAAATATTCAACGATTGAGCCAACTGTCCACTGAAATTAGTCATCTCTCGAATGATAAAAAAGAACTTCAGAGCAGAAGCTTAAAATTAGCCACTGAGAACGAAAGTTTGATCATAGTTCGCCTGCAAATGGAAGAGGCTAGCCAAGAACTGCGTGAAAAAAATCAAAACCTAGAGAAAGAATACAGTGACCTTAATGAGGCCAAGTCACTTTTAATGACGGACAATCGAGATTTGATGAGCCAAAAAAGCCAATTGGAAAAAGATTTGATTCACCTGGCGGACCAAAACGAACAATTATTAGCTGAGAATCAAAACCTAATGGAAGCCAATGAAACCTTCTACTCGGATTTGCAAATCATGACTGAGTCAAACGAAAGTCTGAATAAAGAGATCGAAGTGATCACCAAAAATCAACAAGATCTTTTTGGACAATTGGAAGCTGTACAGTCAAAAAACGACGAGTACCTTCGTTTGAATCAAAGCCTAACCGAGTCAAAAGCTCAGCTGGCTAGGGAAAACGAGGAACACCTTCGTTTAAATCTAAAGTTGACCGAATCAAAAGCTCAACTGGCCGAAGAAAACCAGGAGTACACTCGTTTGAACCAAAACTTAACCGAGTCACAAAGCCAGTTGGCCGAAGAAAACCAAGGCCTTCAGCAAATCAACACCAAACTTTCTTCGGATTATCGGGAACTCAACAAGGTTCACGAGGGAATCTCTATGGAGCTGGGTCAGCTTAAGCAAATGATCTGGAGAATGGATTTGCAAAGAGTGGAGCGGGAACATCTGGATGAAAAACTTCTAGAAGTGTTTCCCACTAAAGTCGTCAACCAAATGGCGCCAGTGCCGACGACAAACCAGAATGGCCTCAGCAATGGAGTGGGGGCGGCCATGATTGACAATCGCGAGGCTGACGAGCAGTACGAACGAAAACTGAGAAAGCGTCTGGTCAAGGCCCATAATTATGTGTTGAAGCTTGAGAAAGAAAACATTCGAATGAAAAGAGAGTTGAAAGCTCTGGAAAAAGCCGAAAAAGCAGTGGCCGTAAAAGAGGAAACGCCAGTCAAAGATTCGGTGGTACAGAGCTCAGCGAAAATCTTAGAGTTTCCAAAGCCCGATCAAAATCGAGAATTGATGGTAAATAATATTCGTAAGTCTCTACAGGCCTGCTCGGAAGCTAAAAACTCTTACAGAGGAAACCTGAAGAGTCTGAAAGAGAAGCTGGATCAAGCCCGCAAAGATCTTTACAGTCTACAGGAGAAACCCGAAGCCGCTTAGGACCGTCTACTTTTAAGATTTAAGCTTGTAGCCGGTTTTGAAAACCCAATAAACAACAGTAAGGGTCGTAAACAGAACGCCGGCAATCACGCTGAGGCTGATCACAAGAGACACGTCGCCTTGCCCGTAAAAACTCCAGCGAAAACCGCTGATTAAGTACACCATAGGATTAAAGAGAGAAACTTTATACCAAAAGGGGGGCAGCATATGAATCGAGTAAAAGGCGCCACCTAAAAAGGTAAGCGGAGTCACCACTAAAAGTGGAAAAACTTGCAGCTTTTCGAACCCGTCCGCCCAAATCCCAATAAGAAAGCCAAACAAACTGAAAGTAAAAGCAGTTAACAATAGAAAGATGACCATCCAAATAGGGTGCTGAATCTGGATGTTTACAAAGAAACTGGCGGTAATCATAATGATGGTGGCGATGATAATGGCCTTCGAAGCGGCGGCCCCCACATAGCCTAGTACGATTTCTGCGGCTGAAATGGGAGCGGAGAGAATCTCGTAAATCGTGCCAGTGAACTTAGGGAAGTAAATTCCAAACGAGGCATTGGAGATACATTGAGTCAAAACCGTGAGCATCACTAAACCCGGGACGATAAAAGAGCCGTACTCGATGCCGTCAACTTTGTTAATTCTTGATCCCAGGGCCGAGCCAAAAACGACAAAGTACAGAACGGTGGAAATAACAGGGGAGGCAATGCTTTGTCCCAGGGTTCGCCACATGCGGGCCATTTCAAACTGGTAGATGGCGAGAATCGCTCGAAAGTTCAAGATGGACCTCCAACGATGTCGACAAAGATGTCTTGTAGGCTGCTTTGGTGGGTTTCGACATCACCAATGGAGACGTTATTTTCAACCAGAAGTTTAAACAATTCAGAAATCTCGTCAGCTTCGGTATACGAGTTGTACTCGTAAGAAATCGACTCGTCTGAAACCGTGTATTCGTTTTCGGAGTTCAATTGATGGGCCATCGGCGAGGGCAGAGGTTTCTTGAGGGATATTTTAATGGTTTTCTTTCCCAGTCTCTCGATCAGATTTCTCTTTTCGTCGACTTGCACCAGGTGTCCGTTGTTGATGATGCCGATGCGATCGGCCATGCGTTCGGCCTCTTCGATATAGTGGGTGGTTAAAATAATGGTGACACCCAGTTTTTTCAGTTCGGTCAGTTGCTCCCACATCGACTCTCGCAATTGGACGTCCACGCCAGCCGTAGGTTCATCTAAAAAAAGCACCTCAGGGTGATGCGATAAGGCTTTGGCAATCATCACTCGCCGTTTCATGCCGCCGGAGAGGGTGAAAAGTTTGTTGTTGCGTTTGTCCCAAAGCGACAAGCTTCTTAAAACCTTTTCGATGTGATCTGGGTCAGGTTTATAGCCGAATAAACCGCGACTAAAAGAGACGGTGTGAATCACTTTCTCGAACGCATCGGTCGTCAGTTCTTGGGGGACCAGTCCGATCAGTTTTCGGGCTTTCCGAAAGTCTTTTAGACTGTCAAAACCGCCAATCTTGATGCTTCCCGAAGTCAGTCGGATCAAACCACAAACAGCATTGATCAGTGTGGTTTTGCCGGCCCCATTGGGTCCAAGCAGAGCAAAGATCTCTCCCTTTTCAATTTTTAAATTGATGTCTTGCAAAGCCTGGAAAGACTTTCCATAGGTTTTGTTAACGGATTTGAGTTCTAAGACAGTAGACATTGGACCCAATTGTTACCTGAAGGCAAGCGACAGGCAAGCTCAGAATGTTAATGAATGGACGAGTCGTCTTCAGGCATGTCTTCAGCTGGATCGTGAGAATCCGCCTGGTAGACCAGTTTCTTCTCGTATTCGTTAAGGAGGCGGTCGGCCTCTTTTTCCAATTCGGTGTTCACTGTTGAATAGCGAAAATGATACATCCTTTTTTCATAGGGCATGGTCTGCCAAACAGTGGGCAGTTCGGAATCCTCTAAATCGTCTTCAAACAGCTCGGTCCACAGGTGGTCGACCACGTCCATGGAATTCTGAATCAGTTCGAGGGGTTTGTCTTTTTCGGCGTCATAATCCATGGAAACTTCAAAATTGTACTGTTTGATTTGCCCTTGCAGGCGCAATCCATAGCGACCAATGATTTCCTCTTGAAAAATAAAGCCCTCCACGGCAAAGACGGCTCCCTCGGTGTCGTACTCCTCGGAAAACCTCTCGGTCAGCACGGCTGCCGTCAATTCACAAAGCTCGGCGGGAAACGGACTCCATTGGGTCGAGGATTTGAGGCGAGGGTTGTCCATAAGATCGATCTCCTTAGATTTGAGCTCTTATACACTCCCTATTGATGCGGCGCAAGCATCAGGCGGCCAGGTCCTTCGAAACCGGGGAATCACCCTCAACTCTCTCGACTTATTTTGTAAAATACGCTGGTTGACTTGCCTTTGGAAACTGCTATAACCAGCTGAAATTAAACGCTGCAAGTCATTTGCTTTCGTCTTTAATTTCAAAGGTTTGGCGAGCAGTTTCTGAAGGAGAACCGGCGCGTGCAAGCCCCCTCAAAAGGTGTCTATATCACCACTTATGGCTGTCAAATGAATGTGAACGATACCGAGCGTATGTATTCACTTTTAGAAATGGCCGACTATCAACCCGTCGACACTCCGGAACAAGCCTCATTGATTATTATCAACTCCTGCAGTGTGCGCGAAAAACCCGTACACAAAGTGCATTCGGAAGTGGGTCGTTATCGCAACTTAAAAGAAAAAAATCCCGCTCTCCGCATTGGGGTTGGGGGCTGCGTAGCCCAACAAGAAAAGAAAAAACTTCTTAACGATATTCCACTTTTGGATTTCGTATTTGGAACCGACGCCATTGATACTCTACCGTCGATCGTGGCTGACGTCGAAGAGGCCAGTGAAAAAGTGAATTCGACAAAATTTTTGCACGGTCAACCTTATCAAGTCGAAACGCTGATTCGAAACCCCGGAGTTTCTACCTTTGTGAATATCACTAAAGGTTGCGACAATTTTTGCACCTTTTGTGTGGTGCCGTTCACACGAGGTCGAGAGCGCAGCCGAAAGCTTTCAGAATTAATCAGCGACATTCATAATTTAACAAAACGCGGAGTCAAGGAAGTCACGCTGCTTGGCCAGAACGTCAACTCCTATCAATCCGAGTGCGGCGCTGACTTTGGGCAGCTGTTAAAAACGGTGGCAGCCGAGACCGACGTTTTGCGAATCCGCTACACCACCTCGCACCCAAAAGACTTTAATCAAGAGTTGGTGGATATTTCTCAGCAGTATCGAGATAAGATTTGCGACTACATTCATCTGCCTGTGCAGTGTGGGAATTCTGAGGTTCTTGACCGAATGAATCGCGGTTACACCCGTGAAGATTATTTGCAAAAAGTCGAGATGATTAAGAAAGCCATACCTGGTGTGTCTTTGTCGACGGATATCATTGTTGGTTTTCCAGGAGAAACTGAACAACAATTTCAGGATACCCTAAGTCTTATTGAGCAGGTTCAGTATGATGGGATTTATGCTTTTAAATACAGCCCTCGTCCGTTTACCAAAGCGGCACGTTGGGAAGATCACCTGAGTGAACAAGAAAAATCAGAGCGTCTCGAGCGGGTCTTTGCCTTGCAACGACCTATTGCTTTAAAGTTGGCTCAGCAAAACATTGGCCAGACCTTCGAAGTTTTAATTGAAGAGTTCGAAGCCGATGGAGCTATTATTGGACGAAATTCGCAAAATCGAAAAGTGAAGTTTTATGGTCAAAACAAGAAACCTGGAGACTTGGTGATGGTGCGCATTGAACAGGCTCGCCCTTCTCTTCTACAGGGAAAGATGCTGCTCGATCAGTAAGGAGACAATTGTGATTTTGGAACTCAAAGGTGAAAAACCAAAAATTGGCGAAAACACCTTTGTTGCGCCCTCTGCCGATATCATTGGTCAGGTCACGATTGGTAAGGAGTCCTCGATTTGGTACCAGTGTGTCCTACGAGGAGACGTCACGCCTATTGTGATTGGTGACTACACTAATATTCAAGATGGAACCTGCATTCACGGAACCTACAATAAGTTTGATGTGCAAATCGGAAATTATGTAACAGTAGGACATAAGGCTATGTTGCATGGTTGCCGGATCGGCGATGAGGCTTTTGTCGGGATGGGAGCCATTCTTTTAGATGACTCCGAAATGGCTCCTCGAAGTTTTCTGGCGGCTGGATCACTCTTACCTCAAGGGATGAAAACCGAGTCAGAGTGCCTTTATATGGGCAGCCCGGCAAAGAAAGTGCGACTTTTGAAAGAAGCTGAATTAAAATTTTTGCGCCAGTCGGCAATGAATTATTTTGAGTATAAATCTTGGTACAATCTGGAGCCTTAGGAGTAGAACATGAATTTTCAAGAAGAAGCCTTAACTTACGATGACGTTTTGTTGGTGCCTCAGTACTCTGAAGTGGTTCCCAGTGAAATCCAAACTCGAAGTTTCTTTGCTCGCGATATCTATCTGAACTCGCCCTTGATTTCTGCAGCAATGGATACAGTCACTGAAAGTCGCATGGCACGGGTGCTGGCGCAGTTAGGAGGGTTGGGAATTATTCATAAAAACCTCAGCATCGAACACCAGGCCTTGGAAGTGGAGAAGGTTAAGAAGTACGAAAGTGGGATGATCACCGATCCCATTACATTGTCTCCCGAGGCTAGCGTGGATGAGGCGTTAAAACTTATGGCCAAGTATTCGATCAGTGGTGTGCCGATCACCACCAATAAAAAATTGGTTGGTATTCTAACCAACCGAGATCTTCGTTTTGAGACTAATACACGACAGCCAGTTGCCAACATTATGACCAAAGACAATTTGATCACGACCAAAGAGGGAACCACTTTGGATGAAGCAAAAAGTATTTTGCAAAAACATCGCATTGAAAAGCTTTTGGTGGTTGATGAGTCTATGCAACTGAAAGGTTTGATTACGATTAAAGATATTGAGAAAGCCACGACCTTTCCAAATTCTTCGAAAGACAAGCAAGGGCGTCTGTTGGTCGGAGCCGCTATCGGGATTGATCAAACTTCGAAGCAGCGGGCTCAAGCCTTAGTGGACAAGCATGTCGATGTGCTTGTCGTGGACACGGCTCACGGGCACTCTTTAAATGTTTTAAAAATGGTGGAGTGGGCGCGCCAAGAGTTCCCGGATGTTGTTTTGGTTGCCGGGAATGTGGTGACAGCGGAGGCCTGCAAAGCCTTATACGATCGTGGTGCTGATGTAATCAAAGTCGGGGTTGGTCCCGGTAGTATTTGCACAACTCGTATTGTGGCTGGAGTGGGAATGCCACAAGTGGCAGCGATCAAAGAGTGTGCTGAAGTGGCTAAACAACACGGGAAAACAATCATCGCGGATGGTGGAATTAAATTTTCTGGAGACATGGCTAAGGCTTTAGCAATGGGAGCGAATACGGTCATGATTGGAAATCTTTTGGCCGGAGCCGAAGAAAGTCCTGGCGAGACCATTTTGTATCATGGACGCACCTATAAACTTTACCGAGGCATGGGAAGTTTAGGGGCAATGAGTAAAGGCTCTAAAGATCGTTACTTCCAGGGCGATGTTAAAGAAAATGACAAGTTGGTGCCTGAGGGCATCGAAGGCAAAGTCCCTTACCGAGGATCGGCCAGTGGTATCATTCACCAGCTTCTGGGAGGTGTGCGTTCTGGAATGGGCTATGTGGGCGCTAAAGATATTAGTGATCTGCAAGAAAAAGCTAAATTCGTGCGTATATCCTCCCAGGGATTAAAAGAGTCCCATGTGCACGATGTCTCGATTACAAAAGAAGCCCCGAATTATCGATTGGAGTAGAAATGCAAGGTGGAGTGATAATTTTAGATTTTGGTTCTCAGGTCACTCAGTTGATCGCAAGACGTTTGCGGGAAATGAATGTGTATTCGGAACTACACCCCTACAATTACGACATTGAAAAAATTAAGAAGCAAAGCCCAGAAGCCATCATATTAAGTGGTGGTCCGTTGTCGGTGAATGACGAATCGTCGCCGAAGCGAGACGTCAAAGAGCTTTTAGAAATCGCTCCAGTGATGGGAATTTGCTACGGAATGCAACTGATCTCCCAGCAGTTCGGCGGAATCGTAGAGAAAGCCAAAGTTCGCGAGTACGGCAAGAAAATGGTTCGCTGGGACAATCCCATGGGGGATGTCCCCGAGGCACAGAAGGTTTGGATGAGTCACGGCGATGTGGTCAAAGTACCGCCGCCTGGTTTTAAAGTGCGTGCGATCTCAGATGAAAATCATCCGGCGGCCTTGGAAAATGACAAACTGTTTGCCGTGCAGTTTCACCCTGAGGTCAGTCACACCGATCACGGAACCGATGTCTTAAAGTATTTTGTTTTTGATGTGGCAAAAGTACAGCCCAATTGGAAAGCCGAGAGCATTGTTGAAGATCTCAAGCTTCGTATTCAAGAGATGGTCGACGATGAAGACCATGTGATGGTTGGCTTGAGCGGCGGTGTGGACTCGACGGTGGCCGCTCGTTTGGTGACCAAGGCCCTAGGGCACGAGCGTGTGCATTGCTTCTTTATCAACAACGGATTGCTGCGAAAAGGCGAATACGACGAAGTGTTAGAACGCTACAAAAAATTAGGCCTAAATGTTTCGGGCGTTGATGCCGAAAAAGTTTTTTTACTCGCCCTAAAGGGGATCTCAGACCCTGAGCAGAAAAGAAAAAAAATTGGTCATGCCTTTATCGAAGTGTTTGAACACTGTATGAAAAAAATGACGCCGCAACCCAAGTGGTTGGTGCAAGGAACTCTTTACCCTGACGTGATCGAAAGTGTTTCGACCCGTGGCGAGTCGGTAACAATCAAAACCCACCACAATGTGGGTGGCTTGCCGGATAAAATGCAGTTGAAAGTTCTAGAACCTTTGCGGGAACTTTTTAAAGATGAAGTGCGCAAGATTGGCGCCGAATTAAATATTCCTGAAGACAGTTTGTGGCGACACCCTTTTCCGGGGCCTGGTTTGGCCATTCGCATTCTTGGAGAAGTGGATAAGGAATCTCTAGAAACTTTGCGTGAAGCCGATGACATTTATGTCAATGAACTACGTAAAGAAGGCCTGTACGATCAGATTTGGCAGGCTTTTTCGGTTTTACTTCCCGTCAATACGGTGGGTGTCCAGGGCGATGCGCGCACTTACGCGAAAGTTTTGGCGTTGCGAGCCGTGACCTCCGATGATGCCATGACGGCCGACTGGTTCACCTTTAGCCACGAGTTTTTACAAAAGGTATCGAACCGAATCACCAATGAGGTCGAGGGTATCAATCGAGTGGTATACGATGTCACATCAAAGCCCCCAGGTACCATTGAATGGGAGTGACCGGTCCATAAGCCAGATTGGGTAGACCTTCGACTTTATTGAATACTTTTACAAAGGCAATTCTTGGTACACTTGCACTAGTGATTAAGGCGTTCTTTGTCTTCACTTTATTTTTGCTTGTTTGCTGTATTCTCGTTTTTGCCGAGGTGACAGACACGGCCCCATCAAGCTCTATCCACTTTGTGCCTCGACCTGCCAATTTGAATACGACACCAAGGGCTGGGCGAACCATTGATAACTTTGTCGCCCAATCCGCAACCGAACTCAATATTGATGACAACTTTGTCTTTCAAGTGCCGGAATCAGGAGCACTGCGAACCCTGTGTATGGGGTCCACCCAAAATTTCAATGCAATGGGACTCTGGGCGAGAAAGGGCGCATCCTAAAACGGGAACTAGCGGCAAGCTCGGATCTCGGTCTACGCCTGTGAAACTCCTTTTCTTTCGCAATGCTTACTACCGAGGTGTTGGCAGGAGTTCTTTGTGGATTTTATTAACATCCAGCCGAGAGCTGGAAAGAGGACACCCAAAGCCCTTTTGGTCATGGTTTTTGGGCGAGGTTGCGTGGGGGCCTTAATGGGCCTATCATTGAAAACATAAGGAGATTTCCGGCATGTGGAAGTTAATGTCTATCGTAATTATATGTTTGCTAGGTTTTTCTCCCTTGTCTCAATCGAAAGGTCTTACGAAAGTTAGGAAAACAGCCCATGTGCAGGAGGACTTGTCGGTCTATTCTGGATCTTACAATTTGGTTAGTGGTTCGCCTCGGCATTGTCCCGATGGAGAATTTAGTGCGGGTGAAAATCGCTTCAGCACCGGTGCCTCCTTTCGAATCACTAGGATTAATCAGCCGGCTCGGACCGAACCTCTGGACCAATCCAATAGCTGTCAGTTAAAAACCCAAGCTGTATTTGATGGAAAAACATTAGTGGAAACGGTGATTGAAACCTGTGCCGACGAAACCAGTTCAACCAAAGTGAAGTCGTTCACTTTTAATAAAACAGACACCAGCCAATACATTAAACTTCAGTTTATTAAAAAATTAAAAGAAGGCGACACTTATAAGTCCAATATTGAATTCGAGTGTTTGTATTCCCGCAACATGAACTGAAAGCCAATAAAACTGACGGAGAGTCGGCGACCATATGCCTGAGTAACGCGCCAGGTCGCCTAGGTGCCTCCAATGGCATCAGATCTGTAAAAATTCCGTGCGCTTGCCTCTGAACATGTTAAAAATAAGGGTTTTCGAAACATCGACCATTGGGGGATCAGGTTGAGCCAGCCATTCGTTCATTTGCACCTACACAGTCAGTACTCTTTGTTGGAAGCCTGTTGCCGGGCCGGAAATGTTTTAGACCAAGCCAAAAATTTTGAGATGCCGGCTGTCGCACTGACCGACAGTGGCAATATGTTTGGGGCCGTTGAGTTTTACCTAACCGGTAAAAAGAAAGGGGTAAAGCCCATCATTGGCTTGGATGCTTACTTGGCTCCACAAGACCGCTTTACTAAAAATGAAAAGCGCGATGTGAACTACCAGCCCAATACTCGCTTGGTTCTGTTGGCGCAAAACTACAAAGGCTATCAAAACCTTTGTCAGCTGAGCACCATTGGTTACAAAGAGGGCTTTTACTATAAACCGCGCATTGATTGGCAGGCTCTGGAAGAATTTGGTGATGACATCCTCTGTTTAACCGGGGGCATCTCTGGTGATGTGGCGTCTCATTTTCGCCGCCACGGGATCGACGCCGCCCGCGAACGTCTGATCAAGCTGAAAAATGTTTTTGGCGACCGATTGTATCTTGAGATCAATCGAACCGGGATCAAAGAGTGGGAGGACGTCGAGCCGGCCTTGTTTGAGCTTTCCAAATCTGAAAATGTCCCTATGGTGGCAGCCAACGATGTCTATTATCTAAAAAAAGAAGATCAACTGGCACAAGAGGTTTTGGTTTGCATCGGCTCCAACAAAACTTTGCATGACGACAGTCGCTGGCGTTTGGGCAGTGAAGAGTACTACTTTAAGTCTCCTCAACAAATGTACGATCTCTTTAAAGATTGCCCAGAGCTTTGCGAACGCACCGTGGAAGTCGCCGATCGCTGCAATGTTGAGTTCAAACTAGAAGATGAATCCGGTAAAACGATTTATCATCTTCCCAGCTTTCCCACCAAAGACAATGTCAGTATTCTTGACGAGTTAAAACGTCTGACCCACGAGGGGCTGCAAGAGCGTTTTAAAGAAGCTAAGCTTCGTAACGAAGAGGTTCCTAGCTCGGAACACGCAAAATATTTTGAACGACTTGATTACGAGATCGGCGTGATCGATAGCATGGGCTTTATTGGTTACTTCTTGATTGTTCAAGATTTCATCAATTGGGCCAAAGAAAATGATGTGCCAGTCGGGCCAGGTCGAGGATCGGGAGCGGGGTCTTTGGTGGCCTATTGTTTGCGAATCACCGATTTGGATCCGGTTCGTTACAGTTTAATTTTCGAACGCTTTCTTAACCCTGAACGCGTGTCCATGCCGGATTTTGATATCGATTTCTGTCAGGAAAAACGCCCTTTGGTGATTCAGTATGTGACTGAGAAATACGGGCAAGATTCGGTGTCGCAAATTATCACCTACGGGAAACTGCAGGCCCGTGCCGCCTTGCGCGATGTCGGACGAGTTCTTGGGATGAGTTATGCCGATGTCGATGTCATTGCCAAATTGATCCCTGACAAATTAGGAATCACTTTGAGTGAGGCTCTTGAAATGGAGCCACGTATTAAAGAGCAAATGGAAATGAACCCCCAGGTTCATAATATGATCGAAATTGCTCTGAATGTTGAAGGTCTGGTTCGCCACGCCGGGATTCACGCCGCTGGAGTGATCATTGCCGATGGTCGATTAGTGGATCACGCCCCTTTGTACAAAGGGGTGGACGGAGAGAACGTCGTTCAATACGACATGAAACACGCTGAAAAAATTGGTTTGATCAAATTTGACTTTCTCGGTCTTAAAACGCTGACCCATATTAAATACGCTTTAGAGTTAATTGCTGAAAATCGCGGTAAAAAAATTGCAGCTCACGAGATCAACATTAACGATGAAGAAATCTACAAGCTGATGTCATCGGGAGACTCGGCTGGGGTTTTTCAGTTTGAAGGCGATGGCATCACTGACGCTTTAAAGAAAATCAAACCCACTTGTTTTGAAGATATCATGGCCATTAACGCGCTTTATCGCCCGGGGCCGATGGAGATGATTCCAGAATATACCAAGCGAAAGCACGGAAAGTCGAAAGTGGACTTTATTTTTCCCGAGCTTGAAGAGATCTTAAAAGAAACTTATGGGGTGATCATCTACCAAGAGCAGGTGCAGTTGATTGCCTCGAAGATTGCCTCGTACTCGCTGGGTGAGGCCGACCTACTTCGTCGCGCGATGGGTAAGAAAATTGCCGAAGAGATGGCCAAACAACAAAAACGTTTTGTGGAGGGGGCGGTTGCGAATGGCCACGACAAAGCCCGAGCCGAAAAACTTTTTGATTTGATGGCTGAGTTTGCCAAGTACGGCTTTAACAAGTCACACTCGGCTGCCTACTGTGTTATTGCCGCTCAGACCGGCTGGCTTAAGCACCACTATCCCATTGAATTTTATGCAGCCCTTTTGACAACGGACATGAACGATACAGATAAAGTGGTCAAGTACATCAATCTGTGTCGTCGTCGGGGTATCGATATCCAACCGCCCCATATCAATTTTTCAGATTACAAATTTTCGGTCAAAGGGGAAACTCTCTACTACAGTATAGCGGCCATCAAAGGGGTGGGGCAGTCGGCGGTGGAAGCCATTTTAGAAGCCCGGGCCCAAACAGAAAACAAACGTTTTGAATCCATTGATCATTTTTTTGATGCGGTCGATTTGCGACGTGTAAACAAGAAAGTGATCGAGTGTCTGATCAAAGCTGGGGCCTTCGATGGGTTCGGTTATCATCGCTCGCAACTGTTTGAGGGTTTCGAAAAATTTGTGGACGCTGCGGAAACCAAACGCCAGGATCGTGAGATCGGTCAGGTTTCGCTGTTTTCTATGTCCAGTGAAGAAGAACAAAAACACGAAAAAGTGGTCTTGCCACAACGGGATGCGTGGAACCGAATGATTCGGTTGAATTACGAAAAAGATGTCTTGGGTTTCTTTTTGAGTGATCATCCGCTGAATGGTTACGAAGGGATCTGTCGCGCCTGGGCCAATACAACCATCGCAGAAATTAATAAATTACCCAATAAGTCGAAAGTGACCTTGGTGGGTATGGTGACTCAATACAAAGAAATCATCACTAAAAAGGGAACCCGTATGGCCTTTACCCAGTTGGAAGACTTAACGTCCCAACTGGAAGTGATCGTGTTTCCAAATACCTTTGCCGAGTACGAAGAGGTCTTAAAAGAAGAAGTCCCGCTTGTGGTCACTGGAATTTTAGAAAACAAAGACGACACCTGCAAAGTGATCGCCGATAAAATAACCACGTTGTCTGACAGTATCAATCGCGCCAAAGGGGTTACTTTTCGGGTGACTTCCGAAATGGAAGACAAGCTGGGCAAACTGAGAGCTCGCATTGATGAAAACCCCGGCGAAACCCGGGTGAAAATTGAATTGAATCTTGATAATCTTAAAAAGAAAGTGGTTTACGATATTCGTGATCCGAAGGGGATAGATCTCTCAAATGACTTCCTAGAAGGTCTGCAGAGAGATTTCGGTGAAATGGATTTTATTACGATTTCTCAGTAAGGAGATGCCAACATGAAAAAGCTTCTATTTGTATGTCTAGCTTTATGTTTCATTAATAACGCCTATGGCCGATACGAAGTGGTGATCTCGGAGCAAATTGTGACCGAAGCCGATCAAAGAAAAGCCCGACGTACAGCTATTGATCAGGCCACCGACGCGGTGACTGACGAGATGGTTAAAAAAGAAATTGGTGCCGTCCACTTTACAGAAAACAAAAGCAAAGTGGAAAGTGAGGTAAAGCCTCTAAAGAATCGTTTTATCCCGTTTTTTAAGATCATTTCAAGTAGCCAGGAAGGGGATGGCTATAAATTTAAAATCGAAGTGAAGGTCTCGCGGAACGACCTGCGACAAGTTTTACAGCAAAAGGGGTTGTTTGCCTCTTCTGAAAAAACCGGAATCACTTTGCCCTTTATTGAGTTTAACAATGCCATGTCTGGCGAGTCTTACCGTTGGTGGTCACCGGAGTTTAAGGTCTCGAAAGATCTAGAAAGTCTGTCGTTAAACTTTGAAGAGGAAATGTTTATGGGGTTCCTGGATCGTGGATTGTTTATGTTGCGACCCCAAGCCTTCAACATGTCCCATATGGTACCCGGTTTTATGCGTAAAACCTACCTGACCCAAACCGATATGGTGCAACTAACCAACCTTAAGCAAGGTCAACTTTATTTAGATGGGCGAGTCGATGTGATTACTAGTCCGCTCCGGGAAGATGCCCTGCGGGTGCGCGTGCAGATAAAGTGCAAGCAGTCCTCCAACGGAAAAACTGTGGCCGAAGTGGTCCGTAGCTTTGATACGCCCTCGGGGCAAGGAGTCACACAAATCACAACCAAGTCCAATGAGCTAGCCCGAGAAACGGGGCAAGAGTTGGCGAATCAAGTTTATGATCTCTGGCAGCGTGGGGCTTTGGAAGCTCAGGTTTTACAGCTCGCGGTGACAGGTGACCTCAATCATATGCAAATGCTTCGTTTTAAAAATGAACTCAACCAGAAATTAGGTTTAAGTAATGGTTTAACCGAGCGACTGTTCGAGCCCGGTCGAGTCACCTTTGAGACTGATTATTCGGGGGGAGTTGAGGCCCTTAGCCAGAAACTTCGGACCGCAAAGTTTGATGGTTTTATCTCGCAAGTGGTGTCCAGCCAGGCCGACCAAATCATTCTTGACGTCAAAATCGCCCAATAGGTGTTCCCTTAAGTATAAATAGACGAAGGGCCAGTGGAAGGGTTTTCTTGGATATCGCATAATAAGGGTATGTCTTTGAAAACCATAAGCCTCCCATTTTTAAGTGTGTTTCTTTTGCAGTGCTCGTTGATGGATCAAGCCAGACAACGGCGCGAGCCCGAGGTTCGCGATCTTCCTCGACAAGCTCGCCCCACCGATGACGGTGGTCTGCGCCGACGAGTGATTGTTCTTCCCATTCTTAACCTTTCTCCCTACGCCTCAGATTCAGCGGCTGAGATCGCTCGCGAGTCTTTAGTCACTCGCTTGAACAAAACCGGCGAGATCATTACCATGAGTGTTAGCGACTTGGACGAAGACGTTTCAAAGTTTCAGATCGACGATGGTTACGATATCAAAAAGATGCTGCCCATGGTTCGCAAAGTGGGTGCCCATGGCATTGTTGTGGGTAAAATCAAACAAATACGAACCCAAAAAATCGGCGACAGCGTGGGGTTATTCCGCAAAGTCAAAGCCGAGGTCAGCGCCTTAGTCGAGATCGAAATGTTCTCAGCGAAAAGTGGAAACTCCATGGTGCGCGAGACTCGTTCGGCGACTATTGAAGAAGAAGTCACTCAAGTCGCAGAAAGTTCTTACAAAGACAAAGAACTGCGTGACAACCCGCAATTGATTCGAGCCGTAGTCAACGCTTCGTTTTCCAAAATGGTTTTAAACATTGTTAAAGCCCTTCGCAAAATGAGCTGGTCTGGTCGAATTGCTCTTGTCCGAGGAGAAAAACTTTATTTGAACGCCGGCCGCATGAGTGGTCTGCAAGTGGGCGATGTCTTACGGGTAACCGAAGCCAAAGAAGAGGTCTTCGACCCTGAAACGGGGAGTTTCCTTGGCAACATCACCGGTCGCATGAAAGGCACCGTCGAAGTGATCAGCTACTTCGGCAAAGACGGCGCCGTAACCATCGTCCACTCGGGCTCCGGCTTCCAAGAAAACGACCTCGTTGAATTCTACTAAAGTCGGTACGCGACTCTGGCATCAAAGACACTGAAAGAGTTACAGACTTCGCCCATAAATTCTACAGACAGCTAGAAAAAAAAATCGTTTAAAAGGATTTATGTGCCTGAATTCACTATCGATGGGTTTTCGAATATTGTGGCAAGTGTCTTGCAACGCTCTGAGCATATACCGAAGGAGCCCCATGAAACATAAAATTTTAGCCGTAATTTGTGTGTATGCATTCAGTTTTAATGCGTCTGCAAAAATGATCAAACTCTCAGGCCTTGAGCAGGGCGACATGCTCGATTTGAATGTTGTTAAAATCTCTAAGGTCGTCAAAGAGCAACAGTGTCAAGATCATGCAAATGATGAGATTCGAGAGATGTCAGTCGTTGTTTCTGAAGAGCTCACCAAAATCAAATCATTACCCACTTTTGTTGTGGGGATGGCCGTCGAATCTTCAGATGCTGGATTCAATCACTGGAAGTACGCCTGCGAAGATACCGACAAAGTTGAGGTCATTATCGAGTACTCGGCTTCGTTTGTACTCAGTGGTTCACCTGAATCTATCGCTATGGATGTTCCCGATATGATTGGTATCAGAGACGTCAGCATAGAGAAAGAGCCTCAGCCTATGTATATGCCCGCTTTTGAATAACCATTGATTTAATCCTCAGCAAAGGTACGCCGTTCCCTTTTTTCGGTACGCCGTTCCTTACTGAGCAGCGTTACCTATTCTAACTTCAAAATCAAATCGATTAGAAAGTTGTTTTACACAGACTCCTATGACGCAGCTGGAAAAGGAACGGCGTACCTTATCCGGCGAAGCGGGCTTCGCAGCGGAACGAATGGACCGGTGCGAAGTTGTCGTCGAAGGTTTCGGTTTCAAAGGAAGAGAAAATCAATATTTCTCTTTCGTTGTTCGTTCTTAAGCGACGACCATTTCGGTCATAATAGGTGATACGCCAGTTTCCGCTCAAGCTCAATCCGCGATTGCTTTCATTTCGAATCGAAACATAGGCTCTGCGGAGGCCTTGATCCACCCGGCAGGCGCTAGTGAGTTTTCGCCCCTTGTGATAGAAAAAGTGGGGGCGCTGAGACGGACGACCGCCACCCCCATTCACGTTCACGGCATCACGGACCACGCCAATGCGTTCTTTTTCTAACTCATACTGTTGTTGTTGTTTTTGTCGCTCCAGAGCCATTCGATCTTCGTGGCGCTTTTTCTCTAGAGCCATTTTTTCTTCTTCAATCAAAAGGGCGCGGCGTTCGTTGTAAGACTGAGAGTAATTGCTGATTAAAGTGTCGCGGATGTTGGCCGGACATTTGTTGGTCTTGGAGATTTCCGTGGCTTTGCTACGCTTGGCTTTTGCATCCTCTTCGCCTTTCAGGAGCCAAAAGGCCGTGGTGCAGTTGGTTTTCATTTGTTCTTTATAGGACGACTTCATGGTCGCGATCATTCCTGTGGCGGCTTTTCCGCAGCGTTTTTTAACGTCTGGGGTTTTCAGTGGCTGAAAGTTTCGCGCCTGATCTTGCCCTAAAATTTCCATGCGACCTTCGTTGCAATAGGCTTCATTGAAAGAGGCTTCGTAAATTTTCTTCGCCTTGGTTTTATAATCACCGTCTTGCAAGCAGATCTTCATGGCATTTGAGTAGTTATTCGGAAAATCGACTCGACCTTGTTTGCCATCTTCGTTGCCCCACTTTTTGTAATTCACTTCCGAGCAATAGTCCTTTTTGCCCTTATTAAAGCCAGCCTTAAAATCAGACCGGTAAAGACTGGTGTTGTAGGCCTCAAAATCTTGGCAGACAGAGCCCTGATCAGTGGAAGCATTGTCTGCCGGCTCGCCTTTTTGGGCGGCCTGATAGCCGTGCTGGTAAGCCACGTTTTGAGCGCAAATACGTTTTTGTTTTCCAGAGCAGGCGGACGCAACCAGCATCAATAGGGTTACTGAAAAGAGGGTCTTGGACACAGGGGCTCTCCTTGGTTTTCATTTTTTTTAATATATCTTAGGAGGGTCGGGGAGTCTAATCACCCCACGACTGAATGGTCTATTATCAGATATAGATGCCCAAAGCCTGAGCCATTTTTACCCAACGATGTTCGGGGTCCACATTTCGAGCCGGCCCCATGATGTTTTTGATCGGAACCGGATTCACTTGTCCATTTTTAAAGACCGCAGCTTTGCCCCATTCCCCTTTGTGGGCTAAGCGAGCCGCGACGATACCCATGGCTGTGGTTAAAAAACGATCTGTTGTGGATGGGGGGTGGGAGCGTTGTAAATGTCCCAAAACAACGTGTCGGGCTTCCCACTGGATTTCTTCCTCGACCCATTTGGCTAAACGTTCACCAATGCCATAGTCGGCCACCATCACCGAAGCTCCGCTTTTGTCGAGCTCCCGCTGCACATCTTTTTCCAGGGTGGCCCCTTCGCTGGCGACAACAATAATGCCACGCTGGCTTTTATGTTTTTCTTTGAGAAATTTTCTAAATCTGTTTAAATTTAAGGGTCTTTCTGGAATCAAAATAGCATCGGCCATGGAGGCCATTCCTCCACCTAAAGCAATCCAACCAGCGGTGCGCCCCATGGTTTCGATAATAATAATCCGTTTGTGGGCGATGGCGGTGGTTCGCAAATCATCGATGGCTTCGGCGACCACCGAACAAGCGGTGTCGTAACCGAAAGTGGCGTCCGTACCCGGCAAATCATTGTCGATAGTTTTTGGAACACCGATCACTTTAACACCTTCGATCGCCTCTAAGCAGCGAAAGGTCCCATCGCCACCGGCGACAATCACTCCGTCTAAATTGAACTTATCATAGGCGATTTTAAACTCTTTTTCGCGTCCTTCTGTCCCGGAACGATTGGAGGTTCCGATCATAGTTCCGGCAAAGGCGTGCTGTCCGCGAACCAAGTCTAAGGTCAGGCTGATCGATTTTCCGGCATAGACACCTTCAAATCCATCTTCGATCCCGATGACTTCGTGACCCAAGTTGAGAAGGGTGCGTGAGGCGGCTTCAATGATTCCATTCAATCCTGGGGCATCTCCTCCCCCGGTGAGTATTCCAATTCTCATACTGACAAACTACCACACCGCAAAGGTGAGGTATTTCCTTTTTTTGCACCAACTAAGACTTAAGTCAGTAATCAAGGCGACCTGAACAGCCGATTGTAAAAGTGTGAAATATTTAATCTTTTTGATGGCTCTATTGTTGGTAACGCCGCAGGTTTCGTTTGCAAAAACGAAGGAGAAAGCCAAACCTAAGGTCGACTGGGGTTACAAAGGTTTTCCTTTAGTGAAGCCTCAGGAAAAAGATTATCTGCCAATTAAAATCCAACTTGGCAAACAAGTCCTAGACGCCCGCATGCGCCCCGGTTCCGGGACTCACATGATGTGGGGCGTGGAACAGATTTATACCGATAGAACATTTAAAAAGTATGTTGCGGTTAAAAAGAATGTAAAAGTGTACGGTGAGAACGTGGTCGGTGGCTGGCGAGCAATTGCCAAAGGTCAGGTTTTGCATTTACGTCTTGGGACAACTGTGACCGCTTACTATGCGGAAGGTTTAACAAACAAAGAGCGATTCTTTTTTGAAAGCAAAATCCGTAAGCATCATAAAGTTTCTGATTTTACCGATTTCTTGATTCAAAAAGCCTATGCTGAAACCACAGGAACGGGCGTAGGGCAAGATCCGACAACACCCGTGCGACAAGAATTGTCTCTGGGGCCAAGGCAACTCGCTATCGATGCAGCGATTTGTATGGCGGCTCGAGCCGGTGATGCGACTCTGGAAGCCGGAGGCAACGCGATCGAGGCCATCGGTAATGCGACCGCAGCCGCTTGGAATGATCCCAGCGGGGCGGCCACCAGTGCCTGGAACTGGGCGCGCAATGGAACAGTCGCCGCGTGGAACGGTGCTGGAGAAATGGTTGGCAACGCTTGGAGCGGAGCCGGTGAAGCCATGCGAGCGGCTTGGAATGGCTCGACGGACGCCATTTCCTATGTCGGTCGCGGCGTTTGGGATGGAACCATTTGGGATGACATCAGCGACTCGGTCGAGAAAACAAAATTGTTTTTACAAAAAGCTTACACTTTTGTAGCCGGCTCAGTCGAAGGTTTTATCGATTTGCCTTTCGCCGCCAAAACCGAAATCCTGTGCGAGTTCGGAATTCAAGCGGCTAAAGTCGGAGCGATAGGGTTAGTCATGGCCGCCACCGGAGTGGGTGTTGCCGCGGCCGGCGCTCGTTTGATGGCTTTTGTCGGACGCTTCGGAGCTTCAATGATGGCGATGCTGCCAAATATCAATCGCATCGCAAGAATGGAAAATCTTTCGGAAAACGAAAGAGTCCAACAGATTCGAGAATTGTTTCGCCGTGAGGGTGGCAATGGGGATGGTACCAGAACTGTTGCCGGGGCGGGTGTTGATGATAGGGTGAGTGCATTGCCTATCAATAGGCAGGCCGCCGCCCGACTGGGATTGGATGATGAGGAATACCGAGACCTGCTAACTCGAAACATGGCCGGTGATTTACCCGACGCCGATCGCTTGCGTCTTGCCAGTGAGGCCTTGGGTGGTCGCGCTCTTTCAGCCGAGCAAGGAGCGGCGGTGCTAAGAGCCCATGAGACGGGAGTTTTACGAGCGGATGGAACTTTTAGCCAGGCCGACTTACTGGCAAAAAATCGCATCCTGCGTGAAGCGGGTTTTAGTCCTGAGGAGATTCGTTCGCTGATGGATCGAGGAATTACGGGAAGAGCTGGTGTCGCCAATGCTCCCAATCCTTTTTCTTCGGACGATGCTCGAACATCCTTAATTCGTGCAGGGGTTCCTGAAGAGCGCATGAATCGAATTTTAAGTGGCTTTGGTTACGGCCAACGAGCCGATCTCAACCTCGCCGAAAGACATCAAATTTGGGGAGCCATTAACGAAGAAGGCGTCGCGACTTTAAGAAATGGAGACTTGGCGGGAGCTCGTCGGATTTTTGAACAGGCCAATAATGTTTTACTAGAGAATTTAGACGTGGCTGTGGCTGAAGGGCGAGACACCTCAGGCTATTTTGCGCGGGCTTTTGCCCACCGAAATTTCGGAAATCAAGGTCTGGGACAAGTTCCACGATCCGATCCACTGTTTGATCGCGCGATGGAATCTGGCTATTTTTCGGATCGCTTTCGTTCTGGAGCAACATTTCAGGATGTGTTCGATCCAATGGCTAGAGGCAACCCCGATCGCTATGATCCAAGGGCTATTGGTCTCCACGGAACCGACCCCTATCAAGTTTACGCCTCGGCAAACCGGCAGGTCGAAGAACTGATGGGAATTGCCAGCTATCTAGGGCGAAACCCTAGGGATGTTCCGCCTTGGTTAGAGGGTGTTTCGCAAAGACAGGTTCTAGAATATCTAAGAACCTACCGGCAGAGCATGCAAAACATCCAAACTCAGCATTTGGGACTCTAAGCTTTAATTAGAAAAATCCATTAAGTAGGCCACTCCCAACTTCGCAAACTCTTCGATTTGTTTTTGGCTATTGATATTCGCCATTGTATCGTCGGCGGTGTGAATTTTTCGATTAAAGCCAAAAGGATCCTCGGTCGGGAAGGCCACTGGAAAACCTTGCTGAGCCCAAGCGGCATGGTCACTGGATCCAAACATTAAGAAGCCGCTAGCTGCGGGAATTGAATTGTACATCCCCACCAAGCTTCGCAGTTGACCCGTCAAGCTCGAGTCGGTACCGTTGCTGACAAAGGTGATCTTGGCATCGCCTTTGGCGTAAGCGTTCATATCAAACTGCACCATGGACACCACGTTGACCGATCGGTTTTTGTAATCACGGGCCATTTCTTTGGAGCCCACCAAACCAATTTCCTCGGCCGCGTAGCCATGAATTTCGATAGTTCTTTGGGGTTTGTAGCCGGACTCCATCAAAACCCGAAACACTTCCATATTAGTGGCGGTACCAGAGGCGTTGTCATCCGCACCAGGCGCATTGGCTTTGTCGGATTGATTGATCGAATCGATGTGACTTCCTAAAATAACAATCTCATCGGGCCTGCTTTCACCTACGATTCGCACCTTGATGGATTTTTGTGGAGAGCCTTGGTGGCTGACCAGTTCGACACTGACGTCCGTACGGTCGGCTGGGACAAGTTGCTGATAAAGGGCCTGAAGTTTTTCACCCGTAGAAATTCCAATATTGTTGCTTTCAAAGCGAGTCTGCCAGGCCACCATGGTTTCCATGGTTTTGATGATGTTGGGTAACTGAACCGTTTGGGTGGCTTCACTGATCGGCTGGCGAAGGCCTTCGACTTCCAAACTCGCCGATCGTTTCTCTAACTCAATAGGCTCTCCCGACAATTTTTGCATCATCCCGCAAAAGTGTCCGCGACTGTGGGCTTCTCCGGCCACTTCTAACAGTTGTTTTTCGTTGCGGATCTCGACGATCAGAAAATCTCCGGGTTTTTCACTGACCACGTTGGTGTTTTCTAAAAACCACTGGTGTTCGGCTTTGTTTTTTGGAAGCTGCAGGTAGTAGTAATCGTAGCTGGCAAAATTGGTCAGGGGAGACTTTAGTATATAGTCATTTTCGGTCTCATGAATAATTAAGTTGGTATCCAAGTTCAGCGGGTGCAGCTGGTTTTTGGCGACGATCTTGAAATCGTCTGTTGGATTTTCGGCAAATAGGACAGAAAAGCTGACTAGGGCAGCCATTAAAAAACTGATGAGCATATATCCCCCCACGAGATTCAGATCCCATCATCCCCTAGGACAAGCGTCCTGATAAGAAAAATGCCTTAAAATAGGCCATAGTCCTGAAAGGTTTGACGGAATCTGTTTCTAACACCCTGAAAAGCTTGACTCATTTATTTAAAATGGGGATAAAAAGGTCCTTATCGAAGGGTCTCTTGGCGCAGTTGGTAGCGCGTCTCCTTGACATGGAGGAGGTCACTGGTTCGAGCCCAGTAGAGACCACCATTTTTTTCAACTTTGACCACAGTGAATGAAGCCTTAAAACTCATCAAAATCTGCACTGTGCTTTGTCAAAATCGTAGTTTTCCAAAAAAAATTCAGATCCTATTAGCACTTATGAAAAACATCGATACAATGGTGCTGAATTTTTTAGGGAGTTTTGATGTCTTGGTTAGTGGTTGTTGAGTGGTTGGCTCGTCTAATTTTTCTGATTATTTTCTTTTTATCTGTGTGGTCCCTGTCCATCATTTTTGATCGATACCGATTTTTTAAGCCTTGGAAAGATTTGCCGACAAACAAATCCATTGAAGAACAAATAAGTGAAAAAAAGATTCCGCAATCAGAATCTGACCCTCGCCTGGGTTTGTTGAATGCCATCCAGGGAGTGTCGCCCGAAAAAGTGGATCCTATTTTCACGGCTTACTGTAATAACTCGCAGAAGCAGTGGTCACAAGGTTTTCAAGTCTTGGGGACACTGGGGTCGACCACACCTTTTGTGGGATTGCTTGGGACAATTCTTGGGATTATCGTTTCTTTTGGCGAACTCAGTAATAGCACTGGAGATATGCAGGCGGTGATGTTTTCACTGGCCGAAGCCTTACTTCTGACGGCCGCTGGTCTTGCGGTGGCCATTCCGGCTGTCATAGCCTTCAACGCCTTTAACAGCAAAGTGCTAGGCATGCTCGACGACATGGAAACCATCAAAGAACTCTATAAAGCAAATAACTAAAAGGCTGTTGCGTTATGGGATTTGATTCTAATAAAAATAAAAACAAAGGGATTAATGATATCAATATCACTCCTTTTGTTGACGTGGTGTTAGTTCTCTTGGTTATTTTTATGGTTACAACGCCCCTGGTGGTGGCTCAGGCTCTTAAAGTCAATCTTCCTGAGTCTAAAACCTCTACGCCGGTTGAAGCCCAGACTTTTTCTCTAGCGATAACCAGTGCCGGCGATTTTATTCTTGATGGCAAAACCTTGACCAAAGAATCTTTGCTTGAGGCAGCTCGCATTAAAAAACAACAAGTTCCTGATCTAAGGCTGGTGATTGCCGCCGATATGGACACACCTCATCGTTTTGTCATTCAAGCCATTGATATGGTAAAGCGAGCGGGCATCGAAAAGTTTGCCTTTCAAGTCGCCGAGGAAAGATGAAATCTGTGGAAAGAATGTCACCACTCTCATTGTCTCTTGGGGTTCACTTCTTTTTGATAGGATTGGCGACTGTGATCGTCCTGACTCGCTGGAGTCAATCGCCTTCGCCATCGATCCTGTCGTTTGAGGTGATTGATATTCCCCCCATCGAAAAGCCACAGATCCAAGAAATTCAAACCTCTCAAGCTTCACAGGCGAAGCCCCAAATTGTTCCCAAAAAAATCAATAAAGTCTCAGGGATTCGCCGAGATGCTTTGACTGCAAAGTCATCAAATGTGAGCCAAGTTAAAAAAGGCAACACCTTAACAAAAAAGACCGATCAAAACGTTTTGAAGGATTCAGACCCTACGACTTTGCCGGTTCCGGAAAAAGAGTATCTTCTTACACAAATGCCTTCGGTCCTGGCAGAAGCAAAAATACGTTACCCCGAGAATGCCAAGCAGATGGGGCTCGAAGGTGTGGTGACTCTAAGTGTGTTGATTGATAAAAATGGTAAGGTACGCGATGCGAAGGTACTGGAGGGTTTACTGACCTCAATGGACAACGAAGCCTTGCGGGCTATTTTTCTGTACAAGTTTGCACCTGCTTTTAAAGACGGACAAGCGGTGGCGTCTCAAATTCGATTTGCGGTGAGGTTTGTTCTTGAAAAAAATTAGTTGTCTCTTTTTTGTTTTTATTGCGTTGATGCTGAGCGGCTCTTTGAGTTTAGCCCGTTTTGATGTGAGCGGACGCTTGTTTGAAAAAGGCACGCGCAAACCTTTGGTGGGAGTGAATCTTTACATCCTTCCCGAGGGTCTTAAAGCGACTTCGCAAAAGGATGGTTACTTTGAATTTAAACAAGTAGCTCCGGGAGCTCACGAGTGGGTTGTCAGTGCCACCGATTACAAACGTCTAAAGGAGCCATTTGATTTGAAGGCTCCGGTCAACGATCAGCGTCTGTATTTGGAAAGAAGGTCTTATGTTGAACTGGGGACCACGGTGATTGGCAAGGTTAAGAAGAAAGATCCTGCTAAAACCACTTTGGATCAATCCCAGTTTTTAACTGCAGTGGGGTCGGCCGGTGACCCGATTCGCGCCCTTGAAAATCTGCCGGGGGTACTACAAAGCTTTGATGCCAATGTGGCTATTCAAGGAAGCCCGCCAGAGGACACCCGTTATTTGATTGAGGGGCACGAAATTCCCTTTATCTTTCATTTTTTTGGTTTAAACACAGTCGCCGTTCCTGAAACCATACAGTCCATTGATTTTTTGGCCGCGGGTTACGGACCCGAGTTCGGTCGGGCCTCCAGCGGTGTGATCAACTTGAATCTACGAGAGCCACGAACCGACCGTACCCATGCCATGGCCTTTGTCGACTTTACGGCCTTGGGAGGATACTTTGAAGGACCTATCACTGAAGACCTTTCCGAGAGTTTTTTTATTGGGGGTCGTTACAGTTATGTCGGCGAATTGATTCGTTTAGGTTCCGAAGCCGCCGCTGGTGATGAAGAAAGTGGAGCGCCGACGTTTAATACCGCTCCAACCTACTTCGATATCAACACCACTTATGTCAAAAAATTCAACGGTCATTCAAAACTGAAAGTGATTGGTTTGGCTTCGCAAGATCGAGTTGAAGCCATTGCCAATGATGCGGACAATCCTACATTTTCAGGGACAGTTTTTGGGACCACCGAGTTTTTCCGAATTATTCCTCGCTACGAGTTTGAGTTTTCCGAAGGACAAAGATTTGAGACTTCCATTGGAGGAGGCGTGGACCGGAATATTTTTGAGCCGGGAGAGCAAAGCCTTAGGCAAGAGAATATAAGGTTTACTTGGCGTTCTAATTATTCACAGCAAGTCTCCGAGCATTACAAGTTTTCATTGGGAACGGACTTTTTGTTTGAACGCTTCTCTTTTAATTCGCGAATAGCCCAAGCCTTCTTCCGTCGAGACGAGATCAGTGTTCCCTTCGAGGTCTCCGATCTGATTATAACGAACTCAACAGGCACCGATCTTCGGCAAGGCTTTTTTCTGCGAAACGATATCGATATCATCAAAGATAGGTTAATTTTTAGTCCAAACTTAAGAGTTGATCATTTTGAATTGCACAACGAAGTGGCTTGGCAGCCGCGAGCTGTTTTACAGTGGAATATCGATGAAGATTCCAGTTTATCTTTGACTTCCGGTTACTATGTGCAGCCCGAATTGATAGTCAATTTGTTGGAGGCCACCGGCAATCCCGACCTGAAACCCTCTCGAAGCATTCATTATTCCTTGCGCTACCTGTCTGATTTTCGAGGAGGCACCACCGATGGTCTGCAACTTCGATCCAGCGTGTTCCATAAAGAGCTGAAAGACTTAATTGCAGACAGCCCTCGAACGGTGACTCGTAACGGGGAGACAGTGCCCGAGAGATTTAACAACGACGGTAAAGGCTACTCTCAGGGGTTTGATGTCTTGTTACAATACTCACTCCGGCGCTTTAATTTCAATTTAGGTTACACATTTAACATCAGTCGACGGACGGACCCACGAACAGGTCAAGACCTCCCCTCGGAGCAAGATCAAACCCACAATTTGAATTTAACTGTGGGCAAGCAATGGGAAAAGTATTCTGCAGGGTTGCGTTTTCGCTATGTCACCGGCTTGCCTTTTACTCCTTTTGAAAGTGGCGTTTATTCAGAGAACAGCGATATCTATATTCCAGTCCCTGGCGAAAGGCTTTCGCAACGTTTTGCAGATTTTTGGCAGTTCGATATTCGGGTGGATCGTAAATGGATTTATAATACTTGGATTTTGTCGGCCTATGTGGATATTCAAAATGTCACCAACCGCAGCAATGAAGTGGGGCGGGTATATAACTTTGACTTCACTCAGTCGGATTCGGCCATGGGTTTACCACTTTTGCCAACCTTTGGTGTGCGAGGAGAATTCTGATGAGAACGAAAAACCTCTGTCTTCTAATTTGTTTTCTTGGCTTGGGGCAATGTGACAACTCGGATTTTACCGAATTTTCTGAGTTGGGCGGTTTGCGGGTGTTTGCGGTCGTGGCCTCAGCCTCTGAAATCGATGGCACCCAAACCGGAAGTGTGAATGTAACCCTGACTCCTTATTTGAGTGACATTGAGGCTGGCGGCCGAGTGTTTACGGTCAGTGTGGTTTCTTGTGTGGATCCGACCTTTGCGCAAACCGGGCAACTGGGTTGCCAAGCGCCCCAGCAAGAGACTTATCCCAATGGCAATACTTTTGACACCAATACCTTAGCAGCCAGTTCTTTTACAGGAGCCATGGACCCACTGACGATTACTATCAACAATCCGGCGGCTCTGATTGCCCCTTACTCGAATCAATTGCAGTTTAATGGTGTGCCGCTTTTTGTGTTTTTTACGATCAGTGCCGCTGGTGAACAACTGCAATTTGTTAAAGAGTTGCGTATTAGCAATCGAGGCGCTTTAAATCAGAATCCCGTCATCGACGAAGTGACCTTTAATGGTCAGGCTTTAATCAACTCTCCGGATTCCTCGGGAGAACTGGCTGTAAATTTTACCAATTCTGGAAGTCCTGAGACTTTTGTGGAAATCAACCAAGATGGAACCACGCTGTCCTCCAACGAGTCCTACCTGGTGTCCTGGTTTACATCTAAGGGGAAAGTCAGCCCTGGGCGCGTGTTAGCGAACGATAAATCCAAACTCACTTTAACCGAAAGGACATTACTGATTTGTGTGGTCCGAGATCGTCGGGGTGGTACTGATGTTCGTATCTTCAACCCTTGAAGATGGTCATTAAAGTGAGGTTCAGGCGGTAACGGTGCGCCAGGAACCCTGCTTACTGTTATCAATAAGTTTTTAAATTGGGAAAACGAGCCTCATTGCCCATTCAGCAGGGGGAAAACGGTTTTGATACCAGTGACCAGCATTTCGATACCAACAACAGCCAGAATCAGACCCATAAGTCTTGTGACCACATTGATGCCGATTTGACCCAGAAATTTTTTGATCTGGCGACTGAACAAAAAGCAAATGTAAGTAATGAAACAAAGTAGAGCAAACGACACCACAGTGATAACCATTTTAATTGATTGTCCATCGGAAACAAAGTTCACGGCTGTTGTGATCGTCCCCGGGCCCGCAAGCAGAGGAATGCCCAAGGGGCTAACGGCCACATTCAGGTCACTTTCGACACTTTGCTTTTGTGCCGTCATGCTGGGGTTGTGAACACTGGAGTGTTTACCTTGCAAGGCCTCAAAGCCGATCATGGTGATCAAAAGTCCACCTGTTATTTTAAAGGCTGGCAGGGTGATTCCAAAGATAAGGAAGATTTTATTACCCAAAAGGCAAAACAGGGTCGTAATGCAAAAAGCCACCAGAACCGAGTTTCTGGCTATACGTTTTCTTGAAATGGTATTACTGTGAGGGGTCAGAGCCAAGAAAAGAGGGGTATTGGCAATCGGGTTCATAACAGCGAAAAAAGCCATAAAAACACCAGTAGAAAAACTTAAGAGATCAGCAGAACCCATTGCGAATGCCTTATCATAAGAATATTCGTCAATACCAGCATAAATATCAGAAGTGAAATAAAATCATGAAAAAAGAAGGTTCGAGAAAACGAACTCACAAGCTTCAATTACGGCTGCATCACCTGATGGATCAAATCCTTATTCAATGTCAAATTCGTCCTATGGAGCTCTGAAAAATAGGGGATGGATTTGAGCCCAGTAAAGTGCCAATTATTGGCTCTTTGCTGATTTTTTGACGCTCGCTTGCTGGGAAATCCAAATAACCGGTCATTTTGTTCGGCCATGTTCTTGCAATTAATCTCTAGGTTGTCGTTGATAGGAGGCGTTTGATGTTTAGATATTTTGTCGTTCCATTGTTTTTATTGGCCATGGGTCCGTTGGCGTCAGCCAGTAATGGAGATTTTTTTCTGACCGAGAGTGAAGTCGCTCAGCGAAACGGGGAGGATCTTATTGCCAACAGCTACTTTGCCTGTCTACAGGATTCGAATTTGTCCCACTTAAAAACAGAAGATCGCGCCCTCAAGTGCAAACTCCAGACGGGCTCCGTTATTGAAGAGCTCGGTGGTCCTGAAATGCAGGCCAATTGGAATTGGTTGATCTGCCTCGAAGAGCAGAGCTCCGCCCATGGCACCTCCTACAGTTCGGTGGTCGGTCTTTGTCGAACCTTGGCGGCCAATGAAAATACCGACTTGCCAGCTGCTAACGTCGAACTTTAGATCTCCTTTTATTTTTAGACTCGAGGGTCATTGCAACACTGGCCTTCTGGCCGGATGCCCCTCTTTGAGTGGGGACTATTGGTTTTGAAAATTTTCGTGTGCAAAGTTGAGCCGTGTGAAGTTTCAAATTGGGAAAAACTTAGGATCGTCAATTGGCTGCCGATAAGAGTGAGGTCAAACAACTTCATTTAAGGAGCCCAAATGAACGTAAAAATCCTTTCTTTCTTTGTTTTTATTCCATTTCTAGCACTCACCGGTTGCCTCGGAGAAGATGATAGCAATACCGACGCCC
The DNA here is from genome assembly GCA_964351315.1 of uncultured Pseudobdellovibrionaceae bacterium. Lineage (GTDB taxonomy): Bacteria > Bdellovibrionota > Bdellovibrionia > Bdellovibrionales > JAGQZY01 > JAGQZY01. Next base: position 96,381 of record CAYGNH010000010.1, read on the forward strand.
CCACCGAAACGGGTCGAGCCATTCCTGACATTGATTTCACTTGTTCTCCGGCCTTAGATGCCTCCTGCGGTGCCGCCAGCAATGGTGATATGGTTTTTTTGGTCTGGACTTCTGAAAGTTGTGCGAATTTTACCGGTGACGCGATCAATGTTTACAACAGCCAGCCAGCAGCCTGCGACGGCAGTGGCTGTACCGCCGCCAATGTGGGATCATGGTTTGACAATGCGACGGACACGCCTGCTTCAACAATGCCGAGTGCCACCGACACTGCGGCCATATGGTTTGATACCTTCGACAACGGTGCCAACAACGACGATGGCCCTGACGCCGGGGATATCTTTTGCTGCCTGGATTCTCAGAGTTCTGCGGCCTCGGTGACGGATAGCAACTGCCAAGTGCTCGGAGCGCCTTAAGATCGACTCAAATCGAAGCGATGGGTGGCGATATCTTTAAAAATATCGCCTTTTTTTATGTGTGAGCCCAGAAGCTCTTAAGTTTTTGCTACAATGGGACAGAGGTCGATCATTTTGGGGAAATTTTTTAAATTGATAACGCTGACATCGCTTCTTTCTGCTTCCACTGTTTTTTATCAAAACTGTGGGTCGGCTACGGAATCGGCATCGTCATCGGCGTCCAACGGAGGCTTTGACACCTCAAGTTTCGAATCCTTGGTGGCTTACGAAGACAATCTCCATCAACTTTTAACCACTAACTGTGCCTCTTGCCATCGCGATCAAGCCCAGCCCCAATTTGGGGTTTCGGATGCGCAACAGGCCCACGACCTTCTAATCAATCAAGGTTTAGTGAATTTATCCAGTCCTATTGATTCGAGAATGGTGGTCGTCGTAGCCGGGAATCATCAAGGTGTTCCCACCTTGTTTGGAAACTACATTGCTGACTCCATCCAAAACTGGGCCGATGATTTGCGTCGTGCCGGCCAAGGTGGTGATAGCGGCGGCCGACCGTTGGGGCCTGAACCACAGGTGGATCCGACTTTCAGTTCTATCAATCGCTACATTCTGCGACCTAAGTGTGTGAAGTGTCATGCACCAGGAGGTATTCGTCCTCGCGAAGATTATAGCAGCTACAGTTCGACACTCTCCTCGGGAGGAGTCAACCCCGGCAATGCCAACTCCAGCCGTCTGTATCTCACATGTGCGGACGGGGGGATGCCAGACGACTCGGCGCCACTCAATGACAATCAACTGAATGCGATCCGGGATTGGATCAACGCCGGCGCTCTAAATAACTAGTCCTAACTCATCTGAAGTCAAGGCTAGACTTTGGTGCCTCTGGCTGTTTTTGAAAAAATTTGTTAAAGTTGAATGCAATTCCATTCCGTGAACTTAAAGGTGCCTTATGATTTCTTGGTGCGGTTACTGTCAGAATTACATCGGCCAAAGCCCTCCTTTGGATAATTTTAATGTATCTCATGGGATCTGTAAAAAATGCGCGCTAGAGAACAAAGGCAAGCTTCCAGCGGTTACCAAGAAAATTAAAAAAATATCAAAGTTTTATATGGATGTTTGGCGGAGTGCTAAATTAGGTGAAAGTCTTTGTTCCAAAAGTCTTCTCGAGCGCGCTGAAGGTCTTGGGATTCTACAAAGTAGTTTTCTAATCGGTATTCTGCAGCCCATTTTAATGGATCTCGGACATCAATTTACAGAGGGCAAGATATCTGTTGCCACAGAACATAAGTTTTCAAAAATGGTGACAGATATAATTTCGTTGATAAATGATACTGAGAGTAGCACCGACTCTCCAGATGTTCTTATCATGTGTGCCGATGGGAACTATCACACGATTGGTAGCTACTTCTTAAAGTTCCTCCTTGAGGAGCAAGGTTGTCGTGTCACTGTCATTTCGCCCGGATTGCCGCTGAAAGATTCTTTGCAAGCCGTAGAAGTCATCAAGCCGCGGGCGGTGGCGATCTCGGTATCTCTTGAATCGCAAATTGAATACCTAAACTCGTTAGCTGAGTCGTTGTCTGGTAAAGTAGCTGTTTATGTTGGAGGCCCTGTCTTTCAAGGAAATTATATTGACACATTGAAGACTCAGTTGTCGGAAAATGTAAGAGTTGTCGAAATCAAACAGTTGGTCGCAGAACTTTCAAAAGCAGATGATAGCCTTGCCAGCTGATATTCCTTGCTGAACTTGATCACACATTCTCAGGCCTCAGTGCCCTTTGCGTATCAGACGTTTCAAAGCCTCGAAAGGCTCGGGATCAAGCTCATCTTTTTTATAAGTTTCTAATAAATGGAAGGCTTTTTGCAAAGTTAGATTTGGGTTTTCGGGGTCTTTCAGCGCGTATTTACAAAACTCGTTGGCTACTGAAACAATTCTAGCCATTGGGTGAATCTTGCTTTTTTCCAGTTGGCGAGGGTATCCTTGTCCCAGCACATTCTCATGGTGTTCGTAGGCAATCGCGACCACCTCGGCGGGGGCGGACTTCAAACTTTCAAGAACTTCTTTGCCTCGAAAACAATGGTTTTCGATCTTTCTCTTCTCGGTGTAAGATAAAAGAGATCGAGGCTTTTCTAAAAGTTCCTGTGGATATTCCTTTTTTCCAACATCATGCATGAGTGCGCCAAACTGCAATTTAAAAAGAGTTGAGGTGGACTTCCAACCCATCTCTTTCGCAATCATAACAGAATAGATGCTAACGCCAAGACTGTGGGCGTACAATTTATCTGTATGTCCGGAAAGTAATTTCAACAGATCGAAAGTTTCTGGGTCATCGGTCAGCACGTCAAAACAGGAGAAAAAGAAGTCCTTTGATTCGGTGAAAGCATGCTTGTCTATCCCGACAGACATAACATTTTCTAAGATAATCTCGGCGGTATTTGCCACAAAACGACGTTTCTTTTCAGGACTAACTTCGTTTGTGGAAACAACCACTTTGCTCAACATCACATTGAAATCTAAGACTTTTTTAAAATCTTGCTGTCGGACATACAAATATTTAAGTCCTTTTTTTTTGTAGGATTCAACGCGGTCGTAGTCGATCTTTCCACCTTTATTGGCAATTTTGATATACTTTTCCTTGGAAAGTTTCACATAGACATCCATCGCAATCTCTTTGTCTGAAACAAAGTCGACTAGTGAAACCTTACAAAAACTCGGTTTTTCAAGATCCACCGAGTCTTCGGTCTTAGAACGACCTGCTTCATCATCGTTCGCACAGGTTTCACTATTTTCTAAGTCGATTGTTCTCTTAATGCCACTAATCAGTTCAGCACCACTGAAAGGCTTAGTTAAAAATTCTTGAACTCCCATATTGTGGGTTTTCTGGGTTTCCACTATGTGAGAAAATCCAGTAATCAAAATAATGGGTAATGGTTTGTTTTTTTCAAAGGAACGGTCGTAGATCTGCCTGACCCAGTGAACCAACTCTACCCCTGTCATCTCCGGCATCTGAATATCTGAAATTACAACTGAGTAGACATTTCTCTTAACCAATTCTTTGGCAATCTTGCCATTCTCGGCCTCCTGGACGTCGTAACCCTCGCAAACGAGAATTTCCCTTATGGTCTCTCTGAAAATATCATCATCCTCTACGAGAAGTATTTTATGTTTTTCATTCAAAACGTTTCTCCCGCGTGGTTTCCTATTCACCCTCCTTCGGACTAAAAAATTGAAATCTCGAGGCTTGGAGCTTTACTAGCTGTACTTTTTTGCCTATTTTTAACACATTCTAAACAAATCAAAGTTAAATCTGAGGTCAGGGTGCCCGGTGAAAAATTTCTCAAGTTGAGGCGTTGTTTTTCCGATAAAGGTCTGGATGAAGCGACTTCGTTTTTTAACTCTTATTTTAATGGTTGTTCTTTCTGGTGATGGGGCTGTGGCGGAGGTCACCAATGGCACTCCATCCACGGTCACTCCGGACGAATCGACTGGCGCCAGTCACGAGCCAGAGAGTTGCGAACCTGGGGTCAATGATCATCGCAGCGTCGGGTTTCGTTGTGCGATGGGTGTGATTCACAACATTCGTGATCTTATTCAACTTCCGGGTAATATTCTCCAGCTCCTTGCTTTAAGCCAAGAGAGGTTGGACGAATGCAATTCGAGCCCTGATATAAAGCGAGGAATGCTTTTGGTTGTCGAGCCATTGATTGTTGACGGGGCGGACCGCTGGATGGACCGCGATTGTGTTCAACTTTTTGAAATGGCCCGAAACTTGGAACAACAGGGGACTCGCGAGATTATGCGAAAGCTCCGCTTGCAGGAAACTTTAAGGGGGTTGATGGCCAGCCAAGAGCCGCTCAGTCCCGTCCAGCAAGAAGTCTTTGATGAAAGAATGCAAGCCATTTCACTGACACCTGAGCAACAACAGTTTTGGGATCGTAAAAACGCCCGCGATGAAATTGTTGCACGTGCCCAACAGGCGGCTCTTCGCCGCACCTGGAATTATGTCAGACAAGAGTGGCAGTGCGCCGACGTTCGAGACGTTCTAACCGGTGCTTGCAACGTGATTGCTGACATTGGTTTAGGGGGAGGATCTGCGTTTTTGGCTCGTCAAGCCGGACGGGGCGCCCGTAATATTGTTGGGAACGCCACCCGATCCACAGTCGCTGCGGCGGAACGAGGGTTGGAGCGGGTCGAAGGTTTTATGGCCGATCGTCGGTTGGCTGCCGATGGCCGAGTTTTAGAAAGAATGCCGGAAGACCCCACGCCCGCTGAGATTCTCCAGGGCAATGCCCTTCGAGGAGAGGGCTTCTACGACAACGGACGCCGTCTCGGACTGGAGTTTGCCGAAGATGGAACCGTCGCGTCCATCAATGGCCAGGCCTCAGAGCTTGCTGAAATTCTCAGTCGACTGCAATCCCAGTATGGCGTCGACATTAGAGCTCAGGATAACGGTTTTGGAACACTTGTAAGGGGGGTTCAACCCCAGACGGGTCAAACTTTTATCAACTTGGACCCCGAAACTTTGCTGCGACCTCAAGCTGCGGTCGCCCGACTGCAAAGGTTGGAACGACAACTTCAGTTTTCTCGTCGCAACGGAGTTATGTTGGATGAAACCAATCGGCGCCTTTTAATTACAGATCTGGAAAGACCGATCGGGCAAGCGCTTCACCAGATCGAAAGGCAATTCGGAGTGACCCTGCGACCTACGCTAACCACTGACCCTTTACGACCGGAAGGGGGAAACGTCGTATTTAATATTCAGTCGGGTACGATGAACATTCACCCCGATCTTTTGGCTCCTGGCCAAGAGAGGCGATTGCTTCGCGAAATCGAGCAGACTCGCAACAGAAGCATTCAGCCCTTTCACTCGGCTCGAACCGAGCTCTCCACCCAACATGGAATTACATTGAATGATCAGGGACGATTGATCGCATCAAACCCCTACACGGGACTGGGACGAGTGGTTCGTCGATTGAATGAGCTTGGTGTTTCCGTTGAAATGGACCCCGCAAGTTTCAGCCAGGCTCAAGGCATGTCAAATGCGGCGGCCTTTGCTCGCGGACAAAATCATATCTCTATTCGTCCAGACTACTTTGCTCCCGAGCGTGCCGACCAATTATTGAGTATTCTTAATCACGAGATCACTCACATCACCACTTCTCGAAGAGCCCTGGCCGGACAGTTGGCGCCGGCGACCGCTCGCGCCTATTCGGGACGCTCTGTCAACTTCACGACAGAGGGAACGAATTTTAGTTTGCATAGAGCCTACCAAAACCGATTTCAGGCCGATGAGTTCGAAGCCAGAGTCCGACAAGCCAATATCGGCTATCGCTCTGGCGTGCAAAGTCCCATGGCCTTAAGTGCTCGCCGAGAAGCGATTCTGTTTGGAGAGACTCAGTTAGAGTTGTTGGTGGACTCGCAATTGCGTCCATCGAACTGGACCGTAGAGGCCGTTAATGGCAACCAAGCCTTTGTCACTTTTCGGGTTCCATCAGGAGGTGGGCATGTGAATATGAGGGTTCCCATTTACTCGGCGGGAACTATCGACAGTGCTCAGCTTGTTCCCATAGCTCGCGCGATTGTCCAAGAGAGGGTGAATCGACTTCGCCGAGATCTGGATCGCCTACGCCAGCGCGGTCGATAAGCCATCGCGAAAGTCTCAAAATGAAACAAAAAAAAAGATTTTTTAGGCAATCACAAAGAAATTCCTGACAAGACCCATGCAAGGTTCAATTTAACAAACAGAACAACCGATCCATTTATGTGTACCGATTTGCTATCGTTGTCCTCAGTCTTACTCTTTGCCATTCGGGCTTTTGTGAAGTGACGACGTCACCTGAAGAAACAGAAATTTCCGAAGCGACAGTGACATGTTCTGAGCCGCCAACGGCCATAGAAGTGCAAAGCCTGGCTCACACGGCTGCGATCTGCAGTCCTATGACAATGGCCCTTGGAGCATCAGCGATGCAAAGGTGGACGCCTTCGGCATCGGCGGCCATTGCGAGAGTCTTAGGGCCTTTGAGTGGACGTCTGGCCATGGGATTAAACATAGTCGGTGGCACCTTTGCAGCCGTCGAAATTCTCGGCTTGTTAGCAAGGGGAGCCAATGGCATTGAGCAATGCCGAACTCAAGAAATTGATTTCAAAAGACATATCATTGAACAAATGAACGAGCGCGGTGAGCAATTTCGTGTCGCACTGGAAGGAGCCGGGTTCACCCTGACCGATCAACAGCTTCGTCAACTGCGCTACCCCGACGCTTATCTCGAGCCGGAACGGCTCAATAATATTCTCTGTGCCGACATTGTTAACATGGCCATTGCCGTTGAAAGAAGGCAGAATAGAGTTTATCTCGACATCACTTCGGGTACTATGGTGTCGGTCCCCCTGCCTCCGCCCCTTTCGCGACAGCTGACTGAGACGGATCAAACCTTGTTGCAAGAATTTAGTGAGGGCCTCCGGTGTCTAGACGGTGAAGACTACTTGCGAGGTGTTTGTGCGGTTGGAGCCTTTGTTGCTTTTGGCCGACCTTTACCAGAGAACCCTCGATCCTCTCGGCCCTCCAACGCCGGGAGAGATGACGTTCGCCCCCAAGAGCGGGTCGCGCCAAATCAAGGGAGTTTTCATAACAACATTCGATGGGGACAAGTTCCATTGACTGAGGCCCAGCGCAGCCGAATTCTGCAAACCAATCGGACCGCTTATTTAGCCACACAAAGAAGTGGTGGAGATTCTGTTGATACTTTAAGAAGAATCTACAGTGACACCGAAGTGATTCCACCCAATGGTGTCGTGCATATATTAGGCCCCGGAGGCTCGGTGGAAGACTGGGCCATTCCGCTGATGGCGCGTTCGGACACTCGTCTAATCCTCACCGAAGGGACGCCTTTTTCTGATCATCTGAGGCTCAACCTTTTGAACGATACTGAAATGCGGCGAGTTTATGGGCAGCTGAATCAACGCTACCCACAGTTGATTCGCGAGTCCCACATTCGCACGTCCGATCAATTTATTGCTGCCATTCGACAACGAATCACCTTGAACACTGGTTTTGAAAATCGTCGATTCCACGACAACCCCTCCGGAGTCATTCGGGGTTGGGTGCAAGGCGACGAGTTGCCTCAGGCTGACTTTCTTTATGCCAATCAGGTCAATATTTTTGCCGCCTCCGGACAACCTTTAAATGGTCGCAATGGGGGAGACGCCGCTATTTACCAAATGTTCCAAAACCAGATGTCCAATAACGGGGTCATGCTCGTCACTCTTGAAAATATCGAATTGCGCCTAGGCCGCTATTTTACCCAACATCCCTCCATCCCCATTTCGCCGCGATTGGTACAGACAGGTTCGACCGACGGGGTTGTTTTTAGTGACTTCTCGGGTGCTGGAATGGGAGCCCAGTACAACCGTCAAGGCTTCTTTATTTTCCCTTAAAAGCTCATTAACCTTTGAGACCTTAAGTCATAGAATTCTTGTCGAGGTTTTATTTTTCGAAAAAGGCTGTCTCGTTTTGAACCTAAAAAGAAAAATGAGCCCAAAGGAAGTGGGGTTTTCACAAAGACTTGATACAATGAAGGGTCTTATCGGGGGTCTCATGAATTCGAAGAAAAATGTTTTTTTTCTCTTCTTAGGTTCGATCCTTTGCTTAATATTTTATAATAACTGCGCCCCCTCCTTAAAAGCTCAAATGAGAAGTGCCTCTCAGCAAATGCCATCCGCAACCAACGCCTTGCCTTCTGAGAATGGAGATGAAAATTCAGTGGGACTGACAGATCCCACACAAGATCCAATGGCACCGACCGACCCGGCCGATTTAGGAGCAGCACTGATGGCGGTGGGACATATGCAAAGCTCAATGTATTCCTGTGATGGGGGTAGGACCTGGGAAGGTTACCAAAGTGCAAGCTCAAGCCAACGTTGTTGGGACAACACCGCTGACAACTTTGATTGCGACCATGATTCCACTTCGGCCCTTGGAGTCGCTTACGGTGATGGTGATTTTATGGCGACTTTTGGCTGGGGGCAGCCGGGGCAAGTTATTAAAACGTCTGATGGTCAAAATTGGGAGCAAGTTCATCAAGGCGCGACCTTTGCCGGCGTCAGTTATGGTAATGGGATCTATTACCTTAATGAACGAAACAGTGGACTTGTGTCATCAGACGATGGAGCGACTTGGAATCCTGCCGGTCCCGTGCTTTCGATTCCTTACAATCAAAGACAAACTTTTTTCATTCGCAGTGGAGGCGGGCGGTTTGTCTCTTTGTCTGACTCGTCCGGAGTGGGCGACATCATGATCTCAAAAAACAATGGTGCCAGCTTCGAACATCCGACTGTGTTGCCGACGGGCTGTGGCAACGGTTCCTACGCCCAAAGCAATCAAGTGGTCATGGTCATGTCTCAACAACTGTGTGTTTCGGTCGACAGTGGCGACTCCTGGCTGCCGACCACGCCGCCCAGTGGAACACGGGGTCTTCTCTTCAACGGAGTCGAGTTTCGCACTTATGGCAGAGGACACTTTTTGAAAACACCTGACTACATGGTGGTTTGGACTCGCACTAACCTAATGGTCGACGGGCAAGCGGCACCCAATTTGGACCTGAAAGATGTCACCTATCAGCCTGACTGGGGTCGATACTCTGGTCACACTCAAAGCTGGCAGAATTGGTACGAAGACACCCAATTTTACTACAGTGACGACGGCATCGACTGGCACCGGGTTGCCAAAGAAAACGGACTGGCTCCGATGGCCCCTCACCCGATTCGCGCCGTCACTAGCGGCTACCTTGAGGTTTGCAAAAGCCTAAACTGACCCCTAGCTTTTCGATCAGGGTCGGCAAGGAGAAATAAAAATTTAGATCTCGTGAACCAAATCAAATCGGAGAACCAAACTTTCTTTGGTTAGATAATTTTGAAAAACCACCACGGTCTCAGCCCAAACTCCGTAGAAGTTGCCCCACATTTCAATAACGGTGATCGTATCGGCTTCGTCCGGAACATCGCCCAGAAGAGTCGAAAGGTTTTCAGCGCATTTTTTAGGGTCATCGGTCCATTCAAAGTCCTTTTCAAAGGTGGTGCAGAAAAAGGGGTAGCCACCGCCAGTAAGCAGAGCCACTAGGTCTTGTTTTGGATTTTTTGAATCAAAGGGGCGCATATTGATCCCTTCTACACCCCAAATCGCATCGGCCACTAGAGTTCGGGGCACATCTAGTAATTCCGTTTCACTAGGGTGTTGAGTCGACTCGGCTTGCAGCCAAGTTTCGCCATCGTTATTCACCATGGCCCCATGTCTTTGAACGAGGCTTTTAAAGTTAAGGTCCTTGGTTTCGGCCAAAGCTGTTAACGAGAAAAAGATTGCACCAATAAGAAATACGAATTTCATAACAACTCCTGTGGAATGGCTTTAAGTGGGTAAACTGGATTCGGCGGAACGGCTTCTCCACGCGATCTTCCTGGGAAGAGCCAGCGACCCACTTGTCAGCTGCTTGTATTACAGGATCTGAAAAAATGAAACCGTTGAAGCCAATGGATGCTCTTTTTATGATCAGAGAAGGGTTAATGATGCGCGCCATTAGTCATCATATTGCAGTCGACGGTAGACGGGATGCTCACTTCCAGTTAGATTTTTGGGGTTTAAAGCTTATTAACCACAACGACGAGGATATCCAATGTCAAAAATTGCCAGTTTGATCCTAACCTTAGCCTTGGGAGGCCCAGTGATGGCCATGTCTAAAAAACCAGTGACCGAAAACCCTGTTTATAAAGCCTGGTCGGGCGACTATCTGGGGCTGCCACCTTTTGCCGAAATCGAAGTCGACGATTTTAAGCCGGCCATTGAACATACCATGAAAACCGCCCTTGAAACCTATGACAAAATTGCCAACAACCCAGAAGAACCGACTTTTGCCAACACCATGGTCCCCATGGAAGAATTGCAGTTGGATATTCAACGGGTGATGATTCTGTTTTCGATTTGGAGTTCCAACCTGAGCAACGACGGCATTCAAGCTGTTGAAAAAGAGATGGCTCCCAAGCTCGCAGAATTCGGTGACCAAGTGGTGCAAAACAAAAAACTGTTCGATAGGATCAATACTCTTTACAAATCTAAAGACAAAACCCTGACCGCCGAACAAAAACGATTAATCTGGAATTACCACCAAGACTTTGTGAAACAAGGGGCAGCTTTAACAGAAGTGCAAAAGAAACGAGTGGCTGCAATCAACAAGCGCATGGCCGAGTTGACCACCCAGTTTAGCCAAAATCTATTGTCCGACGAAAATGAAGACCACTTGTTGATCACCAACGAAAAAGATATGACCGGCCTACCAGACTGGCTGGTGAAAAGCGCTAAGGAAGAAGCCGAAAAGCGAAAAATGCAAGGCTGGGTGATTTCAAACACCCGATCCTCCATGCAACCTTTTGTCACTTACTGTCCAAACCGTGAATTGCGTGAGAAAGCCTTTAAGATCTGGGTGTCTCGTGGCGACAACGGCGACAAAAATGATAACAACAAAATCATCAACGAACTTTTAAAACTACGGGCCGAGCGTTCTAAAATAATGGGCTACGACAGTTACGCGCATTGGCAGTTGTCGGACAAAATGGCGAAAAATCCTAAATCGGCTATGGATCTGATGATGCAGGTGTGGAAGCCTGCCATCAAACAAGCCGAAAAAGATGTAAAAGCCATGCAGAAGATTGTCGACAAAGAACAGGGTGGTTTTAAAATTGAACCTTGGGACTATCGCTACTACGCCGAAAAACTTCGCAAGGATCGCTACGATTTTGATATGGATTCGGTCAAGCCCTATCTGCAATTACCTAATATTCAAAAAGCCATGTTCTGGATGGCCAAAGAACTCTACGGTTTCCAGTTTGAAAAAATCGAAGGGGTTCCGGTTTACCACCCCGAAGTCACGGTTTACAAAGTTACTAAAGACGGAAAAATCGCCGGCCTTTGGTATTTTGATCCCTACGCCCGAAAAGGCAAACGTTCGGGGGCATGGATGAATGCTTACCGAATTCAAAACCGATTGAACGGTAAAGAGGTGTTTCCCATCGTCTCCAATAACTCGAATTTCGTGAAAGCGGGCGGTGGAGAGACCACTAAAATTTCTTGGGACGATGCCGAGACCATGTTTCATGAATTTGGCCACGCCTTGCATGGATTGAGCTCCAATGTGACCTATCCTTCTTTGGCAGGCACCAACACGGCTCGTGACTTTGTTGAATTTCCCTCGCAGATCCATGAAGACTGGTTGTCGACCCCTGAAGTTTTAAAGTTTCTGATCAACGAAAAAGGTGAAGCTCTTCCTAAAAAGTTGGTAAAAAAATTAAAGAAAGCGGCTACTTTTAATGAAGGCTTTGCAACAACCGAGTATCTGGCTTCCGCCATCGTCGACATGAAGTTGCACTTAATGGAAGATCCCGATGTGGACCCTAAAAAGTTTGAAGCCAAAACCTTAAAGAAATTGGGAATGCCCAAAGAAATTGTAATGCGCCACCGGATGCCCCAGTTCGCCCATGTGTTTTCAGGTGAAGGCTATGCGGCGGGCTACTACAGTTATTTGTGGTCGGATGTGCTTCGCCAGGACGCCTTTAAAGCCTTTTTAGAAGCCAAAGGCCCCTATGATCAAAAAGTGGCGAAAAGCTTCCAAAAGAATATTTTATCTGTCGGCAACACCATTGACCCGAGCAAAGCCTACAAGAATTTTCGGGGGCGTGACCCAAAAGTGCGAGCTTTGCTAGAAGCGAAGGGGTTTCGTAAAAAGTAGGAATCTCAAAGGAGGGGTGGAAATGTCGTCACAACATCGCCACTTTCTTTTGCAAAATCAAGTTCTGTTTATCAACCGTCTGTGACGATTTGAAAACTCGAAAAGCCCGGTCGGAACCAATCAAAAGACCCCGGGCTTTTTTATTAGGGTGCGATATCGGTGTAAGTCACAACCACATCACTGGGCCCAACAACTAGGAACCGATACAATCGTTTGTTTGCCGCGCCTTTGTTTTCCCAGCTCGCAGGACTGTTTGGGGTTAAAGTTCCGGTGCCGACTCCAGAAAAGAAGGAAAAGGTACATTGACCGGCGCTCAAACCTTGCACAAAGAATTTGTACTCTTCGCCATCTTGCATATTATCAAACTGAAAAGATCCGCAATCTCCTGTTGTAGACGCGACCAGGGATTGACTCATATCAAAAGTTGAAGGGCCGGCATTTATGATCGCTGGTTTCGGGGAAGATTCTCCCACCTCTTTCCATAGGGTCCCATCACAAGTCAAAAGTTCTCCAGAGCTGTTGCGACTTAGATCCCCTATTTGGAACTCGGGGCTGCAGGAGGACTGGTCAACAGCTCCGAAATTATTTAGGTGAAGAGTCCCACTAACCAAAACTCTCGGTTGCTCGCCCCCGGCAGAAGCTCCTGGGTCTAAGCGTAGCATCTCTACTGGACTCGTTGATCCCCTTGGGGTGACAAAAAAGCCCATATCGGCGCTTGAATCTGTGGGGTTCCATGAATTTAAAGAACTCATTCGAATTCGAGCCCCTTCGAGGGTGCTCGGGCCGGACTCAAAGTGACCCCTTCCAGAAATCCTTAAAAGGTCGATGCCAGGGCCTATGGCGGCAGGCGCTATTTGTGTACCGGCTCCAGCCGTGGCGAGGATTCGGGGTGAGTTTCCGAAAGAGGTCATATTCAAACTAATATTCTGCCCCTCGCTGGTCATATGAAAGTCTCCGCGGTCGGTAAATCGAAAGACGGGTTGGTTGTTCCAGTCTGAAAACATTTTTAAAAGATCAGGGCGCCCCATGGGGTTACCAATACTGACGGCATCCTGTGTTCCTGTGTCTCCCATGTGGCCAATTCCTATATTGCTGAATTGATTCGCCACAAATAGAGGACGGCCGATATCGTCTCGAACGCTGATAGGTTTGATTCCCACGACTCCCATAATGTCCAGACTGGCATTGGGCGATTGCGTTCCAATACCAAGTCTTCCCGAGGCATTGACCCTTAGCCTTTCGGTTCCGGCGGTTGCAAAGGCAATCTCACTCGGGCTGGGTTGAAAAAGACCCGTGCTCGTATCAGCGTCGAAGGTGTAAGAAGGCATCGCCGATGTTCCGGCTTGAGCCTGCATTGGCCCAGTCATAGCAACGGAACCATCCGCTAAAAAGTCGCCACCGCCGCCAACTCCAGCGGACAGGTCCAAACAATTGGCGTTGTTTTCGTCACAAATATTTGCGGCATTGATCGTTCCCGCATCGATATCGAGTTCAACCGCCGGGGTGTTTGTGCCTAAGCCAACATTCCCCCCAACCGCGACGTAAACACCATTGCTGGCGCCATCGTTTGACAGCCAATAGCCATTCATCCGGAGGTTTCCAAACATTGGCATTGTCCCATCGGACCGAAAATCTCCGACCGACGCAGAATCAGCCAGACTGCTCCAAGTGGATCCGTTACAGTATTCAATAAATCCAGCGTTATATCTCAGGGCTCCGGATTTAGCGGCAACGCAGACTGCTGATTCATTTCCGATTTGAATATCACCAGCCACTTCAAAGGTGGAGTTGGGAGTCGCAATATTGATCCCCACGTTTCCCGCAGGATCAATAACAAATCTCTCAGTTCCAGCTGTTACAAATTGAAGAGAGTCGGGGCCCGCTTGGAAAAGCCCGGTGTTTGTATCGCCGGCAAAGGTGTAAGAAGGCATCGTCGATGTTCCGGCTTGAGCCTGCATTGGCCCAGTCATAGCAACGGAACCATCGGCTAAAAAGTCGCCACCGCCACCGGCGGTCGCCCAACTTAAAACACCGGAGCCGTTGGTTTGTAGCACCTGTCCTGATGTTCCGTCCACAGCGGGGAGAGTCCACACGAAATCAGCAGTGACAAACGCTGGAGACACAAAGCCCACATAGTTTGAACTGTCTGCATCGGCAAAACGAATCTCGTTCTGCGCGTTCAGGGTTAGTGCGCCGGTCATGGCGTCACCGGCAATGGCGACTTTCTCACTATCTAACTCATTGATGGCCGCTTGAACGTTAGCAGCCGCGATATTGCCAGCCGCCGTGTTAGGAATCGCTGATGAGTCGAGGCTCGACTCATCAACTGTGAGATCAATTTCGCTATTAGCACCATCATTGACTACGACAATTTTTCCACTGCCATCGTCGTTGATGGATCTAAATTCCAAATCAGCGCCTATTTTTGCCGAAAAAACACCGACGCCGCCAAGACCTGAATTGGAGGCCGTGTTGACTTCGCCGCCACCTCCAGCCGACGTCCAAAAAAGATTTCCGACACCATCAGTACTTAGTATTTGTCCGTTGGTTCCGTCCGTTGACGGGAGAGTCCAGAGTAGGTCGACCGCTCCGGGAGGGGCTTGAAAGCCCATGTAATTGCCACCGTTAGAAACAGCAAGACTGTTGGTATTAACACTCGCGGCAGTGATATTATTGGCATTTAGTAGGTCTTGAATACCCATATCGATAGCGCCGGTCATGGTGCCGCCAGCCAAAGGAAGTCTTGTGGAGTCGCCAGCGGGGGCCGAGGCGGTCCACTGAGTTCCATTCCATACCATCACTTCACCGGCATTACCGGCCGTAAGGCCACTGAGAGTGGCCGTATCCGAGGCTTGACCGGCAATGTTGCCGTCGACGTATTGTTTGTTGGCGGCGTCTGTGGCCAAAGTGGGGGTGGCCACGTCAATGATCTTCTGACTGTTCATTGAAACATCCGTGGCTGGGACGCTGCTTGAGTACTGAGTGCTGGTTCCATTCAGCAAAGCCTGCAGCTCAGAGTATCTGGCCGTGTTGGCGAAAATCCATTCAAGATTGGCTTGGGTCAAAACAAACGAGCCACCGTTGTTGATTTGTAAAAGATCGGTTGAAGCCAGACCATCCACGGAGGCTGCCGATAGAGCGTAAGGTGTCGAGCCGAACTGGATGTCTTGAGTCAAAGTTTGCAAGCCGCTGCCCGAGTCATAAGAAATTCGAAGCTGTCGGCCGTCGGCAAAAGCCGGTGTGTAGTTGGGCCCAACCGCGCAATGGGTCGGAGTGACTAAACCTATTGAGTTGTTAAAAGCATCGCTGAAACTGTTTACGTCTTCGTAGTCACCGCCGCTTTGAACTCCTGATCCCAAACTCAGAGAAAAGAACCCACCGGAACCGGACATATTTAGGGTGTGGGTTTCTTCATAGAGCGAGCATTCGCTAGGTGCTGGACTCAACACCTGCAAGACAATGGAAACGCTGCTGGCTTCGACGGGCACCAAGCCGGTCGCATCTTCGAAAAGCTGACCTTCAATAACCATACTTTGTGGTCCGGCCCAAGCCACTGAAGTTAAAAAGAAAAACGAGAGGAATGATGAAAACATCTTCGTCATTGTCCGACTCCTAATCGTATAGGTTTCATTTTTGAAGACCCAAAATTTTGTTTATCAACCACTCGGACGTGAACAGGGGAACCTAGGTCTGTGGTTCCCCGATATTCACCAATCACCGGACTGGCTTGTTTTTTATTGGCAATGGAAATGATGGGTGTCGAAATGTCGCAACTGGCCGGTGTTGTAAGAAGTGCTTTAATGGCATTTGCCGAAGTGGGGTATTGAATCGGAGCTTCTACATAAACTTCAGGTTTATCAAAATCAACATCCTGAATCTGAGAAACTCGATAGACATTGTTTGAACCGTAGACTTCTCCTAAACCACGAGTCGGGTCAAATTTGGAACAACCGTTGTCACTAATGACATAGAAGATTTCGATTGTTCGAGCTTCACCACGAGGCGCTTTCAGTTCAATGGCGCCACCCAAGGGAGCGAGTCCACCGAAAACGCCGTACTTGGAGTCACAAGACCCTGGAGACACTGAATCTATGTCATCGGCGACAATGCTCACCGCAAAACAGGCGGCTCCTGATAAGGCGCCATTGCCGAAATTGGCCGGAAGGGAAAACGAAACAAGAGACGATCCCCCATTGTCAGAGGCTTTTTTTGAACAACTTGTCATCCAAGTTGAACAAATCAACAAACACAAAACGTACCTTATATTAAACATCAGGTTGTTATCGGTAAGCCGCTAAAATCATTAAATTCTTTTCTCAGTATGAGCCAAAAAAAAGGAAGGATCGAAATTTTTTAAGCGCATTATCAAGAACGAACGTTCCAAAAAAACAATCGGCAAAGATCGAGTCGACTTCGATCAAAACCGTTTCAGTCTTGATCACATTACCAGGGCAGGGGCTCTCCGGACATGTGCCAAAAGGTTCCTGTTTCGTCGAAACCTTTAGTCATCATGATGTTTTTTAAGCCGGCGGCGGATTCCGTGGTTCCAATCGGCCCCCGGTGGTCGGTCATATCTGTTTGCACCCAACCGGGATGCAATAAAAAAACAGCTTTTCCTTGTTCGCGTAAATCCTCAGATAAGGATTTCCCGGCTGCATTCAGGGCCGTTTTTGACATTCGGTAGCCATAAGCCCCACCCGAGGAATTGTCGGCAATCGATCCCATTCGACTGGTAACTAAACCAATTTTTGCATTTTTAGACAACACTGGAAGAAAGGCTATCACCGAGGCCACGGGCGCCACCGCATTGACTTCAAATTGCTCCATAATGGTTTTGATATTAAAGTCTTTAAGGCTCGAACTTTTCATGATTCCAGCCACATGAATCAGCTGATCGATGTCGGAGAGGTCGGATTCCTTAACCAGAGATGGCATCTGATCCGTCTTGGTGACATCGAACCCTTCCACTATCTGGGTGGGTTTTAGCTTCTGAAGCTCTGCCGACGCCGATCGACAAAAAGCGTAAACCTGGTGGCCATCGCTGAGGTATTGCTCGACAAGAGCCAGACCAATTCCTCGATTGCTTCCAACAATAGCGACTCTCACAGATTCTCCTTGGTTAAGGTCGCCAACAAGTTAGCACGAATCTCAAAAGGGAAAAAGCCTTAGACGCAGATTAATAAAAACGGCTGTGGGTGTGGGTCTGCTTGCTGATTTCAGAGATTCTCTGTTTCACTTCATCAGCCGATGAGAAAAAAAAGTTTTTACTGTGAAAGTAAGCGGTTAGGGCTATAACCTGAGGCGTTTCATCTCGCATCATATAACGAAGAAGCTCGTGAATATTGCGAAACGACTTTTGCATCTTTGAGGCATGGTCTTCAAAGAACTGACTGTAGTAAAAAATTTCTTGTCCAGGGTTTGAATAATCATAAACTGCTGCTTGAAAAAAACGGGCTTGGCAATGATCCTCGACCACGTTGCGACTGTCATCATCCAAATGGGCGGGCGTGAAGTCCTCGGTCAATGGGAATTGGCTTGGAATTTGGGTCGTTTCAATCCACTGCGCGCGTCCTTTACGCTCCATAAAAGAACCAGAATATTCGACCATTCGTTGCGCTTTCAGTTTCATCTGAGGAATGTCATCAAAAACAAAAAGCAGTCGTTTAGTCACCAGCTCTAAACGGAGAGCATCGCTCTCGGCCATCGCAAAGTTTCGTAGAGAATTGCGATCATTTTGATTTTTAATGGTTAAAAAATAGTCTACGAAAAAAACCTTTTCGATACCATTCGCATCGGCCTCCTCGATCCCTGTTCGCGAGTTTGGGATCCCAGCAGCAGGGTGGCAAAGAAGAAAATGTCCGCCCTCTCGACCTTGATCGCCGCCCTCCAAAGTGACGCCGATTTCAGCTGGTCGACTTGAAGCTCCAAGACCCTCGGACGAAAAGATATCGGGATTGTTGTTACTGTGGGAGGAGTTGCAAGCACTAAGCGCAACGAAGCCAACTAACAGGGTAATGACCCATCGGATACTCATGAGCTCATCTCCTGGTCTATGGGATAAAGGCTAACATTCAATTGGTAGACCCGAGTTTTATCATCTAAACTATTTTGACTGGAACAAAATCGTTCGCGAAATTCACGGATGTATTTTTTTGCCTCTTCGAGCTTGTCGGGATCAATGGTTAAAGTGTTGGTGGCGTGATAACGACGCCGAATATCCTCGTTTTCAAGGGCTATTCGGGATAGGACATTGGCTTCCATTTGTAGTTTTTTAAGAGCGGCCGTGGTATTGCCGGCCGCGAACACCTGGGTGCCATGGGTGGTTGGACGATACCGACCATTTTCAAGTTGAATTAACTCTAGCTTGGTCAGGTTTTCAATAACTCGATCAAGCTCTTTTCGACTAATTCCTAGTTTTTTACAAATCCAATGGGGGCAATTATTGTAATTATGTACTTGAATTAAAGAAAGATAGGCATCATGCACCCAGTTCGAAAGGGTTTCAAAAATTGATTGCTGTAGCACACGAGCCGGTTCAGCTTCCGGATCAGCCAAAAATATTTTTTCGCGCTGTTCGGGGGATAAGCAAAGTTCATCGCAAATTTTGTCGATCATTTTTTCTGAGAATTCTCGTTTACCATTCATAAGTAGCGACAACCCGCCCGGATTCATTTTCAGTTTCCGCGCCAAAGAACGCAGTGAGAATTGAGAGTTTTTTCGCTTCAACTCGTCTAAATAACTGTTTAAATAATTTCTAAAAAGATCACTTTGCGTTTTCACAAGATCATCTTAAGTCAAAAAGGAAACGGTAAAGCTAAAATTTTGCAAACAGGAAAATATTACCGAAAAGACTGTCAAATCGGTGGACACTGACAAGTGATCTCAGCTATTTAGCGTGCTGACATTAGCAGGATTTGGGAATGTAATAAGTGATTGTTGGTGAGTCGGAAATTTGTTCGTCCTGTTTCATGACGTTGAAACACTATTCAAGGCTTTTTCGTTTTTTTTGTCGCTTCAATCCTGAAGACCCCTTACTCTTCGAATCAATCCAGCAATGGACCCCAAACACAAGGAGAGAACATGAAACAACTTATTACAACAGCCGCAATATTAGTACTAAGCCTAAATTCCTACGCGACAAAAGCTCAGGGAAAGAAAACTCGCCCTGTGGCTATGGATTGTGCCGTCTATTCATTAGAGAAAGGTGAAAAAAACAGTCCTGAAAAAATGGAAGAGGTTCCTGGTTCTGATTTTATTGTTGAGTTGCAAGCCAAGGGCAAAGGTCTTTACCAAGGGGCCGAGAAGATTCGTCAGTCTAAAGAGAAGACACTTGAGGTTTCAGTGCGTGTTTACGATCATGGTTTTAAAAACACCATCAAGATTGAAGCTGTTCGAACAGCCGGGAAAGAAGTTCTTGATAGTGGCTTTGGAAGCAACAAAGATGACAAGAATAGCCGCGATGTCGAAGTTGTTATGAACAAAGGCGAAACTTTGATTTGTTCTTTGGTCGAAAAGACTTTAATTTACAAAAATGACAATAAAGACGACAAGAAGAATCAATAAACAATAAGATAACTTTTTCCTTCCTCCAGGTCAGTGGATGATTTAAAGACGGAATGTTTGCTAAAACCATTGGTTTCAATAGCCCCCAAATTCCTCCCCCCAAAAGGGGGCTATTGTTTTTCTTTGCACACCCTATTCAGAAATATTCTAAAACTTAATGATCAAAGAGAAATCTTGGTGTTCGCTAGTTCGAAGACAGATATGAGGTTTTCCCTAAAAAGCTTAAAGGATTCACTGGCCTTAGGTTGTAGCGAATTTCAAAGTGTAAGTGAACCCCTGTGGCTCGACCGGTTCGCCCCATCAAACCGATCGGTTGACCTTTGAAAACCCGCTGTCCCTCTTTGACTTTAAACCCATTGAGATGAGCATAAAAAGAGGCCCAGGTGTCGCCTTTGTGTTCGATGATAATCAAATTCCCATAACCATTGAAGTCACGACCGGCATACAGCACTCGACCTGACTCAGCGGCGTAGATCGGCGTGTTCCTGCCTCCAGAGATATCCAAGCCATCGTGCTTGCCGCGACCGCCTTTAAATTTCTGAGTGATCTTTCCACCTTTAACCGGCCACGAAAAATACGGCGCCCCCGAAATCGAAGACGGGGAGCTGGAACAACCGGTGAAAATTAAAAACAAAAGTATAACCCCAATACGCATGCTTTTCAGTTTAAGGGATATCGGGCGCAGGCACGAGGCTAGCTCGACCAATTGTCTAAGCAAACTAGACAATGAAACTCCTTGACTATGAATCGAGCTTTTTGCGCTAACTCACTAAAAACACCTTAAAGTTTCATTTTGAGATTCTGTTTAGTATCTGAACACCTGCATTCCAAAAATTAACACCTTACCATCAGGTCAAACCAGCACCCAAAGATCATCCCGAAGGGTGGCATAAGAATTGAAGTACCTTAAGAGAAACAGGAGACAGGATATGAAAAACCTTATGATTTTCGCATCATTTTTTATAGCATCCATTTCTCAAGCCCAGACCTTAAGTTATGGTGAGTTCTGGAACGATTTTTCAGCATCCCGAAGGGTCGTTCGAAGTGGTTTGAGTTGCACTCAGATGATGAACACTGTGATGCAAATGCAAATACGGTTTGCATCTCTCAATGAAAGAGATCGCATTCGGGCGGCAAATATAATAGAAAGCCAAATTTATGATAATGCGAATTTCAAACGCTGCTTGGATCTTGGTGTCACAGCGCCCCCTCAAGAGGCTCAGGCGCGCTTTAATATTTACGAAGAAAACACCATTCCTGTGACCATCGAGAACGGAGAGTGCTCCTCATCAATAAGTCTAGCCCAGGGAACCGATGTCTCAGTAATCTCTGTTCTATGCTACCTAAGAGGTCCTGCCAGGAGGCTGTGCAGCTATTTCTACTATCCGAATCAGAACCAAGGATCTTTTCACATTGCCGATCACTCCTATTCCACACTTCCCAATCACCCGATTCTTGAAGTAACGGGAAGCAGGACTGAGCGAGCTTCGAGTTCCGAGGTGTTCGATCTTAATCGCCCATCGACTCGAAATATTCAGGCAAGCATCCAAAGCACCATGACCCAATATTGTAACGACGAAGCGCAAACCGACCAGGTCAGTTCTTTTGATGACTATAGTATTGAAATTAATGGCCTAGGCTGTAATTTTGATACTTCTAGTTTTGCAACCGGATCCTATAGCAGAGCCCTTTATTGTAATCCAGAAAACTCAGCAGCCCAGTGTGTAGTCCGTCAGAGTGTGAACTCAGATGGAACTCTGTCTAGCTTTGAAGGTCAACTGAACTCTTATGATCCCCCTGTCCAGTTTGTGGGTGATTCTCGTCCCATTGGTTCTATCGCAGGAACCGAAGCTGATTTCCTTGATGTTGCCAGAAGTTGGATGCAAGCGACATGCAGCACGAGTAACGCTCCGGCAACGTTTGCCGCAGAAATCGAAACGGACGCGGCGAATTGATCTAAGCGTAAATAGGGAACTGCTCGCACAGTTCCTTCACTTTCGATCGCACACCACTTAAAACACTGTCGTTTTCAGGATCACTCAACACTTGATGGGTCCACTCGGCCACCTGTTTCATTTCTTTTTCTTTCATCCCCCGAGTGGTCAAGGCCGGGGTACCAATGCGAATACCGCTGGTGACAAAAGGACTTTGGCTCTCGTTGGGCACAGTGTTTTTGTTGACGGTGATTGCGGCTTTGTCGAGTTGAGCTTCCGCCAACTTGCCCGTGATCCCTTTTTTAGTCAGGTCCACCAAGATCAAGTGGTTATCCGTACCACCTGTTACCAAATCGTAGCCATATTCCATCATACTGTTAGCAAGAGCTTGAGCATTTTTAACCACTTGCTGACTGTAAGTTTTAAACTCGGGCCTTAAGGCTTCGCCGTAAGCCACGGCTTTGGCTGCAATAACGTGTTCAAGCGGTCCCCCTTGAATACCAGGGAAAATGCGCGAGTTGATTTTTTTAGCCCACTCCTCGGTACACATAATCATGCCGCCCCGAGGGCCGCGCAAGGTTTTGTGGGTGGTGGTGGTAACAAAATCCGCATAGGGAATTGGTGAGGGGTGAACTCCACCGGCGACAAGGCCAGCGAAGTGAGCCATGTCGACTAAGAGCAGGGCTCCTGCTTTATCGGCGATTTGTTTGTAAGCTGCAAAATCCAGCTCGCGCGGGTAGGCGCTGTAGCCGGCGATAATAAGTTTGGGTTTGTTTTCGACAGCTAGTTTTTCCATGGCGTCGTAGTTGATACGATGGGTTTCGGGATCGATCCCATAAGGGATAACGTTATAAAGAAGGCCACTCACATTCACCGGCGAGCCATGAGTCAGGTGGCCGCCGTTAGAAAGGTCCATACCCATAATGGTGTCCCCGGGCTTGAGGGCCGCCATAAAAACGGCAAAGTTGGCTTGGCTTCCCGAGTGAGGTTGAACATTCACGTGATCGGCGCCAAAAAGCTCTTTGGCTCGATCAATAGCCAGCTGTTCAGTGACGTCAACAAACTCACAGCCCCCATAGTAGCGTTTGCGGGGGTAACCCTCGGCATACTTATTGGTCATTACCGAGCCTTGGGCTTCCATCACGGCTTTCGAAGCGTAATTCTCGGAGGCAATCATCTCGAGCCCATATTCTTGGCGAACCGTTTCTTTCTGGATGGCTTCAAAAACTTTGGGGTCAGATTCTTGCAATGTCATTTCAGCTCCTTCGAGATTTTTTCTACGCGGGCTTGGTGGCGGCCGCCTTCGAATTCGGTTGTAAAAAAAGTGTTAACTATCTCAATCCATTGTTTTTCTTCAAGCAGGCGGGCGCCAAGGCAAAGAACATTGGCGTTGTTGTGCTGACGCGCCAACGAGGCACTTTCGCTGTTCCAGCAAAGGGCCGCTCGTATAAATGGATACTTGTTCGCTCGCATGGCCATGCCTTGCCCAGACCCACAAATCAAAACGCCTTTGGCCTCGGGATCTAAATTTATTTGGTGGCAAACCTGGTCGGCAAAATCGGGATAATCCACCCGATTTTCATTGGTTGGGCCTAAATCTTGAACTGAAAAATGCAGGGACTCTAATTTTTCGGCGACTAGGGCCTTGGCAGGAAATCCTGCATGATCAGAGGCAATAAAAACTGTGTGACTGCTCATCGAAAACCTCGAGGGCATCATAGCAAAGTTCCCCCAAGGTGCCAGCCCCTGTTTGCGAACGCAGCGTTACATCGGACACTGTCACTGTTGTCAGGTTGGCTTCTGGCTTGAGTCGGGCCGATCCATTAGAGCGTATGTCTGTCCATAAACAAAGCCAGGACAATGGCCTTCTAACCCTGATGGGAGCCGCTCTGTCCGCAGGGCACAGCCCTCTATTCGGTGTACTGGTTTTTTAGGGTGCCAACGGTGGTCCAGCGAGTGGCGCACTCATCCAACTTATGAACCCGCTGATCGTAAGTCATTCCAGGCTTTTTTCGGCCCAGTTCAAGAACTTCTTTAAGACAATGACGGATCACTTTTTGGTGGGCTTCGGGCCAGTCTTCGCGGGCAATGGTCATTGATTTATCTGCATCCTGAACAATGGATTCATCATTCAACAACTCATCGGTCAAAGATTGAGCCTGACAGGAAAAAGAAAAAATCCCGACCGAAAGAGTGCAAAGTAAGATTTTTCCGAAATTCATTTTTATTCTCCTAAGTTTGGTTCCACCCATAAAAGAGCAAGAATGATTCCAGCTTTGCAGAAAGATTCATCTGTAAGTGCCTATTAATAGGCTACTATTAAATGTCTCAAACGGAGACAGTTAACAGAAGTGAGAAACGCGACAATATTCGTCACTTAGAGGACCGAAAAGGGGAGTCTTTTAATCTGTGATTTTAGAAAAAACCACACTGGCATTGGTGCCTCCAAAGCCAAAAGAGTTGTTCAAAACGTGATCGAACTTTCCGTCTCGGGCAGACAATGGAACATAATCTAAGTCACAATCATCGGAAGGGTTTTCCAAATTGATTGTTGGCGGAGCCACTTGATGTTTTAACGCTAAAAGACTGTAAATGCTTTCGATGGCTCCGGCCGCACCCAGGGTATGACCCGTCATGCTTTTAGTACTCGAAACCCAAACCTTTTTAGCATGACTGCCAAAAACAGTTTTAACAGCCATGGTTTCAACACCGTCGCCCGCGGGGGTGCTGGTTCCATGGGCGTTCACGTAACCCACCTGCTCGGCGTTCAAAGACGCATCTTTTAAGGCTAGACGCATCGACAAAGCTGCGCCGTCACCGGTGGGCGAGGGGTTGGTCATATGATAAGCGTCTGAAGAAAAACCATAACCGGTTAGTTCACCATAAATAGTGGCGCCCCGTCTTGCAGCATGCTCATAGTCCTCTAGGATTAAAGTCCCGGCACCTTCACTCAATACAAACCCATCTCGGTCACGGTCGAAAGGTCGACTCGCTAACTCGGGTTGGTCATTGCGAGTCGATAAGGCTTTCATCGAACCAAAACCAGCAATGGCCATCGGTGTGATCGCAGCTTCACATCCACCGGCCACCATGGCATCACAATATCCATCACGAATGTACTGAGCCGCCTCACCAATAGAGTGGGCACCTGACGCGCAGGCCGACGTCACCGAAAAATTGGGACCCCGCAACCCGTACTTAATAGTGATATGGCCAGACGCCATATTCGAAATAACCGCCGGGATAAAGAACGGCGAAATGCGAGTAGGACCTTTGTCACGCAGAATATTGGCTTGTTTTTCAATATCAGGAAGGCCGCCAATGCCGACTCCAATCAAAGCCCCCATTCGGGCTTGTAGAAGTTCGTTGCCTTCTAGTTCGATTCCTGAATCTTCCAGAGCTTGTCGGGTGGACTCTAAGGAAAGCATAATAAAACGATCCATTTTTTTATGCTCTTTTTTCTCGATCACAGTCGAGGGATCAAAGCCTTTCACTTCCCCAGCAATCTTCGCCACAAAATTGGAGGCGTCGAATTGGGTGATCATCCCAATCCCAGAGCGTCCATTGGTAGCGTTGTCCCAGTTTTCCTGAGTGGTCAGTCCAAGGGGGGTGATTAAACCCATTCCGGTCACGACCACACGTCGCTGGGGTTTGCTTTCGCGAAGAAAAACACTTTGACTCATAGAGTTTACAGTCCTTGATGGATGTTAAGCTTTGCCTTTAGAAGACAAGTAATCAGCAACATCTTGAACCGTTTTTAACTTTTCAGCTTCTTCGTCTGGGATGTCGATTTCAAAAGCCTCTTCCATTGCCATCACCAACTCGACAATATCCAAGCTATCAGCTCCAAGATCGTCAATAAAAGAAGCTTCGCCCTTTACGCGCTCGGCATCAACACTCAATTGTTCTGTAATCACTTCCCTTACTTTAGCAGGAATTTCTGTGGACATTATATACCTCCGTTAAATTACATAGACATGCCACCATTAACACTAATGGTGTGACCCGTAATATATTTTGATTCATCACTCAACAAAAAAGCCACCGAGTGTGCCACGTCAATAGGCTCACCCATGGTCTGCAAAGGAACCATAGAAATGTACTTATTTTTGGTTTCCTGAGGCAAGTCTTCTGTCATGTCGGTGGTAATAAAACCTGGTGCGACACAATTGAGGCGGATACCACGGCTTCCGACCTCCTGCGCCACCGACTTGGAGAAGGCTTCTATGCCTGCTTTACTGGCTGCGTAATTGGATTGACCGGCTCCGCCCACCTGGCCAATGACCGAGGTGATGTTCACAATGCTGCCACTGCGAGCTTTCATCATCACTTTAATCGCTAACTTCGTGCTTAAAAAAGTGCCTTTAAGGTTGGTTTCAATCACTTGGTCAAAATCCTCGGACTTCATTCTTAACAGAAGTTGGTCACGAGTGATTCCGGCATTGTTGACCAGGCCATAAAGACCATCGAATTCTTTGATCACTGTTTGCAGACCTTCGTTAATCGAAGTCTCATCAGCAACATTAAAGGGGACTAGTAAATGACCGTCGCCCTTCAGGTTCTTAAAGACTTGTTCCGCTTGTTCTTTGGAACGTCCATAGGTCACAGCCACACGCATACCGAGACTGGCTAAGTGTTGAGCGGTGGCTGCACCGATTCCTCGACTGCTCCCTGTGACCAACACGGTCTTACCCTTAAGGCCATTCATTGCATGCCTCCGTAGGTTTTATGATTTTTTTGGTCCGCTTCTTTCTTTTCTTTAAGACTGATCAAAGCGCGATCAAATGTTTTAAGCTCACTGATGTCAGTCAGCGGATAACAAATAAGATCTTGATCAATCTTTTTAAGAAGTCCGCCAAGGACTCGACCAGGACCAAATTCACCGGTTACTGTGATGCCTTCAGCTTGCAAAGTTTGCACACATTCGACCCAACGAACCGCCCCGGAAATTTGCGAAATAAGGTTGGATTTAATAACTTCCGGGTCTTTTTCTAATTGTCCCGTGAAGTTTTGCACGATACCGAATTGCGGCGGTTTGAAGTCGATGTCCGCCATGGCTTCAGCCATTCCACGCTCGGCCTTTTTCATCATCGAACAATGGAAAGGGGCCGACACCTTGAGAGGGATCAAACGCACTTTGGTTTTATCAGATCCTATCTTTTCTGGATGAAAGTTCTTAACAACATAATCAATAAGTTCGGCGCGACCACTGATCACAGTTTGTGCCGGAGAGTTGTAGTTAGCGGGCTCGAGTGGCGTGTTTCTTGAATCTTTGCAAGCCCAAGTGCAAAGTTCACGGACTTCTTTAGCTTCGAGGCCCATCACCGCCAACATTCCGCCTTCTCCAACGGGGACGGACTCTTGCATAAGCTGACCCCGTAGTTGAACCAACTTAATAGCCTCAGCAAAAGTGATCACACCGGCTGCGACGAGAGCCGCGTACTCTCCAACCGAATGTCCAGCCGCTGCATGAACTTCTAGTTCCTTCATGTCTTTGACCACTCGGTAAGTTGCAAAGGACATGGTCAGAAGGGCTGGTTGGGTGTATTCCGTCAGTTGTAATTGGTCGGCTGGGCCTTCGAGACACAATTTTTTCATGTCATAGCCGAGAACATCGCTGGCTTCTTCAAAGACTTTAGAAAATCGAGGGAACTGCTCCATGAGCTCAGCCCCCATGCCGACACTTTGACTTCCCTGACCGGGAAATAATGCGGCAACCATTTAAATTCTCACCAAAGCCGAAGCGCTAGTTAAGCCAGCACCAAAAGCCGTTAAAAGCACAAGGTCACCTGTTTTAATTTTTCCAGATTGCATGGCCTGATTCAGTGCCACAGGGATCGTAGCCGCTGAGGTGTTTCCCATATTTTCGATATCAACAATCACTTTATCCATGGGGATTTCAAAATTCTTTGCCACGGCCTCAATGATGCGCACGTTGGCCTGGTGGGGGATGATCCAATCCACATCGTCTTTGGTCATACTGTTCGCATCCAAGGCCTCTTGGCAAGCTTGTGACATGGTACGAACGGCGTGCTTAAAGATTTCGCGACCCTTCATCTTCACAAAGATTTCTCGGTTATCTAAAGTTTGTTGGGTGAAAGGCATGACTGATCCACCACTGGGTACGTAAAGAAGGTCGGCGAGGTTGCCATCGGCATGGCCATGGGTCGAGTACACTTGGCTGCTGTCACCCTCTTCAGCCCGGGTCACAATAGCCGCACCGGCCCCGTCCCCAAATAAGATACAAGTGCCGCGATCTTCGAAATCCACTTTGTGGTGAAGAATTTCGGCGCCAATAATCAAAGCCGTTTTGAAGTGGCCTGTTTTAATGAAGTTATCGACCACACTTAAAGCATAAACAAAACCGCTGCAGGCCGCAGCCAAATCGAAAGCCATAATATTTGGTAGTCCTAATTTGGCTTGAAGATAGCAGGCCGACGAAGGCATCAAGTGGTCGGGCGTGACTGTGGCAAAAACCAAGAGTTCAATTTCATTCTTGTCAATACCGGCTTCTTTGATGGCTTTCTCGGCAGCCACGAGGGCTAGGTCGCTGGTTCCCTGTCCATCTTCGGCAAAAGAACGAGCGTAGATCCCGGTTCGCTCCATGATCCATTCGCTATTGGTTTCCACCATTTTTTCTAAGTCGTGATTGGTGACTTTTCTGGGCGGCAGGAACGAGCCCATCCCTGCAATTTTACTTTTGTACATGCGGCCCTCCCCCTACGATGAAATTCTTAAATGAATGAGAAAATTCAAGCTTTTGTACAGATTTATTCAGCGGCCGCTTGAGCAACAACGATTTCTTTACCTTTATAATATCCGCAAGAAGGACAAACATGATGCGGCTTAACCACAGCTTCACAGTTTGAACAATTGATTACGGTTTTAGGTGTGGCAAAATCGTGTGAACGGCGCATGCCTCTTCGTGAGCGAGAAATACGACTCTTGGGTCCTGGCATGAGATCCTCCTAGGGGTTTCAAAAAGTAAGCCCCTATAAATAGCGGAAAAATGTAGAAAATCAACCTTTTTTACCTGAATTCTACCCTGAAAAATGGCCTTTTTTTAGGGGTTTACTTCTTTTTTTGCCCTGAGATTGAAGACAGATCCAATCCAGCCTTCAAAATGGCTGAAGACCTGGCTGGGCGGGGCGAGCCGCTTTAGTGATCGAGGCCCTGTTTGAAACCCCCTTTTCCTGGCCAGAGTTTGGTCAATCTCATTGAGTTCGACAGACCTGTCTCAGTCTGACTCGGCGGGTGAGCCCTGTGATGTCCCTGAGTCAAACAGGGGTGGCAAGTTATTTGCTTTCTTAAGATGGCAAGGACGAGGGTGATATGGAGAGAATTGGCAATTTCATTAAATTGGGAGTGATTCTGTTTTTTATACTGGGCTCCAGTCAAACAACCTATGCAAAAAGCAAGAAAAAGGGTCAGCTCGTTAAAGCGATTAACGAAGCCGTCGACCGCTCTGAAAACGAACAGGAAAGAATCAAAATAGACATGAGTGAAGAAGCGGACCAGCGCATTGAAACCTGGGCCGACCGAGAGCGTGATATGATCGAAATAAAACATTCGGGGATGTCATCCATCGAAGCCGTCGATCTAGGGCCCGCCGACCTCTCTTACGAAGAGGTCGGTATAGATCAAAGTGGTCTCGATAACTTGCACTCGGAAGTTGAAGATGAACCTATATATATTGATTTTGATAAAGAACTAAGAGATGTGAGTTCAATAAAGGATTAGCATCTCTAGTATTGGTGTTATAGCCAACTAGCCCTCTTCTGAGCCATGGGTGTCGCCAAAAGCCCATGGCTTTTTTTTACCCTCAAGTCGCTCTTGTACTGAAGTCCCCAAGCTGTAAAGTTTTACACATCACTGTCAAAGACTTAGGGAGTTTTCTCAAAGTGCTACATTCTGTTTCGAGATGGTCCAGCATGAAGATTGCATTATCTGTAATCAAGTAGTTCAAAATCTGGGGGGATTTTAATGCAATCAAGATATCTTATCATATTCGGCTTTGCGCTGGCGCTGACAACAGGCTGCGCTCCCGTTGAAAACTCTGGCGGAAACGTGAGTTTCAAAACTTACGACTCTATCTATGAAGACACCACGGGCTTTCCGGATGACCAGGGTGATATTGGATTGATCGGCCAGACCAACCAGAATCAAGGAGACGGTGGTCTTTCCACAGAAGGACCCGACAGCACGGATGGTGGTTTGGGTGGCCCCAGTGGCAATGGTGGTTCCGGTGGATCGGCCAACATTAACTTAGGAATGGGCATCTGGTCCGGCAACGAGGCATTGCCCCAAGGGAACGGTGGCCCAATGGGCGGAACCAATCCCGGATCACTGGCTGGCGGAACAATGAGCCGTCCTGCTGAAGACAACGTTTTCGTCGGTATGAACGTTAAACGAATGTGCCAAGCGGGGGAGATTGATATTCTACGAGCTGTTCTTAGTTGCCAACCCGAGCAAAATCTTATTGTGACAATGAAGGATGAAATGGGCGAGGTTCTTCTTGAGAACTTTGGATCGATTTCTTCGAATGCTGGCGACGTTGAAGCTCTTTTGGACAAATTGAAAGCCATGAAGTTAGATGGTGCCATGACTGGAACCGTCCTGGGAATTTTTGTTTGTATTGATCACAACAGCAACAACAGCTGCGAAGACGAGCAGGTCACAGATCTCAACCAATACAACGACGAGTTCCTGTACTCAGTTAAAAACATGGTTCGGGACGGAAAAGAAAGAGAAAAAACGGTGGCCAAGCTGTGCACTGATGAAAAATTAGGAGCTCTTAAGAACGGGTTGGTGGTTTATCATCAGGAGTTCGTTGACGAGTCCGCTGAAATTCAGTCGAGCTGCGTGAACGACCGCAAGGATGTGGCTAGAGAAATGGCCAAACATATTAAAAATATTACCGAGGAAATGGGGCCCATCGATATCGCATTGGGAACCGAATTCGCGGTGACTTTAGTTGAGTCGGATAAAGCCACCTGTAAACAGGTCGGGGCTCGGATGCACGGTTGTTTTGTGGCCGGCACTGACATCGGGATCGGGAAAGATCTGGCCATCGATGTGGAAGACCTCAAAGTCGGCGATGCTGTCGTTCTTTCGAACGGCAAAAAATCCAATGTTGTAAAAGTGGTCAGCGGACCGGAGAAGCATCCTGTTATTAAACTGCAACTGGTTACCGGCGAGACTTTAACAGTCACCCAAACTCATCCCATGCTGACAGAGCTGGGCGTGATACAAGCCAAAGACTTAAGTATTGGCAGTCGACTACTCACTCAAAAAGGCCATTGGGCGACTTTAACATCAATTTCTGCCGAAAAGTACGAAGGGCAGGTCTACAATATCGAACTGGCCGGAGACCATGAGTCCGATCACTTGATCTATGGAAACGGAGTGGTCACAGGCGATCTGTATTTGCAGCAGAAGTTACAACAAAAGCCCACACCAGGAATTCATTTCACGCTGAACTACTAACCTTTTCATCCCAGTTTTGTGCTAAACTGCCTTGCCGACAAGCAAGGCTTTTTTTTTGCTTTTTAAAGTGTCTAAAAGAAGGTTGGCGGAATCAGGCCGGAATCTAAAGGATGAGCTTGCGCATTTCGTTTTGCGAATAAACAAAATCAGCGTAGATCATTGTATTTGTAATGTTTCGGTGCCCCAGTGCAATCTGCAAAAGCCTGAGGTCTTTGACCTTCTTATAGAGGCGAATAGCAAAAGTGTGACGTAGACAGTGGAATTTCTTTTTGACTGGCCGGTACTCTTCCCAAATCTGGCGCAGACGATGGTAAGAAATATCAAACAGCTTGTCTCCTGAAACAGTTTTTGAATAGTCTTCAAGTAGATCAAAAAGCCAGTCGGGTAGAGGGATCTCTCGATCATTGGATCCTTTTATCCCATAGATAAAGACACTTTGTTCGTAGACATTTAAGTCTTCCTTTTCAATATTTAGGATTTCGGTGGCCCGGGCCCCAGTGTGCATGGCAATATAAATAATCAGGCAATTGCGCCGGTCTTTTAAGATATAACGTTTCAACAAAAGTTCTAAATGGGCGTATTCCGGGTCCAGGAGATACTTATTTTTATTGATGGCGTAAGGTTTGTTCCCCCGCTTTTTCCTGATTTCCGAATCATTTCTCATGCTTAAGGAGACTTCTTCAAAACCGGAATGTCAATTCTTAATAGAATTTGATCGTCCTACATGCAGACGAATAACTTTTTAAAAAACGATGATCTCGATTCTCGACAGAATGAGTGAGGGGCGGGCGCCGACACTTTCGAAACCGAGAGTTTCGGTTTGATCAGAATTACAACGGGTCATCGCTCTTATGGAGCACTCGCGGAGATTCTGAATGATCACGACATGTCGACTCCAATAAACTCTGTCTCAAGGTGAGACGGAGTTTTGTGATTTTGTGGACTGTTTTTTTTAGCCTTAGTTACTAGACTTTATAAATAGGGTGTTGAAAGGTGGGTCAGAATGGACTTTTTCTTTAGAGTTTTTACATTGATGGCATTTATCGCTATAGTTTTGGGGGCTTATATCACCCATTTTTGAGATCTAAGGGGTGCCCAAAAGTCGGGCTGTTCAAAGTGAAAAAAACCTAACCCTCACCCTTCGGAAAAGACTCGTTGAGCACAGGCCAAATATGGAGCTCAAAAAAATAATTCTATTTAGGTTAATAATTACAGTTAGTTAGCACTAAAACATATAACTATAAGTGTAAATTGATGCGATTGAGTTCGCGCATCAGACCCATTGGTTCTAAATTATCTAACAAATTCAATAACTTAAGATAGTTGATCCGACCAACAGGTCTGGATGCACTGCGTATCGCAACGACTAATATTGTGTTCCACAATATTTTTAATAGTGAAATACAATACGAGAGGCAAGGTTTTTGATGGATTCTGAAAAGCCCACGGCAGACCCTTTGGGGCTAAGCCAAGACGATCTTGAAGCCCTTTTTGAAAGCACATTTAGCCAGGTGGCGGATGGGGTTGAAAAAAAGACGGGAAATATCACCCCAAAGACCCCCCTTTTTGAACCGTCTTTTTCAGGCAAAGAAAGTCAGCACTTTCAATCTTCTCGAAATGAAAAATTCAAAGCAGAAGCCGATCCCAGCCGAGTTAAGTCTTCACTTCGAATGAAGTATGAAGCCGAGGTCATGGCCATTAAGAAATCCCATGGCGATCTTGAGGGGATTCGTCGAAAATTGGGACTTTCCAAACGAAAGGTTGCACAGCTTCTTTTAGTTGATCCCTCGGCTTGGACTCGATGGACGAAAAAAGACGGAGAGGCCCCGCCTCACATCTTTCGTGCTTTGCAATGGTACTTACTTCTGCAGGACAAGCATCCCGAGTATCGCAGTTCGCTTTGGCTGAATGCGGTGGCGACACCTTCAATCAGTGCTCACGAGATCGAGAACATTAAGAGGCAAGTGGTTGATCAAGTTCGCGCTCAAATAGATCAATATCCGACCATAATAGAAACCGAGACGGTGGATTTACGGCCTCTGGAAAGGCGTTTAAAGAGTTCGCAAAAGCAAGTTAAAGACTTAGAAAAGCACTTGAGGTGGCTCATTCTAAGCCAAGGCCTTCTTTTGCTCGGCCTCGTTTTAATAGCGATTTTTTAGTGTTCCAAATAGGGAAAAGCATAAAGTTGCTCCTCTTAGGGCCCGATAAGAAAGGGTCTGTGCTAGGAGAATCTTTATGAAATTTTGTACGTTTTCACTGAGAGGAGCGGTCCTTTTCGCATCGGTTGCTTTGGTTGCAACCTCTTGTGCAAAGAAAGAGGCCCCGACATCTGTCACCTTAAATTTTTCTTCGGGACAAAACGGAGCTCTATCAAATCAATACAAAGTTCAGCATATCATCGTGCAAGAAGGGGACGGACAGGGAGGCAGATTCTATCGCGAATGGAATTGTGAGTTTGGCAATCAGTGCGAAAGCCTTCAATCGGGCGGCACGGTCACCATTGAATTTCAAACTCTTCCTGGGCAACGGGCTTTGCAGGTTTTAGTGATGGCTGAAACTCTGGACACAACTGTTGGCGCCGAATCTCTGGGTTTTTTCTATTGGGGAGACATTGTGGATCTAGGCCAACCTTTAGGTGCCTTGAATCTCGTTAAAATTGAAGACGAATCGAGAATGGCCACGGTTTCGGGGCGATACGTGCCCGGCACCAACCACCCCTTAGCCGGAAAATATTTGACCGGTGATGTGCAAGTTTTTGTTAAAGCCTCGGATTTTATCGGTTTTAATTTCCCGAATATGCCTGGAATGAAAATTCTTGATGCCGAAATTTTTGGTGGATTCACCAATCTTTATATCTTCAAGAACATCCCAACGTCTTATGTGTTTACAGGCTCCGGTCGGCTCGGCAACTCGTTTTCTCAATCGAGTATTATGCAAGATTTGCACTCGGGGGAGCAAGGTCTGACCACAGACAGCCTAGGCTTGGCCGCTTCTGGCAACATCAGAGCTCGCTATGGGCTTGTCGGGGGCACCTACTTTGAGGAACGAGACGGAACCTGGGCCCCCAGATACTTTACCGAACGCTTCTTTGGTTTTTTTGGTGCCAACCCTAGTAACCGTTACCTTTGTGCCGATGACGATCCGACTGGCCTTGATTTTAATGACTCAAACTCTAAAGAAAGACTTTGCGCTAGTGCCGGCTGTGCAACTTGGAAAAATTGGTCTGACATCATCAATGCCGATGGCACCTTGGACGGAGTCGGCGACACTTGTAGCAACAACTTAGGCCTGAGTTTGGAACTCATGGATATTTCCAGTGAAGGTGGGGCCATCAATTTTCTAGGTCCCCTGATGGGGCAGGGTAGCGCCGACGCGTTTGACTACGATGATGGTACAGGAGTTTTGAATTGGAATTGGAATGCGACAGTGGCTAACACTAAGGGAGTGCCCGGGTTGGATATTTTTGTTCGCACGGCTGATAGCCCTTTTGATAAAGACGAGGTTCAGGTCCCAAAAAGCGATGGTATTGATTGTTCTCAATTGACCAATCATCAATTCAGCCGGGTCGCCCAAGTGGGACGCAACCAATCGACTTACACCTTTGATTCTGCGGCCGCAAACGATCCCAACTTTAGTTTCGCCGTTTGTTTCCGCAAACCCGGCGGCGGCTATTACAAAACTAGTCATTTAGAGGAAAGCCATGGTGGTGGGTCAGCCTCCAACAACCTGGTCGAGACGCGAATTTATTTAAATACCGCTGGAACCATCCCGAGTGCCTTTGACTATGGTGGCTCGGGGTTTATCAACAATGATCCTGTGGTGGCTGCACCCGTATTGATCGGGGCGGCTGGGTCCACATTTGTTGAGTTCAGAAATCTGCGCAACGAACCCGTCACCATAGATGAGTTTCACATGGACATGCCAGGTCAAGATTTTACGATCTTGCCGACCCCAAATCCGTTGCCAGCCGGGTCCGAGGGCGCCTGTCCTTCCAGCCCTCCCATCACTTTGGGGGCTTCCGGTGGAGGCAGTGACGCTTGCGTTGTTGAGATTCTTTTCAACAACTCTACGACTTACATTGACTATGGGGTTTCCGTTCATAACGGCTTCACTTTCAATGTGGAGCTGGACAGCAACAGTAGTGTCACCCAAAGCGATGGCTTTCCAATTGTGGCCGGAACTATTATGCCTCTCTTTCATTCTGGCCCGGGACGTTTTTTGGACCTCTTTGCACCTCCGGGTGAACTAGACATCAAACACTTCGAAATTGACAATGATTCCGCTGGAATCTGGACGCCATCGATTCCTGCCGATGGCAGCAATTGGGGAATCTATGAAGTCAAACACAACTGCCCAACCACTCTCAGTATGGGGCAAACCTGCATCATGAGTTTAATCATGGATAACCGCAGTGGTTCGTTCACGGCAGACGGCATTCAAAACAACGGTGCCTCTTTAGTTTTTGGTGGAGGATCTTCAGAGAATATCATTTCTTACTACTACACCAGTGCCCCCCTTTCCTCGCAAGGCAACCCATTTGATTTTGGAAATATCTCAGGCAATGTCACGCAAAATTTTGTTATCAATAATCCCTCGATGGGAACCGCAACATTTTTTACGCCAGGGGTGACTTCAGGAGACTTCCTTATCAGTTATTCCGGATCGGCAACCCCCGACTGTAATGGTGCCACTGTGACAAGTAGTAACAGTTGCGAGTTCGATCTCGAGGCCGTTCATACCAGTAGTCAGGGGCAAACCGATGATTGGTTCTCTTTGCCTTACAAATTAAGCTATACCTATAGAACCCTTCACTTCGATGTGCTGTCGAATCATCAGCCATAACCAAAACTTATAGGGCCTTTTAACTCTGCATCATAGGTGCGGGGTTAAATGGCTTCTGACCGAATTTTTCTTGCAAAATATAAGGCCTTCTAATTAATGTGGCTCGAACACTGACACGTTTGTTCGCTTTCTGTAGCAGAGGAGAAACATTATGGTTTTTGAAAATATCGGAAAAAATGGCAATCACGAAGAAGTCATCTTTTGCCACGACAAAGAAACAAAGCTGAAGGCCATTATTGCCATCCATAATACCAACCTCGGCCCAGCCCTTGGCGGAACTCGGATGTGGAATTACGCCAGTGAAGAAGAAGCTTTGATTGATGTTCTCCGACTGTCCGAAGGCATGACCTACAAGGCCGCGGCGGCAGGCTTAAACCTTGGAGGCGGTAAAGCCGTCATCATTGGCGACCCCAAAACAGACAAAACCGAAGGATTGTTTCGAGCCTTTGGGATTTACATTAACACTTTAAATGGTCGCTATATCACGGCCGAAGATGTTGGAACCTCGGTTCATGATATGGAAAAAGTTTACGCCGAAACCCCCTGGGTGACCGGTATTCCCAAAGGTTTGGGTGGGTCCGGTGACCCCTCTCCTCACACCGCCCATGGAGTTTTGATGGCCATCAAAGCGTCCTGTAAAGAAAAGCTAGGCACCGACAATATGGACGGCATCCGCGTCGCTGTGCAAGGTTTGGGCAACGTCGGATCAAATCTTGTGAAATTCCTTGTCGATGAAGGTGCCAAAGTGATCATTGCCGATATCGATCAAGAAAGAACCAAAAGTCTGGCCGAGCAGTATGATCTCGAAGTGGCCGACCCCAATGAGATCCACGCCGTAGAGTGTGACGTGTTTGCTCCCTGCGCACTGGGAGCCATCATCAACGACCAAACCATTCCCCAGTTGAAATGTAAAATTGTGGCTGGCGGAGCCAACAACATGTTGGCTGAAACTCGTCACGGAGATGCTCTTCGTGAAATGGGTATTCTTTACGCCCCAGACTTTGTCGCCAATGCCGGGGGCTTAATGAACGTGTTTGCCGAGCTTGAAGGCTATTCCGTCGAGCGCGCTTTAGAACGAACCACTTCGGTTTATGACAATATGATGAATATTTTTGCATTGGCGAAGAAGGCCAATTGCTCGACTCATGACGCGGCTTTTAAATTTGCTTCTCAGCGTCTTGAGACTCTTGGCCGCCTGAAAAGAAAGCACCAGGGCCAAGCCTCCCGACCTTTTACCACCTTAAAAGAAGTCTACAACCGATAGGGTGATTGAAAAGCTCAGCCATCCAGCCGAGGGGGCCTGTTGAGAAAGTCCACTCGGCCGAGAATGTCGACCTAAAGCGCATAGATTATTGACTTTTCTGCCATTTCGAACTTTTCTAGGGCCTTACCCAATTGGATCAGCTAAGGAGCCTTCAGTGAGCCAGAAGAAAAACGAATTCGATATCCTTGATTTTGCGACCCAAGCCTCAAAAGTCATAGAGAAAAACTTTAAAGTTTTATTCGGACTTTTTATCGCAGCCGTCGTTGGCGGAACCCTCTGGACCCTGATGAGTTACCAGAACAAAAAGAAAGAAATGGCCTCTTTCACTGAGCTTTATAAGATTACAAAAGTTTACAACCAGAAAAAAGCAGAGTTTGAAGAAGCCAAAGCTGCTAAAGACGAGAAAAATCAGAAAAAAGAAGACAAGGTTGAAGAGGCGACCAAAGACGAAGCCGCCGAAAAAGATCTGGTGATGGCCTCGGGTGTTTTAGAGAAAGATTATCCAAATCTTCCCGGACAGTTAGAAAACTTTATTAAAGAACACAAGGGAAGCAATGCCAGCGGCGAGGCGGCCTTAACTCTTTCTGAGATTTACGATGAATACAAGCAACCTGAAAAAGGAGCCTCTGCGCTCAAAGATGTCCTTGAAAACTGGGGCTCAAAAAATGTTCTGTACTATGTCATGCAAATGCGAGCCGGTGATCTTTATGCTGGGACCAGTGACTGCGAAAAAGCGATTTCATTTTGGCAGGTTGTAGCTAACTCTAAAAGTTTTATCGCAAAACAAGCTCAGCTAAAATTAGGAGTCTGCCTGCAGAAAGTAGGTCGAGTTGAAGAGGCCAAACAATGGTTTAATCAATTACAAGAGGAGGACCCTAACTCTTCAGAAGGCTTCAGCGCCAAACGCTACCTGCGATTCTTAAAATTTAAAAGTAAAGTCGAGCAAGAACCTTCCTCTGACGACAAAGCCCAGGCTCAAGACGCTAAAAAAGATCAGGCTTCATGAGATTTATACTGGCTTGCTCTCTCTTCCTGTTCTCCTTCCAAGGAGTGGCCGCTCCCGATCTGTCTCGACAGTGGTCTCGTTCGACCCTGATCAAACCTCACTATCACTTCCGCAACCTGCATCGAATGGCTCCGCTGGTCACAGAGTCCCTGGTGATCCAAGGCAATGGCACCGACGGCATCAAAGCTTTTTATCGCGAAAGCGGACATCGAGTGTGGTCCCTTCCCCTGACCAATGGGGTTGAAGGGGGGGCAACCTTAGACGCCAATCGTTTGTATTTTGGTGCGAACAACGGACAGTTTTATTGCGTGGACGTCAACAGTGGAGCTATTTTATGGGAGTTCAAACTGAACTCAGAATCTCTTGCCGCCCCGTTAGTCCAGGGTCAGTTTGTTTACCATGTGGCCGGCAGCAACACCCTATATGCCTTTAATAAGATAACTGGTGAATCAGTCTGGGTAAAAACCAACGCGGCGAAATCCAATATGACCGTTCGTGGCCAAACAGCTCCGGTCTATGAGCAGGGCGTTCTTTATTTGGGTTTTAGCGATGGAACTTTTGTGGCTATCAATGCGCAAAATGGTCGAGAACTCTGGAGCAAACGCATTGGCGATGATAAAAAGTTTAACGACGTCGACGCAACCGCGGTGGTGACCCCCACTTGTATTTTGGTCAGTAGTTTTGCCAACGCCCTGTTTTGTTTGGACAAAAACAGTGGTGGGATCAAGTGGCGCCATGATTTCGGCGGCTACAATTCGGTCTTAGTCACTGATAATCAGATTTACTACCCAACCTTGAATAGCGAAATTCATTTGCTGGATGCCGAGTCGGGTAAGCTCATTCGTAAAGTCGTTAATATTGATGGCTTGGCCACTCAACCCATTGAAGTGGGCCCCTACATCGCCTATGGAGAGTCAGAAGGGAAGTTGGTGCTAAGAGCCAAAGGATCTCTTAAAGAGGTGGCGTCTTTTGCTCCAGGCTTGGGAATTTTTGCTCGGCCCAGTGTCGACGCAAGTTTGACCCAGATCTTTTTTGTTTCTGGTGATGCTAATTTGTATCGCTTTGACTTAAAAGATAAGCCAGACAACGCATTTCTATGGAGTGGGAATTATGTCGAAAAATAAAATCGTTAGAAGCATTATGTGGTGTTTTACCTTAATTGTCGTGGCGTGCAGTACTGGCCATTGCCGTCGCGATGGCAAAGAAGTCCTGGAGAAAATCAACCCAAAACCACCCACGGGCTACGAAGAAGAAAATCTGGGCAGCCTGCGTGTTGGTAAAACCGATGGATCTCAACAGTGCGGAATGCGGGGTGGGCGATCCTTAGAAGAAATGGCTGCAAAAGATTTACCGGGAGTAAAAATACTCTCTTCCGAAAAGCGCAATGATGGATTAATGAGAATCCAGTCCTGCGGCGCTGACACGGGGATGCTCAACACTTACGAAATTCGGCATCAGGATCTTCGTCAAGCCCAAAAGGCTGGCTTCACAGTGATCAAAGAGAAACCCAAGACAGAGTAAACCTCGACCTTCCCCGAGTCCTGACTATCATGGTTTTTCCAAGTCATGTTAAACTGAGCCTGTGGGACGCCTGGAAAATTTTATTCCAAAATTAGAAAAGTTTAAGATCGACGAAGGCGGCGGCATTGCTGTTATTCAGTTTGATGGCAAAGACTCCTTTCCGGTGGGACCAGAAACCCTTGCGTTTTTAAAACAGGTTAACGGACATCTTTCGCTTCGCGAAATTTTTCTTTTCTTGAATGAGAAAAAGGCTTTCTTTAGTATCGATAATTGTTTGCAAATGCTCAGTCATTTGGCCAATCAGAAAGTCATGAAAAATGCCGATGACTTTTATGAAGTTCTCCATGGTGCACCCGCAGGCAAAGGTCATAAGCCCAAGGCCAGCAAGCTGGATGAAGCCTATTTCTCCCATGAGCGTTTAATCGCCTTGATTCAAAAGACAACTCTGTTTTTAAAATGTGACCGCTCGACCGCCGAGTCGATCCTTAAGCAATCCAAGCTAGAAAAAATCCAATCCGGTTTGACTATTATCAAAAAGGGAACCAAAAGCACCGATTTTTTTGTACTGTTGGTCGGAGAAGTGGGCGTCTTTAGTAACCAAGAATGTCTAGTAAGTCTGGATTCCTTATCTGTGTTTGGAGAAAGTGCTGCCATTTTTGGAAAACCAAGAAATGCAGACGTTAAGGTTCAAGAAGACTCTTGGTTACTGCGTATCGATGCCAGCCAAATCGTCGACACGAAAAGCCCCGAAAGCTTTGAAGCCTTCAAAGGTCTGAAGTCAAGATTGATATTGAACCAAACTTTGGCCGCCAACCCTTTGTTTCGCAGCCTCCCCACCGATGTAATGCAGTTTTTTATTTCAAAATGCCGCATTGAAAAATACGGACGCGAACAAATGGTCATTGAACAGGGCGAGACCAGTGGTGATTTCTACTTCATTCTGCAAGGTTCCGTTTCGGTGGTTAAGGATGGGATTCCCGTCACCAGTCTTGGTGAAGGCAACCATTTTGGTGAAGTGGCGGCTATGTTTAAAGAGCCGAGAACCGCCACCGTTGTTTGCGAAACAGCCTGTACCTTTTTAGTTCTCAACCAAAAATCCTTAGTCGAAGTTTTGGCCAGTCACTTCCGGTTGGCAGTTGATATTGAAAAAACCGCCAAACATCGAAAAAACTCTAAGGGTAATATTTTGCAGATTTTTGAAGACATCGATTCGACCGACGAAGACACGGTGGTTGCAAAACTGGATTCTTCAAGTTCAATTCCATTTGATGAAGATTTTATTGATGCCTCACAAAGCAATTTCGAGCTGGAGCTCATTGACTTCTCAAATTACAGCGACGACGAAGAGGCCTCTTAAAGCCCTATTCGAATGGCCGACAGGGCACCGCTGACAGCCAGCAAGCCATAAATCACCCAAAACAATTGGGGACGGGTCGGTTCAAGACCGATTTTTTTGAAAAGTCCTTTCACAAATTGCCCTTCATCCGCGGGGTCAATATCTTTGCCTTCGAGGTAGAGCTGCCACTGCGTAAGAATACATTGTTCGTTGTTGAGTTTCCATTGCAGGATCACTATTGGAATTGAAAACAAGTGCCATCGCAAAACGGGGACTGGCAATAACCAACCCAGAACAAAAAACAAAATAAACAGAAGATGGATTAGCCCCAATAACTTGGCTATGCCCAATTGCCATGAAAACGCCACTAACGGATTTTCCTTTCAGGAAGTTTCTCGCCTGCATTAATTTTTGTATCCAAGTGTTTTTGCAAACCCACCGGGCAATGCCAAAACGGGGAGTGGGCGCAAAAGAAATTCATAGTTTTATTGAAGTTAACGTTGACCTTGGCTCCATCGTGAAGCCCGTTGGGCATGTCAATGACCAACTCGCGCCCTCCGGCATAGGTTTCAACGCCTTTGGTTTCATCAGTGAATATCAAAGCAATATAATTCATGGTCTCGTTGGGCGGCTGCCAGTTGTAGGCCGGTAAGTAGTAATCTTTACCATTGATAGCAAAACTGACATTGCCGACGTGATTGACTTGAGTGAGATCTCCCTGGACTGTTTTGTAGCTAATAAATTGAGGCTTTTGCTTTTTAAACAAACCGGTCACTATGGCTTTTGGGTTGTATTCAAAAAAACGAAAGCCCGAGAATTTTTGAACTTGCTCGGGATCATACAGGTAGGCCCACATTTTCTGATTGCGTTTGCCGTAGACAACCTCGGCCACCGCACCATTTGGAAGTACGAAATCCTGACGACGCATCTTATGTTCATTCTTTACATAGCCGAGAGTGGCCTCTTTGACTTGAATGCGAATCTTCGATCCTAAATGCTCTGCGAACGCATAAAAATCTTTGGGCCTTTGTTTTTGCCATCGGGTGTCTTTCTTTAACTTTCCCAGGACCAGAAACAGGCTTTCTCCGGCCGGGGCTTGCTCAAGCGCAAAGGCGTTTAAAAAGGATTTGGGAGAGTTTAAGGCTTTGCTAAAGGTTTTCTCCTGCCATTTCTCCCAGGCCTGCTGTTGGGGGTCTTTAGGAAGGGGAGGTTCAGCCATGAGAAAGGTGAAAATGAGTGCAATTTGAAGCATTCTTTGGCCCCCGATCAAAAATACATCGATTTATGCATCATATATAAGACTTCTCTCGGCCGCAACTTATGATAGCCTTGGGAGGCTTTTGTAAGGGGAATTTCATGGAGAAAAACGTTCAGTATTATTTGCATGGACTGGAAAATGAATTGAAACAACTGGTCTCAACAAGCTCGGGACGTCGCAGCTTCTTGAAGGCCATGCCTCTGTTGATGGCCGCTTGTGCCACCGCTCCTAAAACCCGCTATCGCGAAGGAGACAACAGTGGTCAAGCCGCCGCCCTCACGGTTGCAGAAGAGCGAAAAATGACGGCCGAAGTTTTGCCGAAAATGCAGAAAGACTATCCAAAGTTGCAGGATCCCAACATGCAGCGCTATATCTCCAGCTTAGGACAAAAGATTGTTCGCAAAAATAATTTGTCCGGGAACCCCTACAACTATCAATTTTCCGTGGTCGACGTGAACTATGTGAATGCCTTTGCTTTACCAGCGGGAACCGTTTTCGTAACAACACCTTTGATCGCTATGGCCGACAGCGAAGCCGAATTGGCAGGAGTCATCGGTCACGAAGTGGGTCACGTCAAAGCCCGACACTCGGCTGAAAGAATGTTCGCCGCAAAACAAGCCCAAAGCAAAAGTTGGCTCTACGCTCTTGGGGGCGGTCTGGGTGGCGCTTTGGTCGGCTTTGGAATTGGCAAACTGGTTTGCCCCCCAAAAGACAAAAAGTGTTTAGCCAAAGCGGCCTCTTACGGGGGAGGCGCTGGAGCTTTAGGTGGCTTGCTTGTGCAAAAATATGGTTTTATGGCCAATTCCCGCGAGGACGAAATGGAAGCCGACCGTATAGGTTTTCGAACCGCAACCAAAGCCGGCTATGATAAAAACCATGTGGGTCTGTTTTACTCAAAACTATTAAAAATGGAAGAAAGTCGCAACCAGGGTGGCGGTATCATGGCTTCCTTCGCGGATGCTCTCAGCACCCACCCTCCCAGTCGCGAGCGAGTTCAGCAGATGCAAGAGATGGCCAGCAATAGCCGTCTCACTGGTCAAATCACGTCCAGTGAATTCGCCAATATAAAATCGAAAGCTAAAAGAATCGCCCTTAAGAAGGGTGCGAAAATTTCGTAAGGAAAAGATATGTTGTTAGAAAGCAGTTTAAGGGTGGTCCCTGATTTCCCTAAACAAGGTATTGAGTTTTTGGATATTTCTCCCGTTTTAGAAAATCCTGATCTTTTTAAAACTCTAGTACTCGAATTGGCCGCGGCCAGCGAGAATTTTAACTTTTCAAAAATTGTCGCTATTGAATCAAGGGGCTTTATATTGGGGGCGGCCTTAGCCATGCATCTAGGTAAAGGTTTTGTTATGGTTCGAAAAAAAGGCAAGCTTCCCGGAGAGACTGTACAACAGACCTATGATTTGGAATATGGAACCGACACCATAGAGATGCTGCCCTCCAGCCTGCAAGACCACGAAAGGGTCTTGATCCTTGATGACGTTTTAGCGACGGGTGGGACAGCAAAAGCCACCTGCGACTTGGTCGAAAAACTAGGCGGAATTGTTAGCGGCTGCCTATTTTTTGTAGAACTCGATTTTTTACAAGGCCGAAAAAAACTGAAGTCGCCCATTCAGTCTTTGATTCACCGAACCTAATTTGCGTTAATTTAAAGGAATAAAGTTATGATTCATTTGCTTGTTGGAACCGATCGCCCCGGATCTCGAAGTGCTCAAGTGGCCGAGTACATTAAACCTTTTTATGAAAAACAAGGGCAAGAAGTCAAAATCATGAATTTGTTGGATGTGGGCATCCACCAGATCCAAGCGGGGAGTTACGGTGACGGTGAAAAACCCGCAGCAATGGTTGAGGCCATTGATGAACTTTTACAAAGCGAAGGCCTTGTCGTCATCTGTCCGGAGTACAATGGATCTTACCCTGGAGCATTGAAATTTTTTATCGATCACTGGAAGTACCCCGAATCTTTTGAACACCGACCCGTAGCCTTTATAGGCTTGGGAGGACGCTTTGGTGGCTTACGCCCGG
Source organism: uncultured Pseudobdellovibrionaceae bacterium (assembly GCA_964351315.1). Classification (GTDB taxonomy): domain Bacteria; phylum Bdellovibrionota; class Bdellovibrionia; order Bdellovibrionales; family JAGQZY01; genus JAGQZY01. The sequence continues at coordinate 140,798 of CAYGNH010000010.1, forward strand.
TGGAGCATCTGCAGCAGGTTTTTGGCTACCGCAATGGGTTCATCTATCCCGACCGGGTTTTCCTCACCAATATTTTTGGAATTCTCAAAGAAGGACAGGTCACAGACACCGTGATGGCTGATCTCTTAATGATACAGGCCCAGGGCTTTTGTCGGTTTATCAAGGCCCTTAAGTCCGAAAACCTACACGGAGCCCTTAAAAAATAGAAAAAATACGCTAAACTAATCCCATGAAGAAGGTTCTCTGTTTATCAATTTTGGCGGTGTTGGTGGGTTGTGCTTCGGATGATTCCGGTAGTGAAAAACCCACAGAGTTTACGAAAAAGTACCCGGTGGTCACAATCGAAACCTCTGGGGACCTCTACTACGAAGAAAATGGCAAAAATGTGCAAATGGATTTGTTCGGCAACTGTGCTCCGGGCCAAAAAGTCATCTATGTTGAGATTGACCGAAAAAAATCTGTGACCAAATGCCAAAATGGCCGCTATCGCTACTCGATGAATTTGCCAAAAACATTTTTCAAAACAACTTATGGCAAAGCCCGTGGCCCCTCTAATAATTATGTTATGAAAGCGGTCAAAGCCTATCATGCTGATCATGAAAAGCTCAATGCCACATCCTATATCCTTATTGATCGCAAAAAACGAGAAGTGAAGTCGGTGATTAACAAACAAGTGAAGTTCGAAAAAATTCCCACAGGAGAGTTTGAGCCAATCACCCAATTCAACGCCTTTGGAAGCTGTGCCGCCGGATCGGTCTTAAAGTTGGATATCACAGCTCCCGATCGCTACGCCCATGAGGTGTCCAAATATGATGAGAAAAAGGAGTGCCAAGAGTCTGGAGGTTTCTACTTCCTCTCCCAAATCCACGGCTATCCTAAAAAAGGAACTCAAGTTTACATTTACGAAGATCGCAAGATAGAAGAGAAAAGAAAGCCCGCTAGCGCTGGTAAAGAGCGCTATAAAAACCTTTTCAAGTGGTCAATCCCTGTCGAATAATTTTTTTATTCAGATCGTAAAATCAAAAAACCTCCTGGCATAAGGGAGGTTTTTTTGTGTCAATAACCAGGCTAAATCACAAAGTCATGTAATGCAAAGTAGGTGAAAATAACGTCGGCGCCGGCCCGTTTGATACTTAGAAGAGCCTCGCCGATGGCTTTGTCTTGATCCAGCCAGCCTTTTTCGGCGGCGGCCATGATCATAGCGTACTCGCCACTGACATTGTAGGCGGCAATAGGTAGGTGAGAATAGTTTTTTAAATCAGTGATGATATCCAAATAGGGAAGAGCCGGTTTCACCATAAGAATATCGGCCCCTTCGTCTTCATCCAATTGAGCTTCCAATAAAGCTTCTTTTTTACTTCCGGGGCTCATTTGATAAGTCTTTTTGTCGCCAGCTTTTGGGGCCGAGTCGAGGGCTTCACGAAAGGGGCCATAGAAAGCAGAGGCATACTTCGCGGTGTAGGCAATGATTCCACAATCAGTGTAATGAGCCTGGTCCAAAGCTTCACGAATGGCTAAAATCCGACCGTCCATCATGTCACTGGGAGCGACGATATCAGCGCCCGCTTCGGCCTGTAAAACGGCCATTTTTGCTAATATTTGGACGGTTTCGTCATTCAGAATTTTGCCATCTTTAACCAGTCCGTCATGACCATCACTGGAATAGGGATCTAAAGCCACATCGGTGATCACCAGGAGCTCAGGAAATCGTTTTTTAATTTCTCGAATTGCGACACAATTTAAATTACTCCCATTAAGTGCCTCAGAAGCTTGGCTATTTTTTAGGGAGTTTTCCAGAGCGGGGAACAGCGCAACAGCCTGAACTCCTTTCTGCAAAGTGGCCTCACAGACTTGCAAAACTTGATCCACAGACCAGCGGAACTGCCCTGGCATCGAGGCAATCTCTTGCTTCTGACTTTTACCATCAACGATAAAAAGCGGATACACCAAGTCTTTGCGACTCAACTGGCTGTCTTGTCGCCAGTGCCTTAATAAAGAATTTCTGCGGTTGCGTCGCGGGCGTTTTAATAGTTTCAATCGAGTTCCTCAATTTTTTCAATCAATCCATACTTTAATCGGCATTCTTGCAGATGTTGTTTACCTACTTTTCCAACAGCGGCGAGGGCGGCCATCATCACCCCCAAATCATCCGCATAACCACCAGGCAGAAAGTCGGGGAGCGCGTCGAGTGGTAGAAGTAAATAGGCCAACGAGGCCACCAACAAAGCCTTATGTCGAGTCGGAACCTTGGAGTCTTTCATGGTTAAAAAAGCGGCTTCACTGATCGCCATGACTTCTTTCCCAGCCTTTCGGCTGTATTTTTGAATGGTCTTCCACTTCATTGTTTCACCTTATCAATATAATGGTGCAAAAGTAGGGCACGACTTTGCTTGACTCAAGGATAAAGAGTACACTAGAAGCAAGGACGCACCATGACAAGCACCACTATTCTCACTGTTCTTCTTGTTTTCAGCTTTGTAATCGGCCGATTTCTTCGTCGTTTTGATACCCCCCATTTTGTTTTCTCTGGAATGCTTTATCTCATCCTTGGATTGCTGTTTGGGTCTCATTTGGGCTTTGGCGTTCTTACCGAAGATATCCTCTACAAACTAGAGCCGATGACGGATTTGATGACGGGGATTGCTGGGTTTCTACTGGGTCTGCGCTTCAAGTTTTTGATGCGTTACAAGAGAAGCTTTGTCAGTGGAACTCTGTTGGCGATGCTGACCTTTACTATCATGACCCTGGTTATGTTTTTTATAGCCCCTTTTGCCATCGATTTCTCTAATTTGGCCCTGGATTTAAGCCACCTTGAGAAAGTGGGTGAAGAGGGACTTCTTGGTCATTTGCATTTTCCGATGGAAATAAACCGCAAACAGTTCTGGTTTGCCATAGGAACCAGCGCCACCGCTTGTTCAGCCTCACTTTTGAGCCTGGGCATGGTGTCGAAGTTTAACAAAACCACAAACGAAATTTCGCGAGCTTTAAGCATCATTGCTCCTGCTGGGCAATTGATTGCGATCAGCTTACTTGGACTTTGTCTGGCCATGGCCCGAGCCGATGTTTCATCGACAGCATTAAAGATTTCATTGGGTGAATGGATTATCGCCAGCCTGTTCTCCGGTTTCTTATGTGGTATGTTATTTTCACTGTTTATTGGGCGTCAATCCAATCAGAATCGAATTATGTTGGCGGCTTTGGGAGCAATTATTTTTGCTGCGGGAATCGGCACTCTACTTAGCGTCTCCTCTTTGTTTGTTTGCTTCCTCACCGGTTTGACCATCAGCGTGTTCTCCAGTTACTCGGACATACTGAAAGACAATCTGGTGCGTGTAGAAGAACCCATCTTCGTGATGTTGCTGGTCATTGGCGGTGCCACTTGGCACCCTGAAATCAACCGAGCTTGGCTGTTGCCAGCTGTTTACTTTCTGGTGCGAGCATTTATTTTTTCTGGGTTTGCCCAAGGCATTCATCGCAAACTGACGCAGCGAAAGTTAACTCGCCTTGGACAAGGACTGTTGGGACAAGATTTGATTGCCGTGGCAATTGCTTTGTCTTTAGCCAAAGAATTCCCTGATTTGTCACAATTGTTTTTAACCACGATCTTGGGAAGCATCTTCCTCAATGATATCGTGGCCAATTCGTTGCTTAAAAAAGTGATTCTCGACAATGAACAATCCATTGAGATTCACCCCCTAGCGACAGAGGAAGGTACCCAATGAAGATCGTAATTGTCGGAGCTGGTGACGTCGGAAGCTATTTAGCCAAAGACCTCTCGCAAAGATCAGAAGATGTCATCATTGTAGACACCGATGCCAAGGCTCTTGAAAGAATCGAAGAAAAAACCGACGTGATGACGATGCGAGGCAATGGCACTTTTCGCAAAACCCTGGCCGAAGTGGGAGTGCAAGACGCCGACTTGGTCGTCGGAGTTACCAGTCACGACAATACCAACCTTGTTATCACCGCGCTGGCTAGTCATATGGGAGCCAAAAGAACCGTCGCCCGAGTCGATGCTCCCGAATTTTTTATGACCAACGGAGGAATTGAGCGAGGAGTCTTAGGAAGTTTTGCCATCATTTGTGCCTCACGCTTGGTCAGCGCCGAATTGCTGCGCTTGGTTCGACGTATCGAAATGCCTTATGTTGAAAATTTCTCATCCAATTCAATCACGGTTGCTATGGTTGAAGTCAATGAGGAGTGTCGATTCCTTGAAAAATCGGGCAGTGACATCGACCTCGGAAAAAACGCAAAAGTGATCGGTGTCTTTCGCGACGGTGAACTGCGCCGAGCCTTTGATTTAGCCCATCTTTACAATGGCGATAAAATTCTATTGGCTTCAAAGCTAGACAAGTTACCCATAGCCATGCGCCGGTTAGTTCAGATCCCCGGTAAAAAGGCCGTCATCATTGGCGGTGGCGATGTCGGCTACCAGTTATCAAAGTCTTTGCAAGAAGTGGAAAACCGTCTAACCGTTATTGACGTCGACCGTCGGCGCTGTGAGTTTTTAGCCGACAATCTTGATCATGCCACCATTGTGCATGGGGACGGAACCAGTTTGCCTCTTTTACAAGAAGAGCATGTCGAGATGGCTGACTACATCTTAGCGGTCACCCGGGCCGACGAAGTCAATTTGATGTCCTCCCTAGTGGCTCAAGAAATTGGGGTACCCAACACCTTTTCCCTGGTTCACCGGCCTGGCTACGCCCATGTCTATGAACATCTAGGAATCAAGGGTACCGCCAGTGCGCATGAGCTTATTTCAAAAGCAGTGAACAAGTACTTCCCCAATCAAGTGGTGCTTACCGAGTCGAAAATCCCAGACACAGACTACGTGGTCGGTGAATTTCAGATTCCCCATAATATGACGAACAACAACTTAAAGATTCGAGATTTAACAATTCCTCCAGGCTGTTATCTGGTTGGACTTTCCCGAAATGAAG
>CAYGNH010000011.1:0-122074 GCA_964351315.1 uncultured Pseudobdellovibrionaceae bacterium
GCGGAGAGGTGGCAGAGTGGTTGAATGCGCACGCCTGGAACGCGTGTAGGCGTTAATAGCGTCTCGAGAGTTCGAATCTCTCTCTCTCCGCCAGTTTTTAAGTAAATCAAATACTAAGGTTAATAAAAATTAGTAAATTAGGGTTTGTGAGCCACTTTGTGAGCCAGGTCACCAAGCCCCACTGAAATTACGTTGCCGTCAAACTCTTTAAAGAACCACTCTTTAGGGGCCACCTTTGGTTCCAGGAGCAACATAGATTTTGGCGAACTTCGCACGATCCCATTGCAAACGCTGACAAACGACAACTTCCCTACGTCGCCTAAAGTTCAGATTTCAATTAATTGACCGGCAAGGCCCTAGACAAAAGATAAGTCATTTCTTGCCGCTCTAACCTTTTCCTAACAAAGCTATAAAGGGAACCTAATTTGTTATTAGTAGCAGCATGGCTCATCATCGCAGTATGAAGCTTACTAATTGGACTCGGCAACAATTGTTTCAATGGATGCACGGGAACAACTTAGTCTATAACCAATGCTGGGAAGATCCTCGCCTGGATCGAATGGCCTTTCAAACCCGGCCCTCAGACAACGTCGTTGTGATCACCTCGGCTGGCTGCAATGCCTTGGATTATCTGCTCGACAACCCCGCCAGTGTCGATGCCATCGACATGAACCCAAGACAGAATGCGCTGCTAGAGCTTAAAAAAGCAGGCATCCGCAATCTCGATTACGAAGACTTCTATGCTTTGTTTGGTCTGGGAGTGCACTCCGGTATCCAACATATTTACCAGAAGGCACTGCGCCCGGATTTGCCTGATTTTGCTAAAGCCTATTGGGATCGACATATCGACTTTTTCCAACCCCGCGGCATCCACAAAGGTTTTTATTATCGAGGTAGTGCTGGCTGGGTGGCTCGCTTGATGGGGCAGTACATCTCACTCAAAGGCTTGTTGCCCAGCATAGAGAAAGTTTTTGCCGCTTCCAGCTTACATGACCAAGCTTTGATTTACTTCTCTGAGCTCAAGCCCCACTTTTGGAATCGCGGTATGCGCTGGTTTACTCGGAGAGGAGCATTGATGTCCGCCCTCGGGGTACCTCGTTCCCAGTTTTTGCAAATTGAGAACTACTACTTTGGCGGAATGGCTAAGTTTATTGAAGACTGTTTAGACTATGTGTTCACAAAGCTGAGCCTGAAAGACAATTATTTTTATCATCTGTACCTGTTTGGTCACTACACAAAATCTTGCTCGCCGCAGTACCTGAAGCCACACAATTTCGCACTCCTGAAAGACAGAGTCGATCGCTTGCAAACTCACAATACGTCTCTCCTCGATTTCTTTTCCACAACCGACAAGACACTGCACAAAATTAGTTTGCTTGACCATATGGACTGGCTCTATCAAAATCATCGGGATCTTTTGATAGATCAGTGGAACCAGTTGATTAAAAAAACCGATGAAACGACAAAAATCCTTTGGCGCAGTGCCAGCCTCAATGTGGACTTTATTGACCCCATTCCATTGGCCTGCGGTAAAACCTTGGGACAAAGACTTAACTATGATTCGGACCTGGCTGCTGAACTTCACAAAAAAGATCGGGTGCATACCTATGGAAGTTTTTATATAGCCGGAGTCCAAAGCTAATGCTGCAAGATTTTAAGACAATTATTCAAATGATTAAACCCCAGGCCGGGACCAATCACGCGGAGCGAATCGAGACCTTTTATAAAAGCCAGGCTGACAACTATGATCAGTTCCGCAAAAGACTTCTCAACGGCCGGGAGTTTATGTTTAAGCAAGTCAACATGGACCAGCCCTCTGGTGTTTGGGTGGATTTCGGGGCGGGAACAGGTTCGGCTTTGGATTATCTTAGCGACGAGCAAATTCGACAGTACAGCAAGGTTTACTTGGTCGATCTCAGTGAATCTCTCCTTGCCCAAGCGCGCGACAAGCTTACAACAAGACAATTGAACAATGTAGAAACCGTGGTCTCAGATATCAGTGAGTTTCGTCCAGCAGAGTTCTGTGATTTAGTCACTTTCTCCTATTCTTTGACCATGACGCCGCAATGGTATCGCGCTCTCGATCATACCTACAACTTATTAGCACCTAATGGGATCATTGGAGTCGTCGATTTTTATGTATCGGAGAAACATCCTTTGCCAGGCCTTAAAGCCCATGATCCCATGACTCGAAGTTTTTGGCCTTTATTTTTTGCCTACGACAATGTTTTCCTGAACACGGACCATTTGCCTTATTTGCTGAATAAATTCGAAAAAGTGAGTTTGTATGAGAGCGAGAGCAGTCTCCCCTTTTTACCTGTGGGAAAGGTTCCTTACTTTTCCTTTATTGGCCAAAAAGCCTGACTTTAATTCTCTAAACTTGAATATAAAGTTCTTTCTCAAAGTTGACTCGATCGCGGCGCGAGCGACTGGTGACTCTAAGGTCGAGTCTACTCTCCAGAAGACGTGAGTCGATCATCAAGTAGTTTCTTCTTCCTGTGCTAGCAATACGACGCTTATTTGGGATAATATCTGGAACCCCGGGAAAGCTCTTTGAGTGGATCGAACTCGAGGTAAATTCATAGGAGGTATAGCCAAGAAGTCGATCTTCAAGTTGGGACACCTCACTGTAGTGTACGTCTCCAGAGATAAAAGCGGCGCCTCGCTGTGAAGCTTTGAGAAACTCAACCATCTGCTTTAAGTTCTCCGGATGTTCTTTGGAAACCGACTCTTTAAATAGCATTTGTGGAAAAATCTGTGAGCCATTGCAGATCCATAGGAACCCCGGATGGGTCTCACACAAGTCGTAAAACCAACGCATCTGCTCTTCACCCCAATGACCATAGGGATCATGTGAAGCGCCTTTTTCGCGAAAGCTTCGATTATCAAGAAGAAAGAAAATCTGACCCTGAAAAATCAGGGCCGAACTGACTCCTGGTCCCCGAACCAGCCCCCGACAATGGGATTCGTCCTGAGCAAAAAAACTATAAAAGTTGTTTTGTGATTCATTGATATAAGGATAGGAATTGCCCGTGTCATTCTTTCCAAAATCATGATCGTCCCAGGTCGCTATAATCGGCACTAAATACCGAATGTTAAAAATTTCAAGGGTTTCACGAGCATGACAAAAACGACGCCACAATAACTCGGGATCTGCAGTGACTCGGTTTTCAGAGCCTCGATTGCGGTCCGCATAGACGCTATCTCCTACAAAAAGAACGAAATCGGGATTTTGCGCCAACATATCCTGCCAGATCTCTGGCTCATGGCGAGTTTCATCCATACAAGATGCAACTGTAAAGCGTAGATTCTTCTGTTCAAGATCTAAAGTTTTAAAAAATCTCTTATCCAAGACTTCCTCTGCCGAGTTCGCAACCAATAAATGGTACTCTTGGCCCAGCTTGAGCCCAGAAAAATAAGGTTTCGCGATATGCTTCGAGTGTCCGGGAAACTGCAAGTGCTCAACTCTGTCTGGCCAAGTTAATTGACCTTCGGGGCCAACGGCAACAAAGTTAAGGTCCTGTCCCCTTTGGTAAAGAACAGAAAACTGAGTTCGTGTCTCGTCGGTCGCTCCCTGAAGAATTGAAAAAGGAATTTTTTGGGGCACTCGCATTGGTTTGGAATCAGCGGCATTTAAAGGATGACTCCAAGCCGATGCTAAGGATGACAGAACTCCCCACTGTAAAAACCGACGTCTTTGCACAACTCCCCCTCTTTCATACATTTAATAAAGAAATATTAAAGGCGTCCAGATGAGATAAGGTTAGGATTCCTTAACCAAAATTGAACCTATGATTTGTGGTAGAGACGCCACAAAAGTCGATTGAACATAGCGCGCACATCCCAATTTTTTTTGCAGGGCCCATTGTACATAAAGACAAAGGTGATGGGCTCCCCTGTGTATATAAAAGAAATCGTTACATAAAACTTTTCAAAAAAGATGACCTTTGTTGATAATCGGCCGGACATATTATGAATGAGGAGAGGGGAAACTTATTTGGAGTTGGCTTTTATTCTTCTTAGCCCCAAGCCATGTTACTCTGGACAAGGACTTCAAAACCTTTTCAATGCTCCTGCCAGAGACCTCGCCTCATAATTTGGCTTCATTTCTGTTTGTTGTGGCAATTGGTGTGAATGGTTAAACAGCTTTCTTAGAAGCGGGTTTTACTTCCACATCACAATTAAGACCAGCTTCTTGAAGTTGTTCCTTCAATGCGAGTTCAATCAGAACTGTGGGAGAGTAGTCAATAGCTTCTGCGATCTCAGCCGCTTTTTGCGGTTTGAAGTCAATCTAGTTGGTAACTATGGCTCCAAAAATGCCACCCATTGCTCCTGCGTTCAAAGCGGCTTTTGTTTTCTTGTGGCCTAACTTTGATCGTTCGGCTATTCGGTTGGGGTGATATTTGGGGTCGGTTTTTAAACCGTCAGTTTCTTGAATCAATAGCAAATCGGCTTTGGCTCTGTAGCATGTGCTCCAGAAATTAGGTTGTGATTCACTTGTGATATTAATGACATTGGCATTCAAAGCACAAGCATCCGAAATAAACTGTCCAATAACGTAATCTTCTTGGCAGTTGAGGCCCATTCCTGGGTCCGTCGCTTTAATGGAACCAAGTTTCTTGGCACTCACGACGTTGTCGCCAGCATTAGAGGTAATATAAACTTTACAGCTCTTTTGGCTCTGCTTTTCTAATCTGTCTAGAACATAGCCTTCTCTGGTTAATTTAGAACTCGTGGAACATGAGATGAATAAAAAAGAGAGAGCGCAAAAAGCAATTTTTTCGATTTTTATCATATTAATTTCCCTTCAAAATTTTCAAAAAGAGACACATATTTATTTTCATCATGTACCAATAAGGCCTCTTCGCAAGATTTTCAAATCCTACTATTGGTGGAAATGGTTAAGGTAGTAGTCGAGATTTTCTAGAAATTGAGAACCCGAGATGCCGCGAGAATTCATGACCGAAGCTGGGATCTGTTCATTGCGAAAAGTGAGCGACTGGTTTTCGTGGGGCTTGTCGTAGACACAGTGACCGATTTCATGAAGTATTGTTGAAAGCATGGAGCCGTGGTCGGCGGTCCGGAAAAACCGAGGGTTGATAAAAATCTCTCGGGATTCTTGGCCGTTTTGTTTTAGTTTTCGGCAGCGTCCACTTGTATCAATGGGGTGAAAGTTCACCGGAATATTGACGTTGATGGATCGCCCGGTGTGCTGCCTTGATAGAATGTTCAATTCTTGAATGTAGGGCTCAAGCTGGGGGTCAATCCCTTGGTAGGTGGTTTCGGGTTTTCCGCAACCCACTAGAAGCAGGAGTAAAATACATCGTTTCATCGCCAAAATTCACTTCAAATGCTGTGCCTCCTTCGGGGCGATATAAATCGCTGTCCAGGGGGGCAATCAAGCCAAAGTGTCCTTTATTTTCATAGTTACTTGAAGCTTTCTATAGGTTTACTTTGGTTTGATTTCAATCATGATCTCGTTACGACGTAAAAATGACAGGGTAAAGGGAGGATCATATCCGGCATAAAAAGGCTCTCCGAGCTGCTGATACTCGCTCTTGCCTTCCAGCCACTGAATAAGCTCTGCTAACTTTTTTTGACGGATTTTCAAATTATCAAAGTTTCCAGAATAGCGATGCACTGCCAGATATTTTTTGGGCTGCTTTTTTAGCTCAACTCGGCTGTCAGCCGGCTCGGGTAGGTTTTCTAAATTGTATTTTGCGGGCATACTAAAGGCCATTTTCCAAATTCCGCCTTTTTTGCCTTCCATAGTCACAGGTGCAGTCATGGCTATTTTTTCACTGGAATTACTTTTTTTGGAGTCGACCATTACTGGAGCTGTCATGGATATTTTCTCTTTAGTTTTGTTTTTACCAAAAATATATCCAGCCAGAATCCCAAACAGTTTGTTCTGCACCTCTTGGTAGTCGCCCTTCAGGCTCGCTTCCGCAGAAATGTAAGGTTCATACTCGCGGATCTCAAAAGAGCCGTCCTCTTGGATGACATTGTATTTTAATTCTTCAGAAGTTCTAATACCAAACACAGAGCAGCCCGTTGTTAAAGTTAGAACAAGAATGGTTCCGATATTTTTTAAAAGCCGATTCACTTTCACCACCTTAAAAGATTGAAGTTCGACTCCAGTGCTTACCATGGAGCGGATCAACATTAAAAGACATAGTTTTCAACTGTTGGGCTGGTTGAATAAAGTCCCTACCTAAAAACTGGCACAGTACTTGTAGTATTTAATATACAAAGTGAATGGCGAAAGGTTTTGGGGACATTCTGTCTCAAAACTTGAGTCTTTTTGTCGGAGGAATCAATGTCAACACCCGTTAAAGAATTTATGACTGTCATGCCCCATACTATAGGGCACGACATTTCTGTGGAAAAAGCCGTGGATCTTATGCGGCAGTACTCTTGTCACCACATCCCTGTATTGGATGCTGGACACCTGGTTGGAATCCTTAGTGATCGGGACATTCAGACCATCCAAAAAGTCTCTCAGCTGGATGAATTCAAAGCTGAAGATATTATGACCGAGGACCCTGTGGTTGTTCTCCCCGATCAAGATGTTTTTCAGGTGGCAATGTTAATGCATGAGAAAAAAATTGGCAGCGTCATCGTGTCAGCGACAGAGGATGAACCTTGGGGAATTTTTACCTCTACAGACGCTTTAGCATATTTCGCAAAAAAATAAGGAAAAGAGGAAAAAATGATTAAATACGTTAGTGGAGACATTTTACTTACCCAGGCCGACGCGATTGTTCATGGGGTGGCGCCAAACGATGATTTTAAGCAAGGCTTGGCCCTATCGCTTAGAGAAAACTGGCCCGCCCTGTACAAAGATTTTCGGCACTATTGCAAAACCCAAAACCCTAAGTCTGGCGAGCTCTGGACCTGGAAGGGCGCTGGTGGACCAACAATTATTAGTTTGATGACCCAAGAAGCCCCGCAGTCAGCACAGGCGCACCCCGGGAAGGCCAGCATTCAACATTTGAACCATTGTTTGAAGAACTTATTGAAAGAAGTCAAATCTATGGATCTTAAAAGTTTGGCCGTGACTCGCATTGCAACCGGAGTCGGAGGTTTGGACTGGAATGAAGTTAAGCCTCTTATTGAGTCCGCCCTAGGGGAGTTGCCGATACCAGTGTATGTCTATGAGACTTTTCATCAGGGTGAAAAGGCAACGGAAGCTCTTTGATCAAGCTGATTTTAAATCGAGCCAATTTCTAACTTAAGGAAGATTGGCTTGTTTGATCAGCTGCCCAACTCGGGCCATTAGTTTTTCGGCCTGAGAAAGCTTTTTCCATTTTTTCGTGCACACCAGGATCAGCAGTTTGGGCTGATTGTTCGCGCGTTGCCCGGCAACTCCAACGTCACAGGCCTGGCGGTGTTGAGTCCCAGTTTTGTGGGCGTAAAAAGACTTGTTAGAGAGGCCACGACGAATACGCTTTTTACCTGTTTGGATGCCGCGAAGAATTTTGATCAGTTTCTTTGTAGATTTTGGGCTGAGAATTTTTTCGGCCACCAGGTTTTCCAAAAGTTTCGCATAACTAGGCAAGGTCGCTGAATTCCAGTGTTTGGCATAGTAGCGATCAAAGGCCACATCCAAGTTGGGTTCTACCAGTTGGTCAGGCGTAATTTTCAATTCTTTCACAAGCTGGGCCGTTCTTTTCTTGCTACCTCGTTGTCTTTTGATGGCGAAGAATGATTGATTCGAAAGCTTTTCAGCATCGGGGTGCATTTCGGCATAGGCCTTTCGGCGAACATCAAGCAAAGTTGTAATTGGTCCGAAGTCTTCGGCAATTGCGAACTCTGATGCCACGTTGTTTACATTATCAAGACCCACTTTTTTAATAATAAGATCCGTAGCGGTGTTGTCGCTGTAAATCAACATTTGATCCAACAGGTACTTATAAGAGACTTTCCCGCCTGGCTTGATCCAGTTGACTGGGCCGGCGCCGTCCCGATAGTCTGATTTTTTTAGGGTGATTTTGTCTGTCAGTCTAACTTTGTTTTGTTCGACTAGTTTAAGAAAAGCAATGGCGACTGGGATTTTGACGGTCGAGCTTAAATACCAAAATTGGTTGGCATTGTAAGAAAATTGCTCGCCACTTTCTAGGTCTTGGACGAAGACTCCGAACTCACCATCAAATTTTGATTCTAGACTACGCACTTTCTTGTCTAAATGGGTGACCCAGGCCGCGGGCCGCTTGGTCGACATCGCCGAAGTGCAAGAAGAGTGAAGCAGTAAAACAAGAGACAGCAAAGGCAATAGATTTTTCACGCGAACACCGTCTTTGTTTTGTTCCAAAAATACATAGAAAAAATAATGCCGACGATACAAAGGCCAGTCAAGCCGAGGCTTTGCAGGTATGTAACCTTGTGGTGAAGGTCAAGATAGTAGCGGTAAAAGTAAAAGATGATAATGATATGTAAAATGAAGGCGTTTAGAGAAAACTGACCAATGTAAGATATGGGCTTTAACAGCTTTCGAACTCCGGAGCCCATCATCAAAGAGAGCCCTAAAATCACGAAGGCTCCGCCCAAACTAAAACAAAAGAAATTGAGGTCGAAGGGATGCTTTCCGACGTTTTCAGCAATATTTTCCAGCTGCGGGAAAAAGTTCTTCGAGTTGGCGATGTAAAAGTAGGCTAGGCCGATCACACCGAGGCCCACACAAGTTCTTGGGACGATGGTGTCAGAGTACTGACTGCTTTTGCTGGCCTTGTAAAGATCACCGACCAAAAGCCCTAAAAAGATTAAGGCGCCTCTCTGCAGTTGACCAAAGGTGTAATAACCTTCTTGTTCGACCAGGATGGCTTTTAAAGTGTCCAGTTGCCAGAAGTCAAAATGGAAGTGAAGCCACTGCCCGCTCCAAAAGGTGGCAACAATGACGATCACCTTCGGCGTCCACTTTAATCGGGACCAAAGCGGCAGAAAAAACGGCAACCAAAGAAGAGCAATAGAGTAGAAGCACAGGATCTCCACAAAGTCGGGCATCCGCTGAAACAGAAGAGTTTCGATGATCATTGACTTGGGATAATATTGAAACATTTGTACAACAGTTAGGATCTTGTACCAAATCATCAACTCGATGCCTCTTTTGATCATCCAATTGCGCTTTTTACGCCAGGTTTTTTGAGAAATGTGGGGAACGAAAAAGAGAGAGACACTGACTCCAAAGACCAAGATAAACAGGCTGGATGAGAATTTAGTAATCAAGTGAACCGGGATAATTCCCCAGTCGGGCACCACGGCAGGCGAGGTTAAGCCTTTTACGCAATGGCTTAGGATCATTAGCAGAATTGCAAAGCCACGAGCGATATCAAGTGAGGTCCAGCGTGGTAACTTCCGAGATGGAAAATAGTCTGGTGCCCGAACGTTGTAAACGTCGGTGGAGTCGGAGTTAATAATAACCGGAGCTTGATTTTTCTCTTTCATATTGTTCACAATTTTTTCGCTACGCCTTTTTTATCGGACAAATTGCGTCTCGACTTAAGGCGATCACCCAAGGACTACCCGAAGGTCCAGTCCGATTGTGTGGGAGTCTTTAGTTTCTAGTCTGGAGATTGAAGAAGAAACACTGAGTGTGCCACTTCATTTGAGACTGCCGGCCTCGAGAGTAAAGTTGAAATAGCTCGTTAAGAATCTTTTGATCCGGATCAGACAAGCTGGCTTTCTGGGCGATTTGTTCTTTTAAAAGAAAGTCATAGACCTGATTGTTTTGAGCCAAATACTTTTGTCGACGACAGAGAGCCTCTTCGTCAAATCTAAATAACTCTAAGTTTTCGAGTAACAGGGTGTCGACAAAACTTTCTTCAGCCACGCCATCAACCAGTCTTTTAAGGTCAGGATTTTTAGGGGAATCGAGTTTTCCTTGACGCAGTCGTTGATCCAAAAAAAAGTGTCCCATCTCATGGTAAAGGGCGTGCAGGGGAGCATTCTTTTTTAAAACCAAAAGGGGACTGTCTATCAACGGTCGACCAGGGGACGTGACCATTTCGATGCCGGGCGCCATGTAGAAAGCGACGTTTTGGACCATGGTATTTGAGTACTCATTATAAAATTGAAAGTCTTCAGTGGACACGGAAGGGTCCTTAAATGTAATCAGTTCTTCGGTTTCAAAGAGTTCAAATTCTTGGTCGAGAACAATAATTTTAAGCATTGGATTTTTCGAATTCAAGGTTTCAAGAAGTTGATTGGAGTTGGAGTGTTCCCCATAGCGAGCGAGGGAGTCTTGAACGAAATCAAAAAAGACCTCAGCACGGGCGTTGGGCAACAACAGAGTTAAAGTCAACAGAGCGATTAAGAATTTGGAAAGCCAATAAGTCACAATTAAGATCTAGCAAGGAGATAGGGGTATTAACAGGAGAATTACGCGACCGGAAAAGTTTATCCAAGGTCGGGATAGACTGTGAAAAATGTACCTATTCTTGATGAAAATCGCTGAGTTATTTTAATAATTTCAAAATATTGCACAATTCAGAAGCAATAGTTTTATCCTATCAATGAATAGGCAACCGATATTGTATTTCCATGCTTTTGTAGTCGAATCTCGATATATAAGGTTATCAATTTAAGTAAAAGGAGTTCTTTGTATGGATAAGAAAATATCAACATTGTTTTCGGGGATGACCCTAGCCCTGATTCTATTTTTCGCTGTCGAATCCGCTTTTTCGATGGGCAATCGGTCCAAGTCCGTCGACGGCAGGTCGCAGATGTCTCTTCCCGAAGGGATGGCCAAACCCAATCAGTTTTGGTGGCCGGATTTGATTAATCTGCAACCGTTGCGTCAGCACGCTAGTGAATCCAACCCCATGGGGCGATCCTACAACTACGCAAAAGAGTTTAAAAAATTAAACTTGAAGGAAGTTAAGAAAGACATCGCTAAGGTCTTAAAAGACTCTCAAGAATGGTGGCCTGCCGACTACGGTCACTACGGACCATTCTTCATTCGCATGGCCTGGCACAGTGCCGGAACCTATCGGGTGCATGACGGTCGCGGAGGTGCTGGTGGCGGACAACAACGTTTTGAGCCTCTCAACAGCTGGCCAGACAACGGAAACTTGGATAAAGCGCGTCGTTTGCTTTGGCCAATCAAGAAAAAATACGGAAAAAAACTATCGTGGGCTGACATCATGATCCTTGCGGGGAATGTCTCCATGGAATCAATGGGTTTCAAAACCATTGGTTTTGCCGGAGGACGCATAGATGATTGGGAGCCTGAACTGGTTTACTGGGGCCCTGAAGCGGAGATGTTAGGCGACAAACGCCATGGTGAAGGGCGCAAACTGCAAAAGCCTTTAGGGGCTGTGCAGATGGGGCTGATCTACGTGAACCCTGAAGGTCCCAATGGAAATCCTGATCCTCTGTTGGCCGCTCAAGAAATTCGACGCAGTTTTGGCTTGATGGCCATGAATGACGAAGAAGTGGTGGCACTGATTGCTGGCGGACACAGTTTTGGGAAGGCCCATGGCGCCGCCAAAGCCGATGACTGTTTAGGGCCAGAGCCTGCTGCTGCCGGAACTGAACAGCAAGGTTTGGGGTGGAAAAACAAATGCGGCACCGGCAAAGGAAAAGACACCATCACCAGTGGGCTCGAAGGGGCTTGGACTTCGACGCCAACGCAATGGTCGATGCAGTATTTATCGAACCTGTTTAATTTCGAGTGGAAGCAAACCAAAAGCCCCAATGGCAATGTGCAGTGGATCCCCACGGATGAGGCTGCGGCGAACTTGGTCCCCGACGCTCACGATTCTAAAAAGCGTCATGCGCCCATTATGTTCACCACCGATTTGGCTTTGAAAGTCGACCCTGAATATAAAAAGATTTCGAAGCGCTTTCTGGAAAACCCAAAAGAATTCGAACAAGCTTTTGCTGAGGCTTGGTTTAAGTTAACTCACCGGGACATGGGTCCTCGAGCGCGCTATATAGGCTCCGAAGTTCCTAAAAAAGTTTTTAAATGGCAAGATCCTGTTCCAGCCGTTAACCATGCTTTGGTTAGCAGTGGGGATATCGCCAGTCTCAAGAAGAAGATTCTTGATTCGGGCCTTTCGATTTCCGAACTTGTCCGCACGGCTTGGGCTTCCGCCGCCACATTTAGAGGAACCGACATGCGTGGCGGTGCCAATGGAGCGCGTGTTCGTTTAGCTCCTCAAAAAGATTGGCCCGTCAACAATCCAACAGAACTGGCAAAAGTTTTAGGGAAGTTGCAAAAAATCCAAAAAGATTTTAACGGTTCGGTCGGCGGCGGGAAAAAGATTTCTATGGCCGATCTGATTGTTCTTGCCGGAGCGGCAGCCGTTGAAAAAGCGGCTAGCAAAGCGGGCTATAAGTTTAGCGTGCCGTTTAAAGCCGGAAGATCCGATGCCAGCCAAGAGCAAACTGACGTTCAGTCTTTTAGTTACCTCGAGCCAACGGCAGATGGGTTTCGCAACTACTATGACAAAAGCAGCCCCTTTTCGCCAGTTTATATGCTGATCGATCGGGCCAATATGCTGACCTTAACGGTTCCAGAAATGACTGCCTTAGTGGGTGGCCTGCGTGTTCTTGGCGCCAATTCGAGCAACTCTAAAAACGGTGTCTTGACAAATAAGACTGAAACCTTAAGCAATGACTTTTTCGTCAACCTTCTTGATATGTCCACAGAGTGGTCGAAGTCTACGCAACAAGGACTCTATGAAGGCAAAGATCGAAAGACTGGAAAAGTGAAGTGGACAGCCACACCGGTTGATTTGGCTTTTGGCTCCAGTTCGGAATTGCGTGCTATTGCCGAGGTTTATGCCGCCAATGATGGTAAATACAAATTTGTTCAAGATTTTATCAACGCTTGGTCTAAGGTGATGCAATTGGATCGCTTTAAGTTGAAAGGCCGAAATTAATTTTAATGGATGGGCAGGGTGGAAACTCCTTGCCCAGTTTATTGTTATTCCCAGTCGGTTTTACGAAACCAATGATCAGGGTAGTTGAATTCAAAAGGAAAGCTTACAACGACACTAACTGTGCTTAAATCAATTTCAGCGGCCACCGTTGATGACACGGCTCCCGATGTGAATTCGTTGACCAGCTCTGTTTTAAAGTTGATGTAGCGCACACCAATCCAAAAGCTGTCGCTCCAAAGATAAGAGAGTTCAAATCCTGTGCCGACAAAGTCAGTATCGAAATCCCAAGCGCCAGCGATAAAGTAGGTTCTCAGTGGAATGTTCCACTCATAGCCAATCCCAATTCCGCCAAACCCGATAAATTCAGGGTCGATGTTGTCACCGGTAAAAACCGTACCTTCAACAATGCCGGTTAAGTGAATATAGCGTCTGGTAATTCCGTAGCGAAAGCCAAAACTGGCGACGGTTCCATCTCCGCTGGCGGACTGCCCCGCTAAGGCTCCTTCGGATATGGAGGCCTCGCCCGAGCCAATTCCAACAGAAAGACTGGGTTCAAAAATGGTTTTTCCAAAAGCAAAGTGAGTAAAGAAAACCGTTGTAACAATCAAGATGAGTCTCATGACCTGATTTTCCTATAGACCGATACCCCGATCAACTTAAAGCCGCCGACAACCTAGACCTTCACAGAGTAGATGGCTCAGAAGTGTAAGATTCCGGAGAATCGTCTAGGGCCTTGACCTGTCAGAGGGGCTGCATTGCCCTCTTCGATGAAAGTTAATAAACTGTCGCAATGAAGGTCCTATTTTTCACTCTAGTCTTTGGGATGTCCCAGATAGCTTTGGCTCAACAAAGTGGCGCCAAGTTAAATCAGGTGGCCGTTGGCCAGGGAATTTCCTCTCCGGCTTTGACCAACACGGCCCTGTTTTCTAATGGTTTTACCTTCCAAAACCCATTAGGGGTATCGTATCAAGACCAGTATCGATTGACCGCGTCTGTCGATGGTTCAGACTCAACGAGTTTCGGAGCCGAGTTTGGGGTGGGTGACACCAAATATGGTTTTGCTTTGGGAGTTTACTCAAACGGATGCGATGGGTGTGACGCTTTTGTACGTGGAACCATGAGCGCCATTTGGGGTTGGTTCGGGTTTGGTTTTGGTGTGCAAGAAGACCTTTATACGATCGGCATCATCCTCGATCCGGAAAGCAGTCACCGAATAGGACTTATTGGTGAGTTTGAAGACCCCAATGGAGTTAACAACGACCGTGCTGCGGCTGGTATTGGATACGCTTATGTTCTTCCGCAATTTACTTTTGCACTGGATTTGTCCTATCAGTGGTTTGAAAACAACCAGCTGTTTGAAGACAGTATCTTGATGACACCCGGTTTTGTGGTTCGGGTGGATATCTTCACCTTATCCTTAAATTATGATGTTTATCTTAGAGACACTCAAGATCAGTTTGCCGATCAGGTCTGGGTGGGTGTTAGCGCCCGTCCCTTTAAAAATTGGGAATTTACTTTTTATGGTGAGTACGCTGATCGCTGGACGATTATGGCATCGTGGTTTTTTTAAGAAAACAATTTTCAAGAGCGTAAAGTTGTCCCAAACGCGATCGAATGGGAATACTCCTTGGAGTTTCGACTAAATGAAGATCCAAATTGAAACCAATGTAAGCACTGTGTTCAGAGGCCGGGAAAAGACTGATGAACAAGCTGTTTTCTATTCTTTCCCCAGACATCAAGTTTAAAATGCTCTCAACTTCTGTTTTATTAAAATAACGGAAAGCTTTATGCTCGAAGCACTGGTATCGAAGGTGTTCGGGAAGTTGATATTCTTTTATTTGCTCCAAAAATAAACCCGAAGACAAATGGTCGATTACAAAGACATGGGAAAAATTTTGCAAATACTGATCAAATGACTTTCGAATATCCAAAATCGACTTCGCGACCCACCAAGGTTTGAGCTTTTCTTCCATGTTACGAAGTCGAGACAATTGGGCTTCGCTGAGGCTAGTCGGAAGCCAAATTTTAACTTCGACGTAGGGTTTATGAAGCCGGTATCCGATTTCAAACTCTTCGCCTAAAATGCTCTCCACGACATGGGCGACTTCAGACTCTGGGGCGCCCAAACAAATCCAAGTTTTTAGATTTTTTTCTTTCTTAGGTGATAAGTTTTGAACAACTAAGGGTTTTAAAAAATTTAAAAACATAGGCCGGAGTTCGCTGGGTGGTCCAGGAAGGGAAGCGACAAAACAATGGGATGACTTAACAAAAAAACCAGGTGCGACTCCGTTTTCGTTGGCAAGAGCGATCCCATTGACTGGGATCAACGCTTGGTTTTTATGGCCTTCTCGTATCTTGAGCCGACGTCCTTCCAACTTTTCTCGAATGATTTTCCATTGTTCTTCATTTTGCTGAAGTGGTAAGCCCATCCAAGTGCTTAAGGACTGTCGAGTGGTGTCGTCTCGGGTTGGTCCGAGGCCGCCACAAACCACGATTAAATGGCAATGGGTACTTAAAAAGTTGAGACTCTGAGTGATTTCTGTCGGTTGATCACGACAAGACAAGTGAAATAAAGGATTCGCGCCAATTTTATCGAGTTCTGCTGCAAGCCAAGCCGCATTGCGATTGACTATTTGCCCTTCTACAACTTCGTTCCCAACAGCAAGAATGCCTACATTCGTGTCCATATCAGAAAAGTATCAACAAAAAAAAGCAAAGTCTTCTGTCAATGCAATGCTGCTAGTGTTTAATAATGATTTCTATTCGACGATTTTTTTGACGATTGATATCAGAGTTGTTTCTGACTAAAGGTTGGGTGGGACCGTGGGACTGGACGGTAATTCGCTTGGGATCAACATCGCCTTTTTTCATAAGTGCCTGTGCCAAAGTGTTCGCCCGAGCCGCTGAAAACTCCCAGTTGGATTTAAACTTTGCGGTTTTGATAATTTTATCATCGGAATGCCCTGAAATGACAATATCACCATCCACGTCTTGAATGACGTCTGATAGTTTATCGAGCATAGGAGCAAAATCACCGGTTAACTTGGTTCTTTGTGAGGGAAAGGCGGCATTCTCGGAAATTCGGATAACTAAGTCGCCATCTTTTGGCTGAATTTCAATCTTTCCTTTTTTCCATTCATTTTCAAATTTATCCATTATTTTAACAATATTTTGTTTTAGGCGTTTTTGCCGATTGAGCTCGGCTATTTTATCTTGTTTCTCCATTTTGTTTTTGATCTGTTGTAGCTGAGGATCAAGAATATTCGCTGTTGCTCCACCAACACTAAGAGGGGCTCGCGAAGGTGAACCCTCACTGTGTTCTTGCTTGATGAAACTGGAGCCCTTTGGTGGCTCATCAAATATATTTTTCCGTTGAACTCCAAAGGCCATTTTCAAAGATCCCGATACTTTTCTAAATCGAGTCGCATCAATTTCTGACATCGATAGAAGCAGCACGAAAAACGTTAGCAGCAACGACATCATATCTGCGAATGTTGTCATCCACGCGGGAGAGCCTTTTTTTGCCTCCTCTTTCTTCGCCATGATTAAGCCGCCTTCGAAATGTCTTCGGTTTGACGTTTAAGATGCGCCGGAAGGTACTCGCGAAGTGAATCTTTAATAATCTTCGCATTCAAGCCAGAAGAAATTCCCATCACAGCATCGATACAAAGATTGTAGTTTTTCTCTTCCTCGTCACTTCTTAACGCTAATTTGTCGGCAATGGGTTGGGCAATAACGTTGGCAATAACCGCACCATAAAGAGTAGTTAAAAGAGCTACGGCCATAGCGGGACCAATAGCTTTAGGATCTTTCATATTAGAAAGCATGTCGACCAGTCCAATTAAGGTTCCGATCATCCCCATGGCCGGTGAGACATCAGCCAGGGCCTCAAATATTTTTCGCCCCTGAGAATGACGAGTCAAGGTTAGGTCTCGATCCTTGGTGAGGATGTCTCGGATGACAGCCGGGTCGTAGCCGTCAACTAACATCATGATTCCTCTTTGCAAGAAATCGTTACTAATCTCAAAAGATTCCAAAGCCAAAATTCCACTTTTCTTTGAGGCTTTTGCAAGTTCATAGACTTGGTCAATGAGGTCTTCAGATCGATCTACTTTTGATGAGAAGGCTTTAAATGCTACTTTTATCGCATTGGGTAGATGCTTAATGCTAAACTTCATAGCCACAACAAAAAATGAACCACCAATCACAATCAGTATGGATGGCATGTTAAAAAACATCGCTGGTTTATTGCCCAATAGAATCGCCGCCATGATGACGGTAATGGCTCCGACCAGTCCTACCAGTGTTGCTATATCCACTTGAACCCTCTTTTGTTAAAGTTCTCTAAGAATTCTATCGGTTTATGCCTGGTGAAAGTTGACTCGCCAAAGGTCGAAAAGCAGAGCCGAGTCGGGATTTGATGGCCGTTTTATCTATTGGCAAAAGCTGAGGAGTTTTGTAAGGTTGCCTTGATTTTTAGACAAATCTAGACCCCTTTCTATGAGGGTGTGGAGGAAAATATGCAGAAATTGTTAATGGTTTTCGTAATGATTTTGTTACCAGTTGCAGCCTTTGCCGGACCAAAGCCGGGGATTGAGACTGCAAAACGGTTCGGAGGGGAAATTTTAAGTGACCAGTCGACCAGCCTTGGCGATGTGATTTCAAACTTTGATAAGTACGATGGTAAAACAGTGCGCTTTGAGGCCACAGCTAAAAAAGTCTGCGAAGCCAAGGGGTGCTGGATGGTTCTAAAGGATAGCAACTCTGAGGTGCGAACCCTTTTTAAAGACTACGGTTTCTTTGTTCCAAAGACCATTCTTGGAAAAAAAGTCCGCGTTCAAGGGGTCATGAAAAGAAAAAAAGTTTCAGCGGCCACTCTTCGTCATTTTAAGAAAGACGAAGGAGCCAAACTTGAAGAGATTAAGAAAATCAAAACGGGAAAAATTCAGTTTGAATTTGAAGCTGATGCTGTTGAAATTATTTAATCCACGATGACAAAAGCGCAGCGAGCGGAAATTGTTCGCAGACAACTTGGAAAACTATATCCTAAAACTCCCGTTCCATTGAAACACACGGATCCCTATACTCTTTTGATCGCGGTGTTGTTGTCAGCTCAATGCACCGATGAGAGGGTGAATCAGGTAACTCCGGCTCTATTTAAATTGGCCAATAGCCCGCAGAAAATGGCCAAAGTCACCCCTGAACAAATCCGATCGATTATTAAACCTTGTGGATTGAGTCCTCGAAAATCTAAGGCCATCTTCGAATTGTCAAAAATTTTACTTGCTAAGCATGGGGGCGAGGTTCCCAAAACTTTTGAAGAACTCGAGGAGCTCCCAGGCGTTGGTCACAAGACGGCCAGCGTGGTCATGAGTCAGGCTTTTGGATTTCCCGCCTTTCCGGTCGACACTCATATTCATCGCTTGGCCCAAAGGTGGCGTTTGACCAATGGCAAAAATGTCGTGCAAACAGAAAAGGACTTAAAAAAGCTATTTCCCGAAAACAGCTGGAATAAGTTGCACCTGCAAATTATTTTTTACGGCAGGGAGTATTGTCAGGCCCGATCCTGTTTTGGATTGGAGTGCCCTATTTGCCGCGAGGTCAACCCCGGACGTAAATCACCAGTGAAAGCTAAAAAAGCTTAGTTGTTGTAACCCAAGTGGGGAGACAGCCATTTTTCAATCCGCTCTCGAGTCATTCCCTTACGCTGGGCATAGTCTTCGACTTGTGAAGGGTCTAGCTTGCCGACGTGAAAGTACTTTGCCTCCGGATGCAGAAAGTAAAACCCCGAAACCGAACTGGGGGGATTCATGGCGAAAGTCTCGGTTAAAGTGGCTCCAATGTGTTTCTCGGCATCCATTAAGTCCCAGATTATTTGTTTTTCAGTGTGGTCGGGGCAGGATGGGTACCCAATAGCCGGCCGAATCCCTTGGTATTTTTCTTCGATGAGTTCTTGGTTGGTTAAAGACTCTTTGAGGCCGTAGATCTCTTGGCGAACCTTTTCGTGGAGTTTTTCTGCGAAGGCCTCGGCGATTCTGTCGCCGACGGCTTTCATCATAATGGATGAATAATCGTCATTGTCGAGTTCATACTCTTTGGCCATGTCGTCGATGTCGGCTCCGGCGGTGACCGCGAAAGCACCAATGGAGTCTTCGACCCCACTGCTTTCACCAGCCACGAAATCGGCCAAACTCAAGTGATAGACGCCGTCTTTCTTTTTGGCTTGCTGCCTTAAAAAGTGAAAGCGAGACAGTTCCTGGTTTCTGTTTTTAGGATCGAGGACGACAATATCGTTGGTGTCTCGGTAAGCCGGCCAAATTCCAAAAACTCCTTTTGGTTGAACCCGGCCATCTTTCTTGATGGTTTCTAGCATTTCAAGGGCTTCGTCATGGAGCTTGCGAGCCTGTTCCCCGTACTTTTCGCTTTCAAAAATTTTAGGGAAAATCCCTTTAATTTGCCAGGCCCAAAAGAAAGGTGACCAATCAATATAGGGAACCAATTCTTCCACAGACATTTGCACAGGAAAGACTCCATGCTCGGTGGGGATTGGAGTCGGGTTGGGGTTCTTGCGGATCCAGTTGTTGGTATTGGCATAGGTGTAGGGAACAAGGTCCGCACCCGCCTCATTTTTACTTAGATAATCGTCGCGTAATTTTTTATATTTATCTTTGTAGTCGGCTCGAGTGGCTTCACCAACTTCTTCACTAAGGACGCGGTTACAAACATCGACAACCAGAGAAGCATCGCTGACATGACCGATCAATCCATCGTACTCAGGGTCTATTTTTACAGCAGTATGGATCCGGCTGGTGGTGGCTCCACCAACAAGAATAGGGACATTCAACCCCTGTTTTTTGAATTCTTTGGCATTTTGAATCATTTCGTCCAAACTGGGAGTAATAAGTCCGCTCATACCTACGATTTCCGCCTGATGTTCCTTGGCGGCTTCGATAATCTGTTCGCAGCTTACCATCACTCCGAGATCGACAACTTTATAACCATTGCAAGCGAGAACGACACCCACAATATTCTTGCCAATATCGTGGACGTCACCTTTGACCGTTGCGATAACAAATGTTTTTTGCCGGTCGGATTCTTTTTTGAGTTCTTCCATGTAGGGTTCAAGGTAAGCCACCGCTTTTTTCATGACCCGAGCGCTTTTAACAACTTGAGGAAGGAACATTTTTCCAGCTCCAAAAAGATCACCCACCGTTTTCATTCCGTCCATCAATGGCCCCTCGATCACTTTCAGGGGAGTCGATAAATCTTTCCGTGCCTCTTCCGTGTCTTTCTCAACAAACTCAGTGATCCCATGGACCAAGGAATGTCGAATGCGTTCTCCATAAGGAGCTTTCCGCCAGCTGAGGTCTTGCTTGATAGCCGCCCCTTTTTCGCCTTTAAATTGTCCCGCGAAATCGGTGAGGCGCTCGGTGGCATCGTCTCTTCGGTTTAGAATGACGTCTTCAACTCGAGTTAAAAGTTCTGGGGGAATATCCTCGTAAACAGTCAACATCCCCGCATTGACTATCCCCATATCAAGTCCGGCACGGGTGGCGTGAAAAAGAAAAACGGAATGCATGGCTTCGCGCACAATATTGTTGCCACGAAAAGAAAACGAAACGTTACTGATCCCACCGCTGGTTTTAGCCAAGGGGCAAGTTCTTTTTATTTCTCGAACCGCTTCGATAAAATCGACGGCGTAGTTGTTGTGTTCTTCGATCCCTGTTGCCACCGTTAAAACGTTGGGATCAAAGATGATATCCTCAGGGGGAAAACCCACATCTTCGGTTAAAATTTTATAAGCCCTCTGGCAGATGCGAACTTTGTCGTCTTTAGTGGCCGCCTGGCCCTTTTCATCAAAAGCCATCACGACGACAGCCGCCCCGTAGGTTAGAAGTTCTCGAGCCTGTTCTTTAAAGGGCTCTTCGCCTTCTTTTAAAGAAATCGAGTTAACGATAGATTTTCCTTGGGTGTTTTTTAGTCCTTGAATAAGAACTGACCATTTTGAGCTGTCGATCATGATGGGGACTCGAGAGATATCGGGCTCTGATCCTACCAAGCGTAGAAACCGTTCCATCGCTTTCTCGCCATTAATCATTCCTTCATCAAAATTGATGTCGACAATATTGGCTCCATTTTCAACTTGTTGGCGTGCGATATCCAAGGCTTCTTCGTATTTATTTTCTGTGATCAGCCGACGGAACTTGGGAGACCCGGTAACGTTGGCCCGTTCCCCAACCATTACGAAGGTCTGGCTATTTTCAATGGTATCTAGGTTGTAGCCTTCAAGCCCACTGAGTCGCATTCTCTTTGGTGGTGAAACCAAGGTTCGGGGCGGCCTTCCCTTTGTTTTCTCTACGATGGCTTGAATGTGTGCGGGCGTGGTCCCGCAGCAACCGCCGACTAAGTTAACATAGCCTTCGTTGACCATATCAAGGAGAGCGTTGGAAGTGTGTTCGGGGTCTTCATCGTACCCAGTTTCGCTTAATGGATTGGGAAGTCCCGCATTGGGGTAACAACTGACATAGCAGTCGGCCAATACACTCAACTCTCGGATGTAGGGCTTTAGTTCGTTGGCTCCAAAGGCGCAGTTCATGCCGACGGCTAAGGGTTTGGCGTGTCGAACCGAGTTCCAAAAGGCTTCAATGGTTTGCCCCGAAAGGGTTCGACCCGATTTGTCTGTAATAGTCGTCGACAGAATCATTGGAAGTTTTCGGTTTTGTCTTTTAAAAACATTGTCGGCGGCCTTTATACAGGCTTTCAAATTTAAAGTGTCAATAAATGTTTCAGCTAAAATGAGATCAATACCTCCATCGATCAGGGCTGTGATTTGTTCTTCAAAATCTTCGGTCAGCTGATCAAAAGAGATGTCGCGAAATCCAGGATCACTGACGTCCGGAGAAATCGAAGAGATTTTAGTTGTCGGTCCAATTGATCCGGCAATCCAAATGGGCCGATCAAATTCATTGGCGACGGAACGCGCCAGTTCGGCCGAAGTCTTGTTGAGCTCATAGGTGTACTGCTCGCAACCAAAATCGGCCTGTGAGACTCGGGTTCCGCTAAAAGTGTTGGTTGAAAGAATGTCCGATCCCGCTTTTAAAAATTCACGGTGCATGGTCTTCACTTTTTCAGGAGAACTGAGGGTCAAGAAATCATTGTTGCCTTTGATTTTGACTTTGTGGTCTTTGAACCTTTCGCCTCGAAAATCTTCTTCTTCAAGAGACATTTTTTGAAAACTTGTTCCGATCCCACCATCAAAGTAAAGAATTCGCTTTTTCAATTCTTTTTCAATATCAGCCACACGCACTCACCTTTTAGAAGGGCCTATGATAGTGCCGTTCCGAGGAGTTGTGTACCCCAAATCGTCATTTTCGACTCGCGATATAACTAATCTTTCAATTTGCGAACGGTCTGTTGAATGACCATGTCGAGCTTTCGCCATTCTTCGTGGCTCGGTTGCGCTCGCATGATGAACTGCTTCAGCGCCGTCAACATATTCCATCGTGGTTGACTGTCTAAATCGAATTTTAGGGTTTCAAGCCAAAGTCGAAGGGTAGGCTCAGGATCAAGAATGGGTTGGTGTTGGAAGTCAGTGGCTTTGGATTTTCCAAGCTTTTGGTAAAAGCTTTGTGCGGCTACCAAAACCGAATGAGACAAGTTCATGCTTTGCAGGGGGCCTGGTAGATCAAAATACGCCAGCCGGTGAGCCAAGTCCAAATCCTCGGCTGACAAGCCATGATCTTCAGCTCCAAAGATTAAATATGTAGGACTGTCCAATCTGACGACGTCTTCATTTAAAATGGTGTCCAAAGAGTGGCAAATGCGCCTTCGTCCCTGGCGTCGACTAAAGGCAATGCGAAGACCTTCGGGTTCATTGTCTACGAAATCTTTCCAGGTCGGGTAAATTTTAGAACTTCGTAAAGGCGTTTGCCCCTGGGCCGCTCCCTGTCGGGCTTCTTCGTTCAATTCACATTGGGGAGAGACAAGAATCAGCTGCTCAATACCATAATTTGACATTATTCGAGAGACCATGCCCACATTGCGCGGGTATTTTGAAGAAACCAAAACAATCCGCAGGAAGTTCATATCTTTTGGTCGGCTAGAGTCAGTCCGTCATCAATCACGATTTTTTTACTCGGGTCGTTCTCTTTGATTCTGGTTAGGCTCTTAATAAGCTCTTTGCGAAAACTTTCACTATCATTCAAGTCATGACTCAGCTCAACCAATTCAAGTCGGGTTAGCCAGTCACTGGGATATTGGGCTTCCAAATCGGCAAAGATTTTTTTCAAGTCATCTATGAAAAAGGCTCCGCTTTTGCGAAGATTTCTTATGTCTTGATAGTGTTGATTCAGTTGTACAGATTCAATACTCAGATCACGTTTTGGAACTCTCTTTTTGGAAAAGGAATCGGTATGTCCATAGCTCTTTCGGTCTGCAGGGCCGGCAAAAACCGATTCAATTTTGTTTCCAACCGCCATATCAAAAGTTCCCCAGTCGGGCATGAATAAAGTTTTTCCATTGAAAGTCACGGTGCAATCGTCCCATGAGATCAAGCAGAGTTCTTTACGTGGTGTGCGCTCAGTGCCTTTAACAATTCCGTCAACGACAACACCGGACTCAAAACGAAGGCGACCTTTTTGACCGACCACCAAGCCAAGAGCCTCAAGGTCTTCGCTGGAAGCCCAGGACAAGCAGTCTTCATAACCTTCAACGAACCCCAGGGGCGAACTGAAACCGTGGCTGTGATACTCTTTGCTATGTCCCGCAATTTCATGACCTCCAATGGAAATTTGGGTAGGGCCTTCCAGGCGAAAATACAAACACTCGCCAT
Organism: uncultured Pseudobdellovibrionaceae bacterium; assembly: GCA_964351315.1. GTDB lineage: Bacteria > Bdellovibrionota > Bdellovibrionia > Bdellovibrionales > JAGQZY01 > JAGQZY01. The sequence continues at coordinate 23,716 of CAYGNH010000011.1, forward strand.
CGTCGGCAATATAATCCACAACTTTGCCAGAAATCTGTAACCCAGAATTCAGTTGCAGGGTGTTTACGGTTTTAGCTTCGATGGCCTTGTCCAAACCAAAAGTGCCACCGCGCTTGTAGGATAAGGTTTGAGCTAACTCGTGGAGAACCCTTGTGAGATCTTCGAAGGATTTTGCGACAAACAGCTGGGGTTGAGGTTCGGTGATGTCGTAGGTGTAGTTCACACAATCCATGGTTAACGGAATTTTCTTTACCTGATCTTTTAGGCACTCTTTGGCTTCGCCATAAGATGAAAGCAACCCGGCTCCGTAAATTTTGGGGTTCTGCAAAGACCCAATCAATCCATACTCGGCTGTCCACCAATTCATTCGCCCCAATAAGGTGGCCTCGGAGGTCACGGTCATGCTGCTGGCAATTTTATCCAGCTTGCTGTTCGCTTCCTGGATTTGCTCTTGGGTCGAGTCCGGGTGTTCTTTGATATCAGAAAGTTCGCGAATGGCTTCATACAAAGCCAAATCTTCACTAGAAACAATGGCGTTTTTTGCAACTGCCGCGTATTGCTTTAAATATTTGGCAAAGTCAGGGTGAACTAAAATTGGGGCGTGGCCAGCGGCTTCGTGAACAATATCTGGAGCGGGCGTGTAGAGTATATGGTCTAGAGATCGCATATCCGAGGCGATGGGTAGGATCCCCAAACTTTGCATTTCCATAAAAGCCGCGGGTGGGATGAATCCACTAACGGGCACAGCCGACCAGCCAAAGTCTCGCAGCTTCTTACAGATACGATCGATGCTTGGAATCTCATCGACAGTGATGCCAGTTTTCTCTAAACCATCTAAATAACATTCATGGGCATTTTGGGTCAGGAAGTTTTTGAGTTGCCGGAGACTGTATCTCCAAGCGGCATGGTCGATGGGTTGATACTGAGTGGTGTCCTGTTCTACAATAAACTCTTTCAGGTGATCGGGGATGTTTTTTTTAATTTTTTCAATATTTTCCACAGGTATTTCCTCAGAGAAAGGGGTCTTCTTTGTCGAGATATTGGATGTAGTCATGAATTCCATCTTCTAGCCTCCACTCGGGTTGGCTGAAACCTTGACTGAGAAAACGTTCCATTTTGGCTTCAGTAAAGTATTGGTAGCGGGAGCGAATATCCTCAGGAACATCCACCCATTCAATTTGCATATTTTGATTCATATTTTCAAAAGTGGCTCGAGCCAAGTCTAGCCAAGTGCGAGCTTGTCCATACCCCATATTGTAGATGCCGGAGAACCCTTTGCCATCCAAGATCTCACCGATCCAGCGGGTGATGTCTTTAACGTAGACAAAGTCTCGCAGTTGTTCGCCATCATGGTAATCGGGGTTGTGAGACTTGAATAACTTTAAAGAACCGTTGACCTTAATTTGTCGGTAGGCCTTGAAAACAACACTGCTCATGTCTTTTTTGTAATACTCATTGGGCCCATAGACATTGAAAAAACGCAAGCCCATCCAGAACGGAGGAAATTTGTTTTCACCAAGGACCCAGCGGTCGAAATTAACCTTTGAATCACCGTAAGGGTTCAATGGTACTAACAAGTTGGGGTCGGTTTGATCGTCGAAGCCCATAGCACCATCGCCATAACAGGCACCACTGCTGGCATAAATAAATCGGGTATCGTTGTCGCGACAAAATTCAAAAAGCTTTTGTGTATAAAGAGTGTTGTTTTCACGCAAAAATTCCACATTCATTTCAGTGGTCGAGGAGCAAGCACCCATGTGAATAATCCACTCAATTTTTTGTTCCGGCCCTTGTTCTAAATGTTCAAGAAAATCATTGTGATTCATAAAGGACTGGTACTTTCGTTTGTCTAACAATCCGGGGCGAGCTTGCACAGGGACGGAATCAACGCAAAGAATGTCAGTGATTCCCCTTTGATTGAGTTCCCAAACGATGGCGCTTCCAATAAATCCCGTGGCTCCTGTCACAACAATCATTTTTGGTTCCTTTCCCATCCCCACAATAAGCTTAAAATTGGAATTTTCTTAATGAATCCGTTCTAATAGAGAGGGGCCTTGCCGACAAGAATTCTTAGGGGGCGGCGCGCAACTTGGCTTCTAAATCGCCAAGGGTTTCCTTTGAGGCCATGTGAGGCCAAAACCAACCAGCTTTGAGACTTGATAGGGCACCCGAGAAACCTCCCAGATGGCTCGGCCGCCCGTTCAGACGGGTTTGAAAGGGGTGATGTAGAGAGTCTGGTCTTCCCTTGCTTAGGTCAGAAAGGGTGCCAAAAGACCATGGGTCCTTTAAATTCTTTGACGGGTTTGGCCGACTGAAAGTTGTACAGACTGGCGACACTGCCTCGGCTGTCGTTGGTGATTAAGTAGTGTTTTCCCTTTTTGACCATAGCGTAATTGTCAGAGAAACTTTCTGGCAGTTCAACCTCAGTCATTTTTTCGCAGTTGTCTTCGCACAGTAAGAAAGGCTTTACTGGGTGAAGTTCCTCGTCGAGTGCTTTTTTAAATAAGATTCCTTTGTCGTTTTCTAAGGGCATGTAACCGATAGTTTCAATGCCGTTATCGTTGAAGTTTAGCTTTTTTTCGAATCGGCTGAGATCCCAGAAGCCCTTAGAGGGCAGTTTTTCACAATTGTTTTCGGCGCACTCATTGTAATTAACAATTTGCCGTGAACTTAAGACGCTCACATTGTAGAGGTCCTCGTCAAAATGGCTATTATTGTAACGACCCACCAATTTAACACTCTCTGTTGTCCATTTTTTGTCGCCTTTAAGCCAGCGCCGGATTACCCCCGCCGCTTTCTTCTCGTTGGCGACCCCTTTGAAGGTGAGGGGATTGATCGATTTGTTGCGAAATTCATATGTGTCCACTTTGTCGACTCGCATATGCTTTATTCGTGGATCGATGACCATTGCATGTAGGGCATTGTATTTACCTTTGACGCCCCAGATAACCTCTGAGGAAGGGTCGTAACCGTTGCGCGCCGATTTTATATTGGTGATCCGTTGCGGGGTTTTGCTAAATCTATTCGCCCAATAGACGTCATAACCAATCGAGTAGTAGAAAGACTTGTCTTTTAACCAAACGATCTGGTTTGGGCACTTGGGGGTTTGGAAGTAAGACTTGTCCCGTTCTTTTTTAACATCATAGATTTTCCATTTACAGACTCCGTCTTTTTTTTCTAAATGGAAAATATGAGAGGCCCAGAGTGATTTAAAAGGGATGATCAGAATGAAAACACAGATTAAAAATTTCATGGACTCTCCTCGATAAAACGTTATCCCGAAGCCTTTGTTCAAAATGTCGTACTGGCTATCATTATGACTAGGCATTGGCTTTTTTCAAAGTGGGTGCACCAATAGAAGATGGGGCATACGCAAAAAAAGTTGAGGATTCCGTGTTTTCTAGGAATCTGATGTTTTCTGTCAAACCCCTGGTGGGACCAAATTGATACAGAGTTTTTACTCGCAGGTGCAAATGTAGAAGATACTATTACCATTGGAGTTGGCTTCAAGACCAGTTGTAATACAGTCGCTTAAGGCGCCGCCGCCTGGGCAACAGTTTTTGAAGTCTTTGCTTGGGTTGGGCAGTTTCCCTGCTCTAAGCAAAAGGGTGTCGCCACATATAGGGGCGCGTTTTGGGTAGCAAGATTTGATGTGACTGCGATTGTCTATGACAACAGGGAGTCGAACCTGCACGGGTGTCATTTGGTTGTTGCTTCCGCCTTGGCGAATTCTCTGCAGATGAACGGTGAGTTCGATGTCACCCACACTGTTGACGTCATCGACGGAGAGATTCTTTATTTGGGCCTGAGTGAGACGGAGGTGATCGTAAACATTGTCCTCGGTGTTGGGATCGAAAACAACACGCCCCAATCCGTCTTCAATCTTTATAGATTGAGGTGTTTGGTTTTTGGAGATTCGCACGGATTTTAAAAGGGATCTGCAAAGCTCTCGGTTACCGAAAATTTGTTCCACCTCTTGGGCCAAGTGGAGTCGAGACAGTCGATCCTCCATCACGTTGATTTGCTGTCTTTGGTTTGAAATAAACTGCGCCGCCCCCAAGCTGACAATCATCAAGAGTCCGGTCACGATCATAACTTCAATGAGCGAGAATCCTCGGTCATTTGAAAAAGACTTATTCATAAAGTGAGTATCGGGAAATACCCGAAAGAAATTAAATCAGGCGAACAGGAGCTAACCCACCCCATCGGGTTTTCATATTTGTGGTTTGACCTTGGTAGAGTCGGGCCCCGTAATTCTGAATTTCACCGGCAAAGGTGAAAAAGCGGAGATCAAATTTCATGGTCACTTCTTCGCCCTCTTTAATGAATGTTCTTTTGCCGGCCGGACACAATTCCTGGGCAATGAATTCGGGATGGTAGAGCTTCTCAAAAGCTGTTTTAGAAATACTTTTACCAGCAAAGGCGCCTTTGCTTCCATAACCTTCGCTGGGTTTAAAAAAGTACTTTTTCCGATTCGACCACAGGTCTTCTTTGCTTATAAACTCTTTAAAGGACCGAGTCTCGGGTACAATATTCGCAAGTTCCCTATTTTTTGTTAAAAGTATTTCTCTGAACACATTCAACCTCTTTTTATCGGCAAGAAGGGTGTACTCTCTGGGGTTGGGAGAAAAAGTTTTTTGGTGGCTGAAATAGGCCTTGCCTGGAATTTTAGATTTTTCTTCTGAGAAGTAAAAGTCGGTATAACGATTGTAGATATTGTGTTGTGCTTTTGCCTCAAAGTCTTTCAGTGAAACGATGTTGGTTGGATAACCCAGTCCGGTAAGCCACTCTTGAAAGATGAGAAATTCAAAATAGAGGCCTTCTTTGTCCGGAGCCTCATCAAATATGCTGATAGAGTCGCCTTTTTTTAAATGAAAGGCCTGAATAAAACTTTTCAGCAAGTGTTTAAATTGAGGAGGAGAGCATTGGTCGGCCTGTGCGCATCGTTGCAGAATGATCGGAAGGTAAAGGGAAGCATTGGTATTAATTTCAATCAGCTTGAGTCCGCTTTCCTCGGTGTAGTGAAAATCAAAACAAGTGAGCAAACTCTTGTTGGAGGGCCAATCTGAGAAGTTGGGCGGTAAGTCAAGCTGGCTTTGGTACTCGGCCGACTCTTTGATCCTATAGATTTCTTCGACCAACGACTGAACCGTCGCGTAAATGGATTGGGGAATATCGAGAACAAAAGGCGAGAACAGGTTGTCATTAATTAGATCTCTTTCACTAATTTTAGAGAAAGAGTCTGGAAAACAGAGCTCGATGTAGGAAAGCAATGGCTTTAAATGTTCAGCAGACATAAAAAAACGGCTCTTGTAAAAAAAGAGCCGCTCCATTTTCTGACCTAGTTAACTGAGACGTGTTTGTCTCCAGGGGTCCAACCGGCGCCACAAAGTTCGCCAGACTGAAGGCCTTGTAAAACGCGAAGAATTTCACCGGCATCACGGCCAACGCTGAGATTGTGGATTCCCATGTACTGAATGGTTCCTTCTGGATCAATGATATAAGTTCCACGAGTGGCAATCCCTTCGTCTTCCAGAAGAACACCGTAGTCGCGACTGACACGTTTGGTTACATCCCCAATCAACGGGTATCCCAAATCTTTCAGGTCGTCTTGAATCCAGCGCTTGTGTGAGTGAACAGAATCAATACTGCAACCAATCACTTCGGCGTTGAGTTCTTTGAACTTAGGAAGGGCGTCTCGAAACTGGGTGATCTCAGTCGGACAAACAAATGTAAAATCCAAAGGATAGAAGAACAAAACGGTCCATTTTCCTTTAAAATCCGTAATATTAATTTCTTTGAACTCACCACCGTCAATCACTGCGGGTGCAGAAAACTGAGGGGCTGGTTGACCGATCATAGGCATAATCCGGCTCCTTATTTATTGGTTGAATTCTAATGTTTAGAGCCATCGAGCCGGCGAGTCAAAAGAGAATTGAATTCCTGAAACCATTCGTCTAGTTTGGCCGTGGAAGAGGTGAGACATGAAATTGGTGACGTGGAATGTAAACGGTATCAGGGCCTGTCAGAAAAAGGGGTTTTTGGACTTTATTGAACGTGAAAAGCCCGAAATTCTCTGTATTCAAGAAACCAAAGCTCATACCGAGCAACTGGACGAGACTTTAATCAATCCTTTGACCTACGATAGCTATTGGACCTCGGCTTCGACGCGCAATGGTTATTCTGGCGTCGCGACCTACACCTTGTTGCCGGTGGAAACTGTGGAGCACGGGATAGGAATTAAAAAATTTGATGATGAAGGGCGTTTTGTTGTGACTCAAATTCACGATATCCTTCTCTATAATGTTTACTTTCCAAATGGTTCGGCTCGCGAAGAACGCCATCACTTTAAACAAGAGTTTTTGAAGAAGTTTATGCGCCATTTGATGAAACAATTGGCCGCCGGAAAAAAAGTGATTGTGGTTGGAGATTACAATGTGGCTCACACCGACATTGATGTCCATGATCCGGTCCGGTTGAGCAAAGTCAGTGGTTTTTTGCCTGAAGAACAAGAGTGGTTTTCGCAATTCTTGGATGCTGGCTTTGTTGATACCTTTAGGCACTTTCATCCGGATGAAAAAGAGCGCTTTAGCTGGTGGTCGTACCGAGAGATGGCTCGCCCCGCGAATCGGGGCTGGAGAATTGATTACATCTGTGTTTCAGAGAACTTAGTGCCCCAGCTTCGTTCCGCCGACATTTGGGATCAGCAGATGGGGTCGGATCATTGCCCCGTTGTTGTTGAATTGGAAGTGTAAATGTTTTTAAGACTTCTATTCCTCTTAACTATTGTTCCCTTTCTCGAGTTGTATTTCCTTATAAAGCTGAGTGACTCCATCGGTTTTGGCAACACCCTTTTGGTGGTCCTTGCGACGGGAGTCTTGGGGGCGTGGATGCTTCGGCAGCAGGGGCATTCTATTTTACAAGAGCTCCAGCAACAGGGGGCGCAGGGACAGCTCCCCTCGGACGCTATTGCCAAGGGTCTGTTTACTTTTATTGGCGGCGTTCTTTTGTTGACGCCGGGAGTTCTGACGGACGCCCTTGGTTTGAGTTTCATTTTCCCCTTAACTCAGAGGCTTTGGAAAAAGTTTTTTTTGAAGCAGTGGCAGCAGGGGGTTCAATCGGGAAGTATTCATGTGTTTACAAGCCAAGACTTTCGCAATCCAAATCAATCGCCATCCGACCCCTTTCACAGGCCAAGGAAGAACAACCCGTTTGAAGAAATGAATCGACCCAGGCGAGTGGACTCGAAAGTCATCGATATTGAAGTTCAATCGTCCACGACCGTTGAGAAAGAGGAAGAATGAAGCGAGGCGACAAATTTTATTTTTTTGAGCCATTCTGTCTCAAAAGGTTTGTATTGAAAAATTCTTTGCAATTTAGGCGGTCATTTTGACCCATAGAGGGACACAGCGACCCAAGGTCTAAAACTCCCGAAACCCCGTATTTTAAAGAGTTTACAGGCCTGTCCATAAAGTCTAAAAAGGGTTCATTAACTTTTAACCCTGGGGGTTTTATGAAAAAAACAATGATTCTTTTGGCTATTCTTTTTGGTTTCCAAGCCCATGCTAATTTCACAGATTTTGACAATCTCGGTACGGCGGCCGCAAATCACTTGCCGGGTATTATCAGCGACTCAAAAGTAGATGAAATTATCTGTGGCAATCAATATGAAATCAAAGATCATATGTCTCGAATGGGTTTTATTATCCGTAGCTTGCGCGAGATGGTCGGTGATCTTGTTGGAGGCGAAACAGCGGATGAACTAAAGGCCGTGATTATGGTTGATGTTCAGGTTTTACGGACCCATTTGACAGCCGTTTTGCCTAAAACACCAGACAAGATTAAAAAGGTGAACACAGCCAAAATTCAAGAAAATAAAATTATCTTTCAAAGGTATTTGCTAAAGATGGTCAGTTACACCATTGATATTGAAGAAGAGTTACTAAAGAAACCCATCAACCCTGATGAAGTGCAAGCGCAGAGACTTAAAATTGCCAACTTGATTATTAAAATTGACGAAACTGTTACTGAGGCCCACAACCTTTTCCGATTCTAACCGAATTGAGTGCCTTAGTCGTCACAACCCCTAGCCCCCATCCCCTCTCGGGTGGGGGTTCCTATTTAAGCCAGAAGAAGTCGAATCGCGTAGGCACTGTAGCCGAGAAACATGAGGGCTCCAATAAAGCGTCTGATGCTATGGTTACTGAACAGGTAAAGCAGTAGGATGGTCAAAGTGGCTGCTGCCATAACGTAAAAATCAAAGGCTAGAAATTCCTTATTGATCTGCAAACTAAAAAAACTGGCAGTGATTCCTGGTATGGCAAGAGTGTTGATAATGTTTGAGCCAATCACGTTGGCAATGGCAATATCGCTGTGCCCTCGAAAGGCGGCGGCCACCGACGTTGCCAGTTCGGGCAGTCCCGTGCCGGCAGATATAATTGTGACCGCAATCACTCGTTCAGACAATCCGGCCAGCTGCCCCAGAGCCACTCCTCCAGTTAAGGCCAATTCGGCTCCCATTACTAAGCCGGCAAAACTGACCCCAAAGAAAACAAGAGTGCGTGGAAAACTCTTAGATTCAATATTTTCAAATGTACCACCGGGGTCTCGTTCTCGAAAAAAAGACAGAACAATAAAGGCACAAAGGGTTCCAAGAAACACAAAGGCCTCTAGTTTCGAGAGGCTGAGGTCGGCAAAAGACAGGTAAAACAACAGGGTGCTGAAGGCCAGAACCACCCAGGAGACAAAGGTGCCTCGAATCTTGCCAAAAGGTTGTAAAAAAAGAGAGATTCCACCGACGGCTAGAATGTTGAAGGTGTTCGACCCCAAGAGGTTGCCGATGGCGATATCACTGCTACCACGATAACCGGCCAAAAAACTGGTGACCAGCTCTGGAGCCGAGGTTCCGGCCGCAATGATGGTGGCGGCAATGACTGAAGTGGGGACTTTCCAGCGTTGAGCAATGCGTATAGAAGTTTCGACCAACTTGTCACCGGACAATATAAGGAGAGCGAAGCCAGAAAAGAGAAAAAAGACATTTGTTAACACTAAGACCACGGGCCAATTCCTATACGACATTTGTAGGGGAGTCCCTGCGGGACCTATCCATTTCAGGGGACTATGCTAGCATGAAAGAATATGTATCTCATGCGGATTCTCCTCGCCGGCGGCGTTTTATTGTTTTCCCAGATTGGCTTTTGCTTATGCGTGAATGTGAGTCAGGCCAATCTGCGCGCCGAACCCAAGTCCAACGGGAAATTGCTTTGGACGGTCGGTCGTTACATGCCATTGCTTGAAGTGGACCTACAGGGTGGGTGGTACTTGGTCAAAGATCTAGAAGGAAAAAAAATGTGGATCTATAGCAGTCTAGTGACTGAGGACTTTGATTGTGCCGTCGTTAAGGTGAAGTTAACGAACCTTCGTAGCATGCCAGACCCCAAGGCCGCCCAGACTCCTTTGAGCGTCGGCTATAAGTACCAACCTTTTAAAAAACTACAACGCGAAGAAAATTGGCTTTATCTGCAAGATTCTTATGGTGGAAAACATTGGGTTGTTGACCGCAATTTGTGGGAACCTCTTGAGTATACGCAGCTCAGTTATTGAGCAAGCGGTGTTGTTTTAATTAGCAAGTTTTTATTCACTATCAATTAATGTAATCGACTGTTCAGAATTTATGTTGATGTATTAATAGGTTAGTCGTGAAAATTCGGATTTATTGGATTCCGCAATAAACGTTTGTGTAAGAAACTGAAGTCTTATTTTAGAAAGACTTAACTCCGCGCCAGTGCTGGGTTTTAATCAACTTCTTAGAATTACTTAAAATTAAATTGTGGAAACCTAGACCTGACAAAGGCCTGGAATACCTATGGTTTTTCAGATTTAACCGAAAATCGACTTGCCTTTTTTTCTGCTGATGTGTCTAAATAGATCAGTTCCAAAGATGGGGCTGAATAAGAATTACTAATACCGGCATTAAACACGTTGATAGGGGGGGAGATGTCTAAAATTAGTAAAACTCTAGTGGATGATTGCAAAGCAAAGCTCTTAGAGTCCAAAGAAGATCTTCTCAATAGAGTTCAAGACATTAGAAAAAATCTGCATACTGAGGAGAAGGGCGGCGATGAAGCCGACCAAACAGTGCGAGTGCTAAACGAGAGTGAAGTTCTGGGTCAACATGACCGAATTCGCAAACAGCTGTTTGAAATTGAGCAGGCTTTGGCCCGCATCGAAGGTGGTACCTACGGAATCTGCGAAGAGACCGATGAGTACATCGAAGCCGATCGTTTGTTAGCCATTCCTTGGACTCGATTGAGCATTGAAGGCGCCGAAATTCGCGAGAGCCTTAAGCGCAAATACGCTCGTTAATTCCATGTTAAAATAAAGAGGCCTATTTTAGGTAGTGGGCCTCAGAGATTTCTTGCAGACTCAACTGCTCTTTGATTTCGTCTTTCGACCAAAGTTTTCCTTTGCCAACACCGGGGCAAAAACTGGCGACCTCTTTGGTCCATGTTTTAGCGTCCATTACCTCGGGCCAAAAGGGCCAGGTTCGACACTGGGTCGGGCGGCCTTCATAAACATTGCATTGTTTGTTTTTTAGAAATTGGCAATGACCGTCTTTGCCGTCAATCAAGTGGTAAACACCGTCTTCTTTCACGCAATACTGTTGCGTGAAGCTTTGGGTTGTGAGGTCCAAGTGCTGAGCCATGCGAATGCGGTCCTCTTTAGTGAGGTAGACGTAGCCATAATCACCATGGGAGACACAACACCGGCCAGAGCCCTGGCACTCAAAGCGGAGACCTTGGTGCCACCATTGGGGCGAATCGCTCATCAAAACTTCGCAATCAAAGCGGTGGTAAACGTGAAGTCTGTATAACTGGTCGCTCCAGGAGCCAACTTGTAACGGTAACGGCTTTCATAAGACACTTTTAAAGAGAACATATCGGTTAAAACTGATGTCAGGTAAGGGCTAAAATTCAAGCGTTGGTCGTTTGAAAAATCAGTCAGACTGGGCAGATATTCCACCCATACTCCAAGCCCCAAGGTTTTACTGTGAACGTAATCCATTTGCGCAAAAAGACGAGCATAGTGATATTCCGGGTGAAGAAGGCTCCCGACTCCGACTCGATCAGCCTGTGCCGGGGCCGACAACAAAAGTTCTCGCGTGTAACGATAACCAAGTTCGAAGAATTGAACGTAGGTTTTTGAGTTCGCGGTGTAGTATTTTGCACCAATATCTGTGTCGTGCCCTTCACGGACCCCTTGAAAGCGATCGCCTCTCCAACCGTGGGCTAAAAAAGCATTGAACCATTTTGGAGTCAGTATTTTTTCAAAACGCAAGCCGGCGGCCCAGTTTTCGGCAGTCGTTTGGGATGACTGGGCTGTTGGATTGGTTGCGGTTGGCGCGTTAACCAAACCGCTGGATTGGATGTAGTGACCCGTTAACTGCAGAAGGTCTCGGCTCCATTGGTATTTTGAAAGTTGTCTGAAAGAGGTGGTTTCGGATTCGGAGTTTCCTCCGGTGACCACATAACCCAATTCGCTGGCGTTCGACCAACCAAGTTTAAGTTCGTTATCGGCGGCCCAGGCACTCAGGGATAAAACGGACACAACAAGCAATATCAACAGGCGCGACATGCAACCTTCCTTTCAGCCACAAAGGGACCAAACGTAAATTCAATGAGTCTAAAAATTAGATAAGCCCCAGTGAAAGGTCACCGCTTAATGCAATCCGTCTATAAAGAGTTTTTGGTCATGCTTGTCTATTCTGGCTGCGGAGGAGGCACCCGGCCAGCTTGAACAAAACGCGAGCGCCCACATTGGCGTCCCAACCTTCAAGGTCATACTGAGACTCGGGGGCCACTTCGCACAGGTCAAATCCGACGACTTTTTTACCAGAGGCAACAACTTGATGCAGGAGCACTTCCATTTGTGAAAAGCTCAATCCTCCAGGAACAGGGGTGCCGGTGTTGGGACAGAGATCGGGGCTTAGCCCGTCGACATCAAAGGAGATATAGACTTGGTCACTGAGCTTGTCGATCGCCTCGTCGCAAATGGCACTCCAAGCTTCACCTTGAGCCAGTCGTAGCTGGGTTTGTGAGTCGAGGTAACTGTAGATCTGACCTTCGCGCGATCTGGAATAAGCGCTTTCTTCTGGGCAAAAATCACGCAGTCCCAACTGAACCAGGGATTGAGGGTTCAAGTCATTGACAACATTGTACATTATAGAGGCATGAGAGTGCTTGTAGCCCTGATAGGCTTGGCGCAAATCCATATGGGCATCGATGTGTAAAATACTAATGTCGTCGTACTTTTCCTTAAGGGCTTTGATGAGTCCGTAGGGCGAGGAGTGGTCGCCCCCGATCGCCGCAACCCATTTATTTTTATCAAGCAACTCTTGGGCTTGCTCGTAGAGCCACTGGTTCAACTGAAGGGATGCCGCATTGATTTCACTTTGAATGGTAGCGTCTTCTCCGGTAATTTTTTTACCTTTTTCAAGAAGCTGGCGTAAAAATAAGGCTTTCTCTTTTAATAACTGGGATTGGCTCAGAATTTCCTGAGAAGTCGCAAGTTGGTGCATTCCGAATTCGTAAAACTCTCCGAACATTCCATCGCTAAGATCCATTTGTTTGCTGGCGGCAAGAATGGCATCGGGCCCGAGCGATGTTCCATGCCCAAAAGATGTGGTGACCTCCCATGGGACTGGAATAAAAACCAAATGGGATTGCTCGAGACTGTAGGGGAGGGCAAAAATCCCTGAATCTTTTTGGCCAGTGGCATTTGGATCAAAATTCATGGTTTCAACATTGCAGAACTCGTCGCATTTAGCAATGAATTTGCAAAGGGCTCAGTCGGTTGCGCTGACCCGACTAAAGCAGGAACTTAAGAAGCACCACTGTTAAAATGAGAAGAAACGAGACAATGTAGGTGATTTTTTCAAAATGGGATTCAATCCAGCTTTGAGCTCGGGCTCCCATAAAATAAATAGCTCCGCCAAGGATAAAGTAGCGCAGGCCTCGAGAAACTATGGCGGCGGCGATAAAGGGGACGAGGGGAGCCGAAACCACACCGGCAGAAATCGTAAAAATCTTGAAGGGTATGGGACTGAATCCGGCCACAAAGAGAGACACAAAGGTGGCTCCGTTGCCCTGCATTTGCTGAGCCACCCGGAAAAAGGTCTCTTCTGAAAAAACATAGTCAAAGAAGAAAGGAGCGATCGCCGCCCAGGCGTAGACTCCAATATAGTAGCCTCCGACAGCACCGAGCACCGAGAAGAGTGTGGTTAAAAAGGCGTAATAGAAACTTCTTTTAGGTTTTGAGAACCCCATGGCCAAAAGGAGGGGGTCCACTGGGAGCGGAAACATCGAGGCCTCTAAAAAAGAAAGGATAGAAAGAGCCTTGGTTGCATGAGGATGTTTGGCCCACTCCAGGGTCCAATTATAGGCCCATCGAATCAAAGCCACAAATTTTGCTAACATTGTCTTAGACTACTTGTCTGTTTCAGGTTCTTCAAGATAAGTGTAGCCCGCCAGCCCCTCTTGGTAGTAGCGCATCAAAGTGCGAGCTTCAACTTTGCTCATCCGGCCTTCGATGATCGAATGTTCGGCAGCTTTTCGAATACTGCCCGTGAGTTTTTCTAGGTTGTATTGAACATAAGTTAAGACTTCTCCGACCGTGTCGCCTTCAACCACGTCGTCGACGCTATAGCCATTTTCATTGATTGAAATGTGAACCGCGTCGGTGTCACCAAAAAGGTTGTGAAGATCACCCAGGATCTCTTGATAGGCTCCGACCAGAAACACGCCTAAATAATAGGGCTCATCCGTGGAGTACCCATGCACTGGTAAGGTGTTGCGAGGTTCACCCGCTTCGACATCGATAAACTCAGCAATCTTTCCATCAGAATCGCAAGTCATATCAACCAAGGTCACTTCTTGCTCTGGTTTTTTGTTAAGACGATGGATCGGCAAAACCGGAAACATATGACCGACAGCCCAAGAGTCAGGAAGGGATTGAAAAACAGAAAAGTTGCAGAAATAGGTGTCAGAGAGAAGTTTTCTTAGGGTCTCATAGAGGTCTTCATGGTCTTTGTTATTCTCTAGTAATTTGCACATACGGGTGGCGATCGACCAAAAATACTGTTCAATCTTTGCCTTCTCGGCCAGAGACAAAATACCAAAAGTAAAAAGTTGCAGTGAATTGTCCTGGATATCCATTAGATCATGGAAGTACTCGTTCACGTTTTCAAGATCCAAAGTTTCGTAGATTTCTTTAAGTTCAACTAAAACCTTGTGTTCGTCTTTGGTTACGGCAGGAGGGGCTTCATGGTTTTCAACCCGATTCAGGCCAATGACATCAAAGATTAAGGCAGATTGATGGGCCACCATAGCGCGCCCAGCCTCGGTCACGATTTGAGGCATAGTCACTTTTTTCTCCTCGCAGACGTCTTTAATGATTGAAACCACATCGTTTGCGTACTCTTGCACGTTGTAATTCACAGAGCTGTCTGAGGCCGCGGAGCCGTCGTAGTCGACTCCGAGACCGCCGCCGACATCCAAGTAGCGAGGATGAGCGCCGAGGCGAACCAATTCGGAGTAAACTTGCGCCCCTTCCTTAAGCGAATTCTTGATGGTTTTAATGGAAGGAACTTGGGAGCCGATATGAAAATGAATTAAGTCCAAGGCTTCCAATTGGCCCGCTTTTTTTAAAACTTCAAAAGCCTTAAATATTTCGGATGTTGTCAGTCCAAACTTAGATCGTGCACCGGCTGAATCCACCCACCGACCAGAAGCTTTGGATTGAAGTTTGGCACGCAAGCCAATTTTGGGTTCAATATTAAATTTGCGACCCGCTTTAAGAATCATGTCCAGCTCTTCAATACGCTCAACGACGATAATTGTATTGCGGCCCAACTTGCGCGAGAGGATGGCGGTTTCAATGTACTCCTCATCTTTGAAGCCATTACAAAGAATAAGAGCTTGGGGGTTGGTCATCATTGCCAAAACCACAAGAAGCTCGGGTTTGCTTCCGCATTCTAAGCCCAGGTTGTACTTTTCGCCAATATCGACAATTTCTTCAATCAGATGCCTTTGTTGATTGACCTTAATGGGATAGACGCCTTGGTAAGAGCCTTGATACTCATATTTCTCAATGGCATTTTGAAAGCACTGATTGATGAGTTTGATGCGTTCGTAGGTCAGATCAGGAAAACGAAGTAGCATGGGGCAACGAATACCACGTTCTTTCAGTTCTTCAGTGAGCTCTAACAAATCAACATGGGATTTTTCTTTGCCTTGAGGACAAACAATCAGATTGCCGGCTTCGTTGATATCAAAGTAACCGGATCCCCAAGTATCGATCCCGTACAACTCTTTGGCTTTTTCTAAATTCCAATCCGGCCAGTTCATTCGTCTCCTACTTGGCGATCACGTTCAATATCTTAGACGGAACATAAATGACTTTGTGGATGGTGGCATCCCCAATAGCATTTTTTACAGCCTCAATCTGTTGCGCCTGGGCCATAGCTTCGTCCTGGCTAGTTTCTTTGCTGACATCAATCACGCCCCGCTTTTTTCCATTCACTTGCACAGCAATGGCGACGGAGTCCTCTCTGGTCAAGCGAGGGTCAAATTCAGGCCAAGGCGCTAGAGAAACAAAGCCTTTTTCGCCCATGGCAGCCCAGATCTCTTCACTTAGGTGGGGTGCAAAAGGAGCCAGTAGGAGAATCAATGTGTGCATAGCCTGGCGTGACTGACATTTTTCTTTGTAGATCTCGTTCACCAAAATCATCAAGGCGCTGATCGCTGTATTAAAATCTAGGTTTTCGATGTCCTTGCCAACCTTCTCGATGGTTTTGTGGATGACTTTGTTCAACGCCTCTGAAGGTTGACTGTCGTCACCCAGAAATTTTCCGCTGTCATCCAAACAAAGGCGCCACACTCGATCCAAAAACTTACGAACGCCGTTAATGCCATTGGGGTTCCAGGGTTTGTCTCGATCCATAGGACCTAAGAAGAGAATAAAACAGCGAAGGGCGTCGGCGCCATACTGGCTCTGCACTTCATCGGGATTGACGACGTTGCCTCGTGACTTTGACATTTTCTCGCCATCTAAACCCAGAAGCATGCCTTGATGAGCCAGCTTTTGAAAGGGCTCATCCACCGGGCATAAACCGGCTTCATGAAGAACTTTGGTCCAAAAGCGAGAGTAGAGCAAATGCCCCACGGTGTGTTCGGGGCCGCCCACATAGAGGTCGACTGGCATCCAGTATTTTTGTTTTTCGGGATCGGCGAACATTTGCTCGTTCTTTGGGTCGAAATAACGCAAGAAGTACCAAGACGATCCGGCTGAGCCTGGCATCGTATCAGTTTCTCGCTCACCCCCATTGTGTTTCACCCATTCGGGATTTTGCGAAAGGGGCGGGCGGCCATCTTCGGTCGGTTCATAGTTGGCAACTTCGGGAAGAACCACAGGCAGTTCGCTAAACGGAACCTCTTGGGTTTTTCCATCTTTGTGTAAAATTGGGAAAGGTTCACCCCAATAGCGCTGACGGCTAAACAACCAATCACGCAACTTGTATTGCAAAGTTTTTTTACCCAAACCTTTTTCTTGTAGTTCGTCCGATATTTTTTCAATAGCGGTTTGCTTATCAAGTCCGTTTAAAAATTGTGAGTTGCAAAGTTTGCCGTCTCCCATATACGGAAGAGCCTCTTCACTTTCTAAAACACGGACGATGGGCAGTTCAAATTTGGTAGCGAACTCAAAGTCACGATCATCGTGACCGGGAACGGCCATGATGGCGCCGGTTCCGTAATCCATCAAGACATAATCGGCAATCCATATTGGCACTTTCTCGTTGGTCAAAGGATGTAAAGCAAAGGCGCCCGTAAAAACTCCTGTTTTTTCTGTGTTGGCTTTGCGATCCAACTCTGATTTGGAAGCGGCTGCTTGTTGGTAATCTTGCACAGCTGTTTGTTGTGAAGCGGTCGTGATCTTTTCCACCAAAGGATGCTCTGGCGATAGCACCATGAAGGTCACACCAAACAAGGTGTCGGGGCGAGTGGTGAAGACCTCTAGGGTTTCAGAAAAGCCTTCGATGGCAAAATATACGTCCGCCCCAGTGCTTTTGCCAATCCAGTTGCGCTGGCCTTCTTTGGTTCGGTTAGGCCAATCAATTTTATCAAGACCTTCAAGAAGGCGATCGGCGTAGTCTGTGATTTTTAGCATCCACTGTTTCATGGGTTTGCGAATCACGGGATGACCGCCACGCTCGCTTTTGCCGTCGACGACTTCTTCGTTGGCTAAGACTGTTTTTAAAGCCGGGCACCAGTTGACGGGGACTTCTTTTTGATAGGCCAAGCCTCGTTTAAATAATTCCAGAAAAATAAATTGGGTCCATTTGTAAAAATCGGGTTCGCAGGTGGCGATTTCAGCCGTCCAATCAAAACTAAATCCGAAGCCTTTTAACTGACGTCGAAAGTTCTCAATGGCTTTCTGGGTGGTGATCGCCGGGTGAACGCCCGTTTGAATCGCATACTGTTCGGCGGGCAGTCCAAAGGCATCGTAGCCCATAGGGTGTAAAACATTGAACCCCCTTTGTCTTTTGAAGCGAGCCACCACATCGGTGGGGGTGTAAGAGGCCATATGACCCACGTGCAAACCACTTCCGGATGGGTAGGGAAACATATCAAGGGCATAAAATTTGGGCTTGCTGGAGGGAAACTCGGCAACAAAGGCCTGGTCGTCTTCCCAGGCTTTTTGCCACTTTGAATCGATAGAGGTGTGATCGTAAGACATGGGCGGATACTAGCAATCTCGAGACCTAGACTCAAGTCACTAAACACGAGTTTTTACTGATAATTTTGCTGTGGGCAATTAAAATAAAAGGATGGAACTGGACCCGAAAATTCTGCTCGTGGATGATGACCCGGACAACTTAAAGATCGTCAAAAGGCTATTGGAAAAAGAAGGCTACCTGGTGGAGTCGGCAACCTCTGGCCAGCAAGGTCTCTCTCTTTTGGACTCCTATCGACCCGATTTGGTTTTGCTTGATGTGAACATGCCGGGCATGGATGGTCTTGAAACCATTCAACTTTTGAAAAATAGAGAAAACACAGCGGCGGTCGTTTTTGTGACGGCCAATACGGCCACCGAAGATGTGATTCGCGGTTTGGATGCGGGGGCGCTCGATTACATTTCGAAACCCTTTTCTGGTTTAGAGCTTTTGGCTCGGGTTCGAGCCCAACTCCGGGTGAAGAAATTACAGGACGACCTACGGGATGCCAACCTGAAGCTTCAGGGACTGGTGGAAATCGATGACCTTACCGGGCTCTACAATATGCGATCGGTTTACGACAAGCTTAACCAAGAAATCGAACGGGCTCGTCGGTACGGTCACGGCGTGGCTGCGATCATGCTGGATATGGATCATTTCAAGGGCGTGAACGACAACCATGACCATTTGTTTGGATCCCATGTTTTAGCAGAAGTTGGAAAAATTATTCGCAAAAACATTCGAACCCACGATTTTGGGGCCCGCTATGGAGGGGACGAGTTCTTGATTTGTTTGTCGCAAACAACTTCGGATGGGGCTCGTCTTTTTTGTGAACGCTTACGCAAAACCATGGAGACCCATACCTTTAAGCACGAAAATGATGAAATCCAGCTAACTGCGTCCATGGGGTGCGCGGTGATTGTTGATGGAAAATCTATGATTGATGGGCGGTCCCTGGTTCGACATGCTGACCACGGTCTGTACGAATCCAAAGAAGGCGGTCGCAACAAGGTCACCTTTATAGAAATAAAAGATGACAGTGTTGATGTAACAACTCGTTCAGCCGAAAAAAGAAGCTCTTAATAGAAAATTTTTTACCGCATTTCTAATGACTACATTTTTTGGGGAGCAGGTATTCCAAGTAAGCTAAGGCCATTGAAAAGTGCGGACTGCACTGCAGAGACCAAGCCCAGGCGGGCAGCCTTCAGCTCGGCGTCGTCTATTTTTCCGATGGGGCAGGCTTGGTAAAAACTGTTAAACAGTTTGGCTAAGTCATAAAGGTAGTTACAAATTCCAGAGGTCTTATAACCTTCAAGGGACTTGAACATAGAGTAATTGAAGAGCCCAAGATGAATCATCAGTTCTGTTTCGCGTTCATGGGTAAGAAGGTTCCATTTGGGGTTTTGTTGAGAGTCGCTACCAAATTTCTCTAGCAAAGAGTGAATGCGCGCGTGAGAGTATTGAATGTAAGGTCCCGATTCGCCATCCAAACGCAGCCATTCCTTCATGTCGAAAACAATTTTTTTGTTTGAATCCATACGATTCATTCCATATTTAATCGCACCTTTAGCGACATCGTCTGCAGTTTGCTCGATGGCTTCGGCTGACCACTCGCCTTGGTAACGATCGAGATAGTCTGATTTGATGGTCGTCCGCATGTTTTCAATCAATTCAGTGATCGGAATGATATTGCCTTTGCGAGAACTCATGGCGCCATCCGGCAGTTCCACGAAATTGTATTTGAGGTGTCGACACTTGTTGGGGTCGCCAAGGCCAAGCTTGCCGAAAGCTGTGAAGACTTGTTTAAAGTGAAGTTCCTGACGAAGGTCAACAACCACAATATTTTCTTGAGGGTTGTATTCTGCAAATTTTCGGCGCGCCAGCTCGAGATCTTTGGTGGAATACAGACCATTGCCATCAGACTTTAGAAACAGGGCGAAACCCAGTTTTTCGTCCTCGAGATTGATTCCCAAAGCTCCTTGGTCTTCCACAAGCTTTCCTTGTTCGTACAAAGACTTTACCAGTGCGACCGAATCCGAATCCACATCGGACTCCCAGTACCATTTGTCGAAGGTCAAGCCGGCCCAGTCATAGACCTCGTTCATCAGCTCAATAGACCATTCCCTGGTTTGTTTCCATAGCTCAAAAAATTCACCCTGTTTTTGTTCAATTTGTTTAAGAATTTCAGTCAATTGCTGACGATTGACGGCCTCTTGGTCCGTGCCTTTTTCGTCTTCCAGCTTATTGTGGGCGGAGGAATACATTTTCCCCAACCATTCGCCTTTGTGTTGGGCGGGTACCGATTCTTTGTTGTGATACTTGAGGTACCATAAACATTTGGCCACATGGGTTCCAACATCGCCTGGGAACGTGCAAGACACGACCTGGTTTCCACAGTATTCAAAAAGTAAAATCAACGAGTGGCCAAAGCAAAGATTTCTCATATGACCAACGTGCAACTCTTTATGAGTGTTGGGTTGAGAGTATTCGATAAGAAAAGGTTGGGCCGAACTTTTTGGGACTTGGAAATAGGAGCCATTTTGCATCGGCGCTAAAACGGACTTCCCCCAAAATTCGGGTTTAAAAAAGAAATTCAAATAGGGGCCAACGGCTCGGACTTCAGCGGTTAAGCTTTGGTCGCTCCAGTTTTGACTGATTTCATCGGCGATTTGTTTTGGATTTTTTTTAAGTTGTTTAGAAAGCTTAAAACAAGGAAATGCCATATGTCCCATTTCCATATTGGGAACGGTGGCTAGGTCATGGCTGACTTCATCGACCGGCAAGGTCACTTGAAAACAGCTATCAATTTGTTGACTGACCAGCTGGGCAATTTGATTTCTCATAGGGTCATGCAAAGGGTTCATGGATTTCCTCGTGTTATCAATGAGATATACCAACAATTATGCACAATGAGAATGACATTTTTCAGTTTTTAGAGCCTAATAGGGGCCATGAACGAAAGTAAGATCGAACGCTTCGAGCTACCTTACCCATTAAAAAAGCACAGCTTTTGCAATTTGATTGTAGAAAGCCAAGCCTTGCAGAGGAACCCTTTGGGCGATCCTTCACGACGCCACAATTATGCTCTTGTTCCCAAAGGCAAGAAAAAGAGTTTTCCCTTGGTCTTCCATTTGTCTGGATATTTTTCGACTGGTTTTAATCAGTTTCAGGTCAAAACCCTGAGTAAAAATTTTGTCGAGCAAATTGATCATGGTGTGTCCACTGGTCGAATTCCGCAGGCCGTCCATATTTTTGTCGATGCCTCGACCTATTGGGGCGGCTCCCAGTTTATTAACAGTCATGGGTGCGGCGATTATGGCGACTATATTCTAAGTGACCTTTACCCCGCTGTTTTGGAAAACCTTCCGGTCAATCCAACTGCCGCTCAGACCTGTGTGATGGGTGGTTCCAGTGGAGGCTATGGAGCCCTGGCTTTAGTCAGCGCAAAAGGATCCCCCTTTGGCCTCGCTTTTGCCACCGCTCCCGATAGCTATTTTGAGGCCAGCCTGAAGCCGGAACTTTTTCAGGCTGCCCCCGAGTTGTTGAAATACAAATCCTTCAGTCATTTAAAAAAGATGCTAGATGGCGGAGAGCTTCAGGACAAAAAGTCCTTTTTCAATTTAGCCAATGTGGTGGCTATGGCCCATTGTTACTCTCCTAAAAAAGCTTTTAAAAATGGGTTTTTACAATTCCCTATAGATCTGCATACAGGAGAAATCGACAGTTCGCTTTGGAAAGAATGGTTGAAGCATGATCCAATCCATTTTTTAAAAGCTCGGAAAAAGTATCTTGAGGGTAAAACCATTCACCTAGATGTTGGCAAGTACGATAATTTTTCTTTGCAATTCGGGACGCGGCAAATAGCGGAGACACTAAAAAACGCCAAGATCAAACACACCTACACAGAGTTTTCCGGAAATCACTTTGGACTGTCGGCACGACGCCTCGGTTTTTTAGAAAAATTAGGAAAAACTTGGAGCTCTTATGTCGACAAATAAACTGCCTGCCGATCCCGTGATTCGAGGTGCGGCCTTTCTATCGATTGTCGTCGCTGGCTTGATTTTTTATGTTAAATTTTTAGCCTTTCGAATGACGGGATCACAAGCCCTGTTCTCTGAAGCGATGGAGAGCATTGTTAATGTGTTGGCTGCAGTCATTGCCTTTTTCGTCATTATTTATGCTGCAAAACCAGCCGATAAAGACCATCCCTATGGGCATGGAAAAATGGAGTATTTATCGGCTGCTTTGGAAGGCGGTTTGATTGCCTTCGCAGCGTTCTTAATTATTGTCGAGGCCGTGCAGGCTTTTTATGAAAGCACCCCTTTGGTTTCATTGGAAGCCGGTTTGGGTCTGCTGGCGGGAACAGCGGTTGCCAACTTAACAACCGGAATTTTTTTAAAGGCAACCGGTAAACGTAAAAACTCGTTGGCTTTAGAAAGCAATGGTCGCCACTTGATGGCTGACTTTTGGACAACAGCAGGGGTGATTGTCGGCTTAGGTCTTGTGATCGTAACGGGGTTGACATGGATCGACCGTGTTGTTGCGATTTTGGTCAGTTTGCACTTGATTAAGGAGGCCTACTCATTAATTCGCAAAGCTGTGGGAGGTCTGCTTGATGAAGAGCAAACCACAGTTCTCGAGCAAATTCGAGATGTGGTGAACGCCAACAAACAGCCCGGAATTATTCAAGTTCATCATTTAAGAGTGATGCGTTCGGGGCGTTATCATCATATCGACGCTCATGTGGTGGTTCCAGAGTATTGGAGTGTGGAGCAGGCTCACGACAACACCAATGTTTATGAAAGAACAGTATTTGCCAATTACGAATTTTCGGGCGAGATTCATTTTCATATCGATCCTTGTCGACGGCTCTACTGTCAATTTTGCAACGTCAAAGATTGCCCAGTCCGCAAAGAAGACTTCAAGAAATTTCGTGAATTGTCATTGAGTGAATTAACCGATACCGATGAACCACGAGAGATTACGAGAAAAAAAGCGTCTCAGTAACCCCCTGCGCCACCTTCTGAACGGTAATCAAAAGCGGCCTCTAAAAAACCCTTGCTGTTGACGCGAACGCCATTCACTCGGGCCCCCCATGAGGTTTCGACTTTGTGTCCTAGTTTTTCTAGGGCTTGGATTGACAGGGGAGGAAGCTTTTTTTCGTCGATGTAGACGACATCCGGTTTGAACTGATGGTGAACGCGAGGGGCATGAATGGCCTGTTCCATATCAAAATCTTGAGCTAAGACTCGATAAATAGTTTGTAAAACACCGGTGATGATGCGTGGTCCTCCGGGTGCTCCTAAGGCCATGACGACTTTTCCATCCTTGCTAACTAATGTGGGGGACATCGAGCTCAAAGGTCTTTTTCCGGCCTCCACAAAGTTATTCGAACCTTGAGTCAGGCCAAAGAGGTTGGCTTCTCCGGGGCGAGTAGTGAAGTCATCCATTTCATTGTTCAAGGCAATCCCATAAATATTCGACGCCACCTTAGAACCAAAAATTCCGTTAAGGGTAATAGTCATAGTGATGGCATTGCCCTTGGAATCCATGACAGAAAAATTGGTGGTTTGATCGGATTCTTTAAACTCGAGATCGTTGATGGGTTGGATTTCCAGAACTTTATCCGGCTTTATCTGAGCGACCCATTTTTGTAGCTTTTTATTATTCAAAAACTCATCGGTCTTGTTTTCCACAAAGTCAGGATCGCCAAGTAAATTTCTATTGCGAAAATTGATTTTCATAATTTCCGCAAAATAGTGAAACTCCAAAGTACTCAAGGGAGGCAGTTTGTCCATTTTGAGCTTGTCGGCCATTTTTAAGCTGGCGGCAATCAATAAGCCACCACTCGAAGGGGGCGGCATAAGATACAGGGTGTGGTCTTTAAACTTGGATTGAAGGGGCTCTAACCAGCGAACCTTGTAGTTGGCTAGATCCTTGCGGGTCATAACTCCGCCTTCGGCTTGAATTGTGGAAACAATATCCCTTGCGATTTTACCTTCGTAGAAGGGAGTGGTGCCTCGGTTGCGCATCAACTTCAAAGCCTTGGCTAATTGTTTTTGCACGACAATTTCACCGGGTTTGTAAGGTTGGCCCTTCTTATTTAAAAAGTATTTTTTGCCGGCTGCATTGAAGTGGTCCTTGGCAATGTTCGCGCGATTGACATTTTCTCCAGTGATGGCATGGCCTTTTTCGGCCAACTGAATGGGGGTATCGAAAAGAACAGACCAGTGCAGCTTTCCGTACTTTTTGTGAAGGGCCCAGAGTCCGGCGGGAATCCCTGGCACTCCAATGGCGTGAGGGCCTTTGGTTGAAGAGCCCTTTGGAAGTTTCGTAAAGTAGTCTTTATTGAGTTTTGCTGGTGCCGTCTCTCTAAAATCTAGAGCTCGAACCGGGTCTTTCCCCATTTTGACCATGGCAAAGCCACCTCCACCCAATGAGGCATGACGGGGGTTGGTTACAGCTAGAGTCAGAGCAATTCCGACAGCCACATCGACGACATTGCCTTTTTTACGAATCAGTTCTTCGGCCACTTGGGCTGAAAGAGGGGTCGGTGTGGCGACCATCATCCGATGTCCCAGTAGGGGGGCTCCATAGCTGGTCGTGGTGAATAACATAACAATTTGAAATAACAGGGGAAAATGGCGCATTCGCTTCATCCTTTGGCTTCAAGGTGACCACTATAATCACGAAAGGATTTGAATTTCAATCACTGGTAAGGGCTGTAAAAATTTGATAATGAAAGGCTATGAAAATCCCCCAATGCGCTGTGAATCCCTATGTGGAACTCATGTACTCTGAATTTAAAGATTGGTCTTTTGATGAATCGGCTTGTGACAACCGAGGCCAGTGGCGCCAAAAGGTTTTCAAGTGCTCATCCAATACGGGCTTTGATCTTGAGATTGGCACCGGAAATGGAACTCATTTTTCGAAATTGACAGAAACTTATCCCGAGCGAGTGTTTCTGGGCCTTGAACTCAAATTTAAAACCTTGGTACAATCGATCCGGCGCAGTCGGCGCGCCGGGTGCACCAATGCTCGCATGGCGCGCTATCGGGCTGAAGCCGTGACCGAACTTTTTGAGCCTGAGGAATTGAATAATGTCTATATTCATTTTCCAGACCCCTGGCCGAAGAAGCGGCATAATAAAAACCGTTTAATCCAAATGTCTTTTTTAAAAAACTTGTACTCGGTGATGCGGCCCGGCGGTTTCGTCGAGTTCAAGACAGATGACTATGACTATTTTAACTGGTCGGTGAATCGCTTTCGCCAGGGTCCTTTCGTTATTGAGTTTTTCACCGAGGACCTGCATCAGTCCTTTCGTAAAGACAAGAATTTTGTAACCCATTTCGAGTCACTGTTTTTAAATAGAAACCAACCGATTTACTATTGTTTGCTTCGTAAACCGGTTGGTAATTAGACCTAACAATAAAACTTCAGGCTAACGACATCTAAAATCATTGGATTGAAGGCGATTGGACATCTTTTGAAAAACCTCGCTGGCCGGAGGCTCATAGGTTTTAACTTGTGCACACAGCTTCTTTAATCCAAGGTTAGGGGCCCAAAAGTTGAAGCCGTTCACCGAGCGGTAGGTCGCGCTGGGTTGCAAGGTGCGAGTCGGCATCCATAGACCCCATTTAAAATTCTCAAAGGCACTTTCGGTAATCATTGGAAAGTTGGCCACTTGGTAGCGCATTCCGTGCAGGAGTATGGCCATATGAGGGTTACAATTGCTTGTGCTGACCCCAGGCGGATTTCCTGTCTGACCCTCACTGCACTGAAGGGAATCTGAAACAACCAGTTCCATTTCTAAAATACCTTCGGGAGCGAGACGGTATATTTGTTCGTTGGGATTTGGATCGTGCTTGACCACATCCCCAGCGAAGATTTGCCATTTGGAATGGAGGTCATAAGTTTGATGGATCTGAAAACCGGTTTGTCCTTGGCGATAGGCAGGGGTGATTGTTAATCCTGGGTTTTTAAGGTTGAGCTTGAAATAGGAAACCGAGTCGCCAGAATTTTGCAAAGTCACGGTCATTACGACCGCCTTGTTGTAATTAATCTCAGGTTCTCCGTTAAAAACAAAACGAATCTCATGATTCAATTTCGGCTGGGACTTTTGTACAAAAAACGCACCAGTCACCCAAGCTTTATTTTCAGATCGGACAATGAAGCGACAATTTTGTAGGTTCTCTTTATGAAATAGGTGATCTGGAAAAAGATTTTGGATTTGGATACTGGCATTTTCTAGTGAGGTTTCCGATTTGCTGTAGGAGCATAGAGTTTCGACGAAACCCTTTTCAACAGGCCAATTCATGGCTCGTGAAGCTAAGTCTTGTAAAGTGTAATAGGGACGTTCCCTGTCGGTTAAAAATGAGAGGTCATGATTTTGAAAATCCTGACTGCCAACAATCGAGACCTGTTGCAGGTCAATCGCCACATTATCGCCTGATTGCATCCGCATTTCCATTTGAATGTCGCAGAAAACCTTTGGATCCGGGGATTGTGGGGCAAACACTTGTGACGGCAAAATATCTTTTACAGCAATTTGGCGAATGGATTCAATTTCCGTGGATCTTGAAAAAGAGCCTTGCTGTTGACTGCTGGTACAAGTGGTTGTGGTCTTTAAGGACTGGATCGTCATGGCCCCCTTTTTTTCAATCAACGCAATTTGGCTGGCCACCCGGAGAGTCTTAGTGCTTTGAATTTTTTGGATTGTTTCGTCCGAATTTTGAATTTCTACAGTAAGTTGGCCTTGAGTGTCCGTTTCTCCGGAATTTTTGTCCGGGCTACAGGAAATCAGACCGAGGCCACAGATCAAAAGTGTCTGAATTAAAAAGTAAGGGGTTTTCATGTGTATTCTCCTTTGTTGGAGACATGAAAAAGCAAGGGCTAGGCCAAAAGGCTTACCAATAGCTGGTTTCCGCCATGGCATTTTCGACCAAGTGAATTTGGCAGCTCAGGCGTTCACCGGCTTCACCGCCATTGTTGTGCAGAGTCTTTTTTTCAAGTTCAGAAGGAAGAGGGAGTTCGCCGGGGGTGAAAATTCGCATTTTGCACTTTCCGCAGATTCCGTCACCGCCACAGCTAGAAGCCACTTGGATGCCTTGGTCGATCAAATTTTGCATCAAAGATTTTGCGGGGTCGATTTCAATGACCCGTTGCAGTTGCGGACAATTCAGCTTCGGCATCCTTCCCCCTTAGTTGGAAGAAATTCACAATTATGGTACCTACTATGGAGTATGGAAACAATGGCTTTTTTAGGTTGCTCACGGGGGCTTGGTCAGGCTGTCACTTTAGAAATGGACAGAAAGTTGGAACTGAGCCAGGCGTTACTGTTTGCCAGAAATGAAACCTCGCTTGAGAAATTGTCGCACAATTTGCAGGTTCAAGCAGAGGTTCTTGGGGTGGATTTTGCAAACCCCCTTTCGGTGGACACAGTCATGGAATCTTTTCGGCGAGCTCAGCCTAGCCGAATTTTCTATTTTGCAGGAGGCGGCCCCTTTGGCCTGTTTTCTCAAAAAGCCTGGAAAGATCACCTTTGGGCCTTACAAGTTTCCTTTTTAACCCCCAGCGAAATTTTACATCGACTGCTGAGTGATGCCGAGTTTTCCTTTGTTCGACAAATTGTCTTTGTGGGCTCAATGGTGGCGGACAGTCGCCCAGATCCCCTGGCATCCAGCTACGCATCAGCCAAACACGGTCTGAAAGGCTTAATCGAATCTCTGCAAGGAGAGAACCTGGCGGTGGATTTGCGGTTTTTTCGGCCGGGGTATATGAATACGGATTTATTGCCAAAAAATGCCCGCCCAAGGCAAGAGGGGATGGTTTTAGCCGATCCGAAAGATGTGGCCGTTGATTTTGTAAAATGGGCGTTGGATTCAGAGGGTACTCCCATTTATGATGCTCTCGCCTGACACATCATATCTTAGACCGCTTCCAAGGATGTCCGGCCCGCAGGGGTATGGTAAGAAATGATCTCCCAAGTGGAATTCTGCATTTAAAAGGAGCGCCCAATGAGCCAAGTTGAAAACGTGATAATCGTAGGGTCCGGACCAGCCGGATTGACCGCAGCAATTTATGCTTCTCGAGCTTTGTTAAACCCTTTGATGATTGAAGGCGAAGAAGTGGGTGGCCAGTTGATGACCACAACCGATGTTGAAAACTTTCCAGGATTCCCCGATGGTATTATGGGTCCCGAGTTGATGACCATCACCAAAAAACAAGCTGAGCGTTTTGGGACTCGTTTTCTTGCAAAAAATGTAACAAAAGTGGATTTATCATCGCGACCTTTCAAACTATGGGTTGGCGATGAAGAGTTTCAAGCCAAGTCCATTATTGTTTCAACCGGAGCCAGTGCAAAATACCTTGGTTTAGAAAATGAAAGACGACTTTTGGGTCGTGGTGTTTCGGCTTGTGCCACATGTGATGGAGCCTTCTTTAGAGATCAAACGGTTTTGGTTATTGGGGGTGGTGATACCGCCATGGAAGAAGCCACTTTCCTAACTCGCTTTGCAAGCAAAGTGATTATTGTTCATCGTCGCGAGGAATTTCGCGCCAGTAAAATTATGGCCGACAAAGCCTTGAATCACGAAAAAATTGAAGTGATGTGGAACTCAGAATTGCATGATGTTGTGGGCGACAAGCTGGTTGAGGCGGCAAAAATTAAAAATACAAAAACCGGTGAAATCCAAGAGGTGAAGTGCGAAGGTGTCTTTATTGCCATTGGACATAAGCCCAATACCGACCTTTTTGCGGGACAGATTAAAACCAACGATGTGGGCTATATCGAGACTGAAGGCTATAATACCCGGACTTCCGTCGAAGGTGTCTTTGCCGCAGGAGACGTTGCTGACGATAAATACCGACAGGCGATCACAGCCGCAGGTACAGGTTGTATGGCAGCTATTGATTGTGAGCGCTGGTTAGAGGAAAATAGTCACTGAGGCCTTAATTAAGCTGGAGGAGTGAGTGGCTAAAAAGATCAATACCGAAGATCTCGTTAAAAAAATTGAAAAGATCACTCGCGACCGCATCGTCAAAGAAAACGTTGTCGATCTTGAGCAATACCGTGACTTGAAAACAGCCAAGACTCCTAAAACAATATTGGTTATCGAAGATGATGAAACCATGCGCCGAGCTCTAGCGCGAATTTTCGAGGCCGATGGGCATGTTGTCAAAGCCGCCGCCGACGGAACTCAGCTGTCTTCAGTTTTGGATGACCAGCCCATTGATCTCATTATTCTTGATATTGGACTGCCTTGGATCAATGGTTACGAATTAGCCAAGCTGCTTAAAGAACACAATGATTTAAAAGAAATTCCATTGGTTTTTGTTAGCGCAAAAACCAGCGAGCTTGATGTTAAACGGGGATTTGAAGTCGGAGCTGATGACTATATCAAAAAACCATTCAATATCGATAAAATGAAAAAATCCATCGATACCTTACTGAAAATCAGTAACTCTTAATTTCAGATTTACCGTTCAATGGCTTCTGACGTTGACCTTGGATCCAAGGCCTTGCGGAGAGCATCGGTAAAAATATTCACAGATAAAATCAAAAGGAACATGAAAACGGTGGCAGCCGTGAGGTTCCACCAAACACCTCGAGTCAGTTCGGCTTTAGCATCGTTGATCATGATCCCCCAAGACGGCGTTCCCGGTTCAACTCCAAGGCCCAGATAACTTAAAATCACTTCCACCTTAACTGCAAAGATAAAAGACAGTGAATACTGAATGTAGGCTAAGTGTAAAACATTAGGCAAAATATGTTTAAAAATTTGCGACCGCGAAGAGCTTCCTAGAGCCTGGGCCGCCGCTACATAATCTCGATTTTTGTGTCTTAAAAACTCTCCGCGAGTCAACCGACATAACTTCACCCACCCCGTGAGTCCCAAAGCTATAAAAAGGTTGGAAAGACCCTGGCCCAGTGAAAAGGCGAAGGCTGAAATCAAAAGGATATAAGGAATAGATTCAAGGGTTGTGTAAAGCCAAACCACTAAATCATCAACCCATCCTCCAAAAAAGCCGGCAATGGCTCCTAGGATCAAACCCATTGCGGTCGAAATGGTCGCAGCAAAAAAACCGACCAGAATTGCGATCTTGGTTCCGTGTAAAGCCCGAGACAAAACATCGCGACCCAAAAAATCAGTCCCCATCCAATGTTGAGAGGAGGGGGCATGGTAGGAGAGATCCAACTGAGTCGATGAGAAATTCATTCCGATCAACCCGAGGCCGGCCAAGAGTGCGATCAAAAGATAGATAACAATGATAAAAAAACTGAAGAGGGCTGTCCGACTTTTGAATACACTACGAAAAGAATTTCTTTGATCAATCATCTCAACTCCACCCTTGGATCGAAAACCAGATAGAGAAGATCAGCAATAAGGTTAAAAACGAGATAGAGAATAGACCCCATAACTGTGAAAGCTTTAACGACTGGAAAGTCAGCGCTTTCAATGGCTTGAATAAGGAGTCCACCTATGCCTGGAATACCGAAAAACTTTTCAAGCAGCAGGTTGCCAGTGATCAAAAAGGGTACTTGCAGGACAACGATTGTTATTACCGGGATCATTGCATTTTTCAAGATATGCTTACTGAATAAACCCACTCGACTCACGCCCTTGGCTTGGGCGGTGCGGACATAATCTTGAATGACTTCGTCCATAAAAGCTGATCGAAAAATCAAAATATTGGGTCCAAGAGAAACCACGATGGAAATCAGCCAAGGAAGAAAAAGGTAAGCCCAGCGTCCGGACCAAGAGTCGTCCCAACCATTAAGGGGGAACAATCGAAAATGAAAAGCAAAAAGATACTGAAACGAAATGATATAGACAAGAAAGCTAATGCTCATTAAAGCCAAGCAAAACGTTGTCACGCTGCGGTCTAAAATGATGAGAGAGCCACGAGCGCTAGCCGAAAACAAGGCCACCATTATCGATATCAGAAAGCTGATGAGAAACGCAGGGACAGTCAATGAAAGAGAGGGGCCGATCCCCTTAGCAATCATGTCGCTAATTTTGGCCTGAGTTTGCCAGCTTCGCCCCCAATCAAAGGTCAAGGTCTGTTTAACAAAGTCGATGTATTGCCTAACTAGATTTTGGTTAAGTCCCAGTTCTTTTCGGATCGATTCAATCTGCTCTGGTTTGGCGTATTTTCCGGCCAACTGAAGGGCGGGATCGCCACCAACGACATTAAAAATTAAAAAAGTAACAAGGGTGACTCCAAAGAGAATGGGTATGGAATATAAAATTCTGCGTAGTATGTATTGAGTTGGAATTCTAAACCTCTACAATTTCTTTAATGAGTCAGCCTTTTTATTTTTATCAACAAAATAATACTGAAGGTGATCATATATTATTGGGTACTCATAATAGTTGTCCAACCAGTCATGATAGGTTAGGCGAAAAATGCGATGAACCATAAAAATCCCCGGGACATCTTCATTTATTTTTTGCACCATTTCGCGAAACAGCTTGTAACGCTCGGGTCCGGGGCGGAGAGCCAGAGCTTTTTCGTAAAGCTCATCGTACTCTCGATTGATGTAGTTGAAATTATTAGAACCCGGCGAGATATTCTTAGAATAGAAGAGCTGTAAAAAGTTTTCCGCATCTGGGTAGTCAGCATTCCACGCCATATCAAAAAGAGTGGCTTTCTTGTTTTTGATTTTCTCATCAAATTGAGGCCAGGTGTTGGCTTTGAGTTTTATGTTGATACCAATTTTACCCCATTGATCTTTCAGCAGCTCGCCAAACTGTCTTGAAAAAGTCGATGTGCTGGGTAGTTCATATTCAAAAATGGGAAGACCCTCTCCGTTGGGAAATCCGGCTTCTTTTAGGTAATTTTTTGCTTTTTCCAAGTCGTAAGAAATGGGGTGTTTGTAATTAGGATCGTATCCTCGTAATCCAGGAGGAATCGGACTTTGTGCGACCAAGCCTCGGTGGTTATAAAACTTTGCTAAGATCAGTTCGCGATCAAGGGCTGCGGCCATCGCTTTTCTGACGTTCTTGTGCTTCCCGAGTACTGGATGTTCCATGTTGAAGGCCACAAAGGTAACGTCCGGTCGCGGGAGGTTATGAATTTTTATGCCTTTTTCTGTGATCTCAGGTTTCACTTTATTGTCTTGAAAGACCTGGTCGTAATTGTCTTTTGGGATGATTCCATGGTCCAACTCGCCTTTCAAAAAAGCCAACCAAAGAGGTTGTCTTTCTGTGATGATACGGACAACGATTTTATCGGATAAAGGTAGGCGTCGTCCTTTGTTCTTTAAGAAGCCCCGTTTGATTGCCTCATCGCTGCCTTCGCTTGGGAAAAAAGACTTTCGGTAGGTGGGATTTTTGGTCAAGATCACTTCGGAGTTGCGAACCCATTTCTCAAGAACAAAGGGGCCGGTTCCAACTGGGTGATTGACGATATCTTTGCCGTACTTTTCCACAACTTCTTTGGCCACAACCATGGTTGGCGGATTGGCGAGGTAGTGAATAAACTGGAAAGACCTTCGAGTGAGTTTGATTTGTAATGTATGAGAGTCTATTACTTTAAGACCTTCGACTGGAGCATCGTGGGTGACTTGACCGCTGCGCAAAAGATCCCGCCACTCATTTAATCCAACAATCAGTCCATCAAATAACCACCAACCCAAGGCTTTGTTTTTGGGGTCAGCAAGACGCTTCCAAGAGTAAACGAAATCGTCGGCCACCAGTTCGCGACCTTTGCCCCCCGGGAAGGCCTCGTCATTTTGGAACATGACCCCTTTTTTAATCTTAATGGTGTAGGTCTTTCCGTCGCTGGATACTTTAGGCATGGCCTCGGCTAAAGAAGGTTCGACCTCCACTGGGCGCTTGAGGTAGTGATAATGATAGAGCCCCTCAAAGATACTGCCATTGATGGTGGAAGATATTTTATTCATTGAAAGAATTGGATCTAGGTGTGGGATATTAGAATCTAAAACACTAACAACCACATCTCCTTCTGGAGCTTTTTGTGAGGTGCATGAGGCCACCAGGGTGGTCATCATCAATAAGAGCAAAAATAGTTTCATGGGCAGAATCCTCAGTTTTTTCGTGAAAAGCCTCTCATGTCTTACTATAACAGGGCCATGCGGACAAAAAAGAGTAAAGAAGAAGAACTTTTGGATCAATATGTTGCCAAGCCTTCGCTTATTCAGTGGATTGAAAATCGCCTAGAAAATGATGGAAGGTTGGGCATAAATATTGGAATGCAGGAGGGGCTTATTTTAAAAGCCCTATGCTCACAAAATAATGTGGAAAAAGTTGTGGAGATAGGAACTCAGTATGGGTGCTCTGCATCATGGATGGCGATGGCCCTAGGAAGTCGGGGCCAGATCTACACTTTAGAGCGGGACCCAGAATGTATCAAAAATTCAAAAGAGACTTTTCAACATCCGGACTTTGTCGACCTTAAGTGTCAAATCCGTCTGATCGAAGGGCCAGCATTGGAAAACCTGGAAAATCTAGAGTCTGAGGGACCCTTCGATTTTATCTTTATTGATGCCAATAAGTCGGGCTATCTGGATTATCTGCATTGGGCGAAGAAAAATTTAAGCCCAGCGGGGGTGATTGCCATTGATAATGTTTATCTTTTTGGCTCCGTTTTTCTAGAAGAGTGCCCTGCCGAAACCCCCAAGAAGATGTGGAATGTGATGAAACAAGTTTTATCCGAGCAACTGCAAGACCCTGGCTATAACACTTTTACTGTTCCCACTACCGAAGGCTTGCTTGTTTCTTATAAAAAACCTCCCGTAAAACAATAGGGTGCCTGGAATCGAAGAATTCTCACGCCGCAATAAGGAAAAGGTTCCCGGCTCCTTTTGTGATAGAATTTTCAGATGGAATCCTTGCTTGAAGTTAAAAATTTAACGGTCGATTTTCACACCGAGGATTCTTCCGTCCGTGCCGTAAATGATGTTTCCTTCTTGGTGCCCAAGGGAAAAACCATTGGCCTGGTGGGCGAGTCTGGATCCGGGAAAAGTGTCACCAGTCTTTGCGCCATGGGACTTCTTGCCAGTCCTCCCGGAAAAATCACCGATGGCGAAATTCTTTTTGAAGGTAAAAATCTTTTGGCTCTCTCGGAAAGTGAAATGCGCAAGATTCGTGGCAACCGAATTTCCATGATCTTTCAAGAACCCATGACCTCTTTGAATCCTGTTTTCACTGTCGGTTACCAAATTGTTGAAGCCTTACGGCTGCATCAAAAAATGGGTAAGAAAGAGGCGTGGGAAAAAGCGACAGATTTGTTGAATGAAGTTGGTATCCCTGATCCGAAGAAAAGAGTCACCGCTTACCCCCATGAAATGAGTGGTGGGCAGAGGCAGCGAGTGATGATTGCCATGGCCATTGCGTGTGAGCCTGATCTTTTAATTGCAGACGAACCAACCACGGCTCTTGATGTGACGATACAAAAACAGATTCTAGAACTGTTAGCGCGACTTCAGTCCCAATATGGAATGAGCATGCTGTTTATCACTCATGACTTAGGAGTGATTGGTGATATCGCTGACGAAGTGATCGTCATGTACAAAGGCAATCTGGTCGAACAGGGGACAGCCCAAAATATTTTTAAAAACCCAAAGCACCCCTATACAAAAGGGCTTTTGGCTTGCCGGCCGTCGTTAGAGAAAAACTACAATCGGTTGGCCACCATCACCGATTTTATGGGGGCCGATGGTAAAGAAAAATCTTTTGATGAAGCCAGTCTGGGTCTTCGGGGCGACCGCCCCTTAGCGACAGAAGAGAAAGCTCTTCTAGAGATAAAAAATATTAAAAAGTACTACCCTTTAAAATCGAGCTGGTTTGGTGGTGGCAAAGAATTTGTAAAAGCCGTCGATGATGTCAGTCTCAATGTGTACAAGGGAAGAACTTTGGGTTTGGTTGGAGAGTCGGGCTGTGGCAAAACAACCCTCGGCCGCACGGTTTTGCGATTGATCGAACCCACCGACGGAAAAATTATTTACGATGGCACCGATGTGACCAGTCTTGACAAGTCGGCGATGCGGAAAATGCGGCGCAAACTGCAAATCATCTTCCAGGATCCCTACGCCAGTTTGAATCCCCGGATGACGGTGGGTTCGGCCATCATGGAGCCCATGGCGATCCATGGTTTAGGGGCTAATAAAAAAGAGAGATTAGACAAAGCCGCGGTATTGATGGAAAAGGTGGGATTGGAAACCAAGTTTTTAAACCGCTACCCCCACGAGTTTTCTGGGGGACAAAGGCAGAGAGTCTGCATAGCCAGAGCCTTGGCCGTCGAACCCGAATTTATTATTTGTGACGAGTCGGTTTCGGCTTTGGATGTTTCTATTCAGGCCCAAATACTAAATCTTCTGTTAGACTTGCAAGAGGAAATGGGTCTGACCTATATTTTTATTTCCCATGATTTGGCGGTGGTAAAGTTCATCTCCGATGAGTTGGCGGTCATGAATAAGGGGCAAATCGTTGAGATGGCCAAAGCTTCTGAAATCTATGATAATCCACAACAAGACTATACGAAAAGGCTTCTCGATTCGATTCCAAAAGGCATTCAGTAGCACAATATAGGCCGTGGACTTTCCCTTTGGTCGAACCGATGGTTTTTTAAAGCATTTCTCTTTTTAAGTTTTACAATGAGACAATTTTATACAGTATATGTCATTTAATTGGGGCAAAGGAAAATTTCGAAAAGTGTTTCAGTGGGCGACGGTTAGGTATTCTTTGGAGAGCTCTAGGCCTGGAAGAAGTTTTTCAATTTCTCTTTGAACATTATTTAGAACCAAGGGAAGTTCCGCGGTGACGGCTTGGGCGGGCTTTTGGTCTTTGTTGTAGGCTTCAAGGTTTCGCAACAGGTAAGCCCGGTAATTGACAAAACGTTGAACATCCGTTGTTTGCAAAGTGTAGAGATTGGTATTTAAGCGTTCCATTTCTTGGGTTAACTTTTGGTAAATATTGATGGCGGCTTCGCCAGTGTCGGCCGGAGCCTCTTGATCTTTGACTTGGTCAACGGCGGCTTTCATCAAGCAGTCTTGGTGTTCAGCACGGATCGAGCTGATGTTGGTAAAGGGAACCACATAACGGTCTCGCACTTGGGGTGCAATTCGTGTCGCTTTCGGCAATAAAGAAATCATTTTTTCAAGGTAGTCGATAGTCAATTGCGCAATATGATTCACTTCTTGAGAATCTTCTGTGTCCACATCATAAAGTTTGACAGTCAAAGAATCGATATCTTCTCGGACCCGTACGAGATCGGTTTTTAATTGTTTCGGCATGCCTTGGGCAAAATCGGCCTCAAGGGCTTCTTGGATTTTTTTGTATCGAGATTCAATATCTTGATTGACCATGATGGCCTGGCACTCGTCATCGATCGCAGA
This sequence comes from uncultured Pseudobdellovibrionaceae bacterium, assembly GCA_964351315.1. Classification (GTDB taxonomy): domain Bacteria; phylum Bdellovibrionota; class Bdellovibrionia; order Bdellovibrionales; family JAGQZY01; genus JAGQZY01. The sequence goes on from CAYGNH010000011.1 coordinate 59,847, forward strand.
ACTCTCGGACGCCTGTTCAATGCTCACTTCATCTTCAACCACTTGCACTGGTGGCAGCTCTTGGCCGTAGGCCACTGAGGTATTGAATAGAACGAAAAATACGAGGGGGAGGGCCAACCAATTGGGGGATGGAAAGAACCGAAAAAAAATGACATTTATGAATCCACTAAACACGAACAGCCTACCTCAGGACTTACAAAATACAATTTGTGTGCCATTTAAGGTATTTGCTCAGCTGCAAACAATTAAGACATGCGTTGAAGTTTCTCGCATTGGAGTGACAAATTTTGTCAGTGAGTGGGTTGGAATGACTATTTTGGGCCGGGACTGGAGGGGGTCATCTTGGCTAAGTCCTTTTTCAAAAAAGGGAGCAAAGCCCTGGTGTACTGATCCGGAAAATCTCTCATCCCATCCAGGTGACGACCATATTCCAATTCGAGGCTCGAAATATCCAGATCGGAATGGGGTTCGAAAACTTGGCGAATACTATCAATGTCGACAATATCATCCCGAACCCCTCGAATAGAAAGAATGGAAATCGATTTCGGCCAAACCCTTAAGACCTTATGCAGTTTGGCAAGGGGTTTGTAACCCCAGATGGCGGTTCCCACGAAAGAAACCAATTTGTTAAGTCTAGGCGTTTTAATTCCCACTTCTTGGGCAAAAAAGTTGCGACTGTTTTCGTAAATCTGATGGAAGGGGCCACCATCACAGATCACTTTTAGAATATCGTTGCGGCCATGGCAGGCCCAAAGCGCCGAAAGGCTGGGGCCGGAAAAAGCGAAGATAATTTTGTCACCGTCCAGATGATCGAGAACCGAACGAATTTGTCGGGTCCAAATGTAAAAAACCCCTTTATAAAAAAAGCGAAGGTCAGGATGCCAGGAATACTTTTTAGAATCGGAACCCATCAAAAGATTGAAAGTAACGCAATCAAAGCCTTTATCGTTCAGGTACCTATAATGTCGCCATGTTGTTCGATAGGAGCCCCACATGTGATGCACAAACACGATCGTGGGCTTGTATCTCTTAACATCGGCTCTGTGAAAATAGACCTTATAACCGTCTTTGGTCAGGACTTCTGATCCCACCACTGTTTCCAATCACCACTCACTTTGCCTGAATGGGACGCTTGCCCCAGAGCTCGCTGACTAACTTGAATGGTTTCCATGGCCGTTTCAGCGAGAACTTTTCCGCAGGCTTCGACCACGGCGTCTCCATCGATCCCATGGTACTCATAAATATCCACAGGTCGACCGCACTTAGAGTGCTTACGAACAGCTAAGGCTTCGTGGCGTACACCAACGATGGATCCAATGTTATCAAGCAAGCCAGGCTCTCCATCGTGCACTGAAACACAAGGAATTCGGCGACCGGATAAGGTTGCAATTTCGCCCGAGGTGGCGTTTCCATTGACTGTAGGTTGCAGGTAGAGATCACCTGTTACTTTCAAGGTGTCACGAAGGTAGGAGTAATTGTTCTGATGAGCTAAATTTCCGACGAGAAGATCGGTACAAGTCACCACGATCACATTGGCGTAGATCCCTTTCTTTAATAATTTTTCGGAGGCTTCGATGGCCTCGGTGACCATAGCGCCCAATGCGAAAATATTGACGACATTGTCGCCCGGTTCGTATCCGGCATATCCGCGGTAGTCGATCAGGTAGTAGGCGCCGTTCAGAACATCTTTTCGCAAAGTCTGCATAATTTCGGCTTCCGATTGGCTACCCACTGTGGATTCGTCCGTGGCCCCCGACATCGGCATGTCCTTGCGAGCCAGAACGGGACTGCTATTTTTAAAACGTCCCTGCATCTTTAAATATTTCATTAATAATTTTTGATCAATCCCGCGGGTCACACCTCGAATGATCACACCGGTGCGTCCCTCGTTATCGTTTAACAAATGTCGACGAATACTTTCAGACAAAATCCAGTCCATTTCTTGGCAAAAAGCCGGCTCCCAAGTAATCTGGTTGGGAATTTGAATATCTGATTTCCACCCATGTTGGGCGCCCTCTGGAGAAAGGGTCACACCGGAGGGAGTTCCGACCAATATAAAACTGGATTTCCAATACAGATTGTAAAACAACTGGTCTAAGGCTCGCTTTAAAAAGAAATCATAAACCGTCATCAATGGAATAATCGGAACACCTGTTATGTCTCGCATGCGTCCATAGGACCCCATGCAAGACATGGTGTTGGCCTCGGTGATTTCAAAGCGTACAAAACGGTCTGAGTTTTCTTCTTTTGGGATTAAATCGGGAAGCTTGCGGTCTTTGACCCCGTATTCACCTTCAAGATCTTCTTCGACGGGGGCTCCAAAAATATGTCCGTCCATCGCTGGGTTCAAGTTGGTGCTGGTTCCCACGTCAGGAGCCATGGTGGTTAAAAGTTCACCGGCCGTGCGCCATTTGGTTTCTTCGGCGGTCAGGGGCTTGTCGTCCACCCCATCTTTGGTGTTGGCAATTCGGGTCAACTTGGCCGCACACTGCCCCAACATCCACTGGGTGTGGGGGTAGCTTGCCATTTTCAAGTTGATTTCCATACTGTCGGGAATTCCACCATCTTGCTCGATTTGTTTGGCAAAAAAATCTTGGTTTTGTTTTTTGATTTCAAATTGTTTTTGCATGTCGCTGGCAATTTTCTCGCCACGCAGTTTAAGAAACTGGCCTTCATCCGTTTTAGGGGCGAAAGGAGCAAACAGGGTGTCGGCAGACAGTCCCTGCTTCTCTTGCAATTCCTGCATTTCTTGTTTGCTTGGAAGGGAAGAGTGGTTCCCTTGCTCCGCTTCCATTTGCAGGCCCCAGCCTTTTAGAGTGTGGCAAATAACAATGGTGGGTCGTTTGGGATCTTTTTTAGAAGCTTCAAAGGCTGTTTTAAGTTCTTCCACATCGTGGCCGCCGAGGTCACGGAGTCCTTGGTAAAGCTCTTGGTCGGAAACGTCGGCTAAAAAGCTTTTTAACTCCGAATATTTTTTCTTCATTTGGGTTTTAAGTTCTTTTGGGTCACGAATAAGCAACAGTGCCTGAAAAGCATAGTCGCTCAGATCATCCTCAAGGAACTTCTTAAAAACGTCACCGCCTTTGCGTTTAAAAAGCTCTTTACGCACTTGACCGTGGCGAACCTGAATCACTTCCCAGCCATTGGCCTTCATGGTTCCCTCGACACGTTCGTTGTCGGTTCCTCCCATAATTTCTTTATTGGTCATTCTGTGACCATCCAGACTTTGTCGGTTGTAATCAAGAATCCAGGTGAGGTTGCCAATTTCTCTTTCCGCAAAATCAGGAGTGGCTTCAAACAAAGACCCTTCTCGAAACTCCGCATCCCCCATGATGCACCAAAAGTGGGCGTCAGGAACGGTGTAACCATGCTTTTTAGCAAAGCGATAGGCCAGCGCCAGGTACCCGGCATTGACCGGAGGAATTCCAACTGTTCCGGAAGGAAAAAAGTTGTGTTGGTCGGGATCAAAAACCGAATGATAACTTTGAAAGCTGTGGGGGTACTCCTCGTTTGGAAAGGCCCGCAGTCGCATCATGGCTTTGTCTTTTTCCTCTTGAGTGAGTTTTGACCCATCCGAATTGTACAGTTGATCCAATAAATAATTAAAGGCGTGATCAGCCGGAGAGGCATGGGGCTTATTACAAATATGGTCATAGCCGTTCTTAACGAAAAGATGGAGCGTTCCCAAAATATGCAAAGCTGAACTGCTGCCCGAGGCATGTCCACCGACTTTTGGGTCACCTTTTGCTTTGTCTTTGCGATTGTTCGCTTGATAAATCATCTGCGTGGCCAAGTAATGGGCCCTTGAGAAAATAGAATTTAAAGCTTTACTTGATACACTCGCTTTAGCCATGACTACCTCTTTCGTTTGTGCCGGATCTTAAGCAAAAAATGGGTCATCTGTGAAGCCTTTTTTCTACCTTTAACATATTAAAATAAATCAGGTTTCTAGAACGAAGTCCCAGGGAATTTCCACCACGCCTTGGCCTGTCACAAGGCCAGTAGGGGGGTTGGGGAAGGGGGCTGCGGCCTTAAAAGCTTCAATCGCTGCATCGTCGAGATCATTGTATCCCGAGGCGTTTTTAACTTGGATTCTCTGGAGTTCACCGTGTTTATCGAGAGTTATGACAAGGCGGGTAATTTTGTCGTTGGTGCTGGCGATTCGCCGACCTTTCCGAAGAATTTTCACGATTTTTTGTTTGATCCTTGGCTCCCAGTGCTGGCGGAGCTTGCTCTTAATGCGGTTATAGTAAGAGTAGTAGACAAACTCGCGCGTGCGCAGAAGAGTTTCGGCTCCGACGGCCACATCTTTCAGATAGTCGTCATTCTGGCTGATCTCGGCTCCAGAGAGGGCGGGCTCGGGCGGTGGAGTCAGTTTTGCGGCTGCATAATCTGTGTTGAAAAGGCTCGGTTTCAAGCTATTCAAAGTCTTTTGCTTTTTACTGACGGGAGTTGCGGCTTGAGCTTTTTTGGCTGGTGCCTCTTGGGTGTTCTTTCGGTTTTTGAACTCGCCATTTTTGGCCGACTTGGTTTCTTTTAGCACATTCTGATCATTTTTACTCAGCTTGTAGTCATCCAGGGGCTTTTCGTCATTCACAGATTTGTCATCTTGTTGAACAATCTGACGTTGCTTCAGCTCGTCCGGGGAGGGGCGCAGCTCCACCCACTCGATCTGTGCTGGTTTTTTTTCTGCAATCGCATTTTTCTTGCGGTTTTCGCTGATCAAAAGAAAGAGCAACAAAACGATGTGGAAAACGACAGAAAGGATAAATGCAATACGGGAGTTCTTTTTCTCTTTCATTGTTCACCTATCGGTCTTTTCCGGTGAATTATTGAGAGAGAAAAATAAAAATCTTTGAGTTGTTTACCGGACTTGCGTAAAATTGGGGTATGAAAGTCACTGCCTATGGACTTACCGACGTTGGTCTTAAAAGAAGTAAGAACGAAGACAACCTTTTGGTCGACGAGGACATGGGTTTGTTTATCGTGGCTGACGGTATGGGCGGGCATAAGGGCGGAGACCTAGCGTCGCGATTGGCCGTTGAAGCTATGAAAGATGTGGTTCGCACTCACCGCGAAGAGCACACTTTTCTGTCGCCAAGGGCAATGCTTGAGGAAGGTTACAGCGAAGCCAGTTCCCGAATTTATGCCGAAAGCCAGTTGAACAATAAGATGTTCCAGGGGATGGGCACGACTTTGGTCGCAGCCTATGTTCATGATAACGAAATTTTCATTGGCAACGTCGGCGATTCTCGCGCCTATTACTTCAATAAGCAGTATATGTGGCAGATGACAGAAGATCATTCTTTAGTGAACGAACATATTCGCGCCGGACTTTTAAAAGATAGTGAAGCCAAAGACTTTCAAGCCAAGAACATAATAACGCGAAGCGTGGGTTTTGAGAGAGACGTAAGGTGCGACATTATAAAAAAGCCACTTCTGGCCGGAGATCAATTTCTGCTTTGTTCGGATGGACTTTGCGGTTTGGTTGAAGATGAAGAGATTCATCAGATTTGCCGCAACAACACCATGGATGAAGCCGTGAAAATCTGCGTGGAAATGGCGAAAGAAGCGGGTGGCGATGACAATATCACTGTCGTTCTTATCGATGTGTCCAATTAAAATCTTTCTTTGTCAGCTAATCTTCGTTTCGAACAATCACTGAGTCACTATTGATCCATGGTTGTAGTTCATTTAGGGGCGACGCAAAACCACTGGGTGCCGTTCTCAGTTTTTAAACGCCCATGAAAAACACCATTTTTAGAGACATTGTTGAACCTTAATGAAGTGTTACTAAGGTTTATTATTTTCAAGTTGGACAGTAAAAGGGTGGCGTGGTCGTTGCTACAAGGAGTTTTCTTGGCAGTCACCCAATGTTCGCCTGGCTGAAAGCTGAACTCAAAACTTGGACTGGAGAATGTATGGGGTGAGGCCAGCTCGATCATCTGCACTTCTTTTATGCCAGGGAAGTCAAAGAAGGATCGATAAACTCCCTGGGTCGAAAAAGAACTGAATTGTAAGCCCGCACTAGGAACAACAACTTTAAGAACCTTCGGGTTCGCCAGATCACTAATAATTTTGTCGAGCTTTCCATCGGCATCAATTTTGTGCATCTCTCGAATGGAGGCCCGCAAAAACTCGGTTTGAGCGGCATTGTCTACTTTGTCCCGCAGGGGCTTAAAGCGCTGGGCTAAAAGCTCCATGGGAGAAGAACCCAACCGAACCGACTGTTGCCAATTGGTGCCACCTTGATTCAACAAGATTCCAGTTAATGTTCCAAGAACGTAGGACTCATGGCTCAGGCTAAATCTTTGTTGAAAAGACGGACTTGTTTCAGATTTTTTTCTGAAAAACTCATAGGGCTCAAGCTTAGATGAGCTATGATTATTATAAAACAGAGTCATCATGTCATTGGTGTAAAACTGCGCCGTTCCCTCGAAGCGATCGGTATAGTTTTCATATTCTTCTTTAAAATTATTTTTCCACTTGTAGAACCAGTAGGAGTATTTTTGCAAACTTTTTGGATCTTTGAAGTGTAAGTGGTTCACTAAATTCTTCTTCATTTCCCAACGATAATAACGAGGGATCGCTTGTAGTGGATAAATATCGCCTCGGCCCTCGGCGTTTTTTTGCTTTTTCCATTCTTGCTGAAAAAAAACATGAAATCCCTCGTGAACAATCACCGTCATTAAGTCTTCAGGCGATGGGTTACTGTAATTATCAAGATGAAGTATTAGGTACTGTTGATCGTCAATTTTTTGAGTGTCGAATCCAATTTTGGTTTTTGGTATTTTGTTTTTCCATTGGCTCCACTCTAGGGATTGTAGTTCATTTCTTATGAGTCGCTTTGCCACCTTCTCTTTAAACGAAACAAATAGAATGGGGTAGTCCATCAGATTGTAGGTGGGCCAGGGGCGGTTGGAATCTTTGTACAGCAGAATTAGGTTTTTAGCCGTTTTCTCGACGCTTGCGTTTAGTGATTTTTCTTTACTGGCGCAGCTCACCAGGAAAAAACTGCAGCAAAGAATGGTGAAAAAGCATGTTGGGAGCCTAATGTTCTGAAACATAAAAATCTCTCACTGTTGGATGTTCAGTATTTCATACAAAGACTTCATTTTGTAGGTTATTGTTACCCTATGGAGTTCATACAGGCTGAAGAGCAAAAACTTGTCGATCAGTTGCTGAATTGGGGGATCCCCAGGACTTATCAACGGGGTGATCATGTTTATGATGAGGGCGAGTCGGCCAAGGGGCTTTACTATATAAAGTCTGGTTTGACTGGACTCATAAAGTACGCTCCTAATGGCTCGGAAAACTTGATTCGAATTTTCAAGTCCCAACAATTTTTTGGACATCGTTCGTTGTTTTCTGGAGAGAAGCACCATGGTTCAGCGAAATGCTTAGAGCCCACAGAGATTCTATTTTGTAACAATGATCTGGTTTTTCAAGTTTTTGACGGCGAGCCTCGTTCTTACTTCTTCTTAGCTCGGGCTTTGGCAAAAGAATTGCGTCGAGCAGAAGAAAGAAGTTTGGTTGTATCTGAAGGGGACGTTATCGAAAGAGTTTCGTCGGCCCTTTTACTGTTTAAAAAACTTCAACCCGATCATCTATGGACCCGGACTGAGATTGCCAATTACTGTGCCAGTAGGACTCCGACGGTGATCAAGGCCTTAGGGCAACTTGAGTCCCAGGGCATCATTCGTCAGCAAGGGCGAACCATTGAAATCATTGATGAAAATCATTTGGTTAGAATTCTTAACGGCGAGTCCAAATAAAGTCAGCTTGTATAAGCTAGATGATAAAAGGAACTTTCGAACCCGCTTATAATAATCTCCATAGGAAGGAGTGAGATCTATGGAAATATGGTCGACAGAATGGACGTTTGCTCTCGTTGGAGGACTGATCATCGGTCTTGCCGTGACATTTATGCTCTTACTGCAAGGGCGGGTTACGGGAATCAGCGGAATCTTGTATGGCATTCTTAACCCTACTGAAAAAAATTGGGGTTGGAGAGGCTTCTTTATCGCAGGTTTGCTTTTAGGAGGATTGATTCTGCAAATCAACTATCCCGAAACCTTACACAACAGTTTAGATTATGGGCCCTTGCGTTTGGCAGCGGCTGGTTTTTTGGTTGGATATGGAACGGTGTTGGGTAATGGCTGCACCAGTGGGCATGGAGTTTGTGGAATCAGTCGGTTCTCGCTTCGATCGATCGCTGCCACCTTGACCTTTATGTTTCTGGGAATACTGACTGTGGCGTTTGTTAAAGTTTTGGTTTGAGAGGAATTATGAGAAAAAATATCAGCGCATTGAGTATGGGAATTTTATTTGCGATCGGCCTTGGAATCTCTGGAATGACCCAACCTCAAAAAGTGATCGGCTTTTTAGATCTGTTTGGTAATTGGAACCCGGCCTTGGCTTTTGTGATGGTTGGGGCGATTCTTCTTCACTCCATCGCATTTCCTCTGATCACAAAGCGGAAAAGCCCAATCTTAGAGGACCAATTTCATCTGCCGACACGTTCAGAGTTGTCGGGCTCTCTTTTAACCGGTGCCGCCCTCTTTGGAATGGGTTGGGGACTTGGAGGCTACTGTCCAGGACCGGGCCTCACTAGCTTGGCTTCGGGAAATGTAGAAAGCTTTATTTTTGTGGGAGGAATGATTGGGGGCATGGTGGCTTTCAAGTTCAGTCGACCTCTTGTGGATAAAATATTTGATTAGGAGTGAGTATGGAGTTTTTAGGATATCTTGCCACTGTTGTAATGGGTGTTTCGCTTGGATTGATGGGTGGAGGAGGTTCCATCCTGATTGTTCCAATCTTGATCTATCTCTTTAAAATTGATGCTGTGAACGCGACGGCATATTCGCTCTTTATTGTCGGTTTGGCTTCCGGGTTTGGTGCCTTTGGAAAATTCCGCGAGGGTTTAGTCAATTTAAAAATAGGAATTGTCTTTGCCATCCCTGGTTTTGTGGGAGTTTTTCTAACAAGAGCTTTTGTGATTCCCCATCTTCCCGATCACATAGCCAACATTGGGAGTTTTGTCCTGACCAAAGACATTCTGATTCTACTAACCTTTGCTGTTATGATGATTTTGGCATCAGTTTCTATGATTCGCGGTAATAAAGACAAAGTGGTGAAATCTGAAAAACTCCCTAAAAATAATAAAACATGGTTGATTGGGGTCGAGGGATTGGTGGTGGGTTCCTTAACAGGGTTTGTTGGCGCCGGAGGTGGTTTTTTAATTATTCCAGCATTGGTGGTTTTAGCCCGTGTTCCTATGAAAATGGCGGTGGGAACCTCACTCATGATTATCTCCTTCAAGTCTCTTTTTGGTTTTGTCGGAGATGTCATGGTCAACCCAAACATTGAATGGGGTTTTTTGCTGATTCTGTCTATGCTGTCTGTGGTTGGTATTTTTCTCGGATCATTTTTGTCGAGATTTGTCTCTGAATCCAAACTCAAAATAGCTTTCGGCTATTTTGTGCTAATTGTGGGGACCTTCATTCTTGGCCAGCAGCTTTACTCGTAAACTATAAGCTAGATTATAAAGAATACCGCTTGTCTTGGTTATAATAGAGTCATAAATGGAGGCTTCTTATGCAAGTAAAAGAGTTTTTTGATAAACCGACGTTCACTTTGACCTATGTGGTTTTTGATCCAAGCAGCAAAGATGCCGTGATTATTGATCCTGTTCTCAACTATGACCCTAAAGGCTCGTCGATCACAACAAACTCCGCTCAGGAGCTAATGGAATTTATAAATAGCAATGAGCTTTCTGTGCATTATATTTTAGAGACCCATGCTCACGCCGATCATTTAACGTCAGCGCAGTTTCTAAAAGAAAAATTTCCTGCGGCTAAAACAGCCATTCATGAGAACATCAAAATGGTTCAGCAAACCTTCAAAGGCGTGTTCAATTTTAAAGAGGGTTTTGATACGGAGGGTTCCGTTTTTGATCAATTGCTGTCTGACGATCAGGTCATTCATGCCGGTCGTTTGAAAATTCATGTTCTCCACACCCCGGGCCACACCCCCGCCTGTGTCACTTATCATGTGAACGATGAGGCCGCTTTCACCGGAGACGCCTTGTTTATGCCGGACTTCGGCACTGGGCGCTGTGATTTTCCACAGGGAAGTGCAGAAGATCTTTATCACTCTGTGCACGAAAAAATTTACCAGTTGGATGACCACACCAAGGTGTATGTGGGTCACGACTACCAACCCGGAGGTCGGGCTCTGGCTTTTCAAACCACTGTTGGAGAGTCGAAGAGAAAAAATATTCAACTGAGAGCTGACACTGCAAAGGATGAGTATGTTCAGTTTCGTGAGGCTCGAGACAAGGGACTGGATGCGCCGGTGTTGCTGTTACCGAGCATTCAGGTCAATGCGCAAAATGGTTTGTTTCCGAAAAAGGAAGACAATGGAACCTCCTATCTAAAGATTCCTGTGCGTAGCCTTGAGCCTATAAAGGGATTGGACTGAGTACAAAAAAAGGCAACCCCATGGTTGCCTTTTTGAAAGTCGAAAATTTTCGAAAAAATTAACGTTTTGAGAACTGACTGGCGCGACGAGCCCCTTTGAGTCCGTATTTTTTACGCTCAACCATTCGAGAATCACGAGTCAAAAGACCGGCTTTTTTTAACGAGTCTCTTAGGTTCTCATCGTATTCAGTCAAGGCTCTTGAGATTCCGTGGCGAATAGCGCCGGCTTGGCCAGACTCGCCCCCACCTTTAACAGTGACCCGGATATCCAACTTGCCTTTCAGGGTCGTCAGTTCCAATGGGAAATTCATGTGGGCTTTTGAAGAAGGTCGTTTAAGATAATCATTCATATCTTTACCGTTGATGGTGACCTTGCCAGAGCCGGTGGTCATAAAGACACGAGCCGTGCTGGTTTTTCTTCTTCCGGTTGCATAATAAACTGTAGCAGCAGCCATTCAATAATCTCCTTGTCTACTGTAGAAGCTGTGGGTTTTGCGCCTGATGAGGATGTTCGCTACCCGCGTAAATTTTAAGTTTCGTGCTCATTTGTTTTCCAAGCTTAGATTTTGGAAGCATACCTTGCACAGCATCTTTCAAAATAAACGTGGGGTTTTTCTCTAACATTTCTTTGGCCGTGGTTTCTTTTAAAGAACCAAAATAACGAGACCGTCGGAAATACTTTTTATCAAACCATTTGTTACCGGTCATTGTGACTTTATCGGCGTTGATCACAACAACCATATCACCCGTATCAACGTGAGGGGTATAAGTCGGTTTGGTTTTACCACTTAAAACCATGGCGATCTTAGAAGCCAATCGGCCGACACTTTGACCTTCAGCATCTACCAGAAACCAGGTTCTGTTGTTTTCAAAATCTTCTTTTTTAGCGTTCCAAGTCTTCATTGCTTAAACCTTTATGAAATTGAGAATGAAAACACTTATAATTTTCGGCACTTATTGTCAAGGCTCTGGGGGTATTGAACCGAGGATAAAAACAGTCCCTGGGGCGGCGCCGGAGCAGCTGCCAGAGAGCGATCCCGAGCCTGGAGGATCTCCTGGAGCTTTTCTGTAGGTTGCTGTAATTCCAATAGATTTACCATCGTCCCCACCATGTTTCGCACCATCTGCTTGAGAAAGCCTGTTCCTTGAACCTGGTACTCTAAGACACCAGAATTAGAGGAAACCCAGCGACTTATCAGGATTTTTCGCACCGGGGTTCGAACGGGCGTGCCTTGGGACTGAAAGCTGGAAAAATCATGCTCTCCCACAAAAACATCCGCCATTTTTTGTAAAGATTCCAGGGAGATGGGTTTATTCGGCATCCAGGCATAACGGCCGCGAAAGGGACTTTTTGGGGTTTCTGGGATCAGTCGGTATTTGTAGCACTTCGTCACAGCCGAAATCTGGGCGTGAAAGTCGTCTGGGGCTTCTTCCACTTTTTTCACTAGAATCGTTTCAGGAGTCATGCGATTGAGTTTGTATTTTAAGTTGTGCAGATTTACTGGATCTTGAATATCCACATGAGCCCATTGGTTCAGAGCGTGTACACCTCGGTCGGTGCGTCCGGACCCAACTACCGCAATCGGTTGATTGTAAATCATGGAAAGACAGGACTCCAATAAGCCTTGGATGGTGTCTTTGCTTTGGGGTTGTTTCTGCCAACCAAAAAAAGGAGTGCCGTCGTAGGCCACACAAAGGCGAAGTCGAATTTTTTTAGAAACCAATGGCAAACCCACCGGTAATCATGTTGGAAGAAAAATCCTTCCGGCTATCCAGTCCGAACACTTGTTTGTACTGAAGATCAAACCATGATTGGGTGGCGCCGTAGTCAGTCCTAAGACTGGTCCCATTAGAAAACTTTGAAAGAGAAATGAGTAAACCGGCGGTGGCCGTGGCCACAAAAGCGCCACCAAATTTTGTAGTCTTGCCATTGAAAGAAAAAATATCGCCATCGCTACGATTTTCAACAAAGGCAAAATAACCGGGGCCGGCTTCAAGGTAAGGTGTTAAATATTGGATGTCGGCGATCTGAAATTTGTAAGAAAGGCTTAAAGTGTTAGGTAAGATATAAAATTGAAACTTTTCCCGCGACTCACTGCCATTTGCAAAGCGACCTTGGCCTTCGGTGCTGGTAAACCCTGAGCCCAGTTTTAAAAAAAGATTGCGGCCGATGATCCAATCGTACTCTAGGGTTAGAATAAAATTATTGCCGCTTCCGTAAACGTCATCATAAGTGGTGCCTGAATTGGTCGTGATTTCAGGTGACCCGAGAATACCACCGCGCAAATAAAATGTATTTTGGGTTTCACCCACGTTGGTGTCATAAATGTAAGTGCCGTCGATTTCAATCTTGGCCGGTTGGGGGCCGAAGCTTGTTTGGCTTTTCTTTGGTCTTTTTTTAGGGCTGTAGTAGTAGCCCCCGCTAGAGTCCCGGTCGATTGGTTTCTCCACGCCTTCGTAGGCTTCGATTTCTGCCTCTTTTTTTTCACCATCGGTTGTGTAGTAGTAGGAACCATCGGGGCCCACTTTGTAGGGCTGCTCAATACCTTTATAAGGTTTTTTTTGGCTCGTGGGTTTTTTGGTGTCGTAATAGTACTCGCCACGGTTTCCGCGTCGAACGGGTTGTTCGATCGCATCCGAGTCTTCGGCAATGTTTCGCTGGGGATAGGGGTACTCGGCCGGAGGCGCTTCTTCGGCGAAAGTTAACAGGCTAAAAAGAAGAATCCCGATCATGCTGTCACCCGTCGGCGCCCTACGTAAAAGGCCATTCCTAACAAGGTCAGGAATAAAGAAGCCAGAGTGTGTATGGGGTATTCTAGGCAGGCTTTAGCAAATAACCAAAAAGGATATAAAAAAACACGCATGATTGGTTTCGACCACTGATGATTGCGAATCCAATCGGCTATGGGAGGGCTGTACCGATAATAAAATTGAATCAGGGCCCGCCCAGTCGCGTTTGTTTTCAGAAATTTGTTTCGAAACATCCGAAAGTCTTCGACTTTCGGTCGAAAGGGAGTGCCATAAGTGGCGGTGGTAATAAAACAATCGAACTCGTCTTCAATCAGACCAAACACATCGTCAGGCGTAGCCACATGACAGTTGAAAGGGTAATTGGGATCCGGCGAGTAGCAGCCATCAGCGGGCGGCGCGGCTTCGGGATCAATGCTTGCGCCGGAAAGATCCAGGATTCCTCCCAGGTTGTTGGCTTCGTCCAAGAGTCCGATTGAAAAACGATAAGTCGTGCCGTTAGTGAGTCCCTCCACAGTATTGTCTTGCAAAGAAAAAACTTGTGAGCCCGAACAAGTTCCTTGAGACGCACCGATCCGAAGGTCTACCGCTTGGGTTTGGGCGTTGGGCGCCGCACCATCAGCTTCTTTATAGAAAACACGCAGGAATTGCGCTTGGGTTCCTCCAAACGTGGGGAAAGAGCAGCCCGTTCGCAAATCCTCAATAAACACTTTTCCGTCGCCCGGGAAGGCTCTGAAGTTACAAGCCCCTGCAACAGGGTCACCCTCTTGGCAAAGTGTCGTCGGTGTGGTGTCCAGTTTCGACATGGAAATTTGAACCTCTTGCACGCCGTCTTCATTGGCCTGGGTGTTTCCGTCTTCATCCACACCTAAGGTTAAAACGAAGGACCCCTCTTCAATGGAGTCGTCACAGCCCGTTCCATTAAAAAGTTCGCGGCAGATATCTGACCAACGAACCGTAACCCGAATCTCATTGACGGTTTGGTTGGCTAGAAAGCCGGACGGAGACTGTCGGATCACAGGGATCCGAATGGACCCAGGCTGTCCCTCGGCAATATTGTTTCTCACAAAGGCTAGGCGAGCATTGATGCCAAATGTGGGGTTGATAGGGCGAAAGCCGATAGTCAATTCCAGGTCGTCGTGCACTCTTCGAGTGTTGCAAGAGGCTAAGTCGGCCTGGCAGTTGTTGCAGGTCGAAGCGCTGGAGGTTTCACCGGGGGCACAGCCGCCGACCAATCCTCCGGCCACTCCTCCGCGAATAAAAGTCGCGGTCGCATTCAGCTCTCCCTGGAAAAGGCCATCCACTCGCGAGGTCGCCTCTTCAGTAATAAACAAAATGGCCGAAAGGGGCTGATTGGTATTGTTGTTATTTCCGGTGGTCTGACCCCAAGCTGTGAAGGGGGATAAAATGAGGGAGAGGTACAACCAAACTGTCATGACAAAAGTCTGTCACGGTTGGACAGGGCTTTCAACCGCTTAATGGCTCAATGGCTGCATTTTTAGGCTGTTTTTTAAGTTAGTTCAGTTGATCAAAGATGCGTTCAGCGATCAGCAATCCGTTGGAGGCGGCACCTCGATAAAGATTGTCGGCCACCACCCAAAACATCCAGGTGTTTTCAAACTCGGTGTCTTTGCGCAGTCGGGAAACAAAGGCATCGGACTGACCACTCACTTCCTTGTAAGAGTGAAAGCTTTTTCCGTTGTCTTCACTTAAATACTGAATGTAGGGGCACTCGCTGAGGGTGCTTTCGATTTCTTGTTTGCTGACGTTTTTATCAAAAGTCACCCACACCGCTTCACCGTGGCCATTTTGAGTGGGAACGCGAACCGTGAAGGCGGACATTTTTATATTGGGAAGAGAAAGAATTTTTTTGGTCTCATTCATGATTTTCACTTCTTCGGAGCAAAACCCGTCGTCGTTATAACCGCCAATTTTAGGTTGGCACTCAAAAGCGATGGGCGGGTTGAAATTCCGGCCCTCGCGAGGTTGTTTTCCGGCCATAACATCTTCGGTTTGCTCGAGCAAATCGGCGATTCCCTCTTTGCCAGCGCCACTGACCGATTGGTAGCTGGCGACTCGGCAGGCAATTGGATCAAACTTTTTAAGGGCGTTGAGTACCATCACCAATTGAATGGTTGAGCAGTTGGGGTTGGCAATCACCCGTGGCTGAGTGGGATTTTCCATTTCGTCAAAATTGATTTCAGGCACCACCAAGGGGGTGTTGGGGTCCATACGGTAAGCCGCCGAGTTATCGATGGCGATAGCGCCGTCCGCTGCGGCTTTAGGAGCCCACTCTTTGCTAATCGGATCGCCAGAAGAGAAAAACACCACGTCGAGACCTTTGAAGCAGCCCTCAGAAAGAACCTGGCACTCGAACTCTTGATCGCGAAAGGGAATTTTCAAGCCTTTCGATCGCTCGCTGGCGAACAGTCGAAGTTCCTTGAATTTGTAGGAGGTGTCTTTCAGAAGATCTCGAAAGGTTTCCCCAACCAGGCCTGTGGCACCAACAATTCCAACGGACAATTCGCGACTCATTTGATTTTCCTCTTTCTTTGTTTTTCTTTGGTTTTATGGAACAGCCCCATGACCGCTCCAAGGATGGCATAGGAAAAGAAGAGGGCGAAAAGCATCACTTCCGGTCTTATGGCCACCAGAATGATAACCATTACACCAACCACAAGGTATGTGAAAGGCTGTTTCTGTTTCAGGTTAACATCTTTGAAACTTTTATAGCGAAACTGGCTGACCATTGTGATTCCCAGCAAAAAGGTCATGAAAAGCAAAAGAAAGTTCCGACTGGCGTCGACCTCTAAATCCTTAAAACAAAGCACCGAAGAGGCGACAATACCAGCCGCCATCGGTATGGGGAGGCCTTGAAAGTGGGATTTTTCGTCGGCTTGCTGCACATTGAAGCGGGCCAAGCGCAGAGCCCCGCAAGCGACGAATACAAAACTAGCGAGCCAACCGACTCTGCCGAAGGGCTGTAGGGCCCAAAGGTACATAATTAATGCGGGGGCCATCCCAAAACTGACGAGATCACAAAGAGAGTCATACTCGGCACCAAACTGACTGGTGGTATCAGTAAGGCGAGCCACTCGCCCATCAAGAAGATCAAAAACCGCCGCGGCCACGATGGCGTAGGAGCCAAAAGTGTACTCGCCGCGAATGGCGAAAATGATCGACATAAAGCCGAAAAACATATTGGTAGTCGTCAACAAATTCGGAAGCACGTAGATACTGACGCCAGCGCGACTGGTTCTGCGAGATCGGGGGTTGCGCTCAGCCAAAGGTCACCCCTCCCACTTGTAGGAAGAGTAAGGACAACAAGGCACCACTGACCACCGGCTGGGTTAAATTGTCATCGATGCTGAAAAAAGAGACGAGTTCACTGATGGCACCAATGGCTCCACAAGCTAAACTTAAACCGTACAGCTCCAGCCATCCGTCAGCCCCCATCGATTTCGGGTACAAAGAAATAAAAATAAAGGCGGCCACTGAGCAAAAAACAAAAGCTGCGGCCGATCCATACATACTTTTGTTGTCGATGATTTTTGTCCGACCAAAACGCAGTCCAAAAAAACTGGCGACGGGATCGCCCACGGCTAAAAACAACACCGCGAGTAAGCTCGTCGGTTTAGGAAACAGGAAAAAACAAAGGCCAACGCCAAGAATGGCGTAGGACGACCCTGATAGTTTTCGGATCTCATGCTTTCGAAATACGGGACCAAGAATTTTCAGGGTAAAGCGGTTGAAGGCGGGAGAGTGGCGTCGGCTGTAATCCATGGCAACCAAGGGGAGTCCCACTGTGAAGTAGATTGTCCAACACAGCCAAACGGGCATAAAAATCATGCACAGAAAAATCCCTAGAATGCTAAGAAAGTGAAAAATTTTTCTTGAGAGATGGAGGTCCGTCCGCGTCTTCAGGTTTTGTAACATTAGCTGCAGAGGTTTAGCACCCTTTTGTCAGTGAATCAAAGGGCTTTGTTAGGGTTTGCTGGCTTTATAACTTCTCTTGTAATTTCAATACTTTGAGTATTGTCGCCGATTGCGGCTTTTATCTGATTTTTACCCTCGTTCAGAAAGATAAAATCACTGGTCCAAAGATTCTTTTTTAACGGAAAAATATCGCCTTGATTTTGGTTGCTCTCATTGATCAGCCGACCAATGGATTCGCAGTTTTTAAAAAACACGCGGGCGCTGGAGGCTTTAGTTTTGACTCTTAGGATGTCCAACTTCTTTCGACAATTGATCTCGATGATGGGCGACTCCACTTTTGGGGAAGGAAGCTCGATTGCGTCCGTCACGGCGGCAATATTTCTTTGGAAGGGCTGAAAGACGTCGGTTCCCAAAGCGTTGAGGATCATCAACACATTGATGGCGGTGAGGACTCCAATAAAAGAGAGTGTCCCCATAACCAAGCGCAGGTAAGCTTTTGTTTCGCTGATCTCCGTGTGACCCATTGTCTACTTTTCGGCGTATAGGTCTTAAAACTCAAAGAAGAATAGAGTGTGTGGCCGGAGATAATGAAGGATGGTTTAAATTAAGACCAAAGGCGAGGTGCTGCTTGTCAGCACCAAAGAAACTCCCACCAGGCACAGTCTTTCTTGCCAACAATTTGCTCGGCCACCTTCGAAGGGTTGGCGATATTCGACATAGAGTTGAGGATTCGATAGGACTTCAAAGCATCCGAAAAGTCGATGTCTTCATCGCGAATTCTTTCGATCAATTTACGATATTTTTCCCCCTCCTGGGACAAGGCCATGGGTTTCATCTCGGACATCATATTATTAAGGATATAAACATAGGTGTTTTGATCTCTTAGGAGGCCTTTGTCTTTTCCTGATTTATCCAAGGTTTCAAGGCCACGGCTTATGATTTGCTCGAGGAACTGGTAGATGCCGCCGTACTCGATGGCGACTCCTTCGACGTTGGAATAAATCACCGACGTCGCATGATTTTGCTCCGGTCTTGCAAAAATAAGTTCTAAGGATTCTCGAATTAGCTGGGCGCCTTCGTCTCGAGTGTACTCGTTGGCTGGACTTTGGTCGCCGAATTCGCCATCTTCATCCACGGCTTGGGCGACGGCTTTTTGTGCTCCATTGAGGTTCGTGGCCACGATTCTTTGTAGCGTTTCGATATCCATAACCTTCAAACGGTCCGATGGGAACTTTAATCCTGCCATTGAGAAGGAAGGAAGTAGTAAAAGTAGTGCGATAAGTTTCATGACACATCTCCTCATGCTATGATTATCAGAAATGCCGGAACCTGCGTCATTTCGCTTAAGGCCATAAAAGGTTATTTCTTTTCAGGGCCTTAAATGTGTAGAATAACAGGCTGTCGATAAATAAGGAGGACATTTTGAAAACTTTAGTGCGCACACTGGTCTTGGTCGCATGCTTGGGCTTAACCGCCAGCTGCTCGGAACTTGTTAAAAAAACCATCCAGGACAACCCTGAAATCGTATTCGAAGCGATTAAAAAAGATCCTGCCCAATTTATGGAAGTTGTTCGTGAAGCGGCCCAGGAAGCTCAGAAGTCTGAAATGGCCAATGCACAAAAGGCCGAAATGGAAGCCCGCGAGGCGGAGTTCGAGAACCCTAAAAAACCACAAATTGCTGATAACCGAGCTGTTCTTGGCAACAAATCAGCCCCAGTGACGATCGTTGAATACTCGGATTTTCAGTGCCCTTTCTGTCAGCGAGGCGCCGACACAGTGACTAAGGTTCTTGATGAATACGATGGTCAGGTGAAGTTGGTCTTTAAGCATCTGCCTTTGGAGCAAAAGCACCCCAACGCCCGTCGTGGATCTGAATACTTTGAGGCGATTGCCATGCAAGACCCAAAGAAAGCCTATGAGTTCAAAAAATTAGTTTTTGAAAACCAAAATGAAACTTACGGGGACGCTGAAAAACTTTATAAACAACTGGCACAAAAAGTAGGCATCAATATGTCACAGCTGCAAGATGACCTTAAAAGCAAAAGCAGCGATATCGAAAGCATTATCGCAAGCGACATGCAAGAGGCTGGGAAATTCGGCTTTCAAGGAACGCCTGGTTATTTGATCAATGGTGTTTCTTTAAAAGGAGCTTACCCTTACGAAGAATTTAAAAAAGTGATCGATCGCCATTTGAAAAAATAGAATTTTCAAAGATCTCAATATGAAGAAGCCCGACTGGTCTCGGGCTTTTTTTTGTCAATTTCTTGGGTATTCTCGAGCAAAATCGAGGCGACTCTAGGTCCCTCTTTGGAGGTGTCGGAATTTGGTCAAACGGGTTACATTTTGCGCCGAATAGGTGTCTTTTGGGCGAAATTTGAGATGAGACTCAATGGTGTCCAGATAGTTTGGCCTTATGTTTGCAAAATCAGAAGGAATGTTTCTTTCAAAAATCATTTTACCAATAGTTGTCGTTTTGTTTTCTTCCTCGGTTTGGGCGGACTGCCAGCCAGTGCCGATCAACCTTTTGCAAAGCTTTTTCTCGAACCAGGCCGAGTGGACTGAAGTGGAGGGGCACACCAGCTATCTGATTGCGCAAAACAAACCCGTCTTTCTACAAATCGACTTTTTCAATCCTCAGCAGACCACCGCCCGATGGGGCAGAAGGTCCGGAGGTACCATTCAATCTTTGTGTCGAATCAGCGATGCTCAACTTTCTTTGACAGTACGCCATGCTTTGGCTGGAGAAATTGAGTTTGTTCTGACTCGACATAGTGACAACCTGATCAGTAGCCAATCCGATTTTCCTGGAATAGGTCAATACTTCTACCGTCCTTCGCATCAAGTGATTGAGTCCGAGGAAACCGCCGAAGGGCCTATGGATGAGAGCCTGCCATCACCGACAGCTATTTAAAATTGATTTGTTCGTTGAGCAAGGTCACGTCTTTTTTGGTCATCGAACAAGGAAGGGGTGTTATTCTTACGCCCATTTCTTTCGCTTCGTGCAATTTTTTAGCATAATCAGGATCAATTTTTCTGGCGGCTTTAAAGAGTTTACAGTCAGTTCTTTGAATCACATAGAGCATTTCACAAGTGAAGCCCTTTTTAACTAATACCATTAACTCGTCCAAATGCTTTTGCCCACGTGTGGTCACGGCGTCTGGGAAGAGTGCCACACCTTCCTCTGCTAAAGTCACATTTTTGACTTCGATTAAGTGAAGAGGGGCTAGCAAGTTTTTAGCATTCCATTTTTTAATATTGGGGTGGTCTTTGGAGTTCCACAAAACAAGGTCGATGCGAGACTTGTCGTTAATTTTGACCTCAGCTTGCAGACGATCGAATTTTTTCCAATGAGGGAGTGGGTTTTTTTCGAACAATTCGGTCACTAATTTGTTGGGGAGAGCCGTATTGACCCCAACCCAACTGTTTTTGGCTTTCACCATCTGGAGGGTGTATTTCAATTTTCGTTTGGGATCGTCGGTGGTGGAAAAAAGGCAGGGCAAGCCAGGGTCTATCAAACCCATCATGCTCCCTGTATTGGGGCAGTGGGCGGTGATGGTTTCGCCTTCGAACTCAATATCGGTAAAGAATCGCTTATATCGTTTTTGAAAGATTCCTTGGGAGAGCGGCTTTTCAAATCGCATGATCACCTCTTTGCTAAGCTTGTTATGGATCAAAATAACGCTGCAAGAAAAGGTACGCCGTTCCTCGGAAAGGGAACGGCGTACCTTTTCTTGCCGGTTGGTATTGGGATTTTTGGGTCAGATCGAAATAAGAGGGGCTCTGGACTTTGAACTCCTTATACGTTGGCCTTGAAACCGTTTACTTTTTAAGCCCTTAGGGCTAAAAGAAACCATGTCAAATTCGCCCGTGAAAAAAGCCCCGAAACCGTCGTGGTTGAAAGTTAAAGCTCCCGCTGGTCAGGATTACCATCGTATTAAAGATATGTTGGGTAAACTGAACTTGGCGACCGTTTGCCAAGAGGCCCGCTGTCCCAATATGGGTGAATGCTGGGCCGGAGGCACTGCGACCTTTATGCTTATGGGGGAAGTTTGCACCCGGGGTTGTCGATTTTGCAATGTGAAAACTGGCAACCCAAAGGGAAAAATCGATAATCGTGAGCCTGAGAAAGTGGGATTCAGTATCTCGCAAATGGGCCTCACATACGTTGTGATCACCAGCGTGAATCGTGATGATATGGAAGACCAAGGGGCTGACCACTTCGGACGCACTGTTGAGACCATTAAAAAAAATGACCCCGAACTGATAGTGGAAATTCTGACTCCGGACTTTCAAGGTGATGTTGCATTGATCAACCGGGTTGTGGATTCGAAGCCAGATGTGTTCGCCCATAATGTAGAAACCGTAGAAAGACTGACGCCAACGGTAAGAGACCCCCGAGCCAGTTACCAACAATCCTTAGACGTGTTAGCACAAGTCAAAAAACGAGACTCTGAAATGTACACCAAAAGTTCGTTGATGCTGGGTTTGGGCGAAGCCGATGCTGAAATCATGCAAGCTTTGATGGATTTAAAAAAAGTGGGCTGTGACGTGGTGACCTTTGGTCAATACCTGCAGCCAAGCCCCCGACATTTGAAAGTCGAGGAGTATGTGACACCCGAAAAGTTTAATTATTGGAAGCAAGTTGCTGACGATATGAACTTTTTGTACTGTGCCAGTGGTCCCTTAGTAAGAAGCTCCTACAAAGCCGGAGAGTTTTTTATGAAGGGTGTGATTGAAAAAAAACGTGGAAAATTTAAACAACAAGAAGCTTTGTAGCCTCGGTCAACATAGGAGATAGAGATGGGATTAAAAAACGTAGAATTGCCAGAGATTGGTGAGGGCGTGAACGAAGGTGAACTCGTCACTTGGCTTGTTCAACCCGGTGACACCATCGAGGTTGATCAACCTATCGTTGAATTGATGACAGACAAAGCCACGGTTGAAGTCCCTTCAACTGTCGCCGGAACCGTGAAGGATCTAAAATTTTCTGAGGGCGACACCATTGAAGTGGGTCAAACCATCATCACTGTTGAAGAAGGTGTGGCCGGAGCTTCTGCCCCGGCTCCCAAACAGGAAGCTGCGACACCCGCACCAACCCAACAAGCACCGGCGGTGCAAGTGGCTGCGACTCCAGATCAACAGCCCGCAGTCGCCAGTGGTGGTGGTATGGCGACTATCACTCCTCCTCCAGCCGCAGCCAATGTTTTAGCAACTCCATCGACCCGTCGGTTGGCTCGCGAAACCAATGTGGACATCAATACGGTTGCCGGAACGGGCCTGGCTGGGCGAGTGACTCGAGACGATGTGATGGGTGCGGCCAATGGAGCCGGCGCAGTGGCGGCCGGAGCCCCGACCATGGCTCCGCAAGCGAAGTCTTCGGTTCCAGTTTGGACGCCTCCACAGGGATTCACCACTGGTGGTGAAGAGCGGGTTCCTTTAAAAGGGATTCGTAAAAAGATTGCCGAAAATATGCAAATGGCTAAACGCATTGTTCCCCATTTCACTTTGATGGATGAGGCCAATGTGACCAAGCTGATCGAATTGCGAAACGAGTTAAAGCCGGTGGCCGAAAAGATGGGCATCAAGGTGACTTATATGCCGTTCGTGATGAAAGCCCTAATGGCCACGGTTCGTGAGTTTCCGAAATTTAACGGAATGATTGACGATGCAGCACAGGAGATTGTTTTTAAAAAGTATTTCAATGTGGGCTTTGCCGCTGACACTCCTAACGGACTTCTGGTTCCCGTTATCAAAAATGCCGACCAGAAAACCATTTATCAATTGTCACAAGAAATTGTGGACCTTGCTACTCGCGCTCGCGATGGTAAATTGGCCCTGGATGAGATGAAAGGGGCGACTTTCACCGTGACCAATATTGGAAGTGTGGGGGGAACCTACGCCACGCCCATCATCAATCACCCTGAAGTGGCGATTTTTGGAATGTACAAAATCCAAGAGCGTCCGATCATTGTTGATGGCGAATTGGATGTTGCAAGCTTTATGAACTTTACTGTGACTTGTGATCATCGTTTGATCGATGGTGCTGAGGCGGCTCGTTTTCTTTCGGCCTTTATTGCTCGAATCGAAAGCCCCGGCCGCTTGATGATGGATATGATTTAATTAAATAAAAAGGAATATGTTGTGAGTCAGTTTGATGTTTGTGTGATTGGATCTGGTCCCGGTGGATATGTTGCTGCTATACGATGCGCGCAATTGGGTTTAAAAACTGTTGTTATTGAAAAAGAAAAACTAGGGGGCGTTTGTTTAAATATTGGCTGTATCCCTTCAAAAGCCATGATTGGGGCTGCTCACACTTTGCACCGCATGCAACATGATGCGGCTGAAATGGGTCTTGAGATCAAAGGCGATGTTAAAGTGAACATGAAGAAACTAAAAGACTGGAAGCAGTCGGTTTGCGATCGCATGTCCGGTGGTGTTGAAGGTCTGTTGAAAGGCAACGGTGTGGAGATCATAGCCGGTACTGCCGAATTCACTTCTCCCACCGAATTGAAAGTGACAGGTTCAGATTCAACCACTTCAGTAACTGCGAAAAACTTTATTGTGGCTACGGGTTCTCGTCCGATCCAGATCCCGGGTTTTGAGTTCGACGAAAAAATGGTGATGTCATCAACCGGAGCTCTAGCGCTAGAAAAAGTCCCAAAAAGTCTTATTGTGATTGGTGGTGGTTACATCGGCCTTGAGATTGGTTCTTACCTTTCAAAGCTTGGGACCCAAGTCGATATTTTGGAGGCTCAGGACGCCTTGCTTGACGGTGTTGTCGAAAAAGATGTGGCGCAAGTGGTTTCTAGAAAGTTGAAAAAAGACGGTATTAATGTTCATTTGAAAGCCTTCGCGAAATCTTACAAGAAATCTGGCAGCCAGTTGGAAGTGACAGCCGAAGTCGGTGGTAGCGAGAAAAAATTCAAAGGCGAAAAGATTTTGGTGACCGTTGGCCGTCGCCCCAATGCCGACCAAATGGGAATTAAAGAGATCGGTATTGAAGTCGATGAAAAAGGTTTCGTAAAGACGGATTCGCAAAGGCGCACCAATCACTCAAACATTTACGCTATCGGCGATATCACTTGCCAACCAATGTTAGCCCACAAAGCCAGCCACGAAGGTGTGTTGGTGGCTGAGGTCATTGCTGGCCACAATCGGGCTTACGATGTCAAGACGGTGCCGGCGGTGATGTTTACCGATCCTGAAATTGCCAGTGCGGGAATGTTAGAGAGTGAAGCCCGTGAAAAAGGTTACACCGATCTCAAAATTTCAAAATTCCCCTTTGGAGCCAACGGTAAGGCCGTGTCGATGATGGAAACTGATGGTTTTGTTAAAATGATTGCTGATGGTAAAACCAATGTTCTTTTGGGTTGTCATATTGTCGGTCCAGAAGCCAGTAACCTGATTTCGGAAGCCGCTTTGGCTATTGAAATGGGGGCGACTCTCGAAGACATTGCTTTGACCATTCACCCGCATCCGACTTTGGGTGAAACCATGATGGAGGCCGCTGAAGCCACTTTGGGTCATGCGATACATATCGTGCAAAAGAAAAGGTAGTGATGTCCGATCAATCCCCTCAACCGATGGTCAAAAAACAGGCCCAGCGCTTCCAAACTAAGTTTCCGGAAGTGGAAGATTGGGGATTGATTCCTTACCAAGAAGCCTTCGAAAAACAAAAACAGTATGTCGATCAACTGATCCAGGGCGAGCGCAGTGAGACCCTAGTGTTTTGCCACCACCCACCAGTTGTGACTTTGGGGCGTGGCACTCGCGATGGCGATGTGTTTGCTTGGCAAGGCGAAACGGTGGAAGTCAACCGTGGTGGTCGCGCGACATATCATGGGCCAAATCAAGTTGTGATGTATCCCATTGTCGATCTAGCGGGTAACACTCCCAACTATATTCCCAAGAAGGAAAAAAGCTTGCATGGATTTATGCGAATCCTTGAAGAGGCCGCCATTCAGACCATTCGTGAATATGAAGTGGAAGCTGAGGGGCACACCATACAACAGCAGGTCGGAGAAGATGAAGCCTCTGAAGCCACCGGAGTTTGGGTGGGGAATCAAAAATTGGCATCCATAGGCATCGCTGTTCGCAAGTGGGTCACTCATCATGGTATTGCCATCAATTTGTTTAAAGATGTAGAGGCCTTTCAAGGCATTAATCCCTGTGGGTTCACCACAAAAACAATGACCTGCGTGCAAGAGCTGTCTGCCAAACGAATTAAAAGAGAAGCTTTTCAAAAAGAATTGGCTTCCAATTTTATTTTTTCACTCTATTCCTAACATTTGGTCCAGTACCCCGAACCTGAATTAATAAGGATAATTATAAAAAATTATTAAGGGGTCACAGAATGCTAAGCATTGGTCAGTTCGAGAAAAATCCTGGGTCGATCGTTGAATACTACAAACAGGCCATTCAAAACCCCAAACAGTTTTGTCAGTCGATCAATTTTGACGAAGAACTGGCCGACTCCGGCTTAGTCATTCTAATTTTGGTGGCCTTGCAAGCTGTTCTCAATGCAGCATTGGGAACCTTTGGTTCAATTTTATGGGGGTTCCTGGGGACTTTCTTGGGCTTTGCCATTGGTGCGTTGGTTGGAAGTGTCATTATCTACGTGATTGGTAAAATCGCCGGCGCCAAGATGAACTTTCAACAGTCTTTGAATTTTGTTATTCACTCTTGGCTTCTAACCTTCCCATTGAGTTTGTTGAGTGTTTTGACCCCGTTGGTTTTTACTGTGACCCTGGTGATTCAGTTAGTTTTTCTTTTTTATGTCTTGGTGGCTGTGTTTTCAGCGTCGGCAAAAAGAGTTTACGTGGCCATCGCTATTTTGGCCTTTCTCATCTTGGTTCCCTACGCCTGTATGATGATGAGTAAAGCTTATTTGAGCCAATTGGAAAAAGATCCTCACATGCAACAGGTCTTAAAAGGGCGAAGTTTCGAGGAGCTTGCCAAAGACATGAATCAAGAGGGTGGGCAGTTGAACCAGGCCGTGAAGCAAATGCAGAAAATGCAAGAAGGCATGGAAAAATCGAAAGATGCCTTACCCCCATGCTTTGACAAATTGATTGAAGAGAGTGGTCAGCAAAATCCGATCTTTGGATTGATCGGAGTTCAGGTGCAGTTCCTAGGTATGGCGCCGCCAGACCAACGAAAAAAGGCGATCGAGAAACTCAATGAGCAAATTAATGATTCGATCAACGGAGAGAGCCAAGCTTTTCCAATGTCCGACGAACAAAAAGCCTGCCTTAAAGAAATCCAGGGTAACCTTTCTCAGCTTCAATGAAATACTAGAGTTTTTGTAAGAATTGATCGACCCATTTGGGGAGAGTCACTCCGGTGGGGCCAATTAGGGTTTGGTCAAAAAGAGAGCTGATGGCGGTTTTCTCAATATTGAATTCAATCTTTTGACAAAAAGGCGAGGTCAGTTGAACGAAGCCGGCGGCGGGGTAGACCACTCCAGAGGTGCCGGCACACAGAAAGTAGTCGGCCTCACGCAAAACCTGCTCACTGTCTTCCAAGTATCGAGGGATTTCACCAAACCATACAATATCGGGGCGCAGTTTTGCGTCAATTCCTTTTGGATGTGGCGTGTTGGCACTCAGGTCTTCTTTCCACAAAAAGCACTCGCCAGTTTTCAAGCAGCGGATTTTTTGCAACTCACCATGCATATGCCAAACCTTGTGGTTGCCGGCTTTTTCGTGAAGATTGTCGACGTTTTGGGTGATGAGAGTAAAATTTTCTCCCAAGGTATTCTGTAGTCGAGCCAGAGCCAGGTGCCCGGGGTTTGGTTGTAAGCTGGGGTCCTTGAGTTGGGCGCGCCGGAGGTTGTAAAACTTATAAACCAGATCAGGATTGGAGCGGAAGGCTTCGGGGGTCGCCACCTCTTCGATACTGTGACCCTCCCAGAGCCCATCCTCGCCTCGAAAAGTTCGGATTCCTGACTCGGCAGAAATTCCAGCTCCCGTTAAAACCACCACCTTCTTCATTTTCTAATGTTAAATGAGTCTTACTGATCTTTCAACTTAGCGTTGTAAAGACTGCTTAACCTCCTCGCACATTTCTGATATTTTTTTCTTTGGAGGATCGTTATGAATGTCATTTTAGTTTTACTTGTAGGCCTCGCCTGGGGACAAAATTCCGCATTGCCGGAAAAAGCTCCGGTTCCGAAAAACAACCCTCAGACAAAAGACAAGATTGAACTTGGAAAGATGCTGTACTTTGACCCAAGGCTCTCCAGCGATGGAACCGTATCGTGCAACTCATGTCATAACGTGATGGCTGGTGGATCTGATAACCGATCTTTTTCATCCGGAGTTAAAGGCCAACGGGGGGGACGAAGTGCTCCAACAGTTTTCAATGCAGCCTTTCTTTCGGTACAGTTTTGGGATGGACGAGCCGCAAGCCTTGAGGAGCAGGCCAAAGGGCCGATTACCAACCCCATTGAAATGGGCATGAAATCTCATGATGTTGCTGTAAAAAGGCTGAAACAGATTCCGGGCTACCAAAAATTATTTAGCAAAGTTTTTAAAAAGAAAAATTCGGTTAACCTAGAGAATACCGCGAAAGCGATCGCGTCTTATGAGAGAACATTAATTACACCGAATAGCCCCTTCGACAAGTTCATAAGCGGTGATAAAAAAGCTTTGAGTCAAATGGCTCGGAAAGGCTATGAAACATTTAGTAGCGTTGGTTGCGTAACTTGTCACAGTGGCGCCGCTTTTGCTGGTCCTAGCGGGTTGCCGGAAGGGACTGGTTTTTATATGAAGTTTCCTACTTTTCCAAATACCAAGTACGACAAAAAATATAAGTTCACTGACGACAAGGGTCGTTTTGAGGCGACCAAAAATGAAGCTGACAAACATATGTTCCGGGTTCCTACTTTGCGCAACATTTCTTTAACCGCTCCTTATTTTCACAACGGGAGTGTCGACGATCTCGAAGAAGCTGTTCGTGTTATGGCAAAAACTCAACTGAACAAGGATTTGTCGGAACAACAAGTGCAGCAAATCGTTACGTTTCTTGACGAGGGATTAACTGGAACCATCCCCGTTCAAACAATGCCGGTATTGCCGCCAACTCCTAAAACAACAATTGTGGAAACCCAATAGCGGTGAGGTTTGAGGCCAGCTAGACAAAGGTCTTTTGGTAACCCTTTGAATTTAAAAAAAGGGCCAAGGCCCTTTGGTTGCCAAGACCAGTAGGGACTAAATTTGTACAGTCGGGTTTTGGATAAAATAAAAAAATACAGTAACTTGAAGCCCACCTCTGATGGCCTCAGTTTTCTTTTTAGACGAAATAGAATTGTTTCAATTTGATAAAATAATTGGAATCGGTGAAAGAAAATGGGAAAAGCGCCGATTAGAGGTTTAGAGATTGGTTGAATTACTTTACCATTAAAGGTGTCGAGCGGAAGTTGTCGAGCACCCAGCGATGGAGGTTCCTATGGAATACAAGTTGTCTTCATTTAATTTTTCGTCTCAAATTGCTAGAGACGACCAACACCACGTGATTAAAGAAATCAACCGCATTCGTTCAAAATGTCCCAGTGACTCTAATTTTACCGGTTCATTTTCTGAGGCCAACAGTATTTACTCGGGAGAGATCAAGGTTTTGTTTTCAAAGGGCACGTTTTTTGTACAAGCTACGGGTTCTAACGTACCAGAGTTGATGCAAACTCTTTTAAACACCCTAGAAGATCAAGTGGCGTGCTGGAAGACGGTCAGGTTCGATCAACCTGAAACCTTTATTAACTATAGCGAGTACCTTGATAGCAAAGTCGCTACAGGCTCTTAAACTTTATTCAGATTCCAAAATTCCAGCAACACCCATTCCGCCGCCGGTGCAAATTGAAATCAGACCTCGACCTTTTTGCTGATTAAGAAGATCTGCCAATGTCATAGCCACGCGCGCTCCGGTGGCTGCAAAAGGATGCCCCAGAGCCAAACTACTGCCTTTGGTGTTTAGTTTGCTTCGATCTATAGTGCCAAGGGCTTTGTCGAGACCGATGACTTCTTTACAGTACTTCTCATCTTCCCAGGCTTTAAGGGTGCAGAGAACTTGGGCCGCGAAGGCCTCGTGAACTTCGTAAAAGTCAAAGTCTTGCAAACTCAAAGAATTTCTCTTGAGCATTTTCCCGACGGCCACTGTGGGCGCCATCAGTAGGCCAGCGCCATCGACAAAGTCAACCGCTGCAGATTGACCGTCTTTAAAGTAAGCCAAAACAGGAAGTTGGTGTTTCTTTGCATAGTCTTCTGACGCCAGAACAATACAAGAGGCTCCATCTGTCATGGCAGAGGAGTTGCCAGCCGTTAACGTTCCATGGCCCGAGGTTTTATCAAAGGCAGGTCTGAGTTTGGCCAACTTTTCCAAGGTGGTGTCGGCCCTTAAAATAGTGTCTTTGTTGACGCCACTAAATGGCACAACGCTGTCTTTGTAAAAACCTTCATCGTAGGCTTTGGCCCCATTGAGGTGAGAGGCTAAAGCTAGTTTGTCCTGATCTTCGCGACTGATCTGCCATTCTTTGGCCATTAATTCGCAGTGTTCACCCATGCTGAGACCGGTACGAGGCTCGGTAATGCCAGGGACTTTTGGTTTAAAATCGGAGGGACGAAACTTGGTTAGGCCCCCGATCATTTGCCCGGTGCTACGGGCTTGAGCCAGGCTTAAAAACTTATCAGAAGCTTTTCTTGAAAACTCCAATGAGAGTTTAGAGTTTGTGTCGGATCCACCTGCAATACCGCACTCGATTTGGCCGAGCGCGATTTTGTTTGCAACCATTATTAAGGCTGATAGGCCTGTTCCACAGGCGCGCTGTAAATCAAAAGCTGGCGTGGTGTTGGCTAGTGTGGATCCAAGAACGGCTTCTCGGGCCAGGTTCCAGTCGGTACCAGCCTTAGTAATAGATCCAAGAACGACCTCGTCGACGTGTTTTAAATTATAGCGTTTGGCTAAATTATTAAGAACTTCGGTCAGAAGTTCCTGGTTGGTGGCTGAGTACTTACTAAAAGATTTAACAAAGGGTGTTCGGACTCCGCCAACAATGGCCACTCGACGAGGTAAACTCATGATACTCTCCTTGGATGTATGTATTATTCTGCTGGGGTTTCAGTCGCCTCTTCGGCGGCCGCTTCAACTGGAGCTTCCTCGGCAGGTGGCTCTTCCACTTTTTTTGGAATGCTCACTTTGATTAAGCCTTCGGCAGATAGAATTTTGACTTTATCTTCGCCATTGATCCATTTGCCTTTTTCGTTTTTTACACCAAAACGGCCGTTACGTTTTTTAAAGATCTTGAAATCTTTGGTCGCTTTTACTTTTTCCATGAATATTCTCCTTACTCTCCAATGGATTTCGTTAAGTTGCCCTCCCAAACGGGAAGGGACTGCCACAAAGATATAAAGAATAATTAGAGGGCTGTAAAGAAGTCTTATTCTGGGTTTTCGATGACTTTCGGCTCGTAGGGATCAGGAAAGGGGGGCGCTTCCAGCTGTTTTTTCATGTTTTTTAAGCCTTCTTCAAACTTTCCACCAATCATTCCGGGGATCATGAGGCCCAGAACTCTTTCAACGGGGTAGGATAAAGAGCCTTTCATGCCCCAAGTCACCAAAACCCCATCGTTTTGTGGATTCACCAGCATCGAGCTAGTGGCGGGTGGAGAGGCTGGTTCCTGAAACTTGAGGTCAAATTCCATAAACTCGGGTTCCCGAATTTGAATCAGGGTTTGTCGACCAGAACCTATCTTCTTACCCTTCCATTCATGAAAACTACCAACAACACCAGGAACGCCATCAAATCGAGCCTCGGCCGAAGGGTCCTCAGCCAACCAAGGACTCCATTCCGGCCAGCTTTGGAGATTGACAAGATAAGAGTAAACATCAGCCTGTGAGCCCTTAATTGCTATTGACCGCTTCACTTCAAAGTGGTCGGGCAAAAGAGCTGGGATTACTAAAAGAACCACAATGACGGGTCCGAGTCTTTTAAGCCATTTCATGGTGGCCTCCTCTTGTTCGAAGTCCCTATCTTACTTAGTTGAGCACTGCATGCCAATGGGCAAATGGTCACTCATGACGAAATGATAATCTTCAGCTTCAACAGCTTTTCCTAAGTCGAACCCATTGCTCAGAGTTGCCGTTAAGAAGTTGAGAATCGCAATGGACTCTTGATCACACTCGTCAGTCTCAGAGGTAGAAAAAATGAAATGATCATAATTTTTAGACAGTTCGCGTTTATCATTCAAAGAGGTTAAACCCTCGACAAAGAGTTCGGCATCCCCAAGTAGGTTTAAAAACTGTTCCCAAAGGTGGTGCTCCCAGCGGCCAGGGCCCCTTAATTCTTTTTCTAAATTGAAATCACCTGAAATGATAATGTCTTTTCCAGTTTCAATGTCCCGAATCTCCCGGGCAATGTGCATGACTTGAAAGACCTGGTAAAAGCGAGCAAATTCCCGCCCTTCACCCTTGGTGACACGGTTGTCTTTTCCAACAAAATTAAAAGTTCCAGTGGCCAAACTTTTCGCAAAGGTTCCAGTCAAATATTCTTCTGTGCTTTGCGAACTTTTCTTTTTCATTCGGTCAATACGCCCATCTACAAAAACTTCAGTTTTGAAAAAGTCTCCTATGAAGTCATTAAAGGCGTCTTTGCGAATCTCTTCGTAGTCTGATTTACAAAGCTCATATTTTTTCGCACTGCCTATATTATCAATGACTCCACTACAGCTGGATGGAAAGTAACCGTGTTTCTTGATTATAGCGAACTGTTCTTCAAGTCGCTTAAGGCATCCACGGTCGTCTTCCTTGCAGCGGACATCGGTGTCAGGTATTTTGATTTCAGTTCCCTCGATAAGATCCTTGGCCGCCTTAGATTTTAATACTTTGGTAACGGCTTCGGCGATTGGATTGTCTTCATTGCCATCCAAAGAGCTGATCAGCTTAATGTTTTGCAGCTGACAAAGACCCATGCAATCGGAATCAAACTCATCAATTCCACGAAAACTTAAATGTAAGCTGATCATTGATGTTTCAAATTTTCCGGCCTTAAAGCGCCCAGTCATCGGAATTTTCACAAAATAGTTGGAGGCTAATTCAGAAACCTTCAAAGGGCAGGCTAATGCTTTGCTAGGAACAACGTAATCGCGATCGTTGACTGGACTGCGTCCATCGCTCGACGAGATTCCATCCTTGTTGATTTCTCGAAACACAAAGTCATCTGTGTAAGGGGGATTGTCGATAAAGTTTTTCTGACAATATTCCGATTCAATCGGACTTACAGTCTGACCGCGATACAAAAAGCCTAGAAGTTCGGAGTCTCCCCCTTGAGAGTAGGGGGATATGATTAGACCCCAAGATGGATCTAAGTTTTGCAGTTTCAAAAATAATTGAATGTGGGCGGGCACTGCGTATTGGCCGGTTCGACCAAACTCTTGAATTTCATCGGTCCGTCCTGGCTGCAACTCTTGCAAAGAAACTAGATCCCACTCGGAATCGATCATTTGGGCGGTAAGCTCCAAGTTCTTCCTCGATTTCTGCTCGCTGGTGCGCAAAATATTGTAACTACCAATACGGACAGTGTCTTGACCATTTTTTTCGGTGCTGGCGGGATAGTAGTGGTGAAAAACGTCATTGCAGTCGACTTTGCTTTTCATCAGCTCTTCAAGCTGGTCATTATCCAGTTGTGACAACTCTAAACCACCTAAGTCAGTCAGGTCGACTTTGTCTAACTGTGCCAGATCTGCGCTGTTCAGTTTGGCCAACTGGGCCCGGCTTAGGAGATCCTGATTCCATAGGCACTCGTTCATAGTGCTGGAGTCATCCGTTCCTTGACGAAATCCAAACGCAGGGAAACTCAAAACAAAAAGAAAACTGGGCAAAACAAGGATTTTAAACATGGGGCCATATTATAGTTGCTAGCTCCGAAAATAAACCCCAGCGAGTCAAATGGGTGAATATTACAAGTTTGCTTACCAGAAATTAGGCAGCCTTGTAATTTTTGCTAAAAGTTCAATATTCCAAGAAAAAACCAGAGTTTGTAGTAAGTTCGGGTCCATAAAAGAACCAAAGAAAGAGGAGAGCGCCCAAATGAAAAAGATTTTTACTTTTTTATTAATCAGCATTTGTTTAGGGGCGGCCACAACCGCTGTTCGCTATCAGTTGAGTTTGGATTCAGATCAGTATGCGAACATCGATATGGACCAGCTGTTTGCCGACTACTGCGGAAACGTGAAAAGAATTTCTACCGAAATTCCTTACCCTAGTTATGACAATGACCTAGTTAAAACGGCGGTCAAAAAGTTAAACACCGTGGCTCCGGTGAGCTTTTATATGTACCACCCGGTCATATCGAGTTACGGATTTCGCAAAGGCACTGACCCTAATTTTCCATGGGATCGTTATCAAGATATTTTGGAGCTTCCAGGCAATTACCAGTTTGGACAGAAAAAAGATTGGGATACAGGAGAGATGGGAGAGTTTGATGAAGAACACTTAAAGCCCAAGTTTGAGTACGAGTATTTCAGCGTTGATAGCAAGCCTCCTAAAAATCTCAATATTGATGGCAAGTCGGTTTCGGTGAACGGCAACACTCACGCCTTTCTTGTCTACCTGTGTGGAGAATTTCGCGATCGTCCGACTTTGATCAAAGAAAAGTTAGAGTGGATTTCTCAACTTTATAAGTTGCCAGCGGCAGAGCAACCAGTGGTATCGGCCGAACAAGTTAAAAAAGAAGGTAAAAGCATTTGGTCTTATGTGGCGGCCCCTTCCTATGCCTATTACGTTATGTTTTCTAGAAAAGCTTTTAAGGCTAAGGAAGATAAAGCCTGGGGCGAAGATCAGTCCAGACGACTTATGAACTTAAGTGAAAAGTGGCAGGTGGATAAGCCCGTTCCAGCCTTTGATGTTTGCGAAGTGAAGTATATGATGACAGAGTACATCTTCAAAGCCGAACCCGAAGCCAAAGAATTTCCTGGATACGATCAGTACATGCGGGGTTTGGATTCTTATCGTTCCAGCTACTGCACGACGATGGATAATGACTACTATTATGATTTTCGAGGGGACTCGAACATGAAACCCAACTCGCCTGAAAGCAACGGAATGATTTGGCATGCGACTTCGGTGATGAGTCGTTGCCAGCGCGATGAAAATGGCCGAGTGTCTGTTGCTAAGGACTGGGGTTCGAGTGAGCCTTTAAATTTCGATGTTTCAGAGTGTGAAGACTATATGTCTCGACCTTTTAGCAACCGCTGGAATGCCGCAAGAGCTGCTTTAACAACCTGGACTCTTCGTAATGAACAGTTCGATCCCTATTTCTCTGATACCAGAACACTGGTTAGTATTGTTCCCACTCTTAACCCGGAAAGTGTTCCTGCTGGTTTTAAAATTTATGGAGAAGATACCTATTTAGGGGCCGATCCAGAAAATTTTATGGCCAAATATTCGGCCAATGTCGCAGAAAATTGGTTGGCTCCAGACTCTGGGTTCACATCGGTTTTTGGGATCAATCCAAGTGGTGTCAAAGAAATTGATTACGCGTACGAGAGATTGAAAGATGCCGTGGACCGTCACACCGACTGGTACGCTTCAGGTTATGATGATACCAGCTTCGAGCCGGTCAAAGCCCGAGTGATCGGTCAAGCCTATTCTCCATTTGTTGCCAGTTCCTATGAAATGAGCGAGTCGGATGCTTTTACAGCTCCAGGAATTACGGTAAATGGGCCAGTAGATGGTCGGCGTCAGTGGATGTTTGTCTTCAAAGTCCATAAAGACAAATGGTACAACACGGAAAGTTTGGCTGCGGGAAAACCCGTCAACTTTGAAACCCAATGGTTTGATGAAACTTCCTTTGGTACGACTCATCTGGCTGATACAGAACGAGCCTGGGACCGCTTGGGTACACCTCTTGAGGGAGAAATGGAATCGATCCTGTATTTGCACAATATTATGAATGAAGGTACGGCGATTAAAAGCATGACCTCCCCCGATCAGTATCCTGCTGTTGAAGACGATGGTTTGGGAAGCACTCACTAAATGAAGGAGACAAACATGAAACACTTGATGAAACAAACAATTCTTAGCTTCTGTGCCTGTCTCGGATTCGCTTCTGCAGCGAATGCTCAACAAAGCTGCTACAAAAGGAAAGAGTTGAAGAGTCCTGAGCCTTATTCTATTGAATTTTCCGAAGCCTATGATCTTGAAGCTGTTGAAAGCAACGGAAACTGGTACACCCAAGTGCAAGCCGGCCGAGCTTTTGGTTGTGTGATTTTTGCTGTTTCAGAAACCCAGGGGAAATTAAAGGGTCGATACCAGTCGGTTTCGGCTTCTCGATTGAATTCTGTTTGTGAAGGGAAACAGGATTATGTGTTCACCCAGTTTGCCGATAAAGATGGCAAACAAACCTTTCGTTTACAATGTGAGTACCCGGTTTACGAGGATCAATTGCCTCAACCCTTTGCACCATCATTTTCGCAAGCTTCTCAACTTGATTTTGAAAAAGGCAAAAAAAGAACAACCAAGGTCTTTAAGTAAAAATTTTCTTAGTACGACTGAAAAAGCGGCGTGTTCCTATGGTTCACGCTTTTTTTTGTCGTAAATGAAAAGCCAGACCTAAAGGTAAAAGCAAAAGTAAGGCTCCAGGAGGGGTTCTGCCGTTGGGCTTTTTGGTTGGTGTAATCATTCCACAGCCGCCACTGTCACTGCCGCCGCCCGTGGTGTTGCTGTTGACGTTGTCGGCAGGGTCGGTGTTGTCCTGAAACTCGACGTCGTTGCTGAACCCATCGCCATCAGAGTCCGCGGCTCGAAAGGTGGCATCTGCAATCACGGATTCTAAGCTGTTGGGGCCGAAGGTAGGTAGTCCTCCACCAAATCCAACTACGTCCATAGCGGCATCCAAAAAGTCGGCCCCGAAACTTCCATTGATATTTCCCGGCCCTCCCAAAGATGATGAGTGACAAAGTAGGCAACTGTTACTTTTGGCCCCAGTTCCGACGGTGGTATCAGAGTAGTAACTTTCAAGAGCTTGTTGAAATTGACCTTGAGAAATGTAGGAATCCGAAGCAAGGGAGGTTGTACTGAGGGCGAAAAGAGTCAATGTGCTTATCAAGAACTTCATGACTAAAAGCCTATAAAAAAAAGCAGTCGAGGACGACTGCTTTTTTTTCGAAGTCACTTTAATAGACTAAAGACTGAGTCTATTACATTTCATGTCCTTTGGCTTTCCCTTTGGCTTTACTTTTTTTGTGACCTTTTTTATGAGCTTTTTCTTTCTTTTTGGAGTTTTTTTCAGCCCGATGTTTTTCATTGTGGTGGGGTTTTTCCATTTCATCGCTGTCTTCATGACCCATGGCGGCTTCTTGATCAGCCATTTCCTCTGAGCTTTCAGCCATTTCCTCTTCGTGGTGGTCAGCAAAAGCGGAGTTAGAAAAAAATAATCCAAAAACTAAAAGAACAGCAAAGACAGATTTTAACATAATATTTCTCCTGTACGCGCTAGCGCAAAAGTTAGATTGTAACTTTCAATTAGGACTTAGATTTTTAAGTCTGCCAACTAAAATGAGGAGTTTGGTTCATTAAGAAACGCTTTTTCTTCCTCGGTCGACGTTCGACCGAGAATTTCATTTCGGTGAGGGTAGCGACCGAAGCGTTCGATGATGGCTCGATGCTTTTTCTCAAAATCCAGGTTGTCTGGCTTGCCAAGCTCACCAAAAAGGATCAGTGCCTGGTCATGAACCTTTAAGCTTTCACTATGCATAAAGGGCATAATTAAAAATAAGTGCTGGGTGTCAGAGAGTTGTTTGTGAAAACCCTGGGCCACGGCCTCTTGGGCCAAAGCCAGAGCCAAAGGGTCTTGTGCAAAAGATTCGGGCTGGTTGCGAAACATGTTTCGAGAAAACTGGTCGAGAACAAGAATTTCGGCCAAGCGCCCCTCGGGGGTTTTCCTCCAAGAAAACAGCGCCGACTGCTTCGCTTGTTGGTGAACTTCAAAAAAGCGGGACTTAATAGTCGCATCCAATGAGGGGTCTTTTATCCACCACTGGGAGGTCTCAAGTTCATCATACCAAAAATCAAGGATGTCTTTTGCCTGCATGGCTCAAATTTAAAGGTCTTTGATCCCAGGCACAAGGTTCTGGGGGCCATCACCTAAGTTATTGAAATCACGAAGTTCTCAGGCTGCTACAAAAGTTCATGAAATATTGAACAAACAAGGGATTTCACTTATACTGCAAAGATGACTTTGTCCTACGTTTATTTGTCTAACTTGGCCGTCAGCCTCTATCTCATGGGGTTGATTTGGACTATTCAAATGGTGCACTACCCAACTTTTCGTTTCGTGGATCGTGAACGGTTTCTTTCATTCTCGCATTTTCACCAACAGGGAATGACCTATATCGTAGGGCCCGTGATGATCATAGAACTTTTGCTGAGCCTCTCGATGTTTCTGCTGAACAAGCAAGACCTGAAGTTACTAAGTCTGCTTTTGATTGTCCTTTTAACATGGGTGTTTACTTTTTATGTCAGTGTTCCACTTCACAATAAACTTTTACAGGGTTACGACGTGCCGACCATTGAAAAACTGATCGTCACCAATTGGCCTCGAACTTTTTTGTGGACCCTGAAAGTCGGCCTTATGTTTTTTTGGATAGGTTCCTATGCCAAAATACAATAAGTCAGATTCGTTTTTTTTGATTTTAGGTGATCAACTGTTTCCATTGGAACGAACGCCATTAAAAAAAGGCGATGACGTCTTAATGGTTGAAGATTATAGCCTTTGTTCTCATTACAAATATCACAAGAAAAAAATTCTTTTTTTCTTGATCGCTATGCGCGACTATCGAGATGCTCTTGTTAAAAAAGAGATTAAGGTTGAGTATCGAGATGGGAAGCATAAGCTCTTTAAAAATTCATTCTCATCAAAAATAGAAGACTACCTTCAGGCAAACCCAAATATGACGAGTCTTCATACATATGAAATCTCTGACCATTTTTTTAAAAAGGAAGTTGAAAACTTGTGCAAGAAGCTAGAACTTCAATTGCATTTTCACCCAAATCCAATGTTTGTGACGAGCCAGGCAGAGTTTAAATCGTATTTGCAAGAATGTAAAAAACCGATGATGGCCAATTTCTATTTAAAGCAAAGAAAGCGGTTGAGAATTCTTGTCGACAAACAGGGAAACGCCATGGGCGGTCGTTGGAGCTTCGATACAGAGAATCGAAAAAAGTACCCGAAGGGAGTTAGCTTCTCGGGACTATTAAAAATAGAAAAATCAAAACATTTTAAGGATGTGGAAAAGTTGGTGCAAAAACATTTTACAAAACACCCAGGCCTAACCGACCACTTCTGGCTACCAACAAATCGAAAAGACTCGAAGGCTTGGTTGCAGCACTTCATCGATCAAAAATTTGAAAAATTTGGTCCCTACGAGGATGCGATCCACTCGGATGACACATTTGGATTCCATTCGGCTCTATCACCAATGTTGAACAATGGTCTAATTCTTGTCGATGAGTTGGTTGAAGAATTGATCAATCAAGGGCAAAAGAAAGGCGTTCCTTTGGCATCCATTGAAGGCTATATCCGTCAGGTCATCGGTTGGCGTGAGTTTACCAAAGGTATCTATGACAATTACTCTGAGAAAATGAACAACGAAAACTTTTGGCGGCACCAAAGAAAACTAAAAAGCAACTGGTATGAAGGCGAAACAGGGGTTCTACCCCTAGATGACTCCATCCGTAAGGCTCAGAAATATGGGTACACTCATCATATCGAGCGACTCATGATTCTTTCTAATATGATGCTTTTATGTGAAGTCCACCCGCACCAAGTCCATCGATGGTTTATGGAAATGTATGTCGATAGCGCCGACTGGGTAATGGCTGCCAACGTCTACGGGATGGGGCAAATGAGTGAAGGGGGAATCTTCTCAACGAAACCTTATATCTGTGGTTCTAATTATATTTTAAAAATGAGTAACTACAATAAAGCTGACTGGTGTGAGATAGTCGACGGGCTCTACTGGCGTTTTATAGACAAGAATAAAAAGTTTTTCGCATCCAACCCACGTATGTCGATGATGGTGAAAATGTCCGAAAAATTGGATTCGAATCGAAAAAAGACAATATTTAAAAGAGCCGAAACGTTTATTGAAAAAGTGACACACTAAAAAGGATATTCAGAATGGAAACGAAGGGTAAACATATTTTAATAACAGGCTCCAATCGAGGGATTGGTTTGGCGATGGCTAAAAGAGCTGCGCGCGAATCCATGCATGTTCATTTGCTGAACAGGTCTGAAAATGGGGATGTTCAAAAAGAGCTGGAATCCTTGGGGGCCCCATCTGTCCATCAATGGAAAATTGATATGGGGTCACCAACAGAGATTGAGGCCTTTGCCGACCGATTTAAAGAATCAAAATTTGACTGCGATATTCTAATGAACAACGCAGGTCAGTTGACGGGAGGTTTGCTAGAAGAGCAGCCAATGCAATCTATTCAGTCAATGATCCAGGTGAACTTGATTGGGTTGATTCACCTGACCAAGGTGATGTTGCCCCAGATGTTGAAGCGGCCCCAGGCTAAAATTATTAACAACTCCTCGGTTTCGGGCCTTATGTATTTACCATGTGCTAGTACCTATGCTGCCAGCAAAGCGGGAGTGGTGGCTTTCACGGAGTCTATGCGAAATGAACTAGAGGGGACCTCTGTTTCGACTCTCTTAATGATCACCCCAGGGGTTAAAACACGTATGTATGATGAAATTTCCGACCTATACGGTGGTCACTTGGACCTAAAATTTTTAAATTCGATACCGGCGGAACAATGGATCGACAAAGTTTTCGGAGCCGTTAAAGATGATCGAGCTGTTTGCTGGCCCTCAGGGCAAAGTTATTTTGGAGTCAAGCTGGGGCAACATTGGCCGGCAGTATTAGCCCGCTTTGTTAAGCCCTATTTTAAAAGGTGATGTTGTGCAAAGGCTGATGGCTTACATTTTTGTTTCTCCTCTCTACATGGCATGGCTCACTGTCTGTGTCGTGATGGCCATTATTGGGTTTCTGTTGCCAAGCAAAAGGGTTCAATTGGCGCAAAAAAAGGTGGAAGACAGCCAGACTGTTTGTAAGGTTTTAAACCAAAAAAATCTGATTTCTGAATCGGAATACCAATTTGAAACCGAAAAGGTGGCGGCGCATTACGATGAATTGACCTTTAAAGGATACCTTTTTGTATTAGGCCCTCTGATCTTTCTTTTGAAAAGCACAAGCCATTTTGATTCTTTTGTTTTGTTTCTTGTGAAAAGATGGATGGCGGTGCATCGGTTTTTGTTTTTCAATGAAGATAAGCCTAGAAGACTGTATCTCTTTCTGACCCATTTTTGTGTGGGGATTGCCTTCCGTGTTGGTGTTTTATTGTTCAATCTTGGACGCATGAGCCAGTTGCGAGTGGAGTTGTGAGGAAAAATGGCTGATAAAGAAAATAGAATTCCAAAGTCCCGAAAAACCCACTTATTTAGAATGGCTGCAAAGATGGCGGTCCAGCAGGGGCAAAAATATTTAACAAGCAATCCCGATTCTAAATTGGCTACCCTCATCGAACAAGCCGACACCTTGGTCAATCATGTGGGGCGCCTGAAGGGGGCGGCCATGAAGGCCGTACAAACTATCTCAATTGAAGGCTACGATTTTTTGCCACCTGAAGTTGTTGAAGTTTTAGAGAGGCTCCAATCCCAGGCGCCACCGGTAGCCAGCCCTATTTTGATTGCAGAAATGAAGAGAGAGTTGGGTGATGAAAAATTTAACCAACTTAAAAAGCTTTCCGCCGAACCCATAGCTGCGGCCAGTATTGGCCAAGTTTATGCGGCCGAATATCAAGGCGCCCCGGTTGTCATAAAGGTTCAATACCCGGGAGTGGCTGAAAGTGTAGATGATGACATAGACACTTTAAAAAAGCTGCTGAAAGCTCTTTTGGTTGTGAATCGTAAAAAAATCGATTTCGAAGAATTAATGGAGGAGGCTCGCCGAGTCTTAAAACTAGAAACAGACTACAAACACGAAGAAAAATCCCTATTACGCTACAAAAAACTTTTTGAAGGCAGCGAGTATATTATTCCTAATGTGTATAGTGAATTTACGACTCACAAAGTTCTGGTGATGTCTAGAGAGCCGGGGCTGGAGTATGGACAGTGGTTAAAAACCAATCCAAGTGTCGATAAAAAACAGAAAGTGGCCGATCAGCTTCTAAAGCTGTATATAAAAGAGTTCTTTGAGAATCAACTGGTGCAGACAGACCCAAACCCAGCTAATTTTTTGATCACCGAAGATGGGCGAATGGTTTTAATCGATTTTGGTGCCACCATCGACTTCGATGTTCAGTTTGTTCAGGAATACCAGAGTCTGATCCGTAAAGTATTCAGTGGGAATCGAGATGAAATCTTGCAAAAAGTTTTTGATTTAAAATTTTTAGACAGAAGAGAAGACAAAGAGGTGCAAGAACTTTTCGTTGATTTTATGCTCTTGTCTTTGCGGCCTTTTGAACTCGATCGACAACCTTTTGATTTTTCCGACAAAGAGTACAGTCAGTTGGTTCGCAGCGAGGCTCTTCGGTTTAGCCGAAAACTGAAGTTTTCAGCCCCGCCTAAAAAATTAATATTCTTACACAGAAAATTAGGTGGGATATTTATGCTGCTGAAAAAAATGGATATGAAGGCTGACCTCTCTGAGTTTCGTAGAATAATTTTGCAAGAAAACTACTGCTGAAGAGCAAGATCCAGTTGATTCAGAACTTTTTCTACTGAAAGATTCTTCATACAGTTGTGATGCCCAAGGGGGCAGACATTTCCTCCGTGAACGTGGCAGGGGCGACAGTCGAGATCTTCTTCGAGAACCCAAGAGCCTTTAAAACGAGGGTCAAAACCAAATTCTTTGGTGGTTGGACCAAACAGAGCAATAGTCGGAGTTTTGACAGCCACCCCCACGTGCATGGGGCCCGAATCTGTGGTGATCAAGGCTTGCCCGGAACCAATTATGGAAGCCATTTCTCGCAAAGTTGTTTTGCCAACAAGATTTAATATCAGAACAGAGTTCGGGAGATTGAGATTATCATTTGAGTGTCCAACAATTACGACGGGTGTATTTCTTTCGATCAGTTTTTCAATAAGATCGGCAAAGTGAGGCCACTCTTTATTCTTTTGACTGGCAAAAGGGTGAATCACCACACTTTTAGAAAAGTTGAATTGCTTTTTATCAAAGGTCAGCGGCTGTGGAAGGAACAGCGGGCGTAGGTCCTCGACTTCTAAATCAGGAAGCTTTGGAAAGGCCTTTCTAATAGTTTGGTAATACTTCTCAACAACATGGTGATTCAATTGGTCCATATACTTTCGTGATTTGACAAAAGCTCTTCGTTGTTTCGAGTGCTTTTGTATGTGAAAAAAATCGGCCTGTTGAAACCACATGAGGCAATACGATTTAAAGTTGCCCTGCAGATCGATAACAAAGTCGTATTTGGGCATTTTTCGATAAAGATTTAAAATGGAAGAGAGGGTGGAGCCCTTTTCAAGGACGATGGTTCGGTCGATATCAACGCTATTGATAAATAGCTCCTGTCCTATCTCTGATGTTAACAGGTCAACTTCAAGGGCGGGGTACGCAATACGCAGTTGTGCCAGAGGACCTGTTGTTAAGATGAGGTCACCCATGGAGCTAAAACGAATGATTAGGACGCGCTTCTTCATACTATTTTCTAAAAGATCGAATTTTTATTTTAAATAAATCGAAAAGGGCGACAACAAAGGCTTTGGCTTTTACCTTTGATCCGCCAACATCAGTCCAAGCCAGCAAAGGCTCCTCAAAAAAGTCATTCACAGTTAGTTTGCCTTTTTTCAGCATTCTTTGAATCAATTCGACATCAAAAAGCCAACTGGAGTCAAAAGGGCTGTCAATGCAACTGCGTAACAGTGGGAAATTAGCAATGAGCTTCATTCCACACTGGGTGTCGTAAACATTGAGCCGAAGCATTTGCGAGGCGACCAGGGCGAAACATCGTCCTAGCCAGTAGCGCCAACGCAAGCGATTGATATTGCGGCCTAATAAAAACACACGAGCTCCCAGTAAAACTTTACAGTTTTGTTTTTCGAACACTCGTAGCAATCGAAAAAGTTCGCTGAGCGGCGTCGCCAAGTCGGCATCGAAATATCCAGTCAAGGTCGCATTTTGGTCTAAGGCTTTCAGTAAACCCTGTCGCACGGCTTCGCCCTTTCCAGAGTTTTTTTCTAAACGATGCAAGGAAATTCGATCTGGAAATTGATTGACCATGGATTCAATGATAGTCGCTGTCCGATCTTTGGAGCCGTCATCGACAAAAAGCCAATGCAGCTGAGAGTTGTCCTCTAAACTTTGGGTGAAGGCCTGGGTATCCAGTCGGTCTTCCTCGTTGAAACAAGGAACAACGATCACTATTTTTCCACTCACTGCAGCTCCATGGTTACACTATGCGTATATCAGCAAGAAACAATTGTCATGCCCAGAAGAGCAAAGCGATGGACATC
Organism: uncultured Pseudobdellovibrionaceae bacterium; assembly: GCA_964351315.1. Lineage (GTDB taxonomy): Bacteria > Bdellovibrionota > Bdellovibrionia > Bdellovibrionales > JAGQZY01 > JAGQZY01. Next base: position 103,538 of record CAYGNH010000011.1, read on the forward strand.
AAATAGAGGGGCGACTAAGATGCCAGAATGCTCAAATTAAAATGGATATTAAATGATAAACTATTGATATGTCTTGGTTTTATTCTGACCGCCTTATATGGTTACGGGCACTTTATTGACGGAGATGTGATTCAAATACTGTCCAAGGCCCATGTCTTTGTGACCCAAGGAAAGCTGATCCCCTATGGCAATGTTTCCTCCAGTGGGGCGAGTGGGAATATCCCTGGTGCTTTTTTAACCTTAAGCTCAGGTCTCCCGATGAAGCTTTGGTTTTCTCCGTGGTCAGCCCTCACTTTTTTGGCTGTCTTGCACTTTTTGGGATTCTTAATGTTTCGCAACGTCATGAAAAACTTTTTAAGCCCCTTGGCGGTGACCGCCGTAGTGATTTTGTTTTGGCTCAATCCTTGGCGTTTGAGCGAGGTCTTTCTTTGGAACCCCGGTTATATCTTTTTTGCCTCGACCGCCCACATGTGGTCGGCTTACCATTTGTCGAAAAAACCATCGTTCACTTTTAGTATTTTACATGGATTGAGCCTTTTTTTGGGTTTGCAGATTCACCCCTCTTTTATCATTTTATTTTTTATGACGATGATGCTGCTGTGGATGAAAGCTTTGAACCCCCACTGGCTAGGGACCCTTTCGGGGATTGTTGTTGGACTGCTCAGCTTAACCCCCTATTTTTTAGCGGGCCTGGAAGATCCCAGTATTTTCCCGCAACCGGGCAGTGGAGACGGCAAAGGCTTTCTCTTTTTTGGGCTGGTTTATGTTTACCCCTTACTGAAGGGCTTTTGGTATTGGATTCTGTTTGGCTCTAATATTTTTCAGACCCATGTCTTTCATCAGTTGGATTTTTCTTGGATGCAGGCTCCGAACCTAGAAAAGATTTACCAATTTATTTGGACGGTCCTCAAGTACGGAGTGGGCGCTTTTGGGGTGATTGTTTCTTTTCGAGTGAACTATCAGTTTTGGAAAGCCAACAAAAATAAATTTAATGTCATGAAATACAAAATGCACAGTCCGAAAGATTGGTTAAGCGTCTATACCATAACGGCTTTTGCAGCGGCCATGTTGGCCACGGCCATTTCGCCGACCTTGCCGATTTATTGGCACCTTCTTTATATATGGCCGATGGCACTGATTCCGCTTTTAATTAAAATGGATGAGTTCGGTCGAGAACCCAACAACAAAAAAACCTTAAAAAATTATATGGTTGTACTGGTGCTCTATTTCGCAACGACCAACGTGCTGGCTGGCTTGGGTTCAAAAAAGCACGATTTCCGTCAACCCTTCCACGATCTTTATTTCAAGGCTTGTTTGGAAGAATGCTCGATAGAGAATTTAGAAAACCAATAACCAAGAATCCAAAAAGCATGATCCATTTTTTGACTTCTCTTATTGTTTGTAAAACAGAGAGGGCCTTTGGTTTATAGGTTCAAACGTTTTTTCTTTCTCAGCATCAACAGCATAATGGTACCACCCAAAAAACCAAAACCAGACATAATGACATACCAGTACAAGTAGCCATTGGTCTCCTGAGTCATGCTTAAAACCTTACCGGTGATTAAAAAGGAAATGGCGCCTCCGTAATATTGAAACGAATCAATCAAGCCCGAAGCAAAACCAGCCATTTTCTTCCCACCAATGTCCATGGGAGCGGCGGCACCCACCAAAGAATGAGTGGAATTGACCGTCAATGAAATTAAAATCAGGATCAAGCAGCCGACGAGAACCCCGGATGGTCCCGGCCCGACAAAATCATTTAACAGTAAAATAGCGGCTCCAGCGATCGTCAGTGCTTCTAAGTAGTAAAGTCCTACAGCCACCGGACCGCGCTCGCCTTTCCAAAGGATATCAGAAATGACCCCTGATCCCAGGGACCCTAAAAAGGCGACAAAAGGCATGGCCATCAAGGTTGCTGAGGCAATAAAGGGAATATTGGACTGCATATCAAAACCCAACTGGTCGCGAAAATACAGGATGGCCAATTGATCCAGGGAGTGCCGTACGCCGCCAGTGCAGGCGTAAGCTGCTGCATAAAACCAAATCAATGGGTGAAATAAGATTGTTTTTAAACTTTCTTTTAGTGAAGTCGTAACGCCCTCGGAATTGTCAATTTCATCGACGATCACGCCCTCGTAACCGGCGTCTTCCGGTGACGGCTTGACGAGAAAATAGAAAGCGACGGCCGCGCAAACAGTGAACAAAGGGGGGAAGCGAAAAACAGATCGCCAATCACCGGCTTGCGCCAAACTTATAGAGCCGACAATCAACCCTCCATTCAGAAGAACCGGGGCCATTTTGCTAATCGACACTTGTCCCAGCTGGATCATACCGCCGAAAATACCGGCAAAAGTTCCTCGCTCAGTGCGACGAAACCAAGCGGCATTGATTTTGATCATTCCGGGGGCTCCGAAAGACTGAAAATAACCATTCATCAAAGCTAAAAGAGCGAAGGCTGAGAAGTGCGAGACAAGAGAGGAAAAACCGAAGATGATATTGATGCCAATGGTGCCTACAGCTCCGATCAGCATACATTTTCGCCCACCGATAAGGTCCGAAAACAATCCGTTGATCAATTGACCGGTTCCATAGGCGACCGACCAAGTGGCAAAAATAAGGGAAACATCATTGATATCAAAACCAAACTCGCTTTGTAGTCCGGGTACGGCAAAGCGAAAGTTGTATCGACACATATAAAATGAAGCGTAAAGAAAACCAATGGTGATCCAGTTTTGGGCACGACGGGGTCTAAATCCTTGAGGGTAGGTTGACATGTTTTTCCTAAGCTCGGTTTTCTAAAAGGCGATCGACAACGGTCGGGTCGGCTAGGGTGGTGATGTCTCCTAATTGCTCCTCTTCATGGTTGGCAATTTTCCGCAAAATACGTCGCATGATTTTCCCACTTCGTGTTTTTGGAAGCTCGGGGGCCCAATGAATAAATTCACATCCAGCAAAGGCACCAATTTCGTTTCGAACGTGATCATTAAGGACTTTTTTCAGGGGTTGTTCATATTCAAAACCATTGTTCAACGTCACGTAAGCGTAAATACCCTGACCTTTGATGTCGTGAGGTACTCCGACTACAGCGGCTTCAGCCACGGCTGGGTGGCCCACCAAAGAACTTTCAATTTCAGCGGTTCCTATGCGGTGACCTGAAACATTGATCACATCATCGACGCGTCCTGTGACCCAAAAGTAGCCGTCTTCGTCGCGTTTGCAACCGTCTCCGGTAAAATAGTATCCTTTATATTGGTCAAAATATGTTTGTTCAAAGCGTTCGTGGTCACCATAGACAGTTCGCATTTGTCCGGGCCAGGGAAATTTGAAAGCGAGGACGCCCGAGGTGGCTCCCTTCAATTCTTCTCCCGATTGGGGGTCGAGAACTGCAGGTTGTCCCCCAAAAAAAGGAAAGGTTGCGGAACCGGGCTTCATGGGAGTCGCCCCGGGAAGGGGAGTCAGCAATATGCCACCAGTTTCAGTCTGCCACCAAGTATCGACAATCGGGCAGCGGCTCTCGCCAACAACTTCGTAGTACCAACGCCAAGCTTCGGGGTTGATCGGTTCTCCAACCGATCCCAGAAGTCTCAGCGAACTTCTTTTGTATTTTTTGACAAACTCATCACCCTTTGAGGCTATGGCGCGAATGGCGGTGGGAGCGGTGTAAAACAAGCTCACTTGGTGGCGATCGACCACATCCCAGAACCGACCAGCATCTGGAAAGGTGGGGATACCCTCGAAAATAACTTGGGTGGCGCAATTTAAAAGAGGACCGTAGGTGATATACGAGTGGCCGGTGATCCAACCAACATCAGCGGTGCACCAATAAATATCATCATGATGATAATCAAAAACATATTTGAACGTGGTCGCGGCGTAAACCATGTACCCGCCGGTGGTATGAAGAACGCCTTTAGGTTTGCCTGTGGAGCCAGACGTGTAAAGTATAAACAGGGGATCTTCGGCATCCATCCATTCGGGAGGACAGTCGGCAGAAGCGTCTTGCATCAATTCCTTCCAAGTGAAGTCCCGACCGGGCTTCATGTTAAGGGTTCCGGGATAGTTTTCTCCAAGGCGTTCCAGGCTAATACAGGTGGTGACTTTAAATCCTTTATTGGCACAGATCTGCATGGCCTTGTCGCTGATATCTTTGGTGGGAACCACTTTTTTTCCACGAAAGCAGCCATCGGCAGTAATCAAAACCGCACACTCTGAATCCAAAATGCGATCGGCCAGCGAGTCGGCAGAAAACCCACCAAACACCACCGAGTGAACGGCACCAATGCGAGCACAGGCCAATGTGGCAATGACGAGTTCATTCACCATAGGCATGTACAGTGCCACTCGGTCTCCCTTTTTCACGCCCCTCGATTTCAAGACATTGGCAAATTTACAGACCTGGTTGTGTACTTCCGAGTAAGTCATTTTATAAGTGTCGCCGGGTTCGTTACCCTCAAAAATAAAAGCAGTGCGGTCACCCTGGGTTTGTAGATGTCGATCGAGGGCGTTGTAGGTGATATTGGTCTTGCCACCCTTAAACCATTCGATTTCAATTGGTCCTTTGCGTCGATCATAGTTGAAATTTAAAATGTCTGTGAAAGGTTTCTCCCAGTAGAAATTCTTTTTAGCAATGTCAGACCAAAAACCTTGTGGGTCGGACACTGAGGCGGAGTGCATTTTTTTATAATCATCAAAAGACTGAATGTGGGCTTTTTTTGAAAATTCCTGACTGGGTAAAATCGTGGTCATTGGCATAGGCTCCCCCTAAAAAGTGAATAAGGCAGGCTACCAACGGGGGAGACAGGACTTCAAGAAATCCGCTATGCGTTGTTCGCTTTTGGACGGTAAAAACCGCCTACAATGTAAACCATAAAACTTACAAGGAGCGTCGTCACGAAAGGAGCCTCGCCCTTAAGGCCAAACTCGACAATTGGGAGGGTGACAAGCCCGGCAATAAGAGTCAGGTAGGCCGAAAAAGCCCCTCCCCAGCGCATATGCAAACCGCACAGGGTGATCACCAATATTCCAGCGGTGCCAAAAGAGGAAGCCACTTCGACAAGCTGGTAAATAGAATCGGATGAGAAGGCTATGACTACAGACACCAAGGCCGAAACTGCCACCATGATTCGGGCCGAAAGAATTTTCTTTTTTTCGGTATCCAACTTGAGTAGGGGAACCAATACGTTGTGGGAAATAAGGGCCGATGAGCTTAGCAAAATGCTATCAATGGTGGCCAGGATAGCTGAAATTAGAGCCCCGGAAAAAATAACGAAAGCGAAGGCAGGAAGATACTGACGAGCCAATTTGATAATAAAGTCTTCGTGGTGAGTGAGGTCGGAGAGAAGTTCCGGCCCCATCAGGCCGAGGATTACGGGGATGCTGCCGAAAAATAAATAAATGCAGCCAGAAACATAGGCTGCATTTTTTGCAACTGTTTTTGATCGTGCCGACAGAACTCGAGAAATTAACTCTTGGGCAACCAGCGACCCAAAGATAGGTATGCTCCAACGGTCTATTCGTTGCCAAAAGCTTTCCCCATGTTTTCGAAAGCTCAGTTTTTCAGCGGGAAGATTTTGCCACCAATCCTGAAAATTGAATTCGCTCTGCGAAACAAAATACAAAATAAGCAATAGACCAATGGCAATCATAATTCCTTGAATTAAATCGGTGATAATGTCTCCAAGCAAACCACCAAGGAGGGTGTAAAGAGTCACAAAAGCAAAAGCGATCCAAAGCGTGTAACTGAGATTCCAGTCGGTCATACTTGTTACAACTTGCCCAAAGGCCCGCATTTGGGCCGCTCCCCAAAGAAGGGAAGAGGGAACGATGATGATCACAGCTAATTTTTCAACAGGTCCGTTGAAACGCTCTCGAAAAAAGTCTGCCAATGTGGTGTAGCCTCCAGACCACAGCTTGGTGGTGATGAGCAGTCCCATCAAAAAAAGACAGAGAGAGTAGCCAAAGGGATCGGCTCGACTTCCAGCGAGCCCCTCGTTGAAAACAGCACCGGAAGTCCCAATAGTGGTTTCGGCACCAAACCAAGTTGCAAAAAGTGAAAACGATAAAATCCAAAGAGGAAGTTTGCGCCCGGCCACGAAAAAGTCGGCCTCGGACTTGATGAACTTAGAAACCAGGTAAGAGATAAGGAGCTGGATCAGAAGATATCCAGAGACAAAGGCAAGGATCAATTGAGGCTTCCTTTCACAAAGTCCAGTCCAGTCGAGGTTTTAGGCAAGCCTTAATAAAATAAGGGCACGATGACAAGACTAAGATTGAGAAATGGGCTGTTTGTCTAAATTCTACAGACTTTTAGGCCGAATAAAAGCAGTAACAAACTAACAGGGAGTACATCCGTGATTATTTCAGCAGGTTTCTTTGTCATTTTAGTAGCCGCAGCCGTAACGGGTATTGTTTTTCTAGCGATGAAGCTGCAAAAAGAGAACTCGGACTTTATTGATGATTTACAGTTTTTCTTGCGTCAGCGAATTATCGGACACAATCAGGTGAAGGCGCAATTGGCTGTCATGAAAACCAAATTGGCTAAACTCGAGCTTGAGAATATTGATCTTAAGCGTGCCCAAGGCAAAACGACAGAAGATGTTGGCTTTTCTGGACTGCTTGGTGAAGCCGAATTTGTGGAAGTCCGGAACCAAAAAATTCAAGCCCTTGAGAGAGAATTGGATCATCTTCGAAATATGCAGATGACCGATATGGCTTCTTGAATCAAACTCCTCTGCAGAGGCTCTTTGCAGTTTTAATTCTTTTCTTTTTTCACTTTTCGCTTGTTCGGGTCGAGTTCTCGACAGCGCAGGCGAATATTCATTGGTGTGATCTCAATGAGCTCGCTGTCTTTAACCCATTCAAGAGCCGACTCTAAGGTCAGTTTAATGGGCGGAGTGAGCTTGATTCCTTCGTCAGAACCAGAGGCACGAACGTTGGTTAGCTTTTTCTCTCGAACAATATTGACATTCAAGTCGGTCGCTTTATTGGCCTGACCAATGATCATTCCACAGTACACCTGGGTGCCGGCTTTGATAAACATGCTGCCACGGTCTTCCAAATTCCAGATAGAATATGAAGTGGCGGCCCCTTTGCGATCGCTTATAATTGCACCGGTGTGACGGGCTTCGATTTCTCCACGGTAGTCGTCGTAGCCGTCAAAATAAGTGCTCAGAAGACCGGTTCCTCGTGTGTCCGTTAGGAACTCGGACCGGTAACCAATTAAACCGCGAGAAGGAATACGAAATTCAATACGAGAACGGTTGGCGCCTTTGGGATTCATGGTTAACAAAACGCCTTTGCGCTCGCCCATTTTTTGGGTCACCGCTCCGACATAATCTTGCTCGACATCCACAACAGCAACTTCCATGGGTTCTTTTAAAACGCCGTCATCTTTGTGCATCAAAACTTGGGGTTTGCTGACTAAAAGCTCAAAACCTTCGCGACGCATTTGTTCGAAAAGCACAGAGAGTTGCAATTCGCCGCGGCCCAAAACTTTAAAGCTTTCGGGAGAGTCGGTGTCTTCAACACGAATGGAAACATTGTACAAAAGTTCTCTTTCTAAGCGTTCTTTAATTTTTCGACTGGTAACCAGTTTTCCTTCGGTTCCGGCAAAAGGTCCGTCATTAACAGAAACCACAACCGCCACTGTTGGCTCGTCCACACGGATTCTTTCCATGGGTCTGGGATTGGCTGGGTCGGTAAGGGTATCACCAATAAAGATTTTCTCGAATCCGGCGACGATCGCAATATCACCAGCATGCAGCTCATCGCATTTGACCTTTTGAGAATTCATGTATTTAAACAGGGTACTGATTTTCAATTTTTTGTTACCATCTTCTTGGCAAATCAAAATTTCTTGCCCAACCTTTAAAGAGCCTGAGCGAATCCGCCCAATACCAAGACGGCCGACGTAGTCGTCGTAATCAATATTGGCGACCAGAAGCTGTAGGGGGCCATCTTGCTCGACGGTTGGTGGCGGGATTTTTTCGATGATCCAATCGAATAAGACCTCGAGGCTGTTGGTCATTTCGTTAGGGTCAGTGGTGGCGATTCCGTCTTTTCCGATGGCATAGATGACATCAAAATCGGCCTGTTCTTCGGTGGCATCCAGATCGATAAAAAGGTCAAAGATTTCGTTGTGAACTTCGTCAATCCGAGCGTCGGGTCGGTCGATTTTGTTGATACAAACAATAATTTTGATATTTTTCTTTAACGCTTTTTCAAGAACAAAGCGGGTTTGTGGAAGCGGACCTTCGCTGGCGTCCACCAACAGAATGGCACCGTCGACCATATCGAGAATTCGTTCGACCTCGCCACCAAAGTCACTGTGCCCAGGAGTATCGACAATATTCACTTTAATGTCTTTGTACTGGAAAGACGCGTTTTTGGCGGCAATGGTGATTCCACGCTCTTTTTCTAGGTCCATGCTATCCATGAAGCGTTCATCGACATCGGCATTTTCACGAAAAGTTCCACTTTGTTTAAGAAGGTGATCAACGAGGGTGGTTTTGCCGTGATCAACGTGAGCAATAATCGCAATATTCCGAATAGGTATGGACATGATAATTTCCTTGAAAAGCAGAAAGTTAGCTTTGTTTGGAACGTTTGTCCACTTCTACTTGAGTGAATGGGGTCAGATTTTAATCAAGAAAACGCTGTCTTTCTTCTGCCGTGGGAATTCGGCAGGTCTCTCGGCGGCCAAATAGAGAGTATCGGGTAAGGGCAACGAAGTCGTAAATCCAATTGGTAAAAAAGCGGGGTAGAATGCGAAATGGGGTCAAAATGTGAAGAGGGCCGCCCACGCACCAAGCCACCCTGAAAATCGCTGAAGATTTAAAATGAATTCTTCCATCGGTGTCGAGAAGGACCACTGAGGCGAGCTTTGCAATCGCCTCGGGTGGCAACTTTTGGCGGGCTGTTTCGCCTTGTAGAGAGGCAATGAGAACCCGATGGTTCTTGTCTCGGCGAACCAAAAAATCAATAAAACCATTGCAAAGATTACAGTGGCCATCAAAAAATAAAATAGGTTTGTTGTGTTCCGCCATAGGGCAAGTATAAGTGGGGGATGCTGAAAGTTCAACTGAACCGTGATCTAAGAAAAAACATCCTCAGGGGGCAGCCCTGGGTCTACCGTGAAGCGGTAGAGTTGAAAAAAGGCGTGGAATCTTCGGTGCTTTGCCAGGTTCTTGATCGGAAAGGTCAGGGGTTGGCATGGGCCCTTTACAGCCCGGAAGGACCCCTGGCTCTAAGAATTCTCTCCACTGAAAAAAGACCCCCCAACGAAACCCTCTATCAGGCGCGTTTAAAAGCCGCTTGGAATTTGCGAGCCTCTTTGCGAACCGTCGACACCAACGCCTATCGGTTGGTCAACGGCGAAGGAGACTGGCTCCCTGGATTTGTGTGTGACGTCTACAATAACTTGGCGGTGATGCAATTTGATGGCGACTCTTGCTATGAGTTTTGGGATCAAGAGTTCTTAGCTCAATGGCTTTTGGAAAATACACCTGTTGAGTCGGTCTATTGCAAACCTCGACGATCAGATCAACGCGATCCCTTGGTTTTCGGAGCCTCGTTGGATTTTGAACCGATCGAGATTTTAGAGAACGGTGTTCGATTTATAGTCGACTACGTTCAAGGTCAAAAAACCGGGTTCTTTTTGGATCAGCGAGACAACCGCCAGTATTTAAAGTCTCTCGCTCAAGGTAAAACGGTTCTCAATCTTTTTAGTTACACAGGCGGATTTTCTATTTACGCGGGGTTGGGCGGCGCCGACAGGGTGACCAGTGTTGATCTGTCTGAGCCGGCGCTCCAATTGGCGACCAAGGCATGGCATTTAAATGACTTAGAGCCAGGGAAACATAAAGCGGTGGCAACAGATGTTTTTGATTTCTTGGAAGCCAATAGAGACGATTTTGATGTGGTAATGGTCGATCCACCTTCCATGACCCATTCAGAAAAGACGAAAGCGCAGGCTGTGAAAGCGTATACCCATTTGTTTTCTCAAGCCGCACGGCTTTGTGGCGGCGGTAGTCACTTGGTTCTTTCCAGTTGTTCAAGCCACATTAGCTTTCAAGATTTTTTCGAAATCATTGAAGAATCTCTTTCGAAGGCTCGCAAAAAAGGACAGATATTAAAAGTCTCAGGCCAAGGGATTGATCACCCCTTTCCTCACTCTTGTCGTGAACTGCGCTACTTGAAATTTGTCGATGTCTTGATTGCCGATTAAGACTCGGCTTTTTGCTCTTCAGATTCCAGCTGCTTTTTAACATCATCCATATTCAGCTCTTTGACCTTAGTCACCAGTTCACGCAATTGCTCTTCGTAAAGGGCGCCGGGCTGGAAGAACACTTCAACCCCTTCGCGAATGACCATCAAGGTGGGGATGCTGCGAATCGAGAAATGCGCCGCCAGCTCTTGCTCGACTTCGGTGTCGACTTTACCAAATACCACATCGGGATGATCTTCTGAAACCTGCTCGTAGACGGGGAGAAAGCTCATGCAGGGGCCACACCAGGAGGCCCAAAAGTCCACAATAACGATGTCGTTTTTTTCGTAAATCTCTCTAAAGTTATCTTTATTTATTTCTGTAGTTGCCATGGGCTGGTTATCTCGACCCCTGGGGCTGATGTCAATAGTGACGAAAGTGGTGTGTTTTCAGTGCTTTAAAAATATAACAAGAGGTTTTGAATCTAAATAAAGCTGTGCTAAATTGTCGAAGACGACCGCTGGAGCGGCAATGAAGGGGGCTTTCATGAAATTCTGTCTTTTGGTTTTATCCATTGGTTTGTTGAGCCAGGCACTTCAAGCTTCGGAGATCGCGAGTTCTAAAGATTGGCGGGCCGACAAAGACATCATGACCCCTCTGCAAAAAATGGGTTGCGTCGCCGAAACAACAACTTCGGTGGTCGATGTTGATGGCAATACCGAACAATGGACCTTGCAGGTGATCAAATTGGCGACCGGCAACGGAGACTACAGCTTCCCGATGATCATTTCTTTTCCAGAAGGTCTTCCCACAAACGAATATTACGAAGCCTCAGGGGTGAGCAATCGTCCCGAAGTGGACCCGTTCAGTATGACTCTTTTACAGCCGGAAAATGGCGATAAAACCATCGTTGCCAATCGGTTGATCGATCGCAACCGCATCGTCAACCGACTGAAGGCGGATGCGACTTTTACGGTGAACTATCTCTCGAAACAGGGCCCCACCCGCAGTGCCGTGTTCTCATTGCGTGGTTCCAGTTCTACCATCCAAGCCATGTTGGACACTTGTAACTAAGATATGATTCCTGAAAAACCCTACGCTCTTTCATGTGACAAAAACAGCGAGCCTATTTTAAAAGTTCTTAAAGAGTACTTGCCTGAGTGTCGCTCACTCCTTGAAGTGGGAGCGGGCACCGGGCAGCACGCTATTTTTATGGCTCCCCATTTTAAAGACCTGCAGTGGACCTTGGCCGATATGGAAGAGCGTCACGAGGGTATCGAAATGTGGTTGCACGACTTTCCCAGAGCCAATGTAAATGGACCTGTGGAGTACGAAGTGGGTAAAACCGATTTTCCTGAGGGCGACTTTGATGCCGTTTTTACTGCGAATACCCTGCACATTATGTCTTGGCCGCTTTGCCTGAGGTTGTTTGATGATCTGACCTCCTTACCCAGTGGCAGCCTCTTTTTAGTTTACGGCGCTTTCATGTATGGAGGGGAGTTTACCTCTGAAAGCAATGCTGACTTCCAGAAGTGGCTACAGGGAAAATTTCCAGGCTCCGGTCTTCGCGATTTTGAAAAAGTCGAGGCCGAGCTGAAAGAGCGGCAATTTCTGCTTGTTAAAGATCACGAAATGCCAGCCAACAACCGCATGTTGGTTTTTAAAAAGACGCCTCTTCACTGAGATTGTAGAACTCCAATCCCACAATGAAACGTTCAAATATTGTCACCGCATTTTACAATTTTTCAATTGTATCAATTTGAGCGGCACCTATTGGATCTGACCTGGCACAAATCATGCTGTTAGTAAGAGTCATGCAGAGGGGTCTGCAATCTAATTTTTTATAAACACAACTTAAAGGAGTTAAGATTATGAGAGCTAGTTCACTTATTTTTTTGGTAGGATTTTTAGGTTTCACCGTTTCTTGCGCCCACAAGCCGGCGATCGATCAAGGCGCCGAGCAAGCTAAGGTTGAAACGAAAATTGAAAAGAAAGCTGAGACCAAACAAGCTGACAACAAAGCCTACACCTGCTTGGTCGGTAAAGATCAGCGTCTAGTGACTTTGGATAAAAGAGAAAAACGTTGCGAAGTGAACTACACCAAGTTTGGTGACACTCAACAAGTGGCTTGGGCCGAGTCCACACCCTCAATCTGCAGCGAGACGTTCGATAAGATCCGTACCAACATCGAAGGGTCTGGTTATAAGTGTCTTGATGGAACCGACGTAAAATTCGGCGATCCTAAAAAAGACGAAACCAAAAAGCCAGTAGAAACCGCCGCCAATTAAGGTACGCCGTTCCCTTTTTTCGGTACGCCGTTCTTTATCCAGCAGCGTCACGAAACGGGAAGCGATTCAAAAACAAAAAGCACCTCTGTTCTTCAGAAGGTGCTTTTTTTATGTGCGTGATGTGGAAAGGCGGAATTCGGAGGGGGAAAAAGACCCCGTGCCCGCATTACATAGACGTTTCTGCAATCATCAAAGCAATCCCAACAATAGAGCCACCGGCAATGATACCAGCACCGATAGTTTCTTTGTTTTCCAAAATCGTTTGAAATCGAGACGAGCGCTTTTCTTCTGGCTTGCGCGACATCAACCAAAAAATCAAAGAGCCTAAAAAGAACTCCAAGGAAATATGGAACGGAAGCACGAAAGAGATTCCAAAGGCGACCGGACTTAATGGAAAACGCCCGTTGGTTTTTTTGGTGAGAATCTCGAAGACGATGCCCATAGCCCCTCCAATGAGTACTGCTAATTGAGCGGTGGGATGAAGGGCGCCCAAGCCTTTCGAAAGGACCTCAGCTACGGCTTTCCAAACAGTGGCTCCCGGCATGGGAAACTGTTCGGTGGAAAACTTTGAAATATCGCCATCGAACATCATATAGAAAACGGGGACGGCCACCAGGCCACCACAGAAAATTCCTATGGAGTGCCCAATGGCTTGGTGGCGGGGTTTACCACCCAACATATAGGCCGGCTTGATATCCATCAAGAGGTTGGAGGCACTGAGGCAGACTTCCGAAGTGATCCCAGCACTGATCAAGTTGGTGCCCATGTTTCCCGGCGCCAATACCGCGTAGGTGACTTGAGTCATTTTGCCAAGAGCACCACCGGGAGTGATCGCGGTCACGCCCGTGGACTTCACGGCCATAATGGAGAACATGAAAACAAGGGGAACTGCAATGGCGGATAAATAGTAATCGATATCGAAAAACTGTTTTCCCATAATCATAATAATCACCGAAAGTATGGGGACGCCGATGAAAGAAACTTTTCGCGGCAATTCGATGTGCTCCAAGATATCTTTCTTTTTAACTTTCTTTTCTTTTTTCCGTTTAAACAACTCCAGGATACTAGAAAAAGTGTTTCCGGAAGCCAAAAAAGAATAAAGTGAAGCCGTTGTCATCATGGCGGCTCCACCCCAAAGGGCCCACATGGTAATGTTCTTAAAGCCGGTGCCGACAATTATCCCTTTGTTGATCATGATCGGCGCCAAAATAAAATAGTTGAGGACGGCTCCCAGGAGCATGGAGGCCGTGGCCCGAATTCCCATCAGCATGCCTGTCCCCATCATCACGATGGAAGTGTCCATCCCAATGGTGAGTTCTTTCATCGGAGTGCCAGCGATTTTAGGATTGAAGCCGAAAACATCCTCCCAATGAGCGGGGATGGTTAAGGCGTCCAATTTTAGTTTCGCCAACACAGCGCCGGTTCTAAAAAATTCGATCACAGCCGCAGCGACCGCGCCAAAGCCCAAGATCTTCGCCTTCATCAAACCCTCTTTGCCATCGGATTCGTGTAAGTTATCAAGGACAACCCCGGCGGCGTAGCCTTCGGGAAAGGGAAGTTGCTCGTCATTGATGTAGCGTTTTTTTAGCGGGAAGGCGAAGAGGGCCCCAAGCAAACCAAGAACCACCATCCACCAGTAGGCTTGCCACATAGGAATCACTTTTCCTGTGACCATCATATAAGCAGGAAGGGAAGCCATTAATGGCGAAGTCATATAACCGGCGCTGGTGGCAATGGATTGCATGGCATTGTTTTCAAGCACCGTCATTTCGTCGCCAATCTTAAGGCTCGATAAAATTTTAAACACCGCGAACGAAAGAATCACCGACGTGATACCGACTCCTAAGGTCCATCCCGTTTTGATTCCGATATAAAGGTTGGTCAGGCTTAGGATACTACCGAGCAAAGCTCCGGTAATCCCAGAGCGAAGGGTAAGCTGGCGCATATCACCGCGGTAGACATTGTCTAACCACCACTGATCTTTCTCTTCCAATGTCATGGTACGCACTTGCTCGTCGGTCAGCTGCTTGATGGCCATCTCGGTCACTCCCTGTCTTGATTGAAGCGGAAAGGACCGAATTTAGTAAAAAGACGGCGGAATAGCAAGAATTCAGTAAAAGGCTAACTAACTGAAATTAAACAACTCTTAAGGCGCATAGCCTGGAACCCAAGCCACATAGGCGGTTCCACCAATCACCACAAAAGAATAAAGGGTGTCGGTTGTTGCGGTGGAGGCACCGTGAGAGGGCGGGTATTTGACAGTTAAAGTTGTGATTCCAGCATCACTGTAAGCATTGAAAGCACAAGTCCCAGAAGAGTCCCCTTGAATTGCTATCGTATAGGTGGCTCCGTCTTTCATATTGTGAAGGGCAAAGGTGGCGTCGCCGCAACTTTGCGCCGTGTAACCAAAGTTTGAGTTTGCAAAATCAATGATGTCAGTCGCCTCAGCCGTTGCCGGAGCCGAAGCGATGGAACCATTCACATCTAAAGTGGCTCGTGGACTTACAGTTCCAATACCAATATTTCCAATATCGTCAATTCTGAGAGCCTCATTTCCGCCTGTTACGATGGCATAGGTGTCGGCTGCTGGACGAAAAACTCCCGTATCCGGGTCACCATTGAAAGCCAAATTCGGATTTGTTGTACTTGCTGATGATAGGTTACGAATTCGATTGTCTTGCATATTAAGGTCAACAGTCGCAGCCGCTTGGGAATTACTGAAAGTCAATCGAGAGACTCCACCAGTCACCAATGAGATCTGATCGGGACCATTTAAGAAAAATCCAGAGTTTTCATCCCCGGCAAAAGAGATCCCTGGAGATGCGGCAGAACCACTCACAGCATCAAACTGACCGGTCATAGCGACAGATCCATTGGCCATAAAGTCGCCCGCGCCCAAGCCATTGTCCACCCAAGACAAAACGCCGGAGGCGTTTGTTTGTAGCACTTGTCCTGAAGTTCCATCGGCTGTTGGCAAAGTCCAAATCACATCCGGAGCGACAGAGGGAGCTTGAAAGCCTGCATAACCACTGGTTGAACCAAGCATACGGATGTCGCCATCAACATCGAGTTTTCCTGCAGGAGCTGTTGTTCCAATGCCAACATTGCTGGAGCCATCAAGGTGCAATGTGTTTGATCCACCAGAATTTAGGTTAATTGCAGTACCGGTTAAAGTAACCGAAGAAGCATTAAGACCTGATCGAACTGCATTTAAAAAATATGTATGGGACGTACCTGTATCGTCACCAAAACTGAGACTGAAAGTACTGCCGGCATAAGATATTCTCGATCTTTTACTATTGAAGCCAGAATTGGGGTCGACAAGATCTAGAGAAGCTCTAGTATTACCCTCAATGGCGATATTTGAGCTGAAGTCGCTCTTGACTAACATATCATCTTCAACGGTCAAACTTGTGAAGGCCGTTGGAGCCATACCGACACCAACATTACCAGAAGCATCGATCCGCATGCTTTCAGCTCCTGCATTAGAAAAAGCAATTTCATCAGCTGCCGGACGAAACATTCCTGTATCATTGTCTGATCCGAAGGAATAAGCAGGGGTAGAGGCTGTTCCAGCGGTATTCCATCGTAACAATGGAGTTCCTGCGATTCCAAAAAGTGCATTGGCGTTTAAAGTAAATTTACGAGTACCAGCAACTGTGAACCCGATTTCGCCAACACCACCAACAAATCCAGTGTCTTGATCACTAGCAAAAGAAATTCCAGGAGCACCATCTGTACCGTCAATCGCATCAAACTGCCCGGTCATGGCCACAGAACCATCAGCCATAAAGTCGCCACCGCCACCAAGGGCGGCCCAACTTAAAACTCCTGAACCGTTGGTTTGTAGCACCTGTCCTGAAGTTCCATCGGCTGTTGGCAAAGTCCAAATCAAATCGGGGCCGACGGCTGGCGATTGAAAGCCCGCATACCCAGATGTGGTTCCTCTCATTATAAAGTCACCATCGACGTCAAGCTTTGCTGAAGGGGCTCCTGACCCCAATTTTATGTCTCCATTATGATCGATAACAATGGCTTCCTGCGATGAGGTTGTACCTGAAAGACCAGAGTATATAATCGAGTAAAAGCCTTGATTGGAGACTGTTTGAGCTCCTTGTGACAAAACGGCCATGAATCGTCGAGGGCCAGAACTACTGTCTTTAGAGTCGACTTGCATTTCCATTAGAACTTCTTGATCATTCACATCTGTGTCATCACGAACACCAAGGAAGATACCACCATTGACCGATTCTGCATTGATCTTGTCCCCATAAACATGCAGAGAGTTTGCAGGAGTCGTCGTTCCAATCCCAACATTCCCAGAGGTGTCGATTCTAAGTGATTCTGTTCCAGCATTGGAGAAAGCTATTTCATCGGCCGCTGGTTGAAACAGACCTGTATTACTGTCACCATTAAATGTTAAATCAGGGTCAGCGGCGCTGTTCTCGCTAAGTAGTAGAAGTTCACCGCTCATCGGCACAGAACCATCGGCCATAAAGTCACCGCCGCCACCCCAGCCGGAGCTGATGTCACGACAGTTGGCGCCGGACTCGTCACAGATCTGTTCCGCACGAATGATTCCGGCCACGTCGAGGAGGGAGGCGGGAGAGGTTGTTCCAATACCAACATTACCCGCATTATCTATTCGCATTCTTTCAACTTCCACTGCTGTGCCATCTGGGGCTGTCCAAAACGACAACCGACCCGGCATATCGCCCACTCCAGATCCACCATCGACATGCATGTAAATTGACCCCAACCTTTGATAGGCAGCACCGTCCCAGGCTTCTCCACGGAAGCCGGCCACTTTACTATTATCAGGGACAAGTCCTTCGGACCCGGGACTTCCACTTTGCGAGCGTCGCATAGTTATATCGGCGCCTTCAAGGAGCGAGTTTCCATAACTAAAAAATTGTGGATCGAGGTCCTCATCTGTTTGGCTAAACATATTGAATCGATTTGCCCCAAACCTAAAGAGTCGATGTCCTCCAAATACAAATGACATTTCGTCGTTACTATTTCTCCAAATACCAGTATCTTGATCTGCAGAAAAACTAATCCCTGGAGCCCCAATAACTCCATCAGCCGCATCCAACTGCCCGGTCATAGCCACTGAACCGTCGGCCATAAAGTCACCGCCGCCGCCCCAGCCTGTGGAGATGTCGCGGCAGTTGGCACCAGCCTCATCACAAATCTGTTCGGCACGGATGATACCTGCGACGTCAAGTTCCGAGGCCGGACTGATTGTTCCAATACCAACATTTCCAGTCAGCGAGTCGATGCGAAAAGCATTCAACCAAGTCGATCCGTTCCAATAAGTGAGGCCAAAGTCATTTTGTTCAGCAGCCGTGGTAAAAGCGTCACCACGAGCAAACACTTGCCAACCTTTGTTGGTGGCGGCGGCCCCTAAAAAGTTGCCGTCGGATTGAGAAATCAGTTCCAATTGGGCCACTTGATTGGTTTGTGTTCCAGGGGTTTCGATTGAAATTGCCGAACCGTCATTGGTCGCTTCATAAACACTAATGTTGCGACGTGGGTTGTTGGTACCAATACCAAGGTCGCCACCCGTATCGATTCGAGCTCTCTCAACACCATCGGTTTCAAATACCAAAGCGTTGGTGTCATTGGTTCCGATAGTCATAAGGCCTGCGAACGAATCCCCGTCTTGAGTGATTTTGTTATTCAATTGGGTTTGAATGGCACTTGTTACACCATCCAGGTAATCAAACTCTGTATTATCAACGCTTCCAGCACTGATCTTGGTGGCGGCAATCGCGGCTGAAGCATTGATGTCGGCGTTGACGATTTCGCCATCAAGAATCATAGAACTTTCAACAGCGTTGGCTTGAATGGTCGTGGTTCCATCGTTGGCCATGGCCACGTCACCAGTGACGGCCACTTCTTGAGCTTGGCTCGAGCCATCACCCACCCAAACACTTCCGTTGGTTAAAGCAGAACCAGTCACATCGGCGAGTTTTTCGGTATCCAATTCGTTGATCGCGGCTTGTACATTCGTGGCAACAATATCACCAGCGGCAGTGTTGG
>CAYGNH010000012.1:0-80800 GCA_964351315.1 uncultured Pseudobdellovibrionaceae bacterium
ACAACACAAAAATCCAGGTCGAAGAAGGTGCCAACGACGACACCATCCGCTTTGACACCGCCGGAGCTGAGAGAATGGTCATTGATGCATCTGGGAATGTTGGTATAGGAACATCAGCCCCAGGAACACTTTTAACTTTGGGTGGTACTGGAGCTGCCAACGGAATGTCTGTTGGTGATGGAGCTGCGCGAATGTACGCACCAGCCACCGATGAATTCGGACTGGAGGTCAATGGTTCTGAGTATGTACGTGTGACAAATAACGGTCGAGTGGGACTGTCTGAGGCCAACCCACAAGCAGAGCTTCATATTCACAAGGGTAACGACGCTGCCATTAAGTTGACCAATAATGACTCTGGTAATGGAAACCTCGATGGTTTTGACCTTGGGATCACGTCGTCTGAACAAATTACTCTATGGAATTTTGAGGCGACAGATATGTTGTTTGCCACCAGCAATTCAGAAGCCATGCGCATCGATGCCTCTGGAAACGTGGGCATAGGCACCACAACTCCCAACTCGCTATTGGAAGTTGCCGGCGACATCCAAATTGGCAGCAGTGCCGCAGCTTGCGGTGCCACTAAAGCTGGTGCCCTACGCTTCACCGGGGGTTCGGTTGAGTTTTGTGATGGTGGCGGAACCTGGGTGGCTTTTGGAACGGCCTCGGGTGGTGAAGTTAACACGGCCAGCAATGGCGGTTCCAGTGGTGAGTCCTTAGTTCTCACAAAATCAGGCAGCGACCTGCCGTTTAAGTCTATTGATGCTGGGTCAACGAAAGTGACTGTCACCACCAATGGTGGCACCAGTGCCATTGAGATTGATGTCGATGAATCGAATTTTGACCCGACAGCGATCCCGAACACGGCGGCTGGAACCATTTCAGCCACCAACGTGCAAGCCGCGATTAATGAATTAGATACCGAAAAACTAGCCGATGTGACTGGTTCTGCTTTAACCAACGGCAGTGTTTGGGTGGGTGATGGCTCGAGCCAAGCTCAAGAGGTGGCCGTGACTGGTGATGTGGCCATGGCCAACGATGGAACCACGACCATTCAAGCCAACGCGGTGGAAAGCTCGATGATCCTTGATGGCGAAATCGTCAACGCCGACATCAATGCTTCGGCTGCGATTGCAGCGACCAAGATTAGCGCTGGAAGCGTTGATAATACAGAGTTTGATTACTTGGACGGTGTCACCAGTGCCATTCAAACTCAGTTGAATAGCAAGATTACCCAGAACGGCGATTCGTTCGCTGGTTTAATGACCATTGGGACCAATGACACCAACGATTTAGTTTTAGAAACCGACGACACCGCGCGATTGGTGGTTGATTCGGCAGGAAATGTAGGGATTGGTAACCTTCCAAACCCAGTAGAAAAATTAACTGTGGATGGCACCGTGCGATCTGAGCCCAAAGGCATTGTTGCCGGCGATGGTGGTTCAATTATAATGGCAGAGCTTGCCGGTAACGGTTCGAGCGTAACCGGATTCCGCGCCCCCGATGCATTAGGTGGTGACCTAATCTATGAACTTCCCGGTGTGGCGCCAACAGCAGGACAAGTTTTAAGCTCTGATGCCTCAGGCAACTTAACATGGGTGTCCGATGCCACAGGTGGAGCCGGCGACTTTATGGCCGATGGTTCTGTGGCGATGACAGGAAATATTGAATTAAACGGCAACTATCTTTCGAATGATGGCGATAGTGAAGGCATTGTGATCGACAATAGCGGTAATGTGGGTATCGGTGGTGCCGCCTCTGGGTTTTCGCCGCTAACGGTAACTGGGCAACTGGGTGTGAGCGGATCTCTTTTCTTAAGCGGTGGTGACAATCAATACATTTACACCACATCGGATGTCATGACTTTCTCAGCTGATTCTGATAACAATGGTGCTGGTGACTTATTCAGGTTCGCTGGCAATTCGGATACCACGGTCCTTACTATAGATGACAATCTTGATTTGAACTTGCACGCAGAGGGCGAATTAAAATTTCTAGACAATGCCGGCGGTGAGTATGTAGGATTTAAAGCTCCAGCCACTGTCACGACTTCACAAACTTACACATTGCCACCCGCGGACGGAACATCAGGACAGGTGCTTTCAACAAACGGTTCAGGTGTATTAAGTTGGGCGGCCCTTGGTGGCGGTGGTGACTTCTTGGCTGATGGTTCGGTGGCCATGACGGGTGAACTGGAGCTTTTAAGCGAAAACAGCGCCGCAGATCCAGACTTAACATTCAATGGTGACACCAACACAGGACTTTTTCAGCCGGCCGCTGATGAGATTGCTTTCTCGAATGCCGGCACAGAATCACTTCGAATCGATGCGTCCGGGAATGTCGGGATTGGAACAAGCACACCCACCGAAGAGCTGGATGTTGTGGGAGATATAAAGTTCTCCGGAAATCTTTGGGGACAATTTGGAGCGGCCTACCTAGATTTTGTCGATCAAGCGGGCGGTTCTGGTGAGTCGGGTTATACGGGTACTGGCGCGACGGCGAACCCTGCAGTCATATCGCGATTTGGAAACAACTCTGATCAACACGCTTCCTTTATTACTCTGAGGTCTCGCAATGCCTCCTCTGAAGACACTCACACTTATTTTGGAACTGTGCCACCAGCGGCAGGCTATGCACCTGACTTTGTCATTGGCCGGCAAACAGCTGTTTCGAGTTATGCAGAATCTTTAAGAATCGATGCAGCTGGTAACGTTGGGATTGGGACAACCGCGCCAGCCACCAAACTCGACATCAATGGAGCTGAATCTATGCGCGGAATGGCCGCTCCTGCTTTATCTCCGGCGGGACAAGGGCGGATCTATTTTGATTCCACCTCTAATAAATATAGAGTTTCTGAAAATGGTGGAGCTTACGCTGACCTTGTTGGTGGTGGTGGAAGTGGCGACATTTTAGATGGTGGTAATACAACAGGGGCCGCAGTCACTATCGGTACTAATGACAGTTTTGCACTTAACCTCGAAACTAGTGATACCACTCGAATGTCAATTGATTCGTCTGGGACCACCACTTTTAACGGAGGAGCTGTATACTCAGGCTTTTTAGGTGTTAATGCCGGTGGTGACTCCGCTTATACGGGTACAGGCGCTTCCTTTGTTCCAGTTTCTCTTGCTGAGTTTGGAAATAATGGTAATAATGATGGTTCATTTATTAATTTTCGGTCACGCAACAGTGGGTCCACTAGTACCTATGCCTATATGGGGGCCATAAATACAGGTGCGGGACTAACCCCTGAAATTGCTATTGGACAACAAACAGGGGCTTCATCTTATCAAGAGCGAATAAGAATTGATTCTTCAGGAAACGTGGGAATCGGAACAACAGCACCGGCGGGTAAGTTGGATGTTGCCGGCGACGTCCGTATGCTTGGTGCCACTTCTGGCTATGCCGGCTTTCAAGCTCCGGCTGTTGCGCCTGACGTGGTTTGGACTTTACCGACGGCGGATGGAACATCAGGACAGGTGCTTTCAACCAACGGTTCTGGTGTTTTAAGTTGGGCGGCCCTTGGCGGCGGTGGTGACTTCTTGGCTGATGGTTCGGTGGCCATGACGGGTGAACTGGAACTTTTAAGCGAAAACAGCGCCGCCGATCCTGACTTAACATTCAATGGTGATACCAACACAGGACTTTTTCAGCCGGCCGCTGATGAGATTGCTTTCTCGAATGCCGGCACAGAATCACTTCGAATCGATGCGTCCGGGAATGTCGGGATTGGAACAACAGCACCGACAGACATGTTCCATGTCAATGGTGCCGCAGCAAGTGGTAGCTTTGTTATGAGAGTTGACAATACTACGAGCGGTGGAGAGTTCGTGGCCATGCACGGAGCTAGTGGCAATGAAGTTATTGGCTTGAGGCAAAACCCCAATGACTCGGGTATGATTTTTCTTAGCGAGGCCGCAGGAACCAACAGAATTGCATTGAATGGTAGTACGACCTATCCGACTTGGTTTGATGGTGGTGACGTTGGAGTTCACGATCAGAACCCAGATGCTCATTTGGAGGTCTCTGCTAGAGGAACTTCTGGAGGAGCAATCCTCATGTTAAGTTCAGATGACAATAATGATGGGGATTTAGTCACAGTTCTAGAGTCAGGAAACGTTGGTATTGGGACGACAGCGCCCGCAGAGCGACTGGATATCGA
Organism: uncultured Pseudobdellovibrionaceae bacterium; assembly: GCA_964351315.1. GTDB lineage: Bacteria > Bdellovibrionota > Bdellovibrionia > Bdellovibrionales > JAGQZY01 > JAGQZY01. The sequence continues at coordinate 4,160 of CAYGNH010000012.1, forward strand.
TGGTAACTTTACGATTTCTGGGAGTGGTAACGATACTCTTATGACCACTAACGCAGGGATTCGAAAAGGGACAGCTGGCGAATTGAATCTCGACTCTATTTTTAGTGTTAACGTCAACTTAGATGCTAACAACAATGATTCGAGCGCGACCTTTTCTGTTCGTGCCGATAGTTCGGCCACCGATCTCTTTACAGTTGAGTCATCTAGTGGAAATTCACTTTTCTCTGGAAACGTCGGAATTGGAACAGATAATCCTGTCGATCCTTTGCATGTCAAAGGGGCGGCAGGCAATGCCAATTATATCATGCGCATCGAAAATGATACGGCCAACGGCGAGTTCTTGGATTTGATTGGCTCCAATGGAAACTCATTCTTGAGTTTCAACCAAGATGGATCAGCCGGTGGCTTGATCCGTTTGAACGATAGTACTGGAACTTCAAATGTCATGCTCTACGGAAATGGTGACTCCTTCTTTAACGCCGGAAATGTGGGGATTGGAACAACAGCACCAGCGGGTAAGTTGGATGTTGCCGGTGACGTTCGTATGCTTGGCGCCACTTCTGGTTACGCTGGCTTTCAAGCTCCGGCTGTTGCGCCTGACGTGGTTTGGACTTTACCAACGGCCGACGGAACATCAGGACAGGTGCTACAGACCAATGGTGCCGGAGTCTTAAGTTGGGCGGCCCTAGGTGGCGGTGGTGACTTTTTGGCTGATGGAAGTGTCACGATGACTGGTACTTTTAAAGCCGCCAATGGTACCGTCGCTCTGCCTGGCATTACGTTTGGAAGCGACTTGAATACGGGTATTTATAGAGAAGGCACTGATCTTTTAAGTTTTTCAACAAATGGGACGAAAACCCTAAGTATAGACTCTTCATCCAACTACGAATTTTATAACACGTCTGGTGATCTGACATTTAATTTTGATGCTTCAGCCAGAGATTTCGAAATTTTTGATAGCAGCAGTGAACTTCGAGCTCGTTTGGATGGCAGTGGAGAGCTGTCTCTTCGAGACAGTTCTGGTACTGAAAGATCAAGATTGAATGCCAGTGGTGAGCTTACCTTGAAAGATAGTAGTAATGTTAGTCGAGCGACCTTAGACGGTTCTAGTGGAAATTTGACACTCAAGGATTCAGCTGATGTTAAGATATTCGAGTTGGATGCAGGTTCAAATACTCTGATGATTGATGATAATTCTGGCCAAGCTCGAATCACCATAGATGGGGACGACGGTTCTATTTTATTAGAAAACTCTAGTAACGTTGAAGTTGCAAGATTGGCGACGGAAAGTGGAAGCACCTACTTCAACTATGGAAATGTCGGTATTGGTACCGTTACTCCATCAGTAGCCCTCGACGTTGTCGGTGACATTGAATATACGGGGACGTTGACAGACGTTTCGGATCGTCGTTTGAAGAAAGACGTCATGCCTTTGGAAGACAGCCTAGGAAAAATCTTGGCCGTCGAAGGGGTGTCTTTTGTGATGAAGGACGATCCCAACAATCGTGTGGAAATTGGTGTGATTGCCCAACAGGTGGAAGAAGTGATCCCCGAAGTGGTGCATACAGCCAAAGACGAGATGAAGACCAAGTCTGTGAATTATATCGGTTTTATCGGTTACATCATGGAAGCTATTCAAGAATTGGCAGATTTTGTGTTTACAAAAAATTCTGAACAAGATCGTGAGCTGGCAAGTCTGAAAGAGCAAAACCAAGAGTTATTAGAGATCGTTAAAAAACAGCAGAAGCAGTTGGACGAGATCAATCGCAAGTTGGATAAAAAGTAACCAGTACTCTTGCTACATTTTGAAAGGGGCATTTGCAACCCCCTGCATTCAAAAACTAATTCTGAAAATTTTCTTCACAAGTCAATGGAAGTTGAATGGTGCGTGTGCCCAAACTGTCTTGGGAGCAGTAGGCCTCGAAAACCACTTGCTTGCCATTTTTTAAATTAAACTTTGGGCCAATCAACTCGACCCCTTCGTTGCACTCGAGCGATTTTGCTTTTACTGTCGTCAATACAGGAGGGGTGACTGCCACGGGTGTTTTTGGAGCAGGACTGGCTGCACCCTTTAGCTTTACTGGTGGAGCCTATCCTGGGGTGGCCGGAACCTGTGGAGCTTTTGTTACCCCAGGAGGCAGTTGTGTGATTTCTGTCACGTTCTCGCCGGTCATGGTGGGTGCGAACAGTGACATCATCAACCTAGATTACAATGATGGGGCCGCCGCGCAGTTGGCCACACGCGACGTTACTGGATCGGGGACCCCTTGATCAAGCAACAAAGCTCGACATCAGTCGAGCTTTGTGAAAATCACACGCATAGACCTTAAAAATGTAAAATTTTGAGACACAAATGCCGATAGAAAAGTTGGTATGTGTATCATCTTGCGACGATATTTCAAAATCGGATTTCTGTTGGGAAGTTTTTCAATCTTCCTGTCTTGCAACGGCACCAACGTTGACGGCGTCACTGAAATCAGTTGCTCTTCGGCCGATGGGTTGTGGACCGTCGTGAAAGCTGAATGCAACGGTGCGGAAGCGACTGGAGTCAGTCCCGTGACCTACTTTTTTGATAATGAGTTGGGGACAATCTCGCAAACTACCGGACGAGTGGACTGTTCCACCCACTTTGATTGGCAAGTTGAAATTGGTGTTGAGACTGCGATTTTTTCTATGACAGGAACGGGGAACCTGGCCTGCACCCAAAGTGGTTTGGATGTTGGGTTCTGTGCAAGCGATGTTAACTCTTGCAACGCAGGGATTGATATCTCTGGAATCAAAAACGAGTTTCCCACCTGTGTTATTACCAGTGATGGAATGTCTTTAATTCGCACGGTCAGTCCGATCAACAATCCTGATTCTCTTTCTTACTGTGAAAATGGCGAGACCGAAGTGGTGCAATTGGTTCAAGGTGAATACACTCAACCCGAAGATCCCCCTGATCCAGATGATTTGATCGCCTATATCGAGATTGCAGGTCCAAATCCATTGGACTTTGGGACTCATCCGGTTGGCGACCGCATTGTTGAAACACTGACTCTGACGAACTCGGGGAATGGCTTGGCCAGTGGACTAGTAGGAGCGGGGTTAGCAGTGCCATTTCGCTTTACCGGATCTTCCTTTCCGGGAACGGGCGGAACTTGCGGTAACCAATTGGCTGAGGGTGAGGTCTGCACCATCGAAATCGAGTTCTTTCCTTTGACGGAAGGCTACTTTACCGACAACCTTTTGGTCACCTTTAACAACGGCAGCCGCAGTATCACTCTCAATCACGGATTGGCGGCCACAGCCAGCGAGGAGTTGGCTCAGCTAACAATTTCCAATGGACCATTTTTTGATTTCGGTATGATTCCTCTGGGGAACCCGCAAACCCAATTATTTACAGTGACTAACGTTGGTGGAGACGACGCCACCAACATAGCAGAAGTGGGATTGGCTTTACCTTTTCAGTTCGTGGGTGGAGTCTATCCAGGGACCAATGGTGATTGCGGCATCAGTTTGGCTGCCTCTGACAGTTGCCAGTTAGATTTAGAGTTCAGCCCCATCGCCGAGGGGCCGGCCAACGACATCATCGAAATTCAATACCTGGATGGCGTCAACCTTCAGGAAGTCCGGCGCAACATCTTTGGGCAAGGTGTGATCCCAACCCCCTAAAAATTCTGAGAAATTTAATCTAAAATGGCTTCTTTTTTAACTCATTGATTTTTGACGTATTTTCCTTAGATAGACTCGATGGTCGAACCAACTTTTTTCCTTGTCTATAAGGCTAAGAGTCGCTATCACCCAGGGGTGGACTTCTTTTGGGGGATTTATGAAAAATCTATTTTTAATTTTTTGCTTAAGTTTGTTTTCATTCAGTGCTTTGGCTCAAGAAGATCATTCGGCATTGGCGGCGCCAATGAAAATTATTGGTGAGCAATTCAAAGTTTTAGCGGCAGCTGTGCAGTCCCAAAACTTTACGCAAGGGGATTACCAGGCGGTAGAAACGATGCAGATTGCAATCGCTGACGCTTCTTTGGTTTATCCTCTTTCGGCAACCGACGATGCTGCGAAGCTGCAGTACTCTCGGTGGATGGCTGAGCTTATGAAAATGGCCATGACCTTGGAAACCCAGGCTAAAGTTGTCCTAAAGCAAGAACCGCAAAATATGGCGGATGTGACACAAACTTTGATGGATATGAACGAGCTTCGAAAAGAAGCTCATGAAGTTTTTAAGACCACCAATTAAAACGGATCCTTTTTAAGCTCCTCAATCAAGCCAAGTAAAGTTGGGGAGTTTTTCTTGTGAGTCGGATAAACCAGCCCCAGGCGATGACTGCCAATTCCTTTCTCGGGAAACCCTTTTAGATTCACTTTTGCGATAAATCCTTTTTCTAAATCAGCTTTGGCGACAAACTCGGGTAGCAAGGCGATACCAATGCCTTTCAAAAGCAATTCTTTGGCGGACTCCAGGCTGGATGTTTTATACAGCATTCGCGGATTGTGGTTCTCAAGATCGGGGTGAGACTTTAGTAAGCGCATGTTATCCTGCCCGGCCAGGGCGTCGGGCATAAAAATTAAGGGAGCCTCTTCGACCGATTCATATATTGGTTTTTCAGAGCGTGTTTCATAAAGTTGAAAGTGATCTTCTGACAGATAAACGACCTCGGTGTTTTGGGTTGGTCTGGGCTCAATAATCAAACCTAGGTCCAATTCTCCTTTTTCTACCGCGGATTGAATATCTGAACTTCGACCAGTTGTGAGTTCCAAGCTGAGGTTTAAATACTTTGGTAAAAATTTTCGTAAAAATTGGGGCCAAAAATAAATGGCAATGCTGTCGTAAGTTCCAACTCGTAGCGAGCCTGCCATGGGATCCTCAGGGGCCTGCAGCTTGATTTCCATTTCGTTGAGGTCAGCAAACAATTGGTGGCAATAATCAAAAAGGATTTCACCTTCCGTTGTTAATTGGACGCCTCGAGGTTGTCGAAGAAATAGTTTTTTCTCAATAGAGCCCTCAAGAATTTGAATCGATTTAGTCAAAGAAGGTTGAGTGATATTGATTTTCTGAGACGCTTCTTTAAAGGAGCCGGCTTTTGCAACTTGATAAAAATAGTGAAGTTTTTCAAGGTGATCTCTTAAAACCATATAATAACTCCCGATTTTCGCTATAGCCAAGGGCTATACGACACCTTCAGTTAATTCATTATACCTATGCAGGCAAGAACTTTATAAAGAAAATGCCTTGCTAGGTGTTTGAATACAAAGAGGTGATGCCCATGTTGGAGCCAATCAAAAGAGCTCAGTTCAGTAATTCTAGAGCTCTGGAAATTAGTGGTGAGTTGGTCGAAGTTTTTCGTAAAAGAAAGACCACGCGATTTTTTAAACAAGCCGATGTTGATTTACAAATTATTCTTAATGCTATTGCTGTGGCGGCCACTGCCCCTAGCGGTGCTAATAAGCAACCTTGGGCATTTTCGGTTATCAAGGATCAAAAAACCAAGGAGATTATTCGTGAGGCGGCTGAGGCCGAAGAAAGGCAATTCTACAATTTAAAAGCCCCCCAAAAATGGCTAGACGACTTAAAACCTTTGCATACAGACGCCAATAAAGAATTCATAACTGAGGCGAGTTACTTAGTTCCGGTGTTTTTGAAACAATACGGTGTGAACGAGCAAAATGATAAATCGACCCACTACTATGTTAAAGAATCAGTGGGAATTGCGACAGGCTTAATGATTGCGGCTCTTCACATGTCTGGACTTTCTGTTTTAACCTACACTCCAACCAATCGAAATTTTTTAGTGGATTTACTGGGGCGTCCACGCAACGAAAGAACTTTTATGGTTGTTGTGGTCGGGCTTGCAGCAGATGATGCACGGGCTCCGGTTCTAAGCAAGAAAGCATTAAAAGATGTGGTAGAGATCTATAGTGAAGTCAAGGCAAGGCCGCCTCAATCGAGTTAGTTGATCCAGACCAGTTTTCTGAAAATCCAATAGGCATCGCCGTAAGAATCTTCTACCTTAGCCCAACCACCTTTGATTCTTATTAGTCGGAAAACCGTATATTTATCTACCGATGGCAAGTCGTCGGGCTTTTTGAAATTCGCCCCTGGGCCGGTTCGTAAATTGGCTTTTTTGGTTTTAACCACAGCGCATTTGTATTTGCTTGTGACGAGCGATTTAAAGACCCAATGTTCGTCATTTTCAAAATCACGGACTTTAATCCAAGAGCCTTTTTGCTGAATTTTGCGTAACGGCATGTATTTGAAAACTTCCCAAGTGATTTGCCTTTTTGTACTGGGGCCGGCCCTTAGGTTGGCTTTTTTGACATTCACACACAGAGCCTGGGCTTTGAAGCCGGATATAAGTAGCACTACAAAACTAAGAAGAATGGTACCTCGCTGAAAATTCATGGCTTTATTGTGTTAAAAAATATCTACGACGTCAATGTCCCTTTTCTTCAATGATCGGATATTCTTGGGTAAACTGTCGATGATCAATGCCTCCATAGCTCCTATAATGGTCTCTTTTAAAAAACTACGACTATGGACAAGACTAACTTCTCTTGTTGGCACTGGCTTTTTGAATTTTTTAATATATTTTGCGATGTCTGAATTCGTTAATTCTCCTAGGGCTAATTCGGGCAATAGAGTGTATCCCGAGTTCTTCTTTACAAGGTTTTTTAAGGTTTCTAAGTTGCCACTGGCGAATTCGACGTTTTCCAGGGCTGTATTTTTTCGGTCTAATGCACACACTTTTAGAACCTGATCGCGAAAGCAATGTCCTTCTTCTAAGAGCCATAGATTATCGTCACTTAAATCCAGTTCAGAAAGGATTTTCCGGTTGGCTAATGGATGACTTTGCGAAACGTAAGCGTAAAAAGGTTCGAAAAATAAATGGCGCTCAATAATCTGGTCGTCACCCAAAGGGGTTACCAATAGTCCCGCATCCAGGTTGTCAGCAATAAGTTGTTCCATTATTTCAGAGGTTTGCAGCTCACTGATTTTTAGTCGCACTTTAGGATGCTTTTTTGAGAACTCGCCAATGAATAAAGGAATCAGATAAGGTGACAGGGTCGGGATCACTCCCAAGTGAAATTGCCCCTTCGGTTCTGCTGATCCAAGGTTTGCCATTTGAAAGATTTTTTTATGCTCCCTGAGAACCAGGCGAGCTTGCTCCAGAATCTGTTGACCAGTATCGGTGGCTAAAATAGGTTTTTTCGATCGGTCAAAGATTATCGCGCCAAGCTCTTCCTCAAGTTTTTGAATTTGCATAGAAAGCGACGGCTGGGCGACGTGACACTTGGCTGCGGCCTTGCCAAAATGCTTTTCTTGGTCGACAGCAACAATGTATTCGAGCTGAGTGATGGATGCCAAAGAGTTCTCCCCTTGTGATAGAAAATGACTATCATATAATAGTTTTATAATATTTTCCAACTATCAAAAAAAGAAAGAAAATGATAGTACTTTGTAATACCGAACCTAAGGAGTAAAAATATGAGTTTAGAAGACAAATCAGGACAAAAGGTCCCCGCTGTTTCATTTAAGATTCGAGAAGGAGCCGAGTGGGTCACCAAAACTACGGATGACTATTTCAAAGGCAAAAAAGTGGTTTTGTTCGCGCTTCCCGGAGCCTACACACCCACTTGTTCATCAACCCATTTGCCTCGTTATTCAGAGCTCTATGATGCTTTTCGAAAAGAAGGTGTTGATGATGTGATCTGCTTGTCCGTGAATGACACCTTTGTCATGAATAGCTGGCAGGAGGATCAAAAGGCTGCCAATATTACCATGCTTCCCGACGGCAACGGTGAGTTTAGTAAAAAATTAGGGTTTCTTGTCGACAAATCAGTTATTGGGTTTGGCCCTCGGTCATGGCGTTATTCCATGCTAGTCAATGATGGAACCATCGAGAAAATGTTTATTGAAGAAGAAAAAGGTGGCGACCCCTTTGATGCCTCCGACGCGGTGACAATGCTTAAATATATAAACCCAAAAATTGATCTCCCTAAGTCAGTAACGATTTTTACTCGACCCGGTTGTGAGTTTTGTATCTCCGCTAAAGAGTCATTGCAGAAAAGTGGATTTCAATATGAAGAACACGTTTTAAACAAAGATTACAGCATTAAAACCCTAGTGGCTCTTTCTGGAGGAACCCAAGTGCCGCAGATTTTTATCAATGGTGAGCGTATCGGCGGGGCTGATGAACTCAAAGAGTATTTAGGATAGACTGGAGCCTGTAATGCAAACTTTTGATGTCGTTATTATTGGGGCAGGCACGGCAGGGCTTACTGCTCGACGTGAAGTGGCTCGAAAAACCGATAACTACGTTGTGATCGACGATGGTCCTCTGGGCACCACCTGTGCCCGAGTGGGCTGTATGCCGTCAAAAGTTTTGATTCAAGCGGCCAATGATTTTGATCGTCGCAAGAAGTTCGAACAAATCGGCATTCACGGCAGTGAAAGCCTTAGTGTGGACACGGTACAAGTCATGCAATATGTGCGGTCTTTGCGCGATCGATTCGTCCGAGCGGTAAAAAGTCCGATGCAAGGGTGGGAAGACAAACTCATTCAAGGGAGAGCCGAATTCGTCGACTCTCATACTCTTGTGGTTAATGGTCAGACTCTTTCAGCAAAAAAAATAATTATAGCAGTGGGATCTAGGCCTGTTCTGCCGGATCCCTTTTTGGAATTTCGAAGTCACATTCTTACCACCGATGAGTTTTTCGAATTGCAAGAATTGCCGAAAACAATGGCCGTTATTGGCTTGGGAGTGATTGGTATCGAACTGGGCCAGTCTATTAATAAATTGGGCGTGAATGTTGCCGGCATCACCATCGGCAAGGGGGTGGGTGGTTTAACGGACCCTGAGATCCAAGATTATGTATTTGAAAAATTTTCTAAGGAGTTCCCGATTTATACCAATGGCACTCAGCCCGTTGGTATCAGTTCAAAAGGACTCCTTCAGCTGGAAGTGGATGGCAAAATCATTGAGGTGGAAAAGGCCTTGCTCGCTGTCGGGCGACGACACAATTTGGATCGGGTGGCCATCGACAAGACCGGGGTTTCTCTGGATAAAAATGGTTTGCCCGAGGTCAATCCTCACACTATGAAATTAAAAGAATTGGATCACATCTTTTTGCCGGGCGATACCAATGGGGATCGACCAATACTGCATGAAGCCTCTGATGAAGGAATCATCGCTGGACACAACGCGGTTGAAGATGAAACCTGTTTCAAACGTCGAGTCCCTTTAGGTATCACTTTTAGCGAGCCAAATATTGCAACAGTGGGCCAGTCCCATCTTAACTTAAAAGACAAAAAAATTGATTATGTTGTCGGAGCTGTTTCTTTTGAAGGACAAGGCCGTAGTATTGTTAAATTAAAAGAACAGGGATTAATGCATGTTTATGCGGACCGCAAAACCGGTCAGCTTTTGGGAGCCGAGTTTCAGGCACCTGATGGAGAGCACCTGGCACACTTGATCGCATGGGCGTTGTCTTTGGAGCTGACTGTTCAAGAAACCTTGCGCCTGCCTTTCTATCATCCGGTGGTTGAAGAGGGGTTGCGAACCGCTCTGCGAGCCGCGGCCATACAAATTGAAGGGCAAAAACCCAGCGAGTTGTATCGCTGCGAAGATCCCCCTATTCGTTAAATCTTTACTTGCCTCTATACCGTCATAAGGTAAAACGAGGCATGACTTTTGAAGTAGAAAACATATTAAGGAGCTTTGCTGTTCTATGGGCGGCAATTGATCCAATAGGCACTATTCCCGTTTTTTTAGGTGCAACCCAAGGTTTTTCCGTTCAACAAAAACATCAGATGGCCAAAAGAGCCACAAGAACTGCTTTTTTTATCTTGCTCTTCTTTTTAGTGGTCGGAGAATTTCTACTTCACTTTTTGGGAGTTCCCTTGCCGGCTTTTCAGGCTTCTGGAGGGATCATCTTGTTTCTGGTGGCCATGAATATGATTTTTGGTAATAGTAAACCAGAGTCAGAAATGAAACTTTTGAAAGACGCCAATGAGATTGCTATTTTTCCTTTAGCCATTCCTTCGATAGCGGGGCCTGGGGCGATTTTATCTGTTGTTTTGCTGACCGATAACTCTCGCCACTCCCTGGTCGATCAAGCTTTTACCGCGGTCATCATGGTGGTAATCCTGTTGTGTACTTATGCGGCGATGCGATTTTCAACCCCTCTCCACAAAAAATTTGGTAACACTGGCGCTATTGTGGTCAGTAAAGTGATGGGCCTCATTTTGGCATCGATCGCAGCCAATAGTTTTCTGTTGGGAATCAAACTTTACTTTAATTTAAACTAAAAAAAGGAGGCCTTTTTGGAGGCAAATGTTAAAGCTTACATCGACCTGGCCATGGAATACGCAATCACCTATGGGTTAAAAGTTATATTCTTTCTTATCCTCCTGTACACAACCTTTAAAGTGGCTGGATGGGTCAACAGGCTGATTAAGCAACTGGTGGCGAAGAAAGACCTAGATCCTTCGTTGGGCAATTTTTTTGCCAGCATCGCTAAATATGTTGTAATTGTTCTGGGAATTGTAACCAGTTTAGGAACCGTCGGGATTGAGACAGCCAGTTTTGCTGCGGTTCTGGCTGCAACCGGTTTTGCTGTTGGAATGGCGCTACAAGGAACTCTTGGCCACTTTGCATCAGGTGTGATGATTTTGTTGTTTCGCCCCTTTAAAATTGGCGACTTTATTGTCGTTAACAACGGAACTTCTGGGACGGTGAAGATCATTGATTTGTTCAGCATCGCAATCGATACCACTGACAATCGCAGGATCATTCTGCCCAACGGAATGATCTTTGGATCGCAGATTGAGAACGTTTCTTACAACGACACCCGACGAGTCGATGTGACCATTGGAACCGCTTATGAGGCTGATAATGATCAAACTCGTAAAGTTTTAATGGAGGCGATACTTTCGGACCCACGGGTTTTGTCGGAGCCAGAGCCAGCGGTAGCCTTAACCGGACTTGGTGCTTCGTCGGTGGATTGGGCCATGCGTGCTTGGGTCAAAAAAGAAGACTATTGGGACGTAAAAGACTCTTTGACCAGAGCTGCGAAATACCACCTCGATAAAGAGAAAATTGCCATTCCTTACCCACAAATGGAATTGAGCATACAGTCAGGAGCCCAAGGAGTGTCCTCTTTACAACAGCCCTCTTCGTCTCATTAAAGACTTTTACGGCAAAGCTGCCCCAATTTTGTATTTGGGGCAATTTCCACACAGGCTTTGAAGTAGCTGTTTGGAAAACTGGCAAAGTTTAGGTTTTCTAAGCGTTGCCCTAAAATACCAGAATAGTACAGAACGGCTTGCTCCCGTTTGGCAGAAAGGCCTCCGGATTTTAGATACAGGTTTAAACGAGCCTGCGCCCGTAGATTTAAAATCAACCCCGAGTGTTTCAATTTACTCTCTTTTTCTTTGGCTGTTTTAAGCAACTCAGGAAGTCCTTGGAGATCTCCTTTGGCTGGACCATTTTTGGACCACTCTTTCGCGTCTTGTCTCCAAACACGAGCCGCCCTCTCTAAATCTTTTGGGTAGGCTTTGCTGTCAAACAGCCGACTGATCATTTCGAAGGTTAAGTTTGGGTTATTATGGACTCGTACAGTCACTGCTAATAGTTGCATGGCGCCACGGTTCCAGGCCTCTGGATTTTGCATCGCCCAGTCTCTGTTTGTTAGACCATTTTCAAGGTGAACTAAAGCTTTTTCGTACTGGCGCATAGCCATGTAGAAGTTGCCCTTCTGAAGATCGTTGAGGCTTAATACAGACTGTTCCATGGATTGCGTGAACTGAGAACTTCCCGCGGCTGTTTTGGTGTGGCAGGCCACACAATATCGAGTCAGTCCACGAAGATCCTTTTGCATTTCTTCAAGACTGGCTGCTTTCGAATGCTCCTTCACTTTCTCTAGTTCTTTTTGAAAGTCTTGGGCCACGAATTTTAAACTGGGATCCTTACTAGGGATCACCAACTGAGTGCTATTCAAATTGGTACTATAGGTCTGTAAGTCATCGATGGCCGACTTTAATTTGTTATGATCAGATGATCTGATCCGATCTGAGCTAGCCACAAGTTGAGGCATAACCGCAGTTAGGGAGGTCGCTAAGCCACGCATTGACCCATGCCAGCTTTGACTGACTTTCGTGGAAGGGGTTTGTTCACAAGAGGTTGATAAGATAATTAGGCCTGTTAGGATGATTTTTTTCATGTTTTCCTCTTTTCTTTGAGCTTAGTGTAAGCACTAAGTCGGAATAAAACCAGGAACAGTGATTTCTTTTTTTACGACATTCGTCGAGGGAAAAGGCAATTCACTACCAAGGCCGGGGTGTGAACTGACTGGTTTTTTACTAAAGACGGCGGTATTGCCAACAACAGCTATTTTATCATTTTTTGTATTTTGAGCAGGACTCGATCTTGTTGTTGGCGCAGTTGGGAAACTCTTAGTTCTGGATTCTGCAAAAGAAACACAAATGGGACCCACGCGGCTTGTTCATTGGGCCTAAAAAATCCCGCGAGGTTAGAAATCCCTCTCAATGACCCAGTCTTGGCAACCACCAAGTTGTTCAGATCAAGGAGCCGATCGTCTAAAGTTCCTAAACTTCCAGGGGAAGGCAGGCAATCTTTGAAATAGGAGAATCGACTACTAGAAGTTTCGATTTGGGAAAGAAGATCGAGTAAAGCGGAACCATCAATAATGTTTTCTCGTGACATCCCCGAGCCGTCGGCCATTTCAATGCCGAAAGAATTTTGAGTCTGTAGCAAAGTGGAGGCGTCCAGGTGATCAAAAAGGAATTGCGCCTTCAAATTGTCACTTTCAATAAGTGTCGAACAGGCGAGGTCTTCTAGGGATGTGGAAGGAATTGTCATTTGCTGGCTGGTGTTCAGTGAAGAGCTCGCGGAATTTGAAAAATCAATTCCGGCTTCCTTTGCCAGTCGCTCAAATTTGTTTTGTAGCCATTTTTCGGTATCCGGTACAACAACATCAACTTGTGCTGATTGGCTGGAGTCCTTTAGGCTAACATCAATGACGTACTCAAAATCTGTTTTGCTATTGTTGGTCCATTTAAAATGCGGGCGAGTTCCATTGTATTTCGATCCCAGCGTCAAGTTGCTTTTTAATTTTACTTTTAAATCGGGATCGGTGCTTCGTATACCATTTGCCGTCGCAACCAATGCCACACAGTTTTTTTGGTAGTTTAAAAAATTAGGCAACGCATTGTAGCAGTAGCCAGAGTCCGAGATTTGTGACCGGTCTTCCGGTTTGCGATAGGTTCTAGCGGGTTTAAACAGAATCCCGCCAATAATTGTTTTGACACCTCGGTTTTTAAGCGCTGCAATCAGCCCTTGAATATCGAAATCGGGATCACCTTCACCAACGATTTCTAGATTCGAAATTGTTGATGACGAGGTGGAACTCTCTAGCCAACGTGCCTGCATGGAAAACTGTTTGTTATAGCCAAACTCATCTAAAGCCATATGGATCGTGAACAGTTTAGCCAACGAGGCTGGAGTGTTGACCTCACCTCGGCCAAATTCTACAGGGTGAGCTCCGCCCATGGAAAAATAGAACTGAGAACCACGATTGAGATCGGTTTTAAGAATTCTGGAGATTTCATCATTCGCAAAAGCCAATACAGACAACGTCTGCAGGGCGAATGCCAAAAAAAAAGTTTTAGAAATCAACATCTTTGGCACTACAGCAAGTGGGGAGCACAAGTCGCTGCCGAAAGGTTTCTGATTTTTTGATCGTAGTGGTTGCGAATATCCTGCTCTTGTTCGTTGATCAACCAGCCATAGTAGTTCGACCGAGGCAGTTCGATGGATTTTCCTTGTTGCAGCCTTTCCACCGTCGATTGGTATTTTTCTTCTGCTTTCTGGGCTTCTCTCCCCAAATTGTATAGAGTCGCAATCACACCCATATTTTGAGAGATGTCGAAGTTGGCGCGATCTCGATACAAATCGATAGCTTTTCGATTAGAAGCTGCTACGTAGTGGATCGAGATCTGTGGATTCAAAATGTGATCGTAGATTTTTTCTGGATCGTTTAAGCTAAGAAGCTCAAAGCCAGAAAGGTAATGAACCATGTCGGAAAGTTGTAAAGCTCTCTCCGGTCCCAATTGTCCCAAACCATAAGTGTAGCCCGAACCCATAGGATTGAAGAATGTCCACTTCAGTTCCCAAAAACCTCTGTTTCTACGGGCATTTCGTCGGTCGTTTTTCCAATAGCTGTTATAACAAGTCCAAAGGTCATAGTTATTATCGGTGATATTGGGGCAGGAGTTGTATCCGCTTTCGGAAAGAAGACCAATCAGGTCCAAGCCTCCATCACTTTCGAAGCGACGCAGCCATTTTTTCCGCATATAGACATATCTCTCGCCCCAGAGGTCCCAGTTGTCGACATTGTAAGTGTGTTCACCGATGATTGAACCCATCACTGCGACCGGATCGACTTGGTAGATTTCGGCGGCTTGCCGGATCACACAGCCGTAATTTTCTTCTGTCAATTGCTCCAAAATATCACGGTATTTAGACATACTGGTTGATCTCTTTACGCTGCCGCCAATGTTTCCAGGGGGTGTAACGATGGCCGGGCCGTTCAGATAGGCGCTGACGGCATCTCCGAAAGCCAAGCTTGGAAACACAAGACAAAACGAAGTTAATAAATAACCGAGGTATTTTTTCACAAGTTCTTCCTTTTTTTCGATCTTTTAAGTTTCTCGCTTCGAAATAGCAACGGGTCTTAGAAACAGTGAATTTTCTATACATTCCAGTTCCTAATGATGGGTGATTAGAATTTCTTTGTGGTCGACTAGAAGTCGACCTCTTACCTGGCGAAAGTCCATGAACTTCTGATCGAACTTCCAGGCAGCTTCGCGGTTTTCGAGGGCGCTGTCGCTCCTGTGGTCAGTTCTTGTAATATCTTCGCAAGCTAAAGCCAGATTGGATTTCGAACCCTTTTTAAGCTATAAAATTAAATTCACTTAATATAGACCTTTTGCCCAAAATAAAGGATTTCGAAAATGCGTATTCAGGTGATTTTATTAGTAGGTTTTTTATCCCCATTTTCTGCTTTTGCAGGGATGAATGTGGAACGGCTGATGGAGTTCACCTCGAAGGCCGTCATTCAAGCCTCCCTCTCTGATCAAATGCCGGACTGTGCTGGCCTTTTATCAAGAGAATTAGAAGAGTGTGTGGTCCTCCAAGGCTGGGGAGATTTTAATTCTGAAGGTTTTGATCCAAATCACGAATACCAGGATGAGCAAGTGATTGTCTACTTTCAAGATAAAAGTGACTTGAAAAGTCTGTGCTTTATTGAAGTTGTAGTGGACCCTTCTTCTGAAGCTATCCTTTCTATGGATCAACAGTGGAAGTGTCAGTAGACTTCGTGAAAGGTTGAATTAACAGACGAACCAGCCGTTGTTCTTTTTGGTCACGGAAGCTTTCGACTCCGATCAAGCCAGATTTTAAATCAACTGAAGATTGAGGGCGGTAGGTTTTAAAAAAGTAGTCCCACCAGGGTAGAAAAAAACCAAAATTTGAATTGGTTTCAGCAACAATCACTGAATGGTGAATACGATGCATATCTGGGGTGACCACGAACTTTCGAACAATCCTCTCGATTGTAAGGGGAAGACTAAAATTTCCGTGGTTAAACATGGCGGAAAAATTTAGGAGAATTTCGAAAACGATGACTCCGGTTGCATTAAATCCAAAAGTCGTGATTAAGACGGCCTTAAAGGCCACTGATAAAATGATCTCAATCGGGTGGAAGCGTAAAGCGGTGGTGACGTCAAAGCCAATGTCACTGTGGTGAACCTGGTGCAGTCTCCACAGCCAATGAAACCTGTGGAAAACAATGTGCTGAAAGTAGATGGCACAATCAAAAATAAAAAAAGCGAAAAGGGCGTTGACGAGGTAGGGAAGGTTTAGAAAATAAAACAGGCCAAGGCTTTTTTGTTCCATCAAGATAGCCAAAGAAACCAGGCTGAGAGGGGTCAGAATTCGAACCAAAAGAGTGTTAATTAAGGTTAAAGAAATATTGTGAAACCACCGGGAGGATGACGTTTCAACGCCTCGTCGGAAAGAAAAGGCAACCCCGAGAAGCCAAAAAAGAGTCAGTCCTCCGATAAAAACGAAGGATCGAATAGTGGTTTCATTCTCCAGCAGGTTCATGTTTCAATTATACCATGTTTTTCCCTAAAAAAGATTGAAATGACCTCAGAGGATTCACTTCTCAACATTTAGCAAAAACGCAGTTGATTCAATGGGAATGAATGGTTAAAGACAGTCTATGGCAATGTTTTCAAGACCTGGAAATTCCTTAGTTCACTATTGGATCTTGCAGGGCCTGCTTTTATTAGGATACTTCTTTCATCAGGTTGAGGACTGGCGGGACCGCACGGTGTGTTACATAATTATTGCAGCCATTGTAGGTTTTGTGGCCTTAAAAAAATATCGACAGTGGGTTTTTCTATCTTTTCTGCTTTTTGCTCTGTATCGCTACGCCCTCAAGTTTCCCGATTTGGCGAATCATTCAAACCTCAACTTTTTTATTTACCTGTTGATGCTTCCGGTTCAGTTGAAAGTCACTCTTTTTCACAAGGACTCAGGGTTCTCGGATCTCATTAAAAGTTTCAGAATAAGCATTATCATGCTTTATTTTTTTACGATCTTTCATAAACTCAATTGGGATTTCTTAAATCCTGAAAGTAGCTGTGCCAACGCTAAGTTGCGAGATTATTTAAATCTCATTCCAGACTCTCTTCCTGGTGTTCAGAGATTGGCTCAAGTCTTAAACCCCTACCTTGGCTGGATCGTCGAAGGCATTATTCCGGTTTGTCTCTTTTTTAAAAACTATAGGAATTTCGGCATTCTTTTTGTGGTTGTGCTGCACTTTGTATTGGCGCCCATGGGTTTTACTGATTTCTCATCTCTTGCCATGGCCTTTGCTTGGACTTTTGTGGATCCCCAAAAGATCAAGTCCGAAACAGCCTGGAAACACTTTCAATGGCTGGTAGTCGGCTGCCTGCTGATGGAGGTCTCGTTTGCTCCATGGCGTTTTCCTCGTGGTGTTGAGGCCTATGAGTTTTCAGAAGGTGTGCTGTTCGCCTTGTTGTATTCACCCTTTTTATTAATCCACGTGGGAAGGCATATCGATGTCGAGCCATTGCGATGGCCAAGATTTTGGTCCTATCATGCCTTTCTGATTTTACTATTTGTGTTTGGATTTAGTAACTATCTGGGCTTACGCACGGCCGGTACCTTTTCTATGTTTAGCAATCTCACAACCGAGGGTAAAACCAGCAACCACATTCTTCTAGGATCGAATCCTTTTAAAATCTGGGGTTTTCAGGAAGACACAGTTGAAGTGGTGTTTGCCGACCCACCCGTTGAAGGCTTTTATCGCCACATGCCTTACGCGAAACAAAAAATTCCGGTGATTGAGTTTTCTCGTCTGCTTGACAAAGTTAAAGACAGACGAAGCATGATTGCCCCGATGCAGGTTATTTATAACAAAAAAAGTTATTACACTGAGGATGCTGGTTTTGATAAAGAGTTCCGTGAGATTTTTGAAGTGCCTTGGTGGCAAAAAAAGCTAATGAAGTTTCGTTTTATTCAGCCTAGTCCGCCTCAGTACTGTCATTGGTAAGGCCAATTGAATCGGCTGACTTTAAAATGGGATTCTGAATTGAGTCTTGTTTACCTGTTGATCTAAAAGACTTTTTTCTTTAGCCTATTAAAGTAATGTCAAAATACTTAGTTCTTATTTTGTTTGTTTCTCAAAACCTTTGGGCTTCTGATCCGTTCAACAACGGATTTCCTGAAAGCCAGTATCATAAAATTTTAGACGAATTTCAAACTCACTATGGTCCGAAAATCGCCAACTTGGGTGGGGAGTTTGTTATTTGGCGTGATTGGGGTGATGGGGCTGTCAATATGTGGGCCGAACGCTGGGGAAACACTTATATCCTAGAAATCCCTGGGGGGATGGCTCGCTATCATTTGATCGCAGAAGAAGCCTTCGTTTTAAGTATTTGTCACGAGCTGGGGCATTTGATCGGTGGCGAACCTCAACAGGGGCCGATCAGTCTTGAAGGGCAGTCCGACTATTTTGCCGGTGGTCAGTGTATTCGTGAAATGCTTGATCGTATCGAGCCCTTTGCTAAAGTCGTGATAAACCCAGATGTGCAAGATCGGTGCAGCCCCGTGCCGGCGGAAGATAAAACACGTTGCCAGCGCAGTCTGCAAGGGGCAAAAAGTTTAACATCTTACTACGCAGAAATTCTGAACCGACCCTTTCCTCAGCTGAATTCGGTGAGCTCGGTGGAAGTGGCGGCGACATTGCTAGTCCACCCGGAGCCTCAATGTCGACTAGACACTTTTGTGGCCGGATTTTTTGGAGACCCTCGGCCTCGCTGTTGGTTCAAGCCATCAAATTAAAAACATTACTTTGAATTTTTAGCTGTTCGCCGAAAAGACTTTCTCGGTTTTTTTCGCTTTGGACGGTCGCTACTGCTTTTTTCAGAAGTAGAACCCGAGGCTTTCTTTTTCTTTTTAACTGAAAAACCAGTTTTCTTTTTCGATCGGTTACCGGGTTTGCCTCTTTTGGCAAAGGCTTTTCGCCCCTCGCTTTTGCGTTCGCCTTCGATCTTTTTCTTAGCTTTGCCGACTTTAACAATGGCCGCTCGCTCGGCCTCGACACTGTGAAAAGGTTGATCCGAGTCTACCGGGATGGCCTGATTGGTAGTCTGTTCGATATTGGCAAGGTAAGACTTCTCGTCGCCAGTCACTAGTGAAATCGCCGCTCCGTCAGCTCCCGCGCGTGCGGTTCGTCCGATCCGGTGCACATAGCTTTCGGCGACGTTGGATAACTGAAAATTGATCACGTGGGTGATTCCATCAATGTCGATACCGCGCGAGGCAATATCGGTGGCGACCATGACTTTGACTTTATCATTGGTAAAGTCTTGGATGGCTCGTTGTCTGGCACTTTGGGTTTTGTTGCCGTGGATGGCGACAGCGGGGATTCCGCTTTTTTCTAGTTTCTCGGTCAAGCGATTGGCGACGTGTTTCATTTCTACAAAAACCAAAGTCTTCTGGTCTTTTTTGTCTTTTAGCAAATGAACAAGAAGGTCGATTTTATCTTTCTTATCAACATACATCACCGACTGGGCGATTCGTTTAACAGTGGTCGCAGGAGGTGTGACCTTCACTGTTTTTGGGTTGACCAAAATCGTATTCGCCAACGCCTGGATTTCGGGGGGCATGGTCGCCGAGTAAAAAAGGTTATGACGTTTCTTAGGCAGCATGGGTAAAATCTTTTTAATGTCCCTCATAAAGCCCATATCCAGCATACGGTCGGCCTCATCCAAGACTAAGACCTCAACCTTATCCAAACTTAGAAAGCCTTGGTTGATCAAGTCCAGCAAGCGTCCAGGAGTGGCCACCAAGGTGTCCGTCCCCTTTTTGAGGTCACGGACCTGTTTGCTCTGGCTCACTCCACCAAAAATCACAGTGTACTTTTGCTCAACATTTTGTCCATAGGTCTCGAGGCTTTGATGAATCTGAATGGCCAGCTCGCGAGTGGGCGTCAGAATCAAAGAACGGGGGCATTTATCGGCGCGTTTTGTCCTACGCTGATGCAGGTGGTTGATAATGGGCAGGCAAAAAGAGGCGGTTTTTCCCGTCCCGGTTTGGGCAATTCCCAAGACATCATGGCCCTCGAGGACCAACGGAATGGTTTGTTCTTGGATGGGTGTGGGGGTTTCGTAGCCAATTTTTTCAAGGGCCTTTTGAATGGGGGGAATGAGAGCGAGGTCAGAGAATTTAAACGGGGGCATGGAATCCAATCGAAAGAGAGTAATATTTGCACCATACCTATCCTGAATCGAAGCTAAGGTCCACTGAGAATCCGGGATTTAGAATACTTTGCAAAGGATCAAGGCTTCAGTGTAAGGTGCTGAGCTCTAATATGAGTCAATTTTATCAAGAAATCGATTTTAGGCCCACACCCATCGGCGACCTCCTGCTTCGTCGTCGTCGCATGCCCAGCTTTGGTGATCTCGACATTTACGAAGTCAAGTTGGGTGATGAGTTTCTAATGACTAGCCTGTTTCATGAATCCGAAGACCAATTGGCCGTTTTGGGCTTAGAGGCTGTCGAGGGAGATAGCCTTGATGTGGTCGTCGGCGGTCTGGGCCTTGGTTACACAGCCGTCAAAGCCTTAGAAGACCCAAGGGTCTCATCTTTGATGGTGGTCGACTTTCTTCAGGGGGTCATCGACTGGCACCAAGAAGGCTTAGTGCCCATGGGACCAGTGTTGACCAGCGACGAACGATGCTCCTTACTGCGCGCCGATTTTTTCACACTGGCGAAGCGCAAAAAACAAGGTTTGAACCCCAAAGAACCGGGGAAAAAACATGACGTCATTTTGTTGGACATCGACCACACTCCCGAATTTTTTCTGAATCCAAACAACAAACATTTATACAGTGAAGAAGGTTTACGAGAGTTAGCCACCCACTTGCAACCCGGTGGCGTTTTTGCCTTATGGTCCGATGGCATCACCCAAGAGTCCTTTGTCGACCGTTTGCAGGTTGTCTTCTCGGATGTCCAAGGTCACACCATTGAATTTTTCAATCCCTTGCACGGCGGAAACTCAACCGGGGCTGTCTACGTCTGTAAGCTGTAGCTATTGAAAGAGACTGGTGTTTGAGCACTTCCATGAAAAGTGACAAAGATTCATTTTAACTACCTACTAAGGTACAGTCCGTTTGCTCAAAAGAATCTGCAATCTTTATATTGGCTAATATTTTACAAACTATCCCGTTACCGTCCATAAACAGTTCAAAAGTAACGTCACGGTGAGGATCGTTAACCTTCAAGTAGTAGGGGAATTGGTTTCGCTCTTTGGCTGAGGCTGGTGAATTAAGATAAACCAAGTTTTGATCTAAAGGTTCGGAAGTTACATCGGGACTGATTAAACTTTGGTACGAAATTTTAATCAACTGATTGGGATCAACCGACACTTGATACATCATGCCCCAGTCGCTCCATTGGCTGAAATCATTCTCTGTCATATCCGGAAACTCCAACCGTACCATGAATGACCTGTCTTTGCTGACCCATTTAAAGTTGACGACTTTGTGTTTTAAAAATTTTTTAAAACTCATTATTTACTCCTTCGTCTTAGAAGACGTACAAAAATCCAGATTCTAGGCTTAGCGCCTCGTTGGTTTGTTCAAATGTGTTGGTCAAATTGCGAGTCGTTTTAAAATAAGAAAGCTCACTGGCGACACTCAACTTCTTCGTTAGTGAAATTTTATTAAAAGCTCGGATGACTTCGTTCTTTAAAATGCCGTTCTCCACAATTTTTAGAGAAGTCGTGTCAAAGTTGTAGGTGCCAGAATTTTCAGGGTTGGACAATTCAGCTCTGCCGTACCCCAGAGTCCAGGCGCCCCATGAGCCAGCGCTATAAGAGAGGTTGACCAATCCACCCAATTCTTGAAGATCCTTATTTTGAAGGGTATGGGAAATTCCAAGGATGCCGGCGTTGTTAAGGTTTTGTCCGGTGTAAAGACTAACCGACAGTTTTAAGGAGTCCGTCAAATTGGGATTAAAAGAAATTTCGGCTCCAAACACGTCAGTTCGCATGAAGCCAGTGGGTTGGATCGAAGCATACAGAGCTGAAAATGAAAAATCTGCAAAGCCAAAGGCATAGGCTAGTGCCGGAGAAGAGTCAGTCTCCAAACCATTGTATTCGGTGGAGGGATTTTTACCGGGAAGTCCCAAAGAGAGCTCACTGGAAAAGGACTTCGAATGATAGAGCCATTTCACCTGTTGCCTCATAAATCCCACATTTCCTGCGTTAAAGTAGAGCCCGACATAGTCCAAGGTCGTTGGGCGGGCTGGCGAGAAGGTGTCCCAATCTTGTCCCATTTGCAGGCTGTGAGATTCCGAGATTGAATACTTCACAAAAGCTCTTCGAAGTCGAGGGTGGGACTCGGTGGTGGGGGAGGAGACAGCAAAGTTAATAAAATCAATTTCAAAATTTCCAAGCAGTTTATCTTCGCTGACATTGACCCCCGCCCTTGACTGAGCCACCTGTTGCGACCATGTGCCTGAATTTTTAAAACTAACTGGTTGGCCCTGGTCGGTGGCGGCACCGGTGGGCGCGGAAGAGTTGACATAAGAAAAAGAGTTCAATGGCTTTGAAGAATAAAAACTTGTGGCTTTCAAAATACCATAAAAGTCATAGCTGATATCATTGGCCCAAAGAGGATTTGGAAAAATCACGGCAATCAGAAATAAGATGTTTCGAAGAGACCTTTCTTTTTTCTTCATGCTAGTTCCCCCTAGACCCTGCTATATCAACGGCATCATGAATCGAGTCTTTGATCATTTCGTGAATGGTGAAATCAACAAAAAAGTCCCCTTTTTCAACTCGAACTTTTCTACCTTCATACTTTTTTATAATTTTTTGTAACTTTAAGTAGCCGAGAAACACAATGGGTGAGGCGAGACGTATCACAGTCACATCGCCTTCTTCTTTTACTATAATTTCGGGTTTAAAAAAGTGTTTCGGACTTACCCCTCGAAACAAATGAAGTGCAATTTTAAGGGCGATTCCTGCAGCAATTCCAACCAAAAGGTCTTCGACAATGGTGACCACTAAGGTTGTGCAGAAAAACAACAACTGATCGGCCCCGTGGTGATAAACCTCAATAAAATGCCTTGGATGGGCTAGGTTGAAGCCAACAATGAGCAGAACCGCGGCAAGAGCCGCTAAAGGAATGTGGTTGATAAAGCCGGGGAAGAGAGCGACAAACAAAAGAATAAAGACTCCATGAAAAAAATTGGACCATTTGGTTTGAGCTCCATTGTCGATGTTGGCTGACGACCGAACGATTTCAGAGATGATTGGATAGGCTCCGAGACAGCCGCAGGCGATATTGACAATCCCTTTGCCAAGCAAGTCTTTGTCCAGATCTGATTTTCGCCTTTGAGGGTCCAACTTGTCGACCGCATAGGAGCTCAATAGTGATTCTAGAGAGCAAACAATAAAAATTGTTAGGATCGCTATAATACTTCTTGTAGAAAAAATAATATCAAACTGGGGAAGGATAATCAGTTTTGACAAATTTGTGGGCACATGAACCAAGAACTCGGGGCCGATGTGATAAAGGTGGTTAAATAGCATGACATCATGACTGTGAGAGATGTCAAAGATGGCGGCTAACAAAAGCCCTAGCCCAACAACGATCAAGGGTGCAGGGACTATTTTTTTAACGGAACCACCAAACTTGTTCCAAAGGATTAAAAGGAGAAGGCAAGAAATGCCTGTAATAGCGATCGGCAAATCGGCCTCGAAAATATAGTTGGGTATCTCTGTGGCCATTCCTAAAATTGATTTAGAATGGGGAAAGACTCCAAAGAGTACAGGGATCTGTTTAATGAGAATAATGACTCCAATAGCAGAAAGCATGCCATGAACGACGGAAGAGGGTGCCAAAAAGGCCAATCGCCCCATCTTTAAGAACCCAAGGATCACCTGCAGGATACCTGCAATAACGACTGCCGCTAGTGTTCGTTTGAAGCCTTGCACGGGATCACCATCAGACAAAGAGGCCACCGCTCCCATAATGACAACAATGAGTCCCGCAGCCGGCCCATTGATCACTATGTGTGATCCAGTAAAAAAAGTTCCAAGGATACCCCCTAAGATAGCCGAAAGAATTCCGGCGCTGGCCGGAACTCCAGCCGCTAAAGCAATCCCAATGGAAAGAGGTAAAGCAATTAAGAAGATCACAAACCCAGCGAGAAGGTCCGCTTTTAAATGTTTCATATTTTTCTCCCTACAAATCGAATGTCTTCGATCAAATAGTTTTTGACGACACTTAAGGTGTTAATACTTAGGATGACAAAGGCCCCGATCGACAAATACATGTCTTTTTCTAAAGAAAGGTGGATGGCTTTCTCAAAAACGTAGTAGGTGCCGGGACCAGGAACACCAACAAGCCAAAGAGTGACTAGGAAAAGGATTACTTTTAATTTTGCAGATTGGATTCGTTTGGACTGAATCTTTCTGTTTAAAAATAAAAAGCCAAAGGTTGCTAAAAGCAGCAGAAGTTGAATCGCAATAACAGCGTTCAAGCCAATGAATCCGTCAACAAAGTAAATAACGGTGGTAAGAGAAACGATGCTTAGCGAAACAATAATCAGGTTTCTCCAGTCATTGAGGTTTGTTAGTAATGAAACAAGTGAAAGCACCCAAGGTGGCCCTAGCAAGTACAGAGTAAAGTGAATAGTGTGGAGATCCATCCACTCAACTGCAGCTAAAAAGGTAAATAAAAGGAAGTTGAAAAAGAAAATTAACATGAACTTCTTTAAGCTGACTTTACTTGTCATTCCAATAAGGAGGTCGGTTAGGTGAATCAAGCGAGGAACAATAAAAAACTCTCTTAAAGCAAATCGATAAATTGATTGCCTAACTTTAAGAGGAAAAATCTGTTCAAAAAACGAACCAGGATCTTGAAAGTGAGAACCGTTGTAGCCTTCAATTTGATGATGCAGATATAGAAGAGAGGGGGTTCTTATAAATTGGAAAAGTCGATAAAAGCAATGTAAAAGAATATGGATATAAGCTAAGGTGAAAAAACCCAAAACCACTTCAATAGAAATAATAGAAAGATGTTTGACAGTTGCAAAGGCCAATGTGTTTTTTGCATCAGATTGAATTCGAGATAACAGCGTTGCGCAAAAAATAATAACGATTAAAGTTGTTATGATGGAGAAACTCACCCAGTACAAAACTTTTGTATTGGTCCACAGATTAATGAAAAGCAGGAGAGGAATATGGGTTGCAAGAGCACCGTAGAAGATTGCGCTTGAGGGCGTTGGGCCCTCCATGGCTCGAGGTAACCAAATAATGGGTGCTCCTCCCATTTTGATAATGATCGCCAAAGAGGTTAAAAAGATATAGATCGAGTAGTCATTGATGTTAATTGAAGCCATCTCGGAAAAACTCTGTAAATGAGATTTAGAATGAGAAAAAGCGATCGCAAACCCACTAAAAAGCAAGATATCTGAAATCTTGTAGTAGGTGAAGATTCGAATGGCATTTTTTGCAGTCGATTGCCTCCAGTCATAGAACGCAATAAGAAGAACAGATGACAACCCAAGGAGCTCCCAACCAATAAAGTAGGAGGCAAAATTATCAGACATAATCAATAAAACTGTGGCCGTTTGAAAGACGTAAAAGAGGAAAAAGAATTTTAAATATTTTTCATCTTTGTGTAAATAGTAACAGGAAAATCGCCCCAGAAGACCCATTACAATAAAAGCAAACAGTGTAAAGAGAAGGTGAATAGCTTGAGTCTGATAAATGAATTCTGATTGAATGCCCAAAAGATCTCCAAAAGAAACCGAATCGGGTAATTTTATGCTAAAGGATAAACTGATGACCGTGGCAATGAGTAAAACATCAAATAAGCCACCCAGGTGAGATAAGGCTTGAATATGCTGTTCTGCTTTTTTTTGACTTTTAAAAAGAAATAAAAAGCCGATAATCAATGCTTTGGCCAGTCCTGAAACAATCAAGTAGCCTACGAAAAACTTTAAAAAGACTTCCATTGTCAATTTCCTTTCAAAATACCTAGTCGACAAGATTTTCGTGTTTGCGAAAAGGCTTGGTAACTATCAAGATATGATGTTTCGATGGTGTCCGAGGAATCGAAAATGACAAATTCACCACTTCGATATCGGTATAGAATCTTTTCTTCTGGATCAAAAACACTTAAATGAATCCAATTGTTATTAACTAAACGATTGAACGAAGCGATTTCATTTAGCAGGCAGCTAATGTTCTTCTTTTTAGCAAAAACGAGAAGCATCAGGCGATAGGGCTCATGAATTTCAATCATTTGCCATGAAAGTCCCAATAATAGATCACTTTGGTAGCCGTTCATTACGCCAACAAGAGAAGTCACATTGTGTGGAAGCTTAGTGCCACACCCGTACACCTCGTTGTCCATAAAACTAAAGTAGTATTCCAAGTTGATTCCCGAGCAGACAGGGCCAACGGCCGATAAAATATTTTTTAGAATTTCACTTTTTTCGGTGTCGATACTGGGGTTGTAAGAAGTTAGGAAAGCTCTTCGGTCCAAAAACAAATTACGATAATTTTCTCGAGGTCCAACAATACAAAGAGCATTAGTAGCATGCCCGTACTCAGGACGAGGTTGCATATAATTGCTGGCTCGAGCAAAACAATGGTCGTAGGCCTCTTTGACGTCAACCGACAAAGGAACATCTTCAAAACGACGACACCTTTCCATGGCATCAACACGAGCGGCTTTTCGGATATTCTTCACCGCCTCTTCAACTTTTTCGCTCTCTGGCAGGTCAAAAAACAAAACCTCTTCGCTGCAAGTGTTGTGATAGCCGCCAATAAAGAGCGTGGTATCAGGAATAAGGATGCCTTCTTTTGACAAGAAGGCTCGTATTTCAGAACTGTTCAAAATCTCGCTGATCAGGCGAGCGTTCGGCGCTCCTCGGCCACCACCGCAAGCGCCACAATCATAAGCGGCTTCATGGGGGTTGTTTAAACTGTGTGACCCATGCCCTAAAACAGCCACCACAGGTGCAAAATTGTCGACAAGACCGATCGTTCGCAGCAGGTTACGAGCGTAGGTGAGTTTTTCGGAAAAGTTCATTCCACCGTTGAGTTCATCATCGTATTCCAAATGAGTCCGAAGTCGTTGATCGAGTCTATTCTTAAAGCGATGGCGTATTTTCGCTGCCAATAAGGGAGACAAAATATCGATAGACAAAGAAAAGATGGCGACGAAGCCGGTTAAGAATTGAAAAAGAATGCCGCGAACCAAAGTTTTTGAACTAAGGCTTTGCATCCACAAGAATGAACCCCAAAGGCGATAGATTTTTCGCGCCTCTGAACCTTGGTTCACTTTTTCGGTAACCATTTTTGAGGGACGGACGATGTCAGGACAGAGTGCCCTATAATGGGCATTGAAAACTCCTTTATAGCGTATATCCAATCCGAAGTGGCCAGCAACTCCAAAGGTTTGAAACTGAGGGCTCAACTCTTCAATATACCGTCGAAAAGATTCTTCTCGATCATCAATGCAACACAAGACCTGCAATTTAGGCTCAAGAATCTCACTCTGTTCTTTTTGCTGGAGTTGCTGAAAAGAACTTAAAAATTCAAAGTAGAAGCTCTCCTCAAAGGCTCGGTGCCAGAGAAACTGCCTTTCAAAGTCACTCAGTTTGAGTAGAAGTTTGTTGAAAGCTTCAATCGACAGTTGACTTGTTTGGTTTACATAAGCCTCCTCGGCGAATTTAAGGAATGAGGAGTTGTAGATGGGTTGATAATGCTTGGTCGGAACTTCCTTTTTAAGAAAATCTTTTTTTCTTTGGTCGAGAGATTTTAAAAAAGAAAATTCACAAAGAACCAGTATAGCCAAAAACTCTGCATGGCTCGATTTTATGTCACTTTTTTTGTTCCACTCGGGATGCTTTTCAAAACTGATGATAAGCCCTCCCCAGCCTTTGTAGCGATAGGCCAAGTCAGTCAGGTACTCTTGAAAGAACTTGGGCTCTAAGTTAAGGTCTTTTAGACAGTGGCCAATTATCTGTTCGGGGTTGAAGCTCCTCAGATTTTTAATATTACGAGACAATTGCTTCTCCCAGGATGTGGCGGTCCAAAAAGAATAACTAAAACAGTCTTTAAAGGACTCAAAAAGGCCTTGTTCCCGGGCTGGCATTTTCCAGTAGGCCGAACCTTGGTCAAAGTAGTTTGAAAAAAAGCGAAAAATGGCTGGTGAGATAATCTCATCAATATTAATCCCGCAATTTTTAAGAAGAGATGTTTGGTAGTAGCCATTTTTAATATATTGTTTTTCTCCCAGTTCCATTAAAAAGGTGTTGTTGAGCTCTGAGGGGGGGTGGTCGAAAGAGGAGTGCTGAAGAAGCTGGAAACAGATTTCCTCGAGCCCTTGGTCTTTTAGTCGATTCTGGGCTAGAAATTCAGAGATAACCTGGCTTAGAGCTTTGTCTGAGATTAATGCCTCGTTGTAGTCCTTTTGGTATTCTTTAGTTCCCTTTAAGACTTTCCCACCATAAAGTAGTTTCCCCTTTAAAAGAGCGTCTTTGAAATCCATGGACTCAAGTTCATGAAACGTATTGTGATGGACAAAAAACTCTAACGGTCCCTGTGAAGGCATCAGTCGACGCACTTCTGCAAGGGTCTTTGACAACCCATTTGACACAGCGATCTCCCTGTGAAGTTAAAATTTAGAACAAAATGTTTTTAAGAAAGTTGGCCTAGTTAGGCGGTCGGAGGGCTTAAATCGGAATTGAAGAACCGACCAGCATGTTGTTCAAAAGGGTGACAGCACTCCTTTTCAGAACCAGAAACCAAGTAGGACTGGCCTTTTTTTGGAGTGGAAAATAAAAAAGCTAGAGTTTCTAAATCGATGACGGGGAGGGGTTCGAAAATCTCACTTTCGAAATTTTCAGTGGTTTGTTCAAATAGGTTTGAAGTGCTTTTTCGTGATTGATGGTTGTAGCTGTTTATACCAAAGGCGAGCAGCAATATTAAAAAAACTGAGACTTGTAACGAGCGATGTTTCAACATTTTTTCCTTCTACATCTAAATTCTGGGCCTGTCCAAGAAAAATGTCAATGCCTCTAGACTCTTCAGTCCGGCCTTTTCGTCAGTATAAAGGAGTTGGGCGAGTCTTGTCGAGCCGGTGTCCCAGTTTAAGCCGTTCAGGGTTGATCAAACTTTTACTTAAAATTTCTATTTAAGGAGTTCGCTAGGGAAATCCAACTCGGGGTTAAGAGCATAGTGAAAAACACAGTCAATAGGGTGGTATTGTAACCAAAAATGTTAATGACACCAGAATTTAAGGCAATGGCCGCCAAGACGAAGGTAAATTCTCCAAGTTGTGACAATAGGGCTCCTGAGTAGAAGCTTTCTCGCCATTTCCTTCCCAGCAACTTCAAGGTGAACATGTTGATAAAAGTATTGATCAAAAGCGACAGCACAGTGATCAGAAGGACGATAGGCCATTGTTTTTGCAGAAAACCCAAGTCGACCAAGGTGCCAATCGAAGAGAAAAAGATAGCTAAGAAAACCACCCGGAAGGGTTCGAGAGACTCGTGAACCCAGGCGTTCTGTTTGAAGGCGCGGACAACGGCGCCGGCGATAAAGGCGCCAAGAGCCGCTGAAATATGAAAGGCTCCACTTAAAAGAGAGAGGCCCAGGGCAAAG
The DNA here is from genome assembly GCA_964351315.1 of uncultured Pseudobdellovibrionaceae bacterium. Classification (GTDB taxonomy): domain Bacteria; phylum Bdellovibrionota; class Bdellovibrionia; order Bdellovibrionales; family JAGQZY01; genus JAGQZY01. Next base: position 33,455 of record CAYGNH010000012.1, read on the forward strand.
GTAAGAGCCGATAGGACCTGATAGTCTTTGTCTTTTTTCAATATATTCAAAATCTTGAACTTCTTGTCTGAGTTTCGTTGAGCTAGATAGACAATAAAGCAAAGTAAAAAAGCCCCGCTCAACTGGGTCGTCACACCGGCCATTTGGTTTTCCGCCTGATCAAATAAGCCAATTATGATCAACATGGGAATGAGTGCGATATCTTGGGCAATAAGAATCCCCAAAACATCCTTGCCAATCTGAGTCGTTAGTAGGTCGTTTTCTTTTAAATACTGAATAACCACAGCCGTACTGGAAAGGCTCATTGCGAAGGCGAAAAAAATAGCTCGCTGATAAGTCCAATTTAATAGGTATCCGATTCCAAGAATAACAAGAAGGCTGAATAGAATTTGCAAGAAAGTTCCAAGGAGAGAGATTTTCCAATTCTTTAAAATCTCTTTAATATCGATTTCCAAGCCGACAAAAAATAACAGAAAAACAACCCCAAAGGAGCCAAGATGGCCCATGAGGCTTTTATCAGTCACCAAAGAAAAACCACTAGGACCAATGAGAACTCCGGCAATCAGGTACGCGATCACACTCGATTGCCTAAAATAGTGAAGAACCACAGTCGACATCAAAAGAAAAAATAGAATTGTGGTAACCGGAAGTAAATAGGGGTCAGTATGCATGTCTCAGTCTTTGCCTCTGTTTCTTAAGGAGCTGTACTATTGTTATATCACTTTATGTCGGTCAGTTGCGACAGATTTCTTTAAAAGCGCGCCCTAGAGTTTTTACTAGGTCGTCTTCTTTGTGCTGTGAATGGCAGCCTAGCCATAGCTGGTGCTGCCAGAAGCCTTTTTTGGGGCCGAGCTTTTTCAAGGATTTGTTGGCAATTTCCTTTGGTACATAGATCATGGGAATAAATCCGAAACCAATTTCATCGACAATAGAGCGAATCAAGGATTCGATGACATCACTTTCGAAAACGGTTCGGCCTTTGAGTCCATTTTTTTCGAAGAACTGATCGATTTCTGTTCTGAACCTAAAACTTCCCGTGGGCATAACCCACTGAGCCTCATTGGCTTGGGCGATGGCCCTAATGGCGCTTACTGCGTGACTCTGACGAATTGAATTTGGAAACATCTCTTTACCAGCATAAATTAAATTGACTGGTATGCTCTCGCGCTCCAGGTTAACGAGCTCTCGACCGGTTAAAGCAAAAGGAGAAACAATGGCGTCAATTTCGCGAAAACGCAATTGTTCGACCAATCGATCATGACTACCGGAGACCATCGACACCTTGGGGCGAAGGGGGCCGCCAAACTTTTTCAGGAAGAGACTAATCACTTCAACTACAAAGGAGTTGGCCACTTCATTTGAGACTCCAATATAGATACGCCGAGAAGCATTGGGTATTCGCTGCGAAAGCATTTCTTCCATTTCTTCGGACAGTTCAAACATTTGTCGACAATACCCGAACACCACCGATCCTTGTGGTGTCAGTTGATTCTTTCTTCCGATCTTCTGAAATAACGGAAGGTCTAATGTTCCCTCTAAAACTTTAATCTGACTGCTTAAGGAAGGTTGACTGATTCGAAGGTGTTTGGCCGCGGAAGTCACTCCACCGGATTTAACAGTTACGTAAAAATAGTACAGATGGTTATAGTTATACATAGTTAAATCCTATCTAACACATGCTAATTATATATTATATCTATTTCGAACGGACTGGTAATCTGCGGCTCTAACTAACCCAATACCAAGGAGAATAACAATGACACCAACAGCTGAATGGAAAGAACTTAAAGGTAGAATCAAAGCGAAATTTGGAAAACTGAGCGATTCTGAGATCGAGAGTCTTAACGGGCATATGGATCGATTGCAGGCCAAGGTTCAGAAAGCTTACGGATACGCCGAAGAAAAAGCCAAACAGGAATGTAAAAGTTTTAATACTTCTGTAAAAAAATAAATTTTGAATAAAACTTTCAAGGTGGATAAGACTTTGATTTTGTCCCCGTGCGATCAAGAGGATTTTGTGTGTGAGAGCGCAGGTTCTCTTGATCGATGTTTTTATTCTTCATCATCTTCGGTCAGCGGCAGATCACTTTTCGGGATGATGCCTTTTGCGGTATAATAGGTGTTAGCAAAACTTTCTGAAACAGATTTGATTAAAACACCTAAAACGGTCTCACTAGCTGGCGCCTTACCCGCGATCCCTTTGTTAATGGCAATGTGAATCCCTTCGTCATCAGAATACACTCGAACCAAGCGGGGCGAGTCGATTTCTTCGTAGGTGCAAGACAAGCCTTTGCGAAACTCTTCTAGCCAGAATTTATACTCTTCCTTGCTGATCATTAGATTAATGATCCGTGCCTCTTCCATGCGTCGCCAAACCTGCAGTTTGATGGCCTCTTGTGCTTCTTTTAGATCTTTGGCTGTATTGAAAGGGATATTGGAGAGACGTTCATGGGTGGTGTTTTTTGACTTCTTCTTCGCTTTCAAAAAGGGCTCCTTTTTTGAAAAGAATGATTCATCGATTGTAGTCATTAAGGCCACTGATTACATCAAAAATGGGTGATGCCTTGCGCCGCAGGCAGATAGCCCCAATGAGAGCCTAGGTCGTAAGTCAGCCTGTGAAAAAAGCCTTATGTTTTTTTTAAACATTCGATTCTTGGAACTTCCAACGGTCTTTTTGTAGAAGACTCTTTTGAACATTGGCGGAAAGTGAAAAGCTGGTTATTTCGCTGAAATCGGTTTATTCTCAACATCGTAATTCGCTAGATAAGGTCGATTGTTCGATAAGGAGTGCCCAGGTGTCTCAGCTTTTAATTTGGTTTCTGTTTAGTATAGGGTTTGCTTTACCTACAGGTGCAATCCAGAAGCAGGTAGAAAGTGAAATCGAACGGATCAATAGCTTGCGAGAGACGATGGTTCAGGGGGTGGTTCCGCCGGTGACTGAATCGCTTTTTGTCAGTGTTTGTGGTCCGGTCGGGCAGTCATTGCAGAAACTGGGTAAAAAAACAGGATGGACAGTACGGCAAGCCAGCCACAAGAACAGGAATCTCACAAATAAGCCATCAAAGATCGAGCTCAGTGCCATTCAAAGTTTTAAAAATGACAAAACCAAAAAATCTTTTTGGCAGAAAGCTGCAAAAGGTTCTTTTTATTTTCAGCGCATCGACACGGTCGCAGCCTGCTTGTCGTGTCATGGAGCGAAGCAATCAAGGCCTGACTTTATCAAGAAAAAATATCCCAAAGATTTGGCGTTTGACTTTGCAATAGGCGATTTGCGTGGAATATACTCTGTCTTTGTAAAAAAGAAAACTAAGAGGTGAGTGGCCTAAGGGACTCACACGTTTGTGTTGCTGATCTTAAATAAAAACGGTCTTTTTCTGGCAAAGGAGAAAAAATGAAGTCAATTATTCTGTTGTTATTTCTTGTGGGAACATTGGGGTGTGTAAGTTCGAGTAAGGTTGAAGATGGTGCGGAGGTCACCATTGGTGAATCGCTTGCAGCCAAAAGGTTCTCGAATATTTACTTTTCTGGCCAACCCAGTTCGGCCGATTACAGTAAATTGAAAAGTGATGGGTTTGCATTGGTTGTCAACTTGCGTGACCCTAGCGAGTATGATGAATCGAGAGAAAAAGATCAGTGGGCCCAAGCCGGCGTTCGTTACGTCAATGTTCCCTTTGCAGTATCTGCGAAGTTGAATGACGAATTTATAGAAAAAGTGACTAAAGAGGTTATGAAGGATCGAAAGGCAGGGAACATCCTCATTCACTGTAGCAGCGGCAACCGGGCCGGAATTTGGGCGGGTGGACACTTTTATAAAGATCATGGTTACTCTAAAGAAAAATCGATCGAGATTTCTCAAAAGTTGGGAATTACCAGTCCGGGTGCACTTAACAAGTTAAAGGCCTATCTGGAAACCAAATAAAAAGAGTCGCTTCTTGCGTAATCATGGTCAGAGGTTTGTGCTCCTACTGAAGAAGAAGTTCTTCTGTGTCAAACCCGAGGTAGGTCAGCATATTCCACTCAAACCTCAGGTAAAGTTGGGCGTCTTGATAAAGGTCTTCTTGGCTCATGGGCTCTGGGGCGTCGCAGTTTGAGGTGGGAAGATAGGTGTCTCCCGAGCAATACGCGAAATTCACTTTCTCGAAGTTCGGGGTCATCTGAAGAGCCCAATCGGAAATTTCCAAAGGCTGATCGTAATCAAGGCTGGGGTCGAGGACATAGACTTTTCCTTCGACTTTCACAATAGGAGCTGAATGAAACCAAGGTTCAACAGAACCTCCAACTATATAGGGGCTTTCGATCTTTAGAATGCCAAAAATAAAGACTCGCATGGGTTGGGTGTAGCCTGACTGGACAGCCTCGTTAATAAAGAGAGCGGCCCGATTGTGACACCCATCTTTTGGAAACAACCAAGGAATGCGCCGCGATTCTCCCTTATAAATTAAAAACTTACGGTCTCTGATATCCTCAAATCGACTTTGTGTGACATCCATGGACTCCCATTCAGGAACGTTTTCCGAACTTAAAAGGTGAAAAGGGTGAGCTCTGCGAAAGGCTGTTTTCTGGCTTATGGCCAGTTCTTCTACGGAAGACTGGGCTTGTGCACAAAAAGCGGCGCCGAATATGACGAGTAAAATTAGATTTTTCATGGCAAAAAGCTACCATATTGAAAGTGTTCGCCATTAAGAATCTGTCGCTCCTTGTAAATAGGGTAAACCTCGTCTCGTCATTTTTGTAGAATTTTCTGGTCGGGAGATGACAAGACGCCAATTTTACAGGCATATTGGGCTCATGTATCAGTTGCGAGATTACCAAAAGCAGGCCGTGGAAAACACTCTTCAGTATTTTAGGAAAAAACGAGATCCTGCGGTTGTGGTTTTGCCGACGGGAGCTGGAAAAAGTTTGGTTATCGCCGAGCTGGCTCGAATCGCAAAGGGGCGAGTGTTGGTGCTTGCCCATGTTAAAGAGCTGGTTGAGCAGAATCATGAAAAGTATAAAAGCTACGGTCTGCAGGCGGGGGTCTATTCGGCAGGGCTCAATCAAAAAGATCGAGAACACAAAGTCATTTTTGGCAGCATTCAGTCGGTTGCCAATGCCTCAGATGATTTTTTTCAAGACTTTACGCTTTTAATTATTGATGAGTGTCATCGAGTCAGCCTGGAGCAGGACACTCAATATGGTCAGGTCATTAAAAGACTAAAGCAGCAGAACGAAAACATCTGTATTTTGGGGTTAACGGCAACACCTTTCCGTCTGGGGTTGGGTTGGATATACAACTATAGTCATCTTGGAATTGAAAAAACCCAAGAGGCTCGTTTTTTTAAGTATTGTGTTTTTGAGTTGCCGTTGCAGTACATGATTAAAAACAATTACCTGACCCCTCCAGTAAAAATTAATATTCCAGTCACCAGTTATGATTTCTCTGAGCTCACCGATTCTGGGAAAGGCTATACCATGAGTCAGCTCGAGGAGATTTTAAAGAAGCAGAGACGTTTGACGCCTTTGATCATAAAAAATGTAATCGATATTACAGAAAACTACAACCGCCAGGGTGTTATGATTTTCAGTAGCACGGTCAAACATGCGCAGGAAATTCTTGAGTGCCTGCCTGAAGGCGAAGCTCGGATCGTGATTGGCGAAACCGACAGCCAAGAGCGTGACACCATCATTGAAGACTTCAAGTATAAAAGATTTAAGTACCTGGTGAATGTCTCAGTTTTAACGACGGGTTTCGATGCCCCTCACGTGGATGTAATTGCTCTCTTACGGCCCACCGAATCCGTAAGTCTTTATCAGCAAATTATTGGACGGGGACTTCGTTTAGATCCCGACAAAAAAGATTGTTTGATCTTAGATTACACAGGCATGGGGCATGATTTGTACAGTCCGGAGGTGAGTGATAAAAAGCCAACCCCCGAATCGGTCACAGTCCCCATCCCCTGTCCAGAGTGTGGTTTTGAGAATCATTTTTGGGGCAAAGTTGATCATGATGGTAATATTTCGGAGCACTACGGGCGCAAGTGTCGCGGTGGGATTCAAGATCCTGACACCTTAGATTTTAAACCTTGTGGTTACCTCTTTCGATTTAAAATTTGCGAAAAGTGTTCTGCCAAAAATGATATCACAGCTCGCAATTGCAACCAGTGTGATAACGTTTTGATTGATGCGGACTCTAAGTTGAAGCAGGCTAAACTTTCTAAAAATGCCCACGTTTTAACACCTGACTCAGTTGAGCTGATGAAAAAACAAGACAAAAATGGCAATGACTTTTTAGAGGTCCGCTACTACGATTTCGACGCGCAATATGTCTCGGAGATTCATTATCTAAACAATTTGACCAGTCTTAAAAAGTTCGATGTCAATTTTTTGCGTTCTCACCTGAGAAGACCTGAGCTACATCTTCCTTTACAGACGGTAGATGATGTCATGAAGTCTCAAAAGGCTTTGCGCATGCCGGCCTTTGTGATTGCCCGAAAACAGGGTAAGTTCTGGCGTATCACTGAAAAAATCTTTGCCGAAGAATTTCTTTAACCCCACTCCGCAGGATGCTAACAAGCATGCGCCACGTGTCAGGGCTCGATTAATAAGTTTCAATTCCTATGGAAACTTTTAAAATAATTTTGTGAGATTTTTTTCATCGAGGTCAAATTGAAGTATTTTATTTTTTTCTTTCTGCCAGTTTTCAGTTTTTCATTTAGTTTTGCCTCTGACCCTATTCCCATTCTCGGGAGTTACCAAAGTTTCCAGCAGGCTAACTTGTTCTCAGACATTGTCGACTACCAATTGGGTGACGAGTGGGGAAAAGTCGAGGTGAGTCCAGACCTCTTGAAAACTTCGGTCGTTTTAAATCGAATGGCCCTGGCAACAGCCCGAGTCGCCGGGGCGACAGGCTTTGTTTTAGGAGAGTTTAATGGAGACATCGTCGTCGCCACCAATCACCATGTTTGTCCTGCTGGGTACTACTACCGCTGCGAGAGAGTGGAGTTTCCGCTGCTTGATATCAAAGTCAAGCGAAAGCAGTTCATTGGAACTTGGCCTGAAATTGATTTAACGTTGTTAAGTTTGGAAGTCTCCCCTGAGCAACGAGACAAGCTGCTGCAGGTCGCTAAAAACTTTGCCTTTGAAAGACCCTTGGAAATTGATACTCCTTTGATGACCTCTGGGTTTGGCATCGCAGATAACCCTCGGCAGAATATGGTGATTAATAGTGATTCGGATTGTCGAATTGTATCCAGGACTGGAGATGTTCGCTTTATGGACGATCCCGATCAAGTCAACAACCTTGGCTACAAAGTTTGGTCTTTCGCCAACGCTTGTGACGTTTCTCATGGAGATTCTGGCTCGGCGATGGTCGATGCCCACTCCGGAGACGTCCTTGGTTTACTGTGGACTGGGAAGGTTCCTAAGAAGGAAGAGGCACAAAGCTCCTCTCAGATTTTCGATTGGCAAAGCAATCAAGCAAACGAAGTTTGGACAGAATTGTCTTATGCGGTGCCAGCCCAAAAAATCCAGGAATTTCTTTTAGAAAGAATCAATTCGGGTGAGTTGAGCGGAGCCCAGGAGTCCTTGATAAAAGAGCTTGTTGATACAAAATAAAGAGTGGTACTTGAGTCTCTGTTTCGCAAAGGTTTAAAATGGAACATGTGACAGTCGAGTTTCTTAAGTAGAGAGGTTACTGATGACGAATAGAAAAGAAAAAAAGTTTGTTGAAGCGGAAGAAGAGCATGTTCACGGTCCTCATTGCAATCACGAACATCATCACCACCATGAAAAGCGAATGCCCATAGTCAATGAGTATAAAAAAATCGGTCGCAACGATCCTTGCCCCTGTGGGAGTGAAAAAAAGTATAAAAAGTGCTGTGCAAAACAGTAGAGTTTTCCTAAAGATTTAGACTGGTGGCGATTTTAGAATAAAAATCTAAGCTAGGAACTCTTTTAAGTTTCGTAAGTAGAAATCAAAGCTTTCTTTATCCATAAGGGTGCCTGGGCTTTTGGTTCGAGACCGTTTAGGAGCAGGCGGTGGTAATTCATTAAAATCGGGGCAGTAAAAAGGCTCTAGTACCCGGTGGTCACCTTCTTCGGGCCCAAGAAGATAAAAACCCAGCATGTCATTTTCAGAGTCAACCATAACCAATTTTTTTTCGTCGATGGTTATTGGCGAGCTTTCGGCCAATGCCAGGCCTTTCTCGGTGGGGTCCCAAAGGATCCTGTAGTCTTCAAAAACATGATTGCCCTTGTCACTTTTGTGAATGTAAAGGACGGTCAATCCGGCAGTATTTTTCTCTACGAGCTCTCTATATTTAACATTCATATCAGTAGCATAGTGAAGGATTGGCTCGGAGTCTAGCCCTGATTTAAGAATTTGGCTGAGCTTGTTGTAATCATACTTAGGTCACGTAGAATGAAAGAATGAAAAAGAAATATTTACCTCAAGAGCTTAAATCATTGGTGTCATGGACGGTCCGGTTGCTGGGATTGGCAATAAAAGATCAGTATGGTGAAGATTTTTACCAGTTGATTGAATCCAGCCGGAAAAATCTGAGCACACACTGGTCTGGAGATCACAGGAATTGGCAGAAAGACTTAGGAGTTTTGGAAAAAGAGCATAAGAAAATAAAAGGTCTTTCTAGCCAACAGAAACAGGAGTTTGCTCATTGCACCACCTGTATGTTGGAGCTCATTAACCGTTGCGAATCATCCTACCGATCCTGTCGCCTTCGTGAAGCCAAGTTGAAGATAAAAAACAAAAAGGATCACAACGTGGTCTATGTTTTGACGGCACATCCCACCGAAGCTCGAGGTCCGGAATTTCTAGATATCTTTGGCCAGATTTCCAATTTGATCGAAGAGGCTCTGGTTCGTGGAGATCACGACAATGAGAAAAAGATCTATCATTTGCTGCGGATTTTGTTGAATGTCCCTCTGACTCGCAATGAAAAGCCCGAAGTGGCCGATGAGGCCAAAAGTATCTTCCGTTTTTCATTGAGGCCTGAGATCTTAGCTTTATTGGTTAAAATTCGGCAAGATGGGACCAACGTCATGCTTAGAACCTGGGCTGGTGGCGATAAAGATGGTCATCCTGGGGTTAACGAAAACACCCTGATGGAAAGTTTAAACCTATCTCGCTTAGACATCTTATATTTTATTTCAACTCGTTTTGACCAGTTCGAGTCTGAGCTGTCACTTATGAAGAACCTGACGTTCCATAAAAGTTTGATCTCGGAATTTCAAAAACTTTCTAATCTGAAAGAAAAAATTCGAACCGTTGCGCCAAAAGATGGCGAAAAGATTGTGGCTTTTCGCACAAAGCTGAATCATTTTATAGAGCTTTATGAAACAAAGACGAGATTGAATTCACAAGAGCTCCAAGATGTGTTGGATCTAATCTGGCTGTTTCCTGCCCTGGTTCTTCCATTAGAGATTCGTGAAGACAGCGAATTGGTTAAAGAAGCCTTAAGCAAGCCGAAAAACTTTGCGATCGGCCGAATGCTTTTTAAGATAGCAGATATATCTAAAGGACTTGAGCCGAAGTGGTACGTGCGAGGTTTTGTACTCTCGATGTGCGAGAGTCTTGACGATATCTTGAATGGAATAAATCTAACCGAGAAAACTCTTTCCAAACAGGCTCTGCCGGTGGTTCCTCTTTTTGAAACTGAGAAGGCGCTTAGGGAAGGGGCAAAAATTTTACAAACTCTTTTCGATACCAAAAAAGATCTTTTCCAATTGCATCAGATTCGCTGGGGTGGGCGGTTTGAAGTGATGCTTGGCTATTCGGATAGTTCTAAAGAAAGTGGCGTGTTCCCAAGTCGCCTGTTAATCACAAAGGCCATGCGAGCTATCGATCGTAGCATTTCAAAACAAAAGCTGACTCCCGTGTTTTTTCATGGAAGTGGCGGCAGTGTTGAGCGTGGTGGAGGGTCTATTCAAGAACAAACCCAATCTTGGCCCAAAAGTGCCATCAAAATTTTTAAGGCGACTATTCAGGGAGAAATGGTTGCTCGGACCTTCGCGTCTGAAGAGATTTTTTATGGAAACATTCAGAAAATCTCTGAACAATGGACGATTCCGCGAGACAATAAAAAGGCGACCCAGCCCGTTGTTGAGCATTTTTCTCGACTGGTCCAACAAAATTATCAGAAAGCGATTAACACACCCTTGCTTTTAAAATCTGTTGAGAGAGCCTCGCCTTATATGTTTCTGTCAGAATTAAACATCGGCTCGAGACCTTCAAAAAGAACTTCCGAACTCAAAGTGGGTGGACTTCGAGCCATTCCTTGGATTCTTTGTTGGACTCAGACTCGGGTGTTGTTCCCCACTTGGTGGGGTGTTGGGCAGGCCTGGGAGGACCTTTCTTCGGTCGAGAAAAAAGAAATGCAGGAGAGTTTTAAAAACTCAAATCTACTTGGGACTTTCGTCAAACTGTTGGGGTTCAGTCTTGAAAAGGTTGAGTTGGCCGTATGGCGATTTTATTTGGAAGAAAGTGACCTAGCTAAAGAAGAGGTTGAAGAGATCTTCTCTCAATTCTTTGCTGAATTTGGCCGAGCCCAAAAGTTTCACAAGGCTGTTTCTGGCAACAAGCCACTTCTTTGGCACCGCCCCTGGCTAAGAGAAAGCATAGGACTGAGATCTCCCATGATTCTTCCGCTCAACATCTTACAGGTCGAATCCATGAGAAAGCGAGACATGCAGTTGTTAAGGCAAACTGTAACGGGTATTTCTTGCGGCATGCTGACCACGGGTTGAGTTGTATAAGTTAAAAGGAATTTCTAAGGGGATCTGTCTCGGTCAACTCGTCTCCTCGTCCCACCCAAGTCTGTAAATGAGCGGCCGATTTTATTTGCTTTCCAAGAGGCGCCAAGACAACGGCAGGCCAGCAAAAAATGGAATAAGGCTTTCGCCACTTTCTAGTTTGATTTCGTTAGGGACTGTCCAGCTTTCCTTTACAAGGGTCACGGACTCTTGATTTCGGGGCAGTCCGTAAAAGTCGGCTCCGTAAAAACTGGCAAAACCCTCTAGTTTATCAAGCGCCTGGATCCCGTCAAAAATCTGCGCATAAAGTTCTAATGCGAAGGGGGCTGTGTAACAGCCCGCACACCCACAAGATGATTCTTTTTGACTTTGTGTATGCGGGGCCGAGTCGGTCCCCAAAAAGAACTTCTTAGACCCCGAGGCAACGGCCTTGAGGAGAGCGGCCTGGTGGCTGTTTCGTTTAAGGATGGGGAGGCAATAATTATGGGGTTTAATTCCCCCGGACAGTAGGTCATTGCGATTGAGCAACAAGTGTTGAGGGGTCACAGTGGCGGCTACATTTTCTGAGCTGGCCTGCACAAAAGCCACCGCCTCACTGGTCGTAATATGCTCAAAGACCATTTTCAATTGCGGGAAGGTTTCGGCGATTTTGTTGAGATACTTTTCAATAAAAAGTGCCTCGCGATCAAAAATGTCAACCGCAGGATCGTTGACCTCTCCGTGAACCAACAAAAGAACCCCTTGTTCAGTCATCTCTTCAAAAACCGGATACAGAGCTTCGATGCTATCAACACCTTTATCCGAATTGGTAGTCACGCCAGAGGGGTAAAGCTTGGCCGCAAAAACACCTTGTTTTTTGGCTTCCCGAATATCCTCAGGTAGAGTCTCATTGGTAAGGTAGAGGGTCATGATCGGCTCAAAGGAGCTTCCGGTGGGGCGAGCCGACAAAATCTCTTGCTTGTATTTTAACGCCGCCGAAGCCTTGGTAATCGGAGGGGTCAGGTTAGGCATGGCGATGGCTCTTTGAAACGAGCGAGAGGCCGCCCTGACGGCCTCAGTCAGGATCACCCCATCGCGGAGGTGGCTGTGCCAATCATCGGGTTTTACGATTGTGATCTTTTGCATAGTCTTTTGCTAGCATACCTTGGAATCCAAATCATCATAAAATAGATTTCAAACAGTCAAAGAGCCCGTTTCAGCCGGTGCAAAGTTTATTGTAGTTCTGCACCCTAACTATTATAAACAACCCATGAATTGGCTCTTTAATGTAATTGGTACTCAGCCGCCTAGTCTCAAAGAACCTTTAGTCGACTGCGACAGATGTCAGCTCAAAAATCCTTTGAAAAGAGCGGGGCTATACCGTGCCGACACCAAGTGTTGTGAATTTTCTCCTTTTTGGAGCTCGTTTGCGATCGGCGGTTGGCTGTCTTCAGGGAACTCTCTGCAGTCGGTTCAGGCCCTGGCGACCGGAGATATGATTCTCACGCAAATAGGGATATTGCATTCCATTGAGCATCGGTTGGGAAAAGAGAACCTGTGTCATCATTTTAATAAAAAAAGCAACAACTGCTCGATTTGGTCGGACCGACCTCCGACTTGTTACACTTTCTTTTGTGCCTCTGAGTATAAAAACGGAATCAGTGAGTACTCGATTCTTGAAGACTGGTTGCTCTCTATCGAATCGGCGGCGATTCAAGCCTATTTTAAAAAGAAGGGGATCCCGAGCTCGGTTTGGGATAAGTGGGCCGAGTATATGGAGCCTGAGCCGGATCCAGAGACATTTCCTAGCGAATTGCTGATCGAAAATTATTCGGAAGCAGAACAACTCTATTTAGATTGCTACCAGTGGTTAAAAGACAGTGACGACTGTGCACTTTTGAGAACGCAAGTAAAGGCTTCTTGGCAAAAGGAGTTTGCGAGCCACCCTCAGTTTTAGGTAAAAAATACTTAAAATAAGGCAAATGACCTAAGGATATCTCGTCAATTCGAACATTTGACCTATTGTTAATATCGTTTATCCGCCGTAATTTAGATATGAATTGAACCTAAATGAGGCTCGGATGAAATATAATTTAATCGCATTACTATCCTTGTTGCCACTTTTTTTAGCAGCTGCAGATTCTGCTGACCAAAAAATTGGTCTGGTCCATATCTTAGAGATTGCCCAAAAAAGACATGGAGTCTTGAGCTTGGCCGAATCCAAACAGGAGGCGATCGAACTCGCAGCGATCGGCGAGGCCAGTTTAGACAACCCAGTTGTGTCCTACGGCAGAGGGCGCCTCAAATACAATGGTGGGATGGGTTTGGCAGACTATGATGAGTTCAACGTGAGTCAAAAAATCTCTATCAATGGAGCAAAATCAGGCCTGAGAAAACAGGGGAGGTTGCTGGGTGAAATAGCCAATATTGAGGGGCAGCAAAGTCAGCTCAGTTTTTCGAGTTCTGCGCTTCTTGCTGGCATCCGATTTTTCGTTGCAAAAGAGAAGTTTCAGCACGTCGAAGAGCGGCGAAAATTTTTTCAATTGGTTTCACGTTTTCTAAAAAGCAGAAAATTCCCTTCTCCACAAAAACAACTTGAAGTGCAACTGATTGAAAGCAAGCTTGAAGAGGTGTCTTTAGAGACCAATGAGGTCAAAGCATCCTTAGATTTAGCGAGAGAAGTTCTTGGCCTTTATATTGGGCCTTTTTCTGAGGAGTCTATTGATATAGAGCTTCTTGAAAATTCTAAAATTAAGACCTTGGCGGAAAAGTTCTCTAAAAAAGATTTGGCGGAGACACAGGTGTTTTCAAAGATGCAGAAAGTTTTAAGATCCAAAGAAACAGCTGCTGGCAGGCAATGGATTCCTGACTTGCAGGTTTACTTCTCGCAAACAGACGAAAAGTTTTCGGGAGGAAACAAGAATCAAGTTTTAGGTTTGGGAATCGAGGTGCCCATTTTTAATGTTGGAAAAAACAAGAAAGCCGCCTTACATGCAAGGGATGCCGTGACAATGGCTGAGTATGAAATTAAAAAAAATCGCAGCCTGAGCATGAAAAGCAAAATGCTTAAACAAATTCGGGTCGGACTGGATTATGTTGCCATTTATAATTCAAAAAAAATAGATACCAGAGAGAAATCTCTCTTCAAATTTGAGCGAGACTTTAAAAAGGGATTGGTGAGCGCGGCCAATTTTCTAGAATTTGAAGACAGTGTTCACATGATTCACAATCGAAGGCTTGAAAGTCAGTATGAAATATACGATGGACTCTTGAACTTGATCGAACTGTCAGGCGATCAATCAGCGCTAAAGGAGTTGTTGTAATGACTCAATTTTTTAAATTAATCTTAACGAACAAATTTTGGGTGCTTGGTGTTGGTCTTGCCGTTCTTGCTTGGAGTCTTTGGGGACTTTCAGAAGTCAATATCAGTGCTGTCCCTGATATTACCAACAAGCAAGTTATGATAAATACAAAAACGGGTTCATTTTCTACAGAACAAATTGAAAAAATAGTCACTTACCCTATCGAAACAGAAATGTCAGGTTTGCCGAGCGTGCAAGAGGTCCGTTCGCTTTCGAAGTACGGGCTTTCTCAAGTGATTGTTGTATTTAGCGATGACACGGATATTTACTTTGCCAGACAATTGGTGAATGAAAAGTTACAGTCAGTAACATCTTTGCTTCCCGATGGACTTTCTCCGGAGCTAGGGCCCGTGTCCACCGGGCTGGGGGAGATTTTCATGTGGGTCTTGGAGCTTAAACCAGACTCAGAGAAACTGAAGTTGAGTGAAAAGGCACAGCTTCAATACTTAAAGCGAATTCAAGACTATAGAATACGTCCCAAATTAAAAAGATTACCTGGTGTGGCCGAAGTCGATAGCAACGGTGGTTTTACCACAGAGGTCCATGTCAACTACTCGTCTGAGGGTTTAGAACAATACGGTCTAAATGTCTCAGAGGTTATTGCGGCTTTGAATGGTATCGGCACCTCCTACGGTGGATCTTATATCAAGAACCAGGGAGAGCAAATTACGGTGAGGTCTCTGGTCCCAATTGAAAATTTAGATTCTATTAAAAATGTCGTGTTAAAGAGAATGCCCTCCGGGAAAAACGTTCTAGTGAAAGACATAGGATCCGTCAAATTTGAAAGCTCTCCTCGGGTCGGCGGCGCCACCTATGATGGAAAAGAGACTGTTCTGGGGACAATCCTTATGAGAGTTGGGGCCAATAGTCGCAGAGTGGCGATGGCCGCAAAAAAGGAAGTTGAAAATTTAAGGCTACCGGAGGACGTGAATTTAAAAATTGTCTATAACCGTGAGTATCTTGTTAACAAAACCATTAGTACCGTTATCAAGAATTTGGCTGAGGGCGCCTTTTTGGTTATTCTAGT
Organism: uncultured Pseudobdellovibrionaceae bacterium; assembly: GCA_964351315.1. Classification (GTDB taxonomy): domain Bacteria; phylum Bdellovibrionota; class Bdellovibrionia; order Bdellovibrionales; family JAGQZY01; genus JAGQZY01. The sequence goes on from CAYGNH010000012.1 coordinate 48,569, forward strand.
CTTGATGCTGATACTTGGAAATTTCAAAGCCTCGATCATTGTGTCTTTAGCAATTCCCCTGTCAATGTTAGTGGCCCTTAAAGGGATGCAAATCTTTGGGATATCTGCAAACCTGATGAGCCTTGGTGCTATAGATTTTGGTTTGTTGGTGGATGCTTCTGTTGTTCTTGTTGAGAACTTCCTTCGAAGAATGGGGCACACGCATCCTGGTTTAACCTCCAAAGAGAGACTCAGTCTGTTGGCTGAGTCCTGTGCAGAAGTAGCAAAGCCCGTAATTTTTGGACTCGTCATTATAATGCTTGTTTATGTCCCCATTTTATCACTCGAGGGTGTTGAGGGAAAAATGTTCGAACCCATGGCGCTGACCGTGTTGATGGCTTTAGGAGTCAGTCTCATTGTCGCTATTTTCATTACGCCGATTCTATTGTTTTTGGTTTTCAAAGGTAAGGTTGGTGAAAAGGAGCCGATCCTATTTAGGTATATCCGGCGATCCTACGAGCCGTCCCTAGATCTTGTCATGAAGTACAGAAAGATGACCTTACTTGCGGGATTGTTAATTTTTACTTTTTCCGTTGCAGTCTTTTCGAGACTAGGAGCGGACTTTGTGCCACAACTTAATGAGGGTGATTTGGTTATTGGCATGGTGAGGGACAGTAAGCAAAATATTGATAAATCTATTGAGGAGCAAAAAAAGGCAGAAAAAATAATCAGTCGCTTTGAAGAGGTGGACCATGTTTTTTCAAGAATAGGAACGCCAGAGAGTGCCACCGATCCGATGAGCCCCAATTTTGCCGACACTTTTGTTATTCTTAAAAAAGATAAAACTCAGTGGCCCAAGGTCAACGGCAAGATTCGGACCAAGTCAGAACTGTTCAATAGTATTTCTGAAAAACTGACTCAGGAAATGGAAGCTCAAGATATTTCGGCGACTCAACCTATTGAGATGAGGTTTAACGAGATCTTAGAAGGGAGTCGAGCCGACATCACCCTAAGATTTTTAGGTCCGGATCTGGATAAACTGATAGCCTACGCGGAAAAAGGAGAGTCCATTGTTAAAGGCATTGAAGGAGTTCAATCTGTGGAATTCGATGCTTTAACAGGGCTAACGAAATCAAGCGTTTTGGATATTGAAGTTTCCACAGAAAAAGCGATGAATTATGATTTATCTCCAACCGAAGTGAATGAATATGTTCGAACCTCTTTGGCTGGGCAAGAGATTGGAACATTTTTTCTTGATGGCATAAAAACTCCTTTTATTTTCCACTTAGATGAGTCCATCAGAAATGACTTGGAAAAACTTAAAAAAATGCCGGTTCCATTGAAGTATGGGGGCACAATCGAATTAGAAAAAATTGCTGAATTTAAGTTGGTGGATAAAGTGACAACAATAGCTCGGCGTTGGGCAGAGAGGTACTCAGCAGTCTCGATTTACGTTGGAGGAAGAGATATAAACTCTTTAGTTGTTGAAGCCCAAGAAAAGTTAGAATCGTCTCTATCCATTGACTCTGGGTACAGTGTTGAGTGGGGTGGGCAATTTAAAAACCTGCAACGAGCAAGGGAAAAACTTTTATTCATTGTCCCTCTAACGTTGGCTCTTATTTTTTTAATCATTTTTGCAATGACTAATTCTTTTCTGCAAACCTCTGCGATTTTTTCGGCTGTGCCAATGGGGCTTGCCGGAGGTGTCTTTTTACTGGCCCTTCGTGGGATGAACTTCAGTGTTTCGGCGGCGGTAGGGTTTATTGCTTTATCTGGTATTGTTGTCTTAAACAGTATGGTGCTAGTTAATTTCATTAATCAAATTAAGGAATCTGAAGCTGATTTTTGTGAGGCCATTCGAAAGGGAGCTTCTTCTCGATTAAGACCGGTGGTGATGACAGCATTGGTTGCGGGGTTAGGCTTTTTACCAATGGCTTTTAACACAGGAATGGGATCTGAGGTGCAGCGACCCCTAGCCACTGTTGTCCTGGGCGGCCTCTTTACATCGACATTATTGACAATGCTTGTGGTGCCGGTACTACTGACATTTATTCTTAAAAAATCTGAGTAAGGTTATTGTCGTCGTGATATTGTTCCGTGCTCTAGTTGAGACGAAATACTATCGATAATTTCAGACAAGATTCCAGATTGTTCAGACGTTAGGTCATCATGAGGATAGCGAGCGGTCAGGCGAGCTTTAAGTGATTCTGCTCTCTGATAAAGGTTTTCCGATCGTGTCGATTGGGTGACGATTCGCCCCACGGTATTTTCAAGTTCGCGTAGCAATTGCCGTGTGACTGTCGGTAAACTCTGACGGAATTTATTTAGATCACACTGGTTTGAGGCCTCTTGACCTTGATCGAGATTGAGAAAGCCACTTTGAGCCAATAGCAAGTTCTAAAAAAAAACGAGGGAAAAGAGTTTTATCATACCTCTGTATAGTGCAATTAAAGCGCCAAAAAAATGGGCCTCAATCCGCGAACCGAGAAAACGACTTAAAGCCGTGTTGCACTCGACTTCTTATATATATAAAACTAATTAACTTAATAGTTTTATTCATTTTTTATGATCCTTCATAGACCAAAAATTTTTTTTAAGAACCTAAGTTTTTTCTTAGAGTAGGGGGCGTAGCGGACCGAAAAGTCGAACCACTTGTAGCGATGCATGACGCTTTTGCTGTGACTGAACAAAAGAAAACTACTCTGACCGTGGTAGTTCCCAATCCCACTGTCTCCGACTCCCCCAAAGGGCAGATAGGGGTTTCCCACATGGACCACCACATCGTTGATGCAACCGCCACCGAAGCTGAGCTGTTTAAGAAATCGATCCCGCTCACTTAGGCTTTCAGAGAACAAATAGGCCGAAAGAGGCTTGGGCTGCTCCTGCAATGTTTTGTAAACTTCGTCGATGCTTTGGTATGTTAGAATAGGTAAAATCGGGCCAAAGATTTCTTCGGACATTACCCGGTCTTGCCAATCCACCTGGCGCATCAGAGTGGGTGCGATATAGAGGTCATCCGCTGCCACCTCTCCGCCATAGCTGATTTTTTTGGGATCGAGCATTCTCTGCAAGCGTTCTAAATTTTTTAGGTTGACGATTCTAGCAAGATCCGGACTTTGCTTGGGGGCTTCACCGAACTGCTCGGTAATGGCCTTCACTAACTTTTGGTGAAACTGATCGACCACGCTTTGATGGACATAGACAAAATCTGGGGCCACACAGGTCTGTCCCGCATTATAAAATTTACCCCAGACTATTCGGCGAGCTGCCAAATCCAGGTTGGCGTCGTCACAAACAATCGTAGGACTTTTTCCACCCAGCTCTAAAGTCACCGGCACTAAGTTTTTCGCCGCCGCCTGCATGACAATGTGGCCTACCGGGGTGCTGCCCGTAAAAAAGATGTGATCGAATTGGAGTTTTAAGAGTTCTGTGGTTTCAGGCACACCGCCTTGGATCACACTCAGGTACTCAGAGGGAAAGGTCGCGGCGATCAGATCATCGACTAATTGCGCGGTGGCTGGGGTGAGCTCCGAGGGTTTGATCGTGGCACAGTTGCCAGCCGCGATCGCTCCAATCAGGGGGCTGATAACCAGTTGGAACGGGTAGTTCCAGGGGCCGATAATTAGGACGGTACCTAAAGGTTCATAGTAGATCCGACTTTTTGCGGGCATCAAAGTAAGGGGGGATTTCCGCGAGACCGGTGCCATCCAGGACTTTAGGTGTTTTTTGGCAAGGGTGATCTCCTCAAGAGTCACAGCGATTTCACTGACTAAGGCCTCTTGCTCCGGCTTCTTTAAATCTTTATAAAGCGCCTGGCCTATTTGAACACTATTGTCGCGAATCAACCCTTCAAGTTTTTGCAACATCTGATAGCGAAACTTGTAGGGGCGAGTGTGACCTTGGTTAAAAAAAAATTTCTGAGCGCTAATGTGAGTTTCCATTTTCATGAGACAGAGTCTACCCCTCTATCACAGGCTCTTCAACCTCAGATAAAGGGTTTCAAACACATGTGCTGTTTCTCAATTGCAGCTCATGACTCCAGGAGCAACTACTTTCGATATAAGATTTCACAAGAAAGTTTATATCTAGGAGTAGAGGGGGAGGTGTAGTAAGACTACAAAAATGAGACTAATATTTTTTTTTATCCTACTATGGGCTTCGATTGTACGATCGGCTAGCAATCACAAGCCTGACTCAGAAACGGCAAAATCTTTAGGGAACAGGCAAAAACAAGAAAAAGTGACGGAAAAACTATCCCATAGCTTTTCAATTCATAAACCTTTCTACATTCTACCGTTGTCTTATAGCTTCAGCCCAAATAGAAATGCTTTAAATGGTATAAGTGAGGTTGATAATCTCGAGGTCAAATTTCAATTTAGCTTTAAATTCAATATTATCGACAGTTTTTTTTCGGACCACCTGAAACTCTCTTTTGCCTATACCAACTTGTCTTTTTGGCAACTCTATAATGGCAGCAACTCTTCACCTTTTCGAGAAACTAATCATGAGCCCGATGTGTTCCTTGATTACAACCCAGGTGGTCAACAGCAATCAGTGATTGATAATATTTTTCGGGTTGGTTTTGTCCATCAATCCAACGGTCTCAATGTCCCTCTATCCAGAAGTTGGAATCGGTTGTACATGCAGGGAATCTTTAATGTGAGCTTTGCCATCGCCTCTTTAAAGGTTTGGCATCGAATCAAAGAAGATCCCAAAACGACCCCAGCCTCTTCTGGGGGTGATGACAATCCAAACATTCTGGCTTACATGGGGCACTTTGAACTCAACTTGATAAAAAAAATGAATGAACACACTCTGTCTCTTTTGTTGCGGAACAATTTGAGAAAAGAAAATCGAGGTGCCGTCGAAGCCAGTTGGAGCTTCCCGCTAAGTGAAAATTTTAGAGGTTATACCCAGTATTTCAATGGATATGGGGAAAGTCTTATTGATTACAATAGCCCCATTCAGAGGCTTGGCATTGGTTTGCTGGTCGGAGACTGGATTTAACAATTCCCAACATCGTAAGATTTACGACACTGGCCTTAAATAGCTTCAGAACTCGGTCCTGTTGTGATGGAAAATCTTGCCGAGCTGAAGGATTGACCCTCAAGTCAAAAATTGAGGGCCTTGTGTTCTTGTCCCGTGGTTTTAATTGGCGTTCAGGAGCTCTTTGATTTCATCGGGAATCTTATAAGTGCTGAACCACCTTAGAACTTTCGATTGGGCTTCTACTTTGTTAAGGGAGAAGAAATAATAGACAAAAAGATTGTTTTCATCGGTTTCCTGAAAAGGGTACCCAGGAGTCTCTCGTAAAACAAAGACTTTTTCCTGTCCAGTAAAGGCATCCCCAAAACTTTTTTTCCGCTCTTCTGTTTTTTGGTCGAGGTAGTCCACAAACTCAAGAAAGGTGTTGGCCTCTTCCAGCATAGAGCTTAAATGCCCGTTATACTGCTCCGGAGAAAAAATGCTCGAATTGAAATACACCGGCATAAAAGCGCGGTTCTCCAAACTTTGGAGTCTTTTCGATTTAGCTTCCCACTCCTCCACCTTTTGATCCTGTTCCGCAAGTTTTGGGTTGTTGGTGAGATTGTCTAGGTTTTCTAAAAACGATTGCCACGAGTTTTTATCTGAATTTAAGGGCATTTGAATCGCAAAACTTTTGTAGTCAGGATGAATGTCGTAGTCCCCATCGTCGTATCGTTTGTAATCTGCATCGGCTTCGATTCTAAACGTCAAAAAGAGCTTGGCTTGCAAGATCTTAAGATTTTCGGCAAAGAACTCCTGTAATTTTTGGCCCTGTGTGTAAGCCTCTTGAATTTTTAACTGAGAAGCTTCAGAAAGGCCATAGTAGGTATCTAGTTCAAAACGAATTTCGTGATAGTTTTCTGGATAAAGGCTGAGGCTAATCTCTCCAACAATTTTCTCGTTGTATTGTTGTTCGATGGACTCCTCAAGAGTTGTTAGTCGCCCCAAAAGATGGGTTCCCCAAATCACGCTATTCTTCTTGGCCTGGGCAACTATGTTTTCGCGTACTTTTTGGATCTTTCTAACTTCACTTTGCAGTCGATTCATTGGGTATTCAGCATACATTTTAAGTAGATTGTTTTGTGCTTGAACGGCTGCAACAAAATCCTTTTGTTTATTGAGGCTGGCCGAGACGTCACTATCAACCGGTTTGGGAAAGTTGGTGCATTCTGTCTTCGATTGAGATTCTTTTGATGCACTTTTACAATCAAGACCTTGGAAAGCTTTAGCATAGAAGTCGAGCGCTTTCTTCTGAGAAGCTTGAAGGCTTTGAGCATTTTCTTGCAGAGCCCGCTGGACATCGTTATTTTGCTGACGAATATTTTTTGAGACATTTTCGAAAAACTTCTTTTCTTCAACCTCATCTTCAATAAAGACGGGGTTCAAATCATCTCTTTGGTTTTCCAGGTATTTAGATAAATAAATGATGTATTGATCTACGGTTTTCGCCTGTTCGAGGCTAGTGGGGTAGTAGAGAATTGTGCAGCGAGCTTGGTCTATTTTCATATAATAAAGCAGTTCCAGTTGGCAGACTCCTCTCATGACGTCTCGTTTTCTGCTGAGTTCGATGGCGCTGTAGGTGTTTTCTGGAGAAAGGATGACTGGAGCATCAACGGGCCTGTTGTTTTTGGCGGTAACCTCGCTACTGTCCCCAGAACCCCCTGAGCAGGCCACGGAAAGCATCAAGATGAATGATAAGATAAGTTGGTTTTTCATTGTAATTCCCCTTCGGAAGTTAAGTGTTTTTTAAATTATTCATTAGGCTTTGCCTATGGACTTTTAAAAAATGGTAAATCCTTCATACTTTTAAGCCCTTGAAATGCCTCATTTTAGTGTAAACAATTCTGTCAATTTTATATTTATTCATTAGCCATGGTTTTTTTTAGAGCCATTTCTGTCAGGTAGCTGTTTTCTGTTGAGTCGAATTCCTGATTGGGGTGAAGCCATTGGACACTGGGTTCGTCTTGTGGGTCCTCGCAATAACTGTTCATATAAATGGGATATCGGATTTGCAGGATGCGGTCGTTGTAACTTAAAGTTACATCTTTTGGGAACTGTTGAGGGTGGGAGGTCCAGCTGAAACCGTTACTCCTTACAGAGAGAATGATGTTGTCAAAGCCATGTTCTAAGGTGGCTTCTTTCATTTGTTTCGTAATCTTTGCACGAAAAACAACCTCGACTGCAGGGGCATTCCAGAGTTTTTCATCCAAAAAAACTTTGTTTTTTATCAGAGTGTCTTCTTCCATAAATTTTGTGACGGGATTCGATGTTGTAATTCCCATAAGGTGTCGGATTTCACGAATCACCTTTTGTCTTTCTTTTGCTCGGTGTTTTAGCAACAGGCAAGAAGGGCTTTGATGGTTCACGAGGAGTTCAAGGTCTTCAATCGGCAAAGCCTGTCCATGGAAAGCCAGAGCCATGCTAAATATTACTGATGAAAGCCAAGTCATAATATGCTCCTTTAAAAAAAAGGGGAGAGATCTCCCCCTCAGCAAAATAGTTAATGGCTTTAGAAAACGCTGGTGCCAACAAAAGTTGTCATTTTCCGTTGTTCATCGGTCTCAGTGCGTTCGCCATCGATTTTTTTCATAATTTCGCTGGTTGCTGATTCACTGCCAAAAATTGAACCAAGAATCCTGAAACCGGCGGCGCCAATCTGGCAGTAAAGGTTTGGGCACTTAGCCAGTTCGTCCCCTATTTGTTGGGCGCCATTTTTACCAGTGGGGTCAATTAAGGCGAGAGCCGTCGCTTTACCACCCGATCGAACATCTACGATTTGGCGAAGGGCCTCATCAATGAATTGCTTCTTGATTTCCTTGATATCTTGGTCAGTGTACTCATAGGTGGTGTCGTCGCTAGACGAGTGAAAAGTGATCCAGGCAGAGGTGCGTCGAGTATCGATCAACTTATTCACAGTTTTGCGGGAAAAAAATCCGCCTCGTTTGGAAGACTCACGAATAATATGCACGAGTTCTTTAAAGTTGTAAGTTACCTTATATTTCCTTTTCACCTGAAGCTCGTACTCGTATTTGCCCGTCGCTGTAATATCAGATCGAAAGGGGTCAGCATTTGGGTCTGTATCGAGGGCTCTTTTTGCGGCGCAGTCTCCAATCGCCGAAGTTTCCAGGGCACCAGCAATCCCATCTCCAAAAATGCTGGTTTGAATGTTGCGGACATCTCTCGCTATTTCAGGATGCGCAATAGCCTCGGCATTATTGCCGATTGGCATTTCGGAGGAGTTGGGACTGTGTTCTGCCATTGTTAGGCGTTTGATCGCACGCATTTCCATTTTACCTTCTTCACCTTTGAAGACACTATCAACCACTGAGATCACATTATTTTTCAGTGGAAAGCGTGCAAAACGAACGTCTTTTCCGTCATTTAGTTTTGCGAACTCATTGATCAGCTCACCGTATCCAGAGGTCAAGTGAAAGCTTCCACGACCACCCTCCATGACAGCATAAAGGCCTTTGTCCCCAACGTAGTCGATTAGATCATCATTCGATGACTTCTTCAGCTCAGCTAAGTCCAGAATCATTTGTTCCATCTCTTCAAGCATCTCCTCCTCTGAAGTGCCAGCCGGGATATCACCATTCTCAATCATTTCATCAAACTTGTTATACTTTCTAGCCTTTTTAGCGATGGCACTTGCAATAGAGGTGCGAAAATCTTCGTTTAGAAAATTTCTTTCTTCGACCTTTTCTAGGCTTTCACAGACTTTTGCCGAAATCGAAGGAGAGTAGGAAACCATAGAGAGTTCCCCTTGAACGGGTGGCAAAACGTAGGCTGTTTTACAGTCTGCACTCATAAAAACACCGGCACTCTTTTTCGGCTCGGTTATTTGGACTGAACAGTTCGAGTGCTTTTGAGGTGTGGGGTCATCTGCTGTATTAGCAAGACAGGGTAAAACTGAAGTTGCTAAGACTCCGCTTAGTAGTAATTTCTTAATTGGCATTTTTATACTCCTTGGTTTGTTGAAAGTAGTTATTTATTGATTTTGTGACATCAGGTTGATTGGTACATTTTTTAATATCCATCACAGAACTGGCAAAAAGTGCGATTTGTTTGACGGCTATTTTTTCAGCTCCAAAGTGCTGTGGGTATTGTTGGGTCCACTTGTCCCAAAAGACTCGGCCACAGCGAAAGCTCATAGTGTCGCTGTCGCCAACAAAAGATTGATCCTGTGGAAAATTCATTTCGATGAATGTCCGCAAACCCTCATAGTCTAGGTTGAGTACTGGGTTTTCGCAGGAAAGCCGTTTTTGGCAAGGCAGTCTTCCCCATTCGGTTTGTTCCTCAACGGGAGTGCTACCACCATTCCCGCTGTTGTCTCCTTGCCCGGGGTCTTCTTCGGGGCAGGCTGAGAGGCTCATAAGGGCTACACAATATAAAAGTGTTCTGATCAATTTATAAATCATTTTAGGGACTCCTGTTTATTGAGTTTAAAAGTGACGTTGTAGGTGTATTGGGTAAAGTCCGCTTGATAGTTTTGTAGACTGTCTGCCAGACACTCTAACTCTTGGGTGGCCAACCATTCGATCCCAGTTTTATTTGGTTTGCGTACCTTTTTGATCATTTTTATGGCGGTTTCGTTTTGAAAGTCACCTATCGTACCAGTCTGGCGAAGAGTTTCAAGAACAACGCCTGCCGTGAACATCAGTTGGTCTTGTTGATGAATCTTTTCCAACTGTGATTTCCACTCTTGATAGAGAGTTCGGATATCCCGTGGATGTGCGACCTCCTCCATTTGCACAAAAGTACTATCCGAGTACAAGTCACGAACAATTCCTAACTTTGCTTTACCTTGAACAAGGTCACAGGCTAGGTCGTCCCAATTTTCAAGGGCTATTTCGAAAATACCAACCGGTGCGTCCAGTTTCAACTGGTCTTCGACGTCACGAACGGCTTTTTCGATCAATTCTTTTTTGCGAGGCAAACGACCAATAAGAGAATCGCCAGCAACCTCAAGACTGACTTTGTATTCGTGTGTTTTAAGGTTTAAAAAAGGGTCGTTATTGAATTGCGTTGTATTCGGTAGATATCGCATCCGAAGGTGGTACCTGTTGCCAGCTTGTGAGACTCGGAAGGCTGTTAAAACGTCACCCATTTGTTCGTAGTCCTTGCAGAAGTTTTTGAATTCGCTGTTGTCACCATTCATTGGATCCAGTTCCAGTGTCACGTCTTGTTCGGTTCTAGCGAATTGCTCATCAGGAAAGAAGTTGTTGTCCTCGTCCACGAACCCCTTCATGGGTAAGCTCACGCCGGGCTCCTTGACGGTTTGTGGTTTCCACGTTTTTTGGCTCTGGAACTGCTTTATTAAGGGGGTGGCTATCGGGCAAAAGTTGGCGGATGCTATTCCAGGGACCATCATTAGTATTGCCATTAAATTTTTCATTGGATTCTCCTTTATTGGTTTTGATTTTGAAAATGAGGTACAAAAAGTGAAGTAAAATCGTAGGGCTCTAGATGGTTCACACCAACCGATGATGAATAGACTTGATTGACATGAAGTTTCTTGTGAAGCTCGTCATCAAGCTCTCCATCCCAATCCTTTATTTGATAAACTTCGGTGTAGCAGTTTTTGCTTAGGGGAGACTGATAGCATTTTAAGTCCGCATTGTTGTTGGTAACAAAGCTTCCCTCTTTTGAACCCTGATCTCTCATACCTACAATTTCTAAAACGCCATCTTTAACAAGTTTTTCAAAGTAGTTGTTCAGATAGCCCGCAAGAAGTTCAAGTTTGATGTTCTTTTCTCTTGCCGGCGATATATTTTGTCCACCGGCTCCCATTTGCTGGTCCCAAAAGAACTCCAAGATACTGTCTGTATCGTGTTGTGCGACTTTAAGAAAGACATCGTCAAGAGTGAAGGGCTCCATCTTGTTGATCGTTAAATAATTGACCATCTGTTTTAAAACAGGGTCCATTCTTAAGGTGGACTGATAGCCAAAGGCGACTCTTTGGTTGATGGTATATGTTCTTTTAACCGTGAACATAGGGTTGCGGTAGTTGTTAGTCAGCTCCCAAGTACCTTGGTCATTCTTGATCGCCCCTAAGCAAACCACAGGCATATTTAGAATCATTTCTGCGGGTAAAAGGTCTCCTGACTCTACATGGACGATCCCAACTCTTTTACTATCGCTGTGTAGTTTCGCTGGAGAGTCTGTTTCGATGATTGTTTCAGAGAAGTCGCGAGTTGAGGGTTTTCGAATGAAGAAGGTATAGAAGGAATCCACGATGGCAGCCTTTGTAACTTTTGGCTTTTTCTCGTAAATCTCGCCATTCACAACAACATTGTAATAGTTGTTCTTAGCGATTTTGACCAAATCGTCCTCAATGACTCGATTATCGCTTAAAATTGAAAAGCGTGCGCCCCGCAAGTTTCCGTAGTTTTCATCTTTGTCTTTCTGTAGAGTAGCCAGTTCCTGTTTGACCCAGGCGATCTCACTGCGAACTTGCTCCAGTTCACGTTTTTTCTTGGCAATCGACCACTCGGTGGTCGCCTTTTGCTTAGAGATCCTGATCAGTTCTCCAGTCAGGCGATTGTGCTCGGCCTCTAACATATAGTTCCGATCGTCGACCAGGCTAATTGCTTTGCAGACGTCCAGATTGCCAACAACGTTATAGTCGATATACTGACGACCAATTTGCTCAGGTCGAACAAAAATTGTTTTGCAGTCATCACTTGTTAAAAAGCTGTAGTCTCGAATTCCTTCGATACTGTCCGACCCATTGACAAGGCAATGGGAGGCCGGGTTCATGGTCGGGACAGTTTGATCAATCTGAGCCTGCGTCTTGGGTGCAAATAGCACTAGCCCAGTGAGAGCGCCGATTTTCATAAAGTTATTAAACATGTTTTTCCCCTTTTGTTTTTGGACTGCTTGATACAGACCTCAGGTTGTGCCTCAGCAAATAGCAAGGGGTAGGCCAAAAGGAATTTCGGCTTAAAGTCATATATTTTCGATTTGAATGTATTTCTTCCGGGATTCGCAGTTTTTATTCTCGGAATCCGGACTCTTAATTACTCCTGAGATCTTGGAAATAGCGCCCAGAAGGGATTTACAACGGATACTGGTTTGGCACTGGGTTTGCTTAGGTTGGTCGACAAGGAGGGATTATGCGAAAGATTATCCTTTTTGTAATTCTTGTTTTCACAGCCAGCCAATGGGGAACCCTACTCAACGAGCCCGAAGGTGGCAGAGTCGAACCAATCATCTCGTCAGAAACTCCACAAAAGGAAATATCGGCTGTGCAAAAAAGTGCGATAGTTTCTGTGCATCATAGAGACGCAAAGGCTTCGGCCATTTTAGAAAAGCAAGTGCCAAAAAATAAAATCGAAAATTTGGAGACCAAAGTTAAAAGCGTTGAGCAACAGTTGACTTCTTTTCGTTACCCTTTCTCCCTAGAGAGCGGTCATCTCAATCCACAGGAAGAGGTGACCGTGATCGCTTTGCTTGAGAAAAGAGAACAATTAAAAACAAAAATTTTGAAATTAAAACTTAACAACTTAAAAAGAGGCACACGATGAGACAGTTCTTCCTATTTCTACTGCTATTTTTTCCAGTGGTCGCGTTGGGCTATTCTTGCCCACCCACTCTGGAGTCCTCAAAGTCGGCGCAGGCCGTCCACTCTTGGCTGTCTCGCTTCGTTGATGTAAAAGAACTTCACGGTTGTGTGCTGGATATTCGCGTTTGCGAGTCCGGCGCGACCGTGGAGGATGATGCACCCATTGGTGAAATTCTTGTGGTCACTCTCGATGGACGTGAGGGATATCTGTCTGTTGACTTCCCTTTGGCAGACTCTTGGCGGTTTAGAACCAAAGTAAAAAACTATTCAAAAGCCATCTATTATCGTAAAAAAGACCGGTATTACGAAGAGGTGGAAGGTCGCACTGAAGTTTGGCAGCTCGAACTGCGCACCCTATGGGATGATCCCAATGTATTGGATCATTTGGACTTGGGAATCTACTCGACCCATTCACAATTAAATCAAGACAATGGGAATGACTCCCATTGGTTCAACTGCGCCGCACCCAAAAGCACTGGCAATTGACTTCACGGTTTGTCTCCCGTGATTGACACCAATTGCCCATTTTCACTTTGACTAAAGAGCCAATCCCCAAGGAAGCGATCTAAAAACTCCCGGTATAAGCCATTGGTTTGCACCTCTGGATTGCGTTCACTGAATGAGGGGCGGGTGCGTGTGGCCTTTTTCGTGACTCCCCTCTCATAGATGAGAGTTTCCACTTTGCTTTGATTTCAATACTTTCTGATAGAATAGCATATTTGTAATTTGTATCTAATTCTGTTTTATAAAGGCCATTAATGCTAAGACCCGGATCCAAAAAAGCCAAAACACTAAGAATAAAGAATAAAGCAATTAATTGAGTTTTAAAGCGCATGACTTTTCCCAATACACTGTCAATGTTTCAGGGCAAGGAGGCCTTTGATCAGGTCAATGGCCTTTTGAAAACAAAACTCCGAGCTGGTCAAGTGCTTGCAAGTTCCGTAACTTCTATGTTTTAGTTGTGCATCTTAAACCCCAAAAAATGACAGGAAATAGACTTCTTTAGAAGTATAAATACTTGTAGAGTTGAGTTTTGCCTTCAGAGTCTTCAATTTCTAGGTCGGAGGTTGATAGGGCGTTGTATTTTAGCTTTTTGAAGGAGCCGGATTCGTCGAATTTTAGTTCGAAGCTTGGGAGGTAGAGTGTCTCTGAGAAATCTACGGACAAATCTTGGTTAAGGGGTGGCACGCTGTCTATTGTTATAGTGTTTGCGAAAGAGTTTTGTACGTACATTTTAAATTGACCATTGTCTTTTTCGATAAAGAAAGTTCTTTGTGCAGAAGTACCGGCTTCTGTTGAAACTGAATGTCGTACTTCAAATGAGTTTATATTGTTACTGCTTGCGGCGTTTGTGAAAAACACGAAGGCGATGCAGTCATGGGCTCCGGACGTGCAGTAATTCTTTATTTTTCTAATTTTATGGTCGGCTAGAAAATCTTGAACCTCCTCTGTGGCCTCTGCCGAGCGTTTTGGGTCCTCAGCGCTGGCGTTGGCCCACGAAAATGAAAAGGCACTGACTAGAAAAAAACAAATATAAAATACTTTTAGTTTATTGGTCATTATTCCCCCTGGTGATGGGCTTGCTAGGGCAAGCTCTTTGACTCAAAAGATAGGGCTTTACTAGTTCTATGTAAAATTGAATTTTAAGATAGATATCCTTCAAAAAAATTGATATTAAGGATTATGGAATTACTAAGTCGACCGGTTGAGTATTTTTTAAAGTGTAGTGAATTCAGTAGCTTAAGTGAGGCCGCTCACTCTATCGGTCTGTCTCAATCGGCCTTAAGCATGTCGATCAAGTCCTTTGAGGACGATCTCGGGCAAAAGCTCTTTCAGCGCAGCAAACAGGGGATTAAACTGACTCCTTTTGGAAAAAATATGGCTCGGATTCTATTAAAACAAAAAACCGAGATGGAAAAAGGAATCAATGCCTCCCTAGGAATTGATGTTGAACAGCCAACGATTAAGATTGGATGCGTGGGGCATTTTGCACAAAGGTATCTGTTGCCTTTTGTGGAAAAAAACAAATCTCATGTACCAAAACTACAAATTCTTCTGGCTCGATCAATCACAAGTTTTGAGTTGGTGGAAAGTGGTAAACTTGATTTTGCGTTTGTTAGTTGGACAAGAAAACCAAGGGGACTTGCGAACAAGTTTATTAAAAAAGATCCAGTCGGTATAGTTGGTGCAAAAAGTCAGTTTGGTCATATTCAAAAGGCTAAAACCATTGAAGACCTTAAGAAGGAGCCATGGCTCTATACTCCAAAACTTCAATACGATTGGTTTGAAAAAAAGAACAATATTGAAGCAAGGTATTTGTCGACCTCAGGTTTTCATGACCTCAAAACTTTAATACTAGGTGGTTACTGTATTGCCGAGGCTCAGTTGGATTTATTTGATAAGTTTGAAGCCAAATTATTAGCCATCGCACCGGTCAAGCCTTTTCACAGTGAGGTTGGCATCTACCTTGTCTATAAAAAGAGAATGAGTCTCGGTGTGAAACAAGTTTTACATTTCTTTGATGAAAAGCTATCTCGTGGGCAGTATCTATAATTTTTCAAAGTCGTATATAACAGGTATTTGAGCTGTCTGACTGTCAAGTTTTAGTTGTACGCCGTTTACCCAAAAAGTGAAAGTCACTGAACTAAATTGAAGTCGTCCCGTTATAGACCCATCGGTAAGTTTCTTTATGCTATTGAATTGATAGGGGTATAAATCAGAGAGCTCGACAGGTTTTCTAGAAGGCGCCCGAGGGCGCCTTATTGATGCTCAAATAATTGATGTGAGAACTGAGAGAAAAAAACAATGGGTAAAAAATTAATTGATTCAACGAATAACTTTTACAGATTCAATAACTTTATTTGCCGGCATTGCATCGTCATCAAAGTCAATAGATATTACTTTATCTTGTGTCTGGCAAAGTCCACTTAAGGCCTTTTTACCTTGAACAGCGACGGGTGTAACAAGTAATTCTTCATTATAAAAGTAAGCAAAAGCGCCATAGTCTAAACAAGTCGACACGTTAAAAAATTCCACAGAGAGATAATAACCAACAGGGCTTTGGCCATTCGAAGTTGGTGCGCAAAGCGAATTAACATCACAGTATTGAACGGTGACATTGACTTTATCATACTCAGTAAAAGTTTTTACAGTTGTCGGATCATCGATGTTAATCGAAAAAGACTGCTCAATAGATTGGCCGAATGCATGGCAACTAAACAATAGGGAAAGAAATAATAGAGTTTTCATAATATAAATCCTCCTTAGGAATTTAGGTTATTACTTGACCTTTTGATTACTACTTTTCTTGGAGTATCTAAATAAGAAAATTTTCCAATGCCTTACATTTGCCAATTTACTTCGTCGACTAGAGTAAAACACCTTTGAAGTTCACGTCTGACGAAAAGAACAATCATTTTTTTATTTTTTGGGACGGAAGTTTAGATTACTTATTAATTTTTTTAGGCTGTTTCCCTAACGTAAATCACGGTCGTATTTCATTAAGTTTAACCTCTAGGCTTGAAGCTACAATGTCTTTAGGGCAATTACGAATTGTAGTTATTAAAGCTTCCGCACAATATCGGTTTTAGCTAGAAAGTTGATTCAAGCGGTGGCTCAGTCCCACAAAATCAGGACCAAGCCTTGCTTGTGGTTTTCTAAAAATTGACGTCGGCACTTAATAGGGACTCAACGAAACGTCCCGAGGCAGGGCAGAAGTAAGTGCAAGATCCTCCTGAGGGCTTTCTCACGCGTTCCTTATATGTCGACTGAGGGTTGTTGATGAGGCTTTCCACGATCAGTTTCTCTAGCGGGTGTTCCCCCATGGCGCTCGCTTGTTTGTTGTCGGCTTCGACCCGATGCTGGGTGTAACTTTTGTTGTCCGTGGGTGTTGTGGTCACTTTGTTTTCATAGACCAACAAATTGGGGGCTCGAGTAAAGCTCTCTCTAATCACAGCTTGCAGGAAATCCTTGGTCATTTGATTTGAACCGCTGAGAATTTTTCCCGAGAAGGCAAGCGGCTCGAAGCGACTGTTTACAAAGGCTTGGTCAAAGTCGGAATGACCTTTGAAGGGGTTAGTGTTGTTCGAAAACAGGAAGTTGTCCCCAACCTCATCGATCATAAGGCAGCGATCTGAGCTTTGGCACTGAACAGTGGCTCGATCCATTTCGACTCCCTCAGCAATTTTTTTGGCAGTAAAGTCTACGGCCAAGATGTCATAAACGCGATTTGACAGGGTCTTGGATAAGGCAACTTTATGACTGGCAAGCTTCATTTGCGGCACGCCGTCAAGATCGGAAATGACGATGGCCCTTAAAATGATGGAGAAGGCTCCCTGACTTCGGCCAAACTTCGTTTCTACGGCAAAAGTGGGTGCTATAAAGCCGTCTAGGCTCTCTTCCGAAAGGTATTTTATGCTGAAGCCCTCGTCCACCTTTTCCTGTGGGTTGATTGTGCTGGCAGCCGCCAGTTGGGCTTGGACCGTGTTGGCCATAAGTAGGCTTGTTAAGATAAGTATAATCGTTTTCATGGTTCCCCCTTTAGGATGTTGCCACCATTTAAGCGAATTTCTGGGCGTCAGTAAAATTGATTAACTTCATATTGAGATGCCTTAAACGAATACCAAAGACCTCTTCCCTAGGTAAGATTGAGCTGGAAGCCGGCTACGGGGCTTTTGCAAACTACGATTTGAAAGATTGACTCTTTTGATTTTGTGACTCTTTTCTGCTCAAAACCTCATTTATCACCATAAAACTTTTTCTTACGGAGATTGGCAAAAAGTTCGATTTTAAAAACCGAAAGCCTTTTGAATCTTTAGAATTTAGTTAAGACGACTGTTTTGTAAAGTCTTCACATCTTTGAATTGGTAAGTCTGTGATATGAAACTTTTGAACAAAGGAGACTCAAACATGAAGACTTTAATGATGGCTTTTCTGGTAACGGCTGTGGGCTCACACGCTTTAGCGGATGTATTTGATCAAGCACAGGAAAAAGCGGTGCAAGCTTGCTTAGTCGAATTTGCCGATTACAATATTGATAGGGAAGAGTGCATTCTTCGGACCTCACCTTTTTTAATCTCGTTGTCCGAGGAACTGTGGACTTTTGGACTAATCGAAAACGGCTGCAAAGAGACATTGGAAAAAGAAATTGCCGATATTTTTGATGAGTACGAACTAACTAAAGACACGACCTTCGAGTACCCTGAAACTGTGGGTTACCAATACTTCAATGTGCTGTTTAAGAATATCCGTGGTGAAGACTATGAGTATCAGTTTTCTTACGGCACGGATGACGATTTGCATGTGAAATGCACCTCTGTCAGTCGTTTGCAATTTATATATTGAGAGCTACTAAACATCCGGCGCCCCCGTTTAATGTTCCAATAATTAAGATGAGATTTAGAACAAGAGCTCAGAAAAAACAAACCAACATTTGACCTGCCTGGGCTAACGGGGGCCACTTTTTATATTAATGTGGGCCCCATTACAGGAGGTCAAAATGGCGGCCTTTGATCCAATGATCCAAGGCCAGTTTTTTTGGTGTTTGAAACGGCCCTACTCAAGAGAGCCTTTTTCTATGCAAGAGTACTCGCTAGTTGAGTGTACCACAGGCTCATTTCCGACCTTAAAATCTACAATTTTTAGCAAGATGTTTTCTCCATTCTGTGGGTACCGAAACATGTATAAGGTAATGTCCCTGGCTTCTTTGCCTCCTACAGTTGGGTCCTCGTAGACAATTTGGGCTTTGATAGTGTCTCTTTCCCAGTCGATTTTGCAAAGCCTTTTGTCACTGTTCATGCTGATCCCGTTTCCAGTCACCGGCCAAGTGATACTGAAGTGACAGTTGCTCCCTTTAGGAAGAAAAGTCGTATTCGGTGTTGCAATATAAATGCTCTCTCCAAAGACATTCTGACAATCAAAGTCGCCCATGGCGAATGGTTTATTTAAAATAAAAGCTGCGATGAAAACAAAAAATAGTTTTTGCATATAGTCCTCCCTTTTCAATTGATCTTCTCTTGCAGGGGGGATGTCAAATCGTATTGATTAAAGTGTTTCAGGTGTTTCCTTCAGGTGTGAGCTAGCGCTCTGTGGTTGGAAACACCTCGGTAAGAAGTTCAAAAGGTACCAAAGGTACCGATTTTCGATATGTAAAAACATCAGTTGGCTTTTGTTAATTTGCGAAAAGGAAGTCTTGGCTTATAGTGTGAGATTGAAGCTTCACAAAGGAGATCTGATGAAGTCCTTGATTGTTTTATTTTTCGTTTCATTTTTTTGCGGCCCTCTTTCAGTTCAGGCGGCTTACAGTTGTCACAAATTGATCGATGAGGATGGAGGTGTTGGACCAGCTCTTGTGTCCTTGCAAGCGCTCATGAAAGACTCGAACAGCAGGCTTGTCACATTAAGGTCTCCTTTTTTCATGGAGGGTGCGACCTTTATAAAGTATCAGTATTGGGCGTCGGCGGGCGATAATACACATATGGTGCAGTTTATTGGAGTTAACGACTTGCTGGACGACGATGGGTTGCCAACGATCGCTATACAAAATCTTTTTTGCATCGACGATGGAACCGTTGAAGAGGGGGGGCTGTGATGGCGAGACCTCAATGGACATTTGTTATGGTCGCAGCCCTTTTCGTGAACTTTTCGCAAGCAAAAGGGGAAAGCGAGAAAGTGACTTTATTTTGTAAAAGTGATTTATCCGATTCACGTCCGTTAATCAGTGCTGAAGGTGAAAAAGTCGCACTCAGTCTTATCCTAACCGAAAGAGAAAGAAAAGTGGATGGGGCTTACCTTGCCGATCACCAGATTTCTTATCGGATCCATTCCGAGAATATAGAAGAGTGGGGGCCGATCACTGCTTATCAGCCACTGAAGGGGTGTGAGTTTGGTGCCACCACTCGCGCCTATCCAGGGGACCCTCAGTTTCAAGAAAAATACGATCATTTTGTGGGGTATAGCGAAAATTTTGGTGTGATCGATGACATTGGTTCGAAGTTTGCCTCTCATGTGTATTGCTCAGGTCCCTTAGCTCAAGGCTTTTTGCGCATTCTTTATATGCCTGATGAGCCGTCAGGTTCGGGAACAGAAAGTCATGCCGTTCCTGTTTATGGTGAAATCCATTTACCTCGGCGCAAGGATTCAGAACGACACCCTGAAATTAGAGTCCTCGGCTGGCACCGTCTAGCCTGTCAGGCATTATGACAAGCTGGGACGCCAACAGCCATAGGCCATGCCAAATCAAAAAGGTGATTTCGGATACTTCCCGTAGTCAGATCCCTAGTCATATTTTAGTATTTTTTAAAATTGGTTAAATTCGGTTTCCATCAGTTTCTTAACACCGATGGAAACCACTCTTGAATTATAGTCCAATTTTTATTTGTTATTCCAGCCCATTCTTTCGGCAAGTTTAAAGAAGCCGGTATCGACATCAAGTTTTCGTTTTTTAAACTTCCAGCCCTTTGCGGTTTTAACTACCACGCTGTCATTATATCGACCTGATGCTACGATCATTGGCTCTTCGGTCACTTCGACAACCAGTAGGTCACTCGTGACCAAGACTTCAGTTTCTGAAACAGGTACAATTTTAATATTAGTGGATTGATGTCTTTTTCCATTAGCCATCCCTCCGGGGCCGACGTGATGCTTTTCAAAGTCATACATTTCTTGCCAGGTATTCATGGTTCCAAAAGGTCCGCTCTCGTATCCACCAAACTGTTCTTTGTCGACCCAGCATTCCATGAATTTATCTGCATCCGCATTGTCGGTATGGATGCAATAGTCAGCTATCAACTGTTGTATTTCCATAAAGTCGTCAAACTTAATTTTGCTCATTTTTAGCTCCTCATGTCTACTTGTCTTACAAATTACTATTTCTATTAAATTGCGTATATGCCCGTTTTTAGATATTATATTTCTATATATGGAAAAATATATCGATCCCCAGAGTGTGGCCATCTTCGTTGAGGTTTGCAGGCAAAAAAGCTTTTCAAAAGCTGCTACTGTGTTGGGTTTGCCCAACTCCCACGTCAGTCGTCGGGTCAAGCTGCTCGAAGAGTCTTTGGGTCTCAAATTGATCAATCGAACCACCCGTAAGCTCGACCTCACAGACGTCGGGCAAGTTTATGCTGAGAAATGTGCCGATGGTTTGAACCGTCTAGCCTCGGCCAATGACTATATTGAGAGTTTAAAAGGAACTCCCCAGGGAAGACTTCATGTCGTCACACCTTATGAGTTAGGAAATCATCTGACTCAGCACCTGATCGTTACTTTTTCTCAAAAATACCCGAAGATTGACTTGGAATTGTTCTTTAAAAACAGAGCTGAACTCAAAGACTACACTCGAGCCGACATCGTAATAGATGTCGGGATTTCGTTTGCTCCCCAAAACTTTAAGCAGCGGAAGGTTACAGAGATGAAACGCTATCTCTATGCCAGCCCTGACTTCTTGAAGGCGAAAGGAAATCTGAAGCACCCAAAAGATATCGATAGCCAAGAAATTATTGGCTTCATGAGCGAAAGGGGGAGTATTTCAGCCTCAGACACTGTCTTTGTTAATCAAAAAACAATGGAAGAATACACGTTCAAAACTTCCCATCGAATAAAGGCTAACAGTTTGACGGCCATGCAAAATATAGCGATTTCTGGATTTGGCTATGCCACGGTTCCTCCCTTTACAGTGAGGGATGCCATCAAAGAAAAAAGAATTAAGAAAGTTCTTACTGACTGGTCATCTGCAACCATCCCTATTTTAGCCGTATACGATTCGAATCGAAGTCTCAACCCAAAGACCAATGTTTTCATTGATTTTTTAGTACGGTACTTTGAGACTCAAAGAAATTAAAATGAAATGTGAAATAACAATCACAGGCGACAACAAATTCTCTGTTTTATGCCTTAGTTTAAGTGTCAGTTACCTTTTGGCAAGAGTGCAAGGTTGTAGGCGCCCAGCCTTAAAAGAGACGAGTTACCTCCCCCCTCTCAGAATTAACCGATCAGATTATTAATGTTGAATCCACCGTAAATGTTCTACTCAGAGCCGGTGATGACGACTTTTGCGCCACCGTCTTTTAACTCTTTTGCTGCTGCGTAGCTGTGTATACATCAGCGCATGTAACAAAGGAGATCCTCTAGAAAATAAGAAGTTCGTTCAGTCTTCGCGTATTATTTTCCTGCAGTTAAAAGGTAGCCAAATCCACGGATTGACTTGATTTGGTATCTGGAATTTTCTATTTTACTTCGGAGTCGAGAGACTTGATTGTCGATGACTCGATCTGAAATAGACATATCTTTTCCCCAAACCCCGTCTTTTATTTCTTCACGGTTCAGCTCTCTATCAAAATTTGAAATGAAGAAAGCCGACAAGCGCACCTCTAGCGGGGTTAAACTGACCTCGGAAGAATTTTCACCGTTAAAAATAACTAGGCTCTGGGACATCAAATCAACTTTGATGTCGCTTAAAGACAATTTGCCTTGGTCAAGTGTCGGCTGAGGAAGATTGTAATTCGTACGAGCCAAAGCAAATTTAATTGCCGAGGATAGAGAGTCAGGACTGTATTCACCTTTGATGACATAGTCTTGGGCCCCAAGCTCTAAAGATTTCAGAGCGATGCCCTGATCCTTCATCGATGTTGCAACGATCAGCACAGAACTTTGTGGTTTTATTCTTGCCACTCCTGTAATAATTGACTGTTTTTATTCTAAAGCAATTTCAAAAAGCGAAGTTTATGTGAGCCGACAGTTTATTTCTCTCAAACGACTTGAAAGAGAAACTGGACCCTAAACACCGCGGTTGTTATTGCCGCTATAGTTAAAGGCTAAAAGAGGTGACGGGTGAAAGACAGTGAATCAAGAATTGTGTCAGTAACAATGAAATTCAAAGATCGAAGTCACCAACTCTGTTACAAAAAAGATTCATTGTGAGACATTGATTGAGTTTTCTAGTCATACGGGATGTTCGATGAGAGTGTTTCTGGCTCATTATAAATTTGGTTCGAAAGTTACCGACCAAGGTGGGTCGGGCACAAACTTTTGGGGTGAACTGGGGTGAAGTCGCTCATTTCTTGATTTTCAATTTTAAGAAATTCAATCGTTTAAAAAGAATTGGTCGACCGTGGTCCCGCAATATCGAACTTGGTGGATCCAAAATCTGTTCGTTTCTATCAATGATTTTGGTCCGTTAAAAGCCTCTTGAAATCCGGGCACAAATTAGATGGGGAGCGTCGAGCGAGAGGTCGTCTCACCAATCTATTTGACTCCGTACTATGGCACGGGGTTCATTGTTGCTATTATGATTGAGTCTCTTACAAAGGTCGTTGAGATCAACCAGAAAATCCGAGATCTGAAAAAGATGAAGCAACCTTTAGAAAGATTGATGAAATGCTGTGATGATAGGACGGTCCTCTTGTCAGATTGTCCGGTGCTTGAGTGCTTTATGGAGGACCAGTGAAGAACATTTTGTTTTTGTGTACTGGGAACTCCTGTCGCTCTCAAATGGCGGAGGGATGGGGCAAGAGCCTACAGGGGCAAAAATACAACTTCTATTCGGCGGGAACGAAGAAACACGGGCTAAACCCATTTGCGGTAAAGGTGATGGCTGAGGTCGGAGTGGACATTTCAAGCCATCAATCTAAAATCGTAGAAGAGCTGATGGAATCGCCTATGGACTATGTTTTTACAGTTTGTTCTGATGCTCACGAAACTTGCCCCATTTTTTCTGGAGGTAAAGTTATCCACGTGGGTTTTGATGATCCTCCAAGATTGACGAAGAGCATGACCGATGAAGGAGAAGTTCTTTCGGTCTACCGCCGGGTCAGAGATGAGATAAAACAAATGGTAACTGAAATCGAAAAATATGTGGAAGGACGACATGAGTAGTGAAGCTGAGAAAATGGGTTCCTTTGAAAGGTACCTAAGTGTTTGGGTAGCCCTTTGTATTGTCGTTGGTATTGGTTTCGGTAGAGTATTAGGGGATGGAATCGCCGTCCTCAGTGATATGAATGTGGCAACGGTCAACATTCCTGTGGCGATTCTTGTTTGGCTAATGATTTATCCCATGATGGTTCAGATCGATTTTGGTTCATTGAAAAATGTAAGCAAGAATCCAAAGGGATTGGTTCTAACATTAGTCATCAACTGGCTCATAAAGCCTTTTACAATGGCTTTTTTTGCATGGATCTTTTTTGAGAAACTCTATGCCGCTTATATCACTCCAGAGTTAGCTCAAGAGTATATGGCAGGAGCAATACTTCTCGGCGCGGCTCCGTGTACAGCGATGGTGTTTGTGTGGTCGTACTTAACAAAGGGAGATCCAGAGTACACTCTTGTGCAGGTTTCAATAAATGACCTGGTATTGCTCGTTGCATTTATTCCAATAGTGAAATTCCTCCTGGGAGTTACAGACATATCAATTCCATATGACGCTTTGATTTCATCAGTGGTTATTTTTGTGGTGATACCTTTGCTAGCCGGTTATTTTTCGAATAGATTTTTGATAAAAATGCATGGCGAGAAGTGGTTCAAAGAAAAGTTTCTTCCTAAACTCAAACCGATCTCGGTCATAGCACTGTTGACGACCTTGGTTTTGTTATTTGCTTTTCAAGGCAATAAGATCATTTCTTCTCCTAAGGACATTCTGCTTATTGCGATCCCTTTGACTATTCAAACCTACTTTATTTTTTTTCTAGCTTGGTTTATAGGCAAGAAAATGAAACTTCCCCATTGCATTTTGTCCCCGGGTGCAATGATTGGTGCTAGTAACTTTTTTGAGCTTGCGGTGGCAGTAGCAATATCTCTATTTGGACTAAATTCAGGAGCTGCATTAGTCACGGTTGTTGGAGTTCTTATCGAAGTTCCTGTGATGTTAAGTCTCGTTAAGATTTCAAATAAGTGGAGATATTAAAGCCTTTTTGCTGAAGAAAGCCGTGGTATTAGGTTCGATAAAAATATCAAATCGATTTGATAAATGGTCGACCTTGGTCGCTCAGTGTCGAACTTGGTGGATCCAAAATCCACTTGTTTCTGTCAATGATTTTCAACCTTTACAAGCCTCTTGAAATCCGGGCACAAAATTAGAGCTGTGCTCGGTGGTGTGCCCGGGCACAGACTCATTGAACATTTCATTTTTAGAAGTTAAGAATGACGACATGAGTGATATTTATTTAGAAACCGAAAGAATAGTCTTGAGAGAAATGAGACGATCCGAGGCCCATCTTCTTTTTACTCTAGATAGTGACCCAGCGGTCATGAAATATTTAAGTGGTGGTAAGACGACCGATTTGGAAGAATGCGAAAAAGGCATTCTTCGTATCTGTGATTATTACGAAAAATATGATCGTAAGTTCGGCTTATGGTTTGCCGAGGAAAAAGGCTCAAGTGAAAATATGGGATGGTTTTTATTGAGGCCGGATAAAAGCCAACCGACTGACGTTAAAAACCCGGAGTTAGGTTATCGTTTAAGACAGAAGTTTTGGGGGCACGGCTATGCAACAGAAGGCGCAAGGGCATTGGTAGAAAAAGCATTTTCTAAATTTGATTGCGATACTGTTTTTGCCGTTACAATGACAGGAAACTTGGGGTCACAAAACGTAATGAAAAAGATTGGGATGAATTTTGTTGGGAATCATCAACAGGAGGAGTGTTTTGCCCCCGGTGGTGACACATCGGCAGTTAAATTTTCTATTTCCAACCCTTTTAAGTTCGATATTTGAGCCAAAAGGTGTAATTGGTCGGGGAGATAAGTTTCGAACCTGCGCAATTCTGCTTAATCTAAAGCTTATTACTTTCAAAAATCAAGATGCTCCTTCGAAAGCGCAGGGAGAAGCCACCACAGGTCACCTTTCTCACAATATGAAATACCGGATTGAGCAGGAGATTTTCGAAAAGAGATAAAGTTTTGAGGTCTAGTTTTCAGAATAACTAAAATAATAGTTGTTAATAACTAAAATAATAGTTACAAAGGAAATATAGCAATTGGGGGAGAACTATGGCGCGTCCAAAAAGTGAAGATCAAAAAACACTCACTGATACTGAAATCCAAATAATGAATATTCTGTGGGTGATAAATGACGGAACAGTCCACGATGTTCTTGAAAGCCTTATTCCTGCTCAAGGTAAAGACTATGCCTATACAACCGTGTCTACCTTGCTGAGGGTTCTAGAAAAGAAGGGCGTAGTCAGTAGTCAAAAAGAAGGGCGAGGTCATCGTTATAGTCCTGCAATTCCAAAAGAAAAGTATCAAAGAAAAGCCACTGACCATCTCGTAGAAAATGTATTTTCAGGAGAAAGGACAGCTCTCATTCGAAATCTTCTAGGCAGTTCCAAGTTATCTAAAGAAGAACTCGCCGAAGTAAAAGCACTATTGGATGAAAAGGTGCAAAAATGAGTGAGATACTTAACTTCTATTTTTCAAGCCAGATTCTTTTATCTTTAGCTTTCTTAATTATTTGGTTCTTAAAAAAGGTTACTGTTAAGTATGATTTTTCATTTCTTCTGAAGTTTAGCTATTTCTTAGTTACGTTATCGGTATTGCTACCAGTTATTTATTACCTACTGCCAACTGAGAACCCGTTTGGACCTATTGTTAAAGTATGGGGTGAGTCTGGTACAACAAGTGCTGGGCCTCAAGTAGCTTCCCAAATCAAAGTTCATATCCCATCAAGTGTTGCAACGCCCTCAGTTGCTTGGGGAGGTGCGCTATTTTGGGGAATAGCCATCGCCTTAATGATTGTTGGATACATTTTCTATGGGTTGGTTGGGCTATTCAAAAATTACATTCGACTCGGACAAGTTAAATCAGACTCTTTTTTATTTAAAAAAATAGGTCGAACAAATCTTTGGCTCAACGAGAATATTGCGTCTCCGTTTTCATTTTTCACCGGAGAAGCTCATATTGTTCTTCCAAGTGGACTGGTCACGGAACCTTTGAACCTTAAAATTGCAATTGCTCACGAGATTCAACATCAACGTCAAAAAGACACCCTTTGGATATATTTTTTAGAAATTATGAATTTACTGTTTGCTCCTAATCCCTTTGTGAAAAGGCTTACTGAGCAATCAGAAGAGTTACAAGAATTGGCTTGTGATGAGGCTCTTGTTGGCCACAAGAAAATCTCACCGGCTCAATACGGTAAATGCCTTTATGCATTTGCTGAAAACCAACTGCTAAAATCAGCTAAACCCATTGGCGCTGTGGGAATGGCTGTGGAGGCAAACCAATTAAAAAGGAGAATAGAACTCATGTTCAAACATCAACGAAAAACATCAAAGAAAGCGTCCATTGGAGCTTCAGTCATTGGGGTATTAATGATGGCCGGCACAGCATGGGCCGTTCAAGGAGCGGTAAGCAACCAAGAAATTACCATGTCTGAAGCTCAAAGCTTAGCGAGTAAAGCTTCTGAAAACCAAGAGATTCCCATAGTTGTGGATTCTGCGGTTTTGTATTGGCTCAATAAAGCTGTTGAGACTGAAAAATCGCGCAAATATATGCGAGACTCTTTGCAAAGAATGGTTAGTTACGAAGCTATGATTGAAGCCAAGTTTAATAAAGAGTCACTACCGTTAGAGCTATTAGCTGTTCCTCTTGTTGAGTCAGGTTATAGAAATAATGTTAAAAGCACTTCATTGGCGGCTGGAATTTGGCAATTCATTCCACAAACTGCCAGGAAATGTGGTCTAGAAGTTTCTGATAGCCAAGACGAGAGACTCAATCCAAGTCGACTTACTGATGCGGCAGTTTGCTACTATGAGAAACTCAATGCAATATTTCAAAATTGGCATGTGGCAATTTCCGCATACAATATTGGTGAGCGAGCGATGATGAATGCCATTGCGGATGCTGGTCACAATGATGTATACAAATTGGCTCGCGAAGGGGCTTTGGGAAATGAAGGTAAAAGTTATTTACCTAAAGTCATAGCTGCGATGATTATATTGAAGAATCCAGAGTTGGTTGAGTAAATCGCACTAGATATGAAGGCACCTCAGCTTTTGCAATGTTAAGTCTTTTCGGCGTCCATTTTGGTCGCCGTTTTTTATCCTAAAGTATTGGAGTTATTAAAAAGGTGGTCGGGGAGACAGGCGATGCTCCTGTCTCCTTAAATATCTGAAATTCCTTATTTGTGTAATCTAAACAATAATTTAACCACTGCCCAGCCTGGAACGAATTGGAATATTTTAGAAGGATTTGGAGCCTATTCTGGGGCTGTTGTTAGGAATGGTGCTTCTTACAGGCT
This sequence comes from uncultured Pseudobdellovibrionaceae bacterium, assembly GCA_964351315.1. Lineage (GTDB taxonomy): Bacteria > Bdellovibrionota > Bdellovibrionia > Bdellovibrionales > JAGQZY01 > JAGQZY01. Next base: position 76,364 of record CAYGNH010000012.1, read on the forward strand.
CTTTGTGTGGAATTTACCTGTTTTTAAAACACAAGAAAAATAAAAATTTGGTATAACCAAACTATCATTTTTATTGAGCTTTTACAGGTGATTCATTTTTACTCCAAGATGCTAATAGCTACTAGATTTGTTATAAACAGAACATAGCGGATCGTGAAATAGAGCACTGGGTACCTGCCCAGAGGAGAGTCGACAGGGCACAGGGCCATATCGGTAAATTTCAAGGACTAGAGACGTATATAACGTGTACAAGAGAAACAACGGCCAGAAGACTCTTGCGAAATGCCGCGAGCATCAGTGATGGGAACTGATATCATAGATTTTGAGTGAAAGTTATAAGCCGTGAATTGAAAAACAGTAGCGCCGTATTAGCTTAAATCATTTAGTATTTTTTGAGTTTCAAAACAGGTAAATTCCGTTTAACTTCGGGCTCGTTATGAGTTGCGGAATAAAAAAAGTGGACTTGTTGTCCGCTTTTTATTTTTTAACACAGGCCACGGAGCTACCTTTTGAACCTCGACGTACGAAAGCCGCTTTTCGTATTCTGCAATCGTAATCGCTGCCTGTGAGGTAGTAGACCAAATAGCCTGACATAGTCGTCACTGAAATATTGTCACTTCGTTTAAAAGTAATAGTCTCAATATTGTTGGCAATATCATGACCATAGGTCTCGGCAATTTTTAATCTAAAAAGGAGTAACTGCTCTCTCTCTCTTTCCTCTCTATCTAAGGATCGCTTGGCCACCTCTTCTTGATCAAACAAAGAATCTAAACGTTCGATTTCCTCTGCAGAGGGTTCGGGTCTGGGACCTTCAGCATTGGCACTCAAGCCGATAAAAAATGACAAAACCATAGCCAAATTGATGAACGCAAACTGAACATGCATAGCTCTTCTCCTCTAAAAATTGATAACCTTAAGAAAGAATGTATACCAACTCTTACAACTCAACCACTCAACATCAGGCATGCTGTAATAAAGTATCAAATGTCCAAAGTCTAGACAGCTCTTCCGATGGCTGGAGATGGAGGATTCTAACTTACAAAGCCCGCGTTCTGCTCACTGATAATCTTCAAGTTTACCTAGAGATAGCTGTCCTGCGTCTGCAGGACGTTTACTTACATGAAGGCACAGTAATCCAATGCTCAGTATAATTGAGTTAAAAGCGTATCAAGTTAGATCTTTGGAACATCAATTTAATCAAAGTTAGGTAAAATTTGATATTCTGGCATATCAAAAATGACCGTGAAATTAAGCAATGCAAAGAAAAAAGTAAGGAAAGGAGTTGAAATTTTTTTTCTTTTCTCGAGCATGAGAGTCGGTAGGATTTGGGGCCATCGGTGAATGTTATGGATGATACGTATGTAAACGAATACTCGAGTATTAAAGTGAAGGCCAGAAACCTCGGGCGGAACGCATTTTTGGGCTGGAAGTTTGAGAGCCAATGATCATAGAGTAAGAATGAAAGTAATAAGTCGCGCAGTTCTTTTCTTGGAACAAATTAAGTCGTGCTGAAGTAATTCTTGTTCATCGAGACCTCTGGGAATACTAAAAAAGATTTTAGGTAGGTAAACGTGCCGAACACTCGGCACATCTATGCGAAAAAACTAGGTTTTTTAGGATTTATGATCACAATTTGTACAAACCCTTGTCACCTTGGCAGTCCTCACTTTTGTAGGATTATTACTAGTCATTGTCAGTTGAAGTAGATTTATTAGAAATGGAACATTCGCCGAGATTTTTGGATTCGACTAATCTTTCAACACTCATGTAAATTGTTCAGCCCTAAAAAAGTTTACCAATGAATTCAGCGATATATGTTAATGATACCCAATAGATGAATTTTGCAGGTAGTAACCGTAACAGAACAATGGAAAGAGGTAAAAACATGTCAAAATTTTTTAGAATTATATTAATGAGTGCTCTGACTACAAGTGCAGTCATTTGTAATGCTTGGATTCCCGAAGCTGTAGAGGTTCAGGACGCAGCCCTTTCGGATGCTAGTAAAATTTTTATGGCGGGAGAAATTCTCAAAAATGGTGAGTTTGACGGAAGAGGTCTCCATAGTGTTGATGGATATAGAGTATCCGGCGACAAGGTAAGCATTTCTTTAATTCCGAATGAAATCGCACAGATTGATGGAATTCCCGCTGGAGATGCTTGTGTAGAAGTAGATTTGAAAGCTGAAGTATTTGTTACCAAACGAGGTTCGTGCTTTCAATAGTATTAGTAGAGGTCAATCTTTGAGATTTAGGCGAAAGGAAATGAGTGATTAAACAGTCGATAATATCCTTAATTAGCATGCTTCTTTTTCACTCAGTTGCTCAAGCTACAAGTTTGGATATTGAATTATCAGAAAATATCGTTCGTACTAATATCGCAGAAATAACCAAGGCATTTGAAGAACTTGAAACTTCGCTCATTCTTATCGGAGAACGTCACAATAATCGATTGAGCCGAAGGTTAATCGCTCATTCCATGTCTGCGATATCCACTGGGGATAACAAACTCTGTTACTTCTCTGAAGAGGATGAGACTTTTCAAGAAGCATTTAATCACCTCCCCCATAACCAAACGGAAGCCGCAAGAATTCACAATGAAATCTACAAAAACCATGTCGGACAAATTGGAGATGTTATGAGATTCAGCCCGAGTGGATGGACGGATTTTACTAACTTGTCTTTAATTGCATCGGCCGGATATTCGGTTTTAGCGATAGATAGCATCACCGATGAAGAAAGAGCTAAGAGGCTCTTGGCTCTGATGGACAAGGTCCGGTCAGGAACTGCTTCCGCTGACGAAGGTGCAGAGTTCAATTATCTTTTTCTTGGTCCTAGGAATATTGTTATGGCTGAGGCGATTAATAAAGCATTCACCGATAGAAAATGTGATTTTGGTATTTTAGTTGTCGGGAAAGCTCATTTATATTCTACTCAAATACACGAGGACTATCCTATTAGCAGTTTGGAGAACCTAATCAACATACCTCATAAAACTGTGAACGTAGAAGAATGTCAGAGATTAGACCAATGCCAGTTAGGAAACTGGGCAGACTTGAACATTTCTATTGTACGTGAGATCTAGTCACATAGACTCCCAAATCCTATTTAAACAATACTAATTAAAAAGAGAATTTTATCCTGACCAAAGATTAGACGAAAGAAACGTACTTCAAAATCTCAAATTTCATATAGGTAATGGCCTTCTAATCAGTTTAAATTTCCATTCAAGTTAGAGCTCTCAATCTGATTGGTTGGCTACTTCTCACAGTTATGCCCTTAGGTCTGAGTTAGTGATTTTAATCTGTGAGTATGGGACATATTTAAATACAGACCTTCTGTAGTTATTATCGAAAAGTCTAGCTTTTTAAAGATGACAATTGCTAACTAGAGGGCTAGGAATATCGTGATTTCGGAAAGAAGGTTTGGTGACAATGAGGTTTTTCACTTTTCGTCGAGAGACATTTAAGTTTGAACGATTAGGTTTTTTGGTAGGGGTTCTTGCTTCTGTTTTCCTGTACGGAAGTTTGTCATGGGGTAAGGATCTTGTTGGAATCTCGGCTGGGTCTATTCACTCATGCATCTTAACTGAAAGCGTGGTCACTTGCTTTGGCGATCGTTATGGGCGTGGAAGAAGGGTTAGAGGCTTTCACAAAGCTCGTCAGATTGCATCCAGCCGTACCCATACTTGTGTGCTTTATGAAGAAGGCGTGTGGTGTCAGGACGTATTCAACAACCATTATGATGTACCAGCTGATCTCAAAAATGTAAGCGATATTGCTGCTGGTGAATCACATACTTGTGCAGTTTCAGATGGCGAAGTCGTGTGTTGGCAGAGCGGCACTTATGGCCAATTGATTGGGCAAACGGATGTACCTATCGGTCTTCGAAATGTAAGCGCCGTTGCTGCTGGTGGTTATTATCACACCTGTGCTGTCTCTAAAGGAAAAGTAGTTTGTTGGGGCGAAAATAGCCATGGCCAATCCAATGTGCCGGCTGGTCTTCAAAATGTAAGCGCTGTTGCTACTAGCGGTGCTACCACCTGTGCCGTATCTAAGGGAAAAGTAGTTTGTTGGGGCTACAATGAATATGGACAAACGAATGTACCCATTGATCTTCAAAATGTAAGCGCTATTGTTGTTGGCTCTGATCATACGTGTGCCACGTCTAAGGGAAAAGTGGTTTGTTGGGGAAGCAATAACAAAGGCCAAACGAATGTACCAGTTGGCCTTCAAAATGTAAGCGCTGTTGCCGTTGGTGATTCACACACTTGTGCTGCTTCAAATGGCGAAGTCGTGTGTTGGGGGGACGATAAATATGCACAAATAGATGTACCAGTGGGCCTCAGCAATGTGAGTTCTGTATCTGCTGGCTATGAACATTCCTGTGCTGCTTCTAATGGCAAAGTCGTGTGCTGGGGGGACAATGAATATGGACAAAC
>CAYGNH010000012.1:80900-116802 GCA_964351315.1 uncultured Pseudobdellovibrionaceae bacterium
ATGGCGAAGTCGTGTGCTGGGGGGATAATTTCAAAGGTCAAAGCAAGCCGCCAGAAGCCTGGTTCGATGAGTGATCTTAATAGAAGTTGCTTGGTATTATCCATTGTTCCCGGCGATACGACCTCTTTAAAAATAAAAGCACATCTAAATCAGATGTGCTTTTTCGACCAAAGGCAGATTTAATAACTATCATAAATCTGATCACAAAGTCTTTGTGAGAATGGCCATCTAATCAGTTTGAAATTTCAATCAAGTTAGAACTAACAATCTGATTAATTGGCTCAGCCAATCGCGATATCTCAAAAAAAGTCGGTGCTTTTCCCAAGATTCCTTAAATTTCCTGAATCGCAGGATTGGTATCTTACTTCTGAGTCCTTGGCTTATGGATGTGGCTTTTCTAAAGGGTATTTGTCAGACTTAGAGAATGGTAAGAAGATTCCTAGTATTATGCTGCTTTCACAACTTTCAGAAGAGCTCGGTGTAAAAATTCACGCCTTTTTGATCAATTGGATAAGGCTATTTTCAGAAGATCATCCACCTTAATTCGCCCACCAAAACTTTTGTTATTTGCTTTGAGCAAAAGTTTTGCTGCGATGTTTTTAGTTTCAGACCTGACGCAAATATTCGCCCATGTTTGACTTTTTTTCGTAATACTTTTGTTTTTATTTTTTTGCATATTGTGTCTCCTTTTTAATTTTCAAAAAGGACAATTTGAGAAAGGAAAGTTGAAGGGGAAGTTGTAAGCAGTGCGGCTTCAGAGAACCTGAAAATGCCGCAGGAATTGATTGCTACAAAATAGCTACAATATTGCTACAAATTTTGAAATGGCCTGAAATTTCGCGAAATATGACGGTCAGAACCTCCGTCAGATCGGCTCTACTAAGTGTAGAGACTTGCTGGCTTTTTAAAATGTTCAATTTTTTTTAAGGATAAATGGTCGGGGAGCCTCCCAAAACCGTAAGCTCCCGCTTTGATTAATTTATTCAATAACACTACATTCCATATGAAGCAATCTGAAGCTCCTATTTAAAATGGATTCTCAGCTCTTCTTTCGACCCTTGATATCAAAGATCTTACCGACCTCGGTTCTTGGAACCCCGTAGCCAAGCTTATCGGTGCCGCCCTTAACATCGACCCCAGCCTTTCTTAAATAGACGTTGGTGGTCTTAATTTGGCTATGGCCGACTATAGACATCACTCTGGCAAGCGATTCTCCACGAGCCAATAGGTTCGTAATAAAGGTCGCCCGAAGATCGTGGAACTTCAAAGGGGTGATTCCTATGGATTCACAGAATTCTCTGGTCACCTTCGCCTGACCCGTTTGGCTCCACTCTGGTAGGTGAGGGAGAACAAACTCGTCATCTCCAGCTTGGAGTTTCCGCCCTTTTAAAAAGGTCAAAAGTTCATCTGAGATTGGTACAACTCGACTTCTTTGGGTTTTTGTTGGGCCATAACCATTGTGCCTTGTCCACTGCCTTTGAACCATGATGATTTTTGCCTCCAGATCCATATCGCTCCACTTAAGAGCGTATAATTCTCCAGAACGCATCCCAGTCATCAAAGTCATGAGCCACACAGGGTAGAACCTATGGTTTAGCTCTTTAGCTTTGTGCAAAAAAGTTATCACCTCTTCATTGGTAAAAACCTTTTGATCCACTTCAGGAATTGGAACTTTAATTCCAACAGTTGGATTTCTAGGAATGATTCCTTCTTCAACAGCCATCTCGAAAATTCTTCTAATTTGTTTCAGAATTGTCTTTCGAGACCAAGGCGTCAGACTTGGGGAAAGATGTGTAAAAACCATTTCATAGACGTGATTTTTATTGAGTTTAGAAAGCTCAATATCTTTCCATTCAGGATTGACCCACTTGCCAAGTAGTCGTTTGTAATTTTCAACTGTGGAATTGCGGTAACTGAGTTTTATTCTGTCTATACAGACGTCAAACCATTCACCCCAGCGGTAATCTATAACCCTATCTTTGATAAGGCAGAGTTCTCTTTTTAATTCAAACTCCGCTTTAAGGGCTGCTTTTTTAGTTTCGAGTCCTCGACGTCGACGCTGAATGCGTTTGCCTCTAGGATCTCTGCCGCTGACTTGCGCTTCCCAAAGCAGTTTCCCATTAACTTCATAAGTTCGTATTGCCTAACTATTCCGATTACAAATATGATGCGGATCTAGAAGCTAAAAAAGATGCCAAAATATTTGAGCTAATGAAAGAGTACACGGGCCAACCCGAGTATTGGGCCACTCGTTCATATTTTTCGATTGATTCATTTTTCTCACCAGAGCAAGCACAGGAACTAAAGGATATGTTTACGGCAATTAAATATAAGGCAAAGCAATTCTCCAACGAAAATTCTAAAAATGGTAAAGTCAATGGTTTGAAATTCAGGAGACTGAAGTTTTACGATATGATTCTCGGGATGCTTTTTGCAATTCTCTTGGTTTCTCTACCAGCTCCTCAGGCGATGGCTGGAAATGACCCAGGTGGACCTGCGATTATGAACCTTACACACATTGCTCCAATTCAGGTCAATGACTTAATAGATAAGATGCTCACCAGTAGAGATGTTCTCGCTGCGGGTGGTGGCAATGATCCGGGTAATTTGATTACCTTAGCAGAGCCAAGAGTGATGGCCAATGTTTGGAATTCATCTTTTGAATTACAAGCAGGTGGTGGTCATGACCCAGGGGGTAGAGATTCCAGAAATGGAGAAGATCGAGCGGGTGGGGGACATGATCCCGGTAAACCCGACGCGGCTAGAACTTGCATTTTAGAAGTCTATGAGTCAGAAGGACGACTGTTAGATCTGAGTGATTCTTGTTTGAATCTTCTGTATGACATTGCAGATGAAGAATGCGAGATCAATGGAAGTGAGAATTTTTGCTCTCTTCGTTCTAAGATAGAAAATATCGTTGATTCAGTTGATATTTAAGGATTGTGGGGATGAAAGTCTGCTGAAATGGGCTTTCATTCCCAGCTATTCCATTTCATAAGTCAGTTATGATTGCAGAAACACTCTGACTTGATTCAGCATGTTCATTGGTGAGGTCTATCTTGTATTTTACTGACAATATTTTACCTTTTGAATTTTCTGGAATAATTTCGGAAGTTAGTTTAGGAAAATTCTCATCTACGATAAACCAATCAGCCCTTTCAAAAGACAAGTTGAACTCTCTGTACATGGCTTCATTTTCTCTTCTGTATCCAGTTTCAGCAAGGCCTCGTGAAAAAACATCTAGTGATTCTGTGCTATCTAATATATTTTCGATTTCGGAAACTAAAGCCGGTAAATTGGTTAGGTTTTCTTGGTTACTACCTATAATACATACTGAAAGAAATAATTTTCGTTCATCTTGCAGCTCTAGCTGGTTTATACCGTGAATATTTACAACTCTACTTTCATTAGATGCTGTCTTTACCTCTACAGAACTATTGTCGAATAAAAAATCATGAATACCGCCATCTGGGCCTGTCCAGTTTGAAACAACCTGGTTCCCTTTTTTTTCTATGAGTATTTTCAAGATAGAAAGCTCTCCAAAAAGACCGTAAACCCAAGTCTTTTTCACCCTGTTCTGTTTTAAAAGAGACCAGAAATTTCTCCATCGTATATAAGTTTGATAGATGACTTCGTCGATTACAGGGGAGTCATTGCAGTGAAAAAGAATATCTTCGCAAAAAGAAATAAAAGGCGTTCTTAAATCAGAGCTTAGGTCTGCTTCACAAAATATATCCAGATATTCCTTTTCTTCAACATCAGCCAATTTCCAGGAATTGATTTCAACAAAAAGTTTTCTTAAAGATATACCACTTAGTTGATCAGAAAGTTCAGAGCTGCTTGGTGGTAAAAGTAAATGAATATTCATTGCTGAATCGAGGGCGATGACCGCTTTTCTGTTATCAGAGAAAGCTGCAATCTCTTTGCCAATGAGTTCACCTTGTTCAGGTAATTTTTCGTTCTCCAAGGTATTTAAAATCCCTTTAATTGAGGGTTTACTCACGAGTCCTCCTGCTGGGTAATATAGGTGATAGGCACAGCATTTCGCGTCTTGGGGAACACAAAAAGTAAGGCAACGATGTCTTCGGCATTGTTGGGATCAGAGTAAATCATTGAGCCGCTTGAGCTTTTCGAAGCTTTATCTATTGTATAAATTGTGAGACATCCAACTTTCGGGTCATCTTTTTGTCTCGAAAGAGTACTGCGCCATTTCTCAATGTCACTAGGGCTTCTCAATACACCGATGCTATACTTTGTTCGGGGTGAACGTTGAATTTTGTGGCTCACTACTTCATTTGTCCAATTAATAATTTCACAGCTAGGGTTACCTTTTGGTAAGAATACGTCCCATTCAACTAGCTCACCTTTTTCGTTGAGACCTTTGATGTAATTCCCGATAATTTTTCGATTAACAACTTCTGCGCGCTCACTAAATATATATTTTGATACAAAATCTGTGATCTTTGATGATTCAATACCCCTCCAAAAGTTACCAGAATCGTTTTTTATTGGAGACCCAAGATCTTTCAAAAATTCTTTGGTTTGGTGCAGATTGTATCTGATCCATTCAATGTTCTCGACGGGAAAACTAACAGTTTCTCTAGGTCTACCAGCTAACGACATTACATCAGGTCGGCCTCTTCCCATTTTATTTCGTGCTGTAACTAACATGATTGGATGAGACCTTATTCTAGGAGCCGCTTCTAAAGGAGTTGGAGGATTAGGTTCCTCGGCGTATTTTTCTAAATCCTCTCTAAGCTCCAGTTCTATCCGAGCGAGATCTGCAAACCTGTCGGAGACATCATCGTCTACGTATATTCGTGTTAAGTCTTCATAATTCGGCCTGAATCCAAACCATCTACCCATTTGCAATAATGTGTCATAATTTAAGGTGTCTCGTAAGAATACTGACACCATTAACCCTTCAATTGTTAGACCTCTAGATAACCTGTTGCCCCCAATAATAATGTAACGTTTCGGCTGGGAGGTTCTGTAGTCGAGAGTGTCTTCAGATTGATAGTTGAGCAACCTAATGTCTATTGAACTTATAACAGAGTTTGCATGTTTCCAAATATCCTCAAACGTATAAGCTCTATTTTCAGAGTTGAAGTATCCCATCGTAACCCTTCGGTGGTCTTCGTTCCAAAGCTTTCTAGCAGCTTCGACGATCTCAGAAAAACTATCAGGTCTAGGAATGCCAGCTTTTAAATATTTGAGATGGTCTTCAATTATGGAGTTAAAAATTTGTTGCCTGTCAGTTGCATAGGAAGGATGTATAAACATGGAAAAATGTTGGTCACTTTGTCCTCTTTCGATCCTTGCACAACAAGAAAGAATAAAAGAAAGAATTGCTTCTTCTAGAACCGGTGGGCAATCTTGGTCGCTAGCCATCGTTCCCATGTTTCTGCTTTCTTCTACGGGGATAGACCTAATAACATCGAGCGCGGGTGGCTCTGGAACATCTGGTGAGAGTTCAGAAGGTCGCATTCCTAAACCAAATAACTGCCTTGGACCAAGGTATCCATTAGGCTCAGGTAAAGTCGCAATGAAATTTCTGGGATAGAGGTTTTCCTCTTCGGTACTGTCAATTAAGACATTTGCAAAAGGAGATGCTGTGTACCCAACATAGGTATGTTTTGGAAGCATGGATAGTAAGTTAACAATCAACTCGTTTGTTCTAGATTTTTCCCTCTCTCCCTCGCTGTTGCTTCTTCCATATTTAGTATTAATGGAGGCTTGATCTGCTTCATCGTCGATAATCAGTGCGGGTAATTTTGCAAGATCTATTGGTAGAGATTGTAAGAAATTAATAAACCTTTCTAGAACTTTTACGTTCTTTTTAATAACTGCTAATTTTGGTTTATCCTCGCTTACATCGGGCAGTACACCTGAAAATTCACCCTCTACACCAGAAGTAGTAAGTCTGACCCAAGGCTTTGATAGGGGAGGGTGGGTTACAAGCGGACCATCAGAAATGAAATCTGTAATTCCGGTAATCTCTTGGTCTAAGCGTCTTTGGGTTTGGGAACGTAGGTCGTTCCATAGGCCGGCCAAAACGATAAATAATTTATACTCATAATCTGCTGCCTTCGCGATTAATGCCGCCATACTAGCAGTTTTACCGCTTTGAATGTGGCCTACTACTAAACCGCGGTGTGCAAATGGACCGTTTGAAAGAGGGGCTGGCAGTTGTGAACATAAAGAGTTTGCAGATGAAGCAATATTTTCCACAATCTCTGGATCTCTATTTCGGCCATTTATATCACCCAGAAAATTTCTTAAGGCAGAGCTGTAAAATTCAGGATTTTTAGACAAATCTGGAGCAATTAATTTAATTCCAGTATCAGAATCAAATAAAATTTTGGGAGCTTTGATAGAAAGAGTTTCGCTGAATTGAGATTCGATATAAGGAATAAATTCTTTTGGAACGTTAGCTGCTGTAATGGCCTCAGAAACACTTTTTTTTTGTTCGTGAACTAAAAACTCTACAATTGCTAGATAGTTGTCGTAACTAGGTCTCATGTAAGCTTCCTTAATTTTCTTCTGAGAGTCTCTATTGGAATATCTTTCGCTTTCAGCTTTCCGCTATTTACGCACTCTAAAATTCCAATAAGGACCCATGCCAGTTGTGAAACTTCATCCGTGTCTCCAGAAAACGTATTAGAAAGTTCATGATTCTGGGGGATAATGAATTTAATCCCCGAACCTGATTGAGAAACTGCAATTTGACCTGATCTAGTGTTGCTTGGTTGTATTGTTATTGGACCTACTTTCAATGTTGATAAGACAGGAGATTTAGTAGTTTTTTTCTTAGTTGCTTTAGATGAGCGCGATGCCTGACTAGACGAAGTTTTGGTCTTTGTTTTTTTTCGATATTTTTTATCAGCTTTTGAAGACCAAGAGCCTCTATAAACTAAGTTTTTAATTTCTTGCCTTATTCCTTGGGGAATGCTGCAAGTCATCTTTGTTACGTTAATATTGAATGCTTCATCGTGTTCGCCGGAGAACATTACTGCAATTCTTAAGAGCTTTAAATGTTCATCTGGCTTTCTCATCCTGCTCCACCCCCCAGATTGAATTAGTCGATGGTTTCTATAAAAATAGAAACCTTGTTGAGCGTTCCACCCTTTTATTCCTCCGGCTTCTTTAAAGGCTTGAGGGGATGAAAAATCACTTTCGGTTGGTAGAAAATATGGTTTGAAAACAACCTTGGATTTAATTCCTGTTCCAATTTCAGAGGGTTTAGGTTTGTACGGAGAAATAGACTCTGATTTTGATTCTTTAGAACAAAAGGGGTCCCAAGGAGTTAACTCTACTCCTTCGACAAATATTTTTACTTTACTTTTTGAAGGGACTTTCCCTTCCATAAACATATGAAATGCACCACTCAAATAATTGCTTAGATCCTCTATTAAATCTGCACGTAAAGTTTGTCTTTTCTTTAAATTATCCCCATCGAGGTTTTTCAATTCATCTCTAAATCCGGTCCACAAAACTACTGTCCCGTGCTCAAAATCGTAATCATTTGCCAAAACATCTTGCTCCCAAGTTTTCACTTGGTCTTTTTCAGGAAAAAGTAGCTCCCATTCCTTTTGCTTGTAAACGTGTTTCAAGTCCCATTGGGCGATGTATTTACGCGATCTTTTTCCCTTTGTTTGTTTTTTTTTGGAAGAAACTGTTAAAGTTCCACATTGGCTAAGCGATGCTGTTTTCAGACCTAATCCAAACTTTCCAAGTTCTTCAATCGAGTAGCTAACGTCTGATCCGTATCTCATTGCTTCTTTAAGTTCTGTTCGATCCATACCATGCCCGTTATCTGTAATAGTGATGTGACCTGGGGTAGCCCCTTCTTTGGGCCTTATATTTACATGGATCTCTGTAGCATCAGCACTAATGCTATTGTCTAAAATATCTGCAACGGCAGTTTCAAAGCTATACCCAAGACCTCTTAAGCTCTCGATCAATCTTTTAGGGCTGGGAGGAGTTTTTTCAACTTTTACTTTAGACATTTACTTCGCTCTCCCTTTTGCTGGTTCTTTTTGATTGTTTTTTAGATTTTGAAGTGAAAATCTGAGTTTTTATTTCTTTTGCAAGAACCTTCGCAATTAAAGGTGGTACTGCATTCCCTATCAATCGAAATTTTGACCCAAGGTTTCCAGACAAATAGTAATAATCAGGAAACGACTGCAGTCTAGCAGCTTCTCTTATTGAGATCGTTCGAGGTTGGTGAGGGTGAATGTGAGTGTAGCAATCCTTTTCTAGGTGTGCGGTAACGCACCAACTGGGTCTTTTCCAGTACAATTTCTTATATTTATCTTCAAAAATATCTGCTCTATATCTTTGAAGCCTTTTAGGTAAATCTCTATACCATCCGCCTTGTTTTAAAAGCTTGAAAGCTTCTAAATCCTGTTCGTTGTGTGTCCTGCAAACGTGGTCAAATACGACATCTGGGTCTGCGCCCTTTCTCATCATGGAAGAGTATTTAGACTGTTTTCGCGGTTTGTATTCGCTGATCCAATCTCTCGTCCCGTGTTTAATAGCTGGTAAATCACCAATTGCTTCCTCTACAGTAGTTTCAGGAAAGTTACGCGATCCATTCTGTTTATACGGTTCAGGAAATTCAAAAATTTTATTAATATCTTTCCGTACACCTACAAAAAATAGCCGCTCTCTGACTTGGGGTAGTCCGTAGTCGCTGGTATTCAGCTTGTTAAAAGAAACAATGTACCCCGCTTTTTCTAAGAGATCTTCCACGACCTCGGCGGCATTCTTATTATTATATGAAAGCATTCCTGGAACATTTTCCATGACACATACTTTTGGTTGGAAAAACTTTACGTATTTAATAAATGATTTAAAAAGCTCATTTCTAGGGTCGTTATACGATCTACTTTTTCCTCGCTGTTCAGCTAACGATCTTAGTTTTCCTCGACCAACACTGCTCCATCCTTGGCAGGGTGGTCCGCCAATAATTACATCAAAGTGTGGGGTTATATCTTTTTTCTCAAGGTAGTTTCGACACTTTATTGGAGAAAAAGAACTCAAATCAGCTTGTATAACTTCCGTTCCCAAGTGGTCGAAGTTTCCAATTAGGGTGTCTATAGCATCAGGGTTATAGTCGATGGCAGTTCGTGTGTGAAACCCTTCACTGTGGAACCCATGACTAAACCCTCCTGCGCCAGCAAATAAATCCAGGACGCTCCATTCATAAAACGTGTTCATATGTTTCCTCAAAGTTGTCGTGCTTTACGTCAATATTATGTTAGCTAAATAAATTTCGTCTGTATTTAAAAAAAAGCATATAAACCAAACCTTCTATTTCAATTACGTGAGGCTAAACAGCCACTTGACTAGAAGCATCAATGTTTTGGTGTCCTGCTCACAGTAAGCTTTCAAGTCTTTGATTAAATTTTGATCATTTTTTGTATCGGGATTATCCAATATTTTAGAAAAGTACAATTGAGCAGCCATTCCATCAGAAGTTTCAAGTTCCCCGTAGTTGAAATTCTCACCTAAAATAGCTGGAGCAACCTTCTTTAAGCTGAATGAAGAACCGAAATTTTCATCGTAAACATATTTTCTAAAAAGAGGTAACGGATCAACAACATGTTTTGCGGCAGACTTTAAAATGCTAGGGTTAGTGGCAAAATTAGATATTTCTTTAAGACACTTTTCTTCAACTGACTTGTTGTACGCGACGAGTGTGCCATTAAATTTATCTAAGATTGGTGTAAGTTTCTCTGCTAATTGGGGTCGAGGATCAGTTTTTTCAATATGTAAATACTCATAATGAATGGGATCAGATTCTAAGTCACTCAACAGATGGCAGCTAAATTGGAAAGGGATAGCCTGATATGGGGTTGCCCCCTCTAAGTAGGGGATTGCAGGTCCATAGGTCTCAAAGTCTATAAACAGCAGAGGAAATTTCCAGCGACTCAATTCATTTGTGATACTTAAGGCATCAATAAATCTGACGGAATTAATCTTAGATTCAATTGCCCTATTGGTGTTTTTGCTTAGCTTATATAGTTTTAGTTTTTCTAAAGTGTCAGCTCCGGCTCTTAACATTTTCCATTTTTCAACACCTATACCTGGTAGTGAAAATGCTGGGTGAACTTTCAAATTTTTTTCTCCCCAACAATGGTTTTTATATTGACAGGTATACGGTGATTCACAGTGAGGACCAGGCTCTATGTTTGGCTCAGTTGTCTTTTCTAGGTTGTCGAATATTTCGTTAACAAGATTTGGAATTCGTTTTGTAAACCGTTCCGCCTCGTAGGTTATATTTTCTGAGATCAATAAGTCATCTAGATTTGGGTACTCACAGTCTTCATTAATATAATTTAAGAAAACATTATCAATATCTAATCCACAGCCCTTCAACACCCAATACTGAATTGAAGCATCTTTAATATTTTCCTCTTTTATTTTCTTTGCTGATTTTACCTCAAAGAAAGATTTCTCGTTGAGGTCAAGGATGTCTACTTCGACTAAAACGTTGTTATGTAGAAAAGCCGCTTCAAAAATTATCTTTTGGCCCGATTCAATTAGATCTTTTGTTTTTTTGACCCTCTGTATAGCATTGGTGCCTTCGCGCTTTATCAAAATTCCATCTTGAAATTGAGTTCTTGCGAATTCCCCGACTTTATTGCCTTGGAGGAAAGTAAATTTAGTTAACGAGTCTGGTTCTGAGGCTAAGTGTTTTGAATGCACTTCGAAATATGCCTTTTTTTGACATTGAACTCCCGCCAAGATGTTCGATTTTGAAATATAATTCGGTTTTTTCATAGCTAGCACTGTCTAAAAAATGTTCTCTGAGATTCACAGAAATAGAGCGTTTTGAGGCGGAGAATTCTCTCAGGTTTAATTATGTATAAACAGATATTATATATAAAAAGTATCTATGGATAGTTCTTGCACTGAATTTTGGACTTTTTAAAATCAGTCGAAAACTCAAGTCGCACGTGCTTGATATTTTCATAAATGACTAGACCATAGGCTTTATTTACAGTTCGTCTTAAAAAGATTTAGGGGAAACGGTATCCAGTATTTCCGGCCACAAGACTTTCACATTCAATTGGGAACACAAGCTCATCCACTCGGGGTCCTTAGGTTGGTATTCAACCATTAAAACTCCGGAAACGTTAAACTTTCTGGCTTCTAAAGTGTGGATGTATCTAAGTAATTGTCCTAACCCGTACCTTAGTTGCTTTTCTTCGTTTTCGACAGTCAAACTTTTTACTTCACACAAGAATATACGATCATCACAAATCCAAGCTATATCGAACGGAGGGTCATCTGAATTAGGTTCAATTGGATCTAAGCCATGACTTTTTGCCCAAGTCGCCAAATTATTTTGAAGCTCACAGTGAGTGGAAGTTGCCCTATCAATTGAATCAGGATCAACTTCAAAAGGTTTCCGCTCTCTTGTAGATTTAGCAACTGATTTGTTAGAGTATAGTTTCCCAAAATGACCGTTTGCTAAATGGTCTAAGTTAAAAATATCTTTTAGTTTTATGACATCGATTTCCTGAATTGATAATTGGTCAGCAGGCCTTGGGCAAGCATCTCTTAAAGCTTCAACGGAAACATTGGTTTTCGGTGTGAAAAATGAATCTTCGAAGTGAATAATGTATTTTGTGCATTCAATATTTTCATTGATTGGGGAGTCAAACTCATGTCCCTTATTGCATCTATAATGTGGCACCTTTGTTTTTCTAAATTTTATACCAGTAGTTTTACAGGATGGGCATCTTCTCATTTCCTTAGTGGCGGGGGAGGACTCTATCCTTTTTGCTAATGCAACACCTAAAAAGGATGAACGATCTCTTAAAATAATGAGATCGCCTTCATTGATTCTTTTATGATTGGGTACAAAGTTATCGAACTGGTAGTATTTAGAAATGTTGTCGTTGTATCCGATATTGCCAGCATAGGCGCGGTCATCGCCAAATGCCATGCAAAGCCAAGCTTGTTGCATGAGAATCCTAGTTTTAGGTTAGAGTAACCTAAATTTTTTGTGTGATTAACCAATAAGTCAATAAATGGGCGTTTTAGAATCCAAACAAGACATCGTATTCTTTTTGTTGTTTACGTCTAGTGCCGAAATGCACACTTGTTAAGCGATGCCACTCAATGCCAATGCGGATGATATTGTTTGACCAATGTCGTAAGCCTGTCATATTAGTGTCGCATTGATGGCGTATCGTAGAGGAGAAAATTAGACTACCTTCTTTTTAACAAAAGGAGTCTAAAATGAGTGATTTAATGGCTAAAAGTATTCAAAGAGCAAAGTTTGTAAAGAAAGAAAGAGTGGAGCGTGCTTGGACACAATCACAACTTGCTACTATTGCGGACGTAAATTTACGAACTATTCAGAGGCTAGAGAAAGATGGTGCGGCATCTTTTGAAACCTTACGAGGTGTGGCTCAGGCCTTTGAGATAGAAGTAAAAGAGCTTAATCCGGGTTCTGTCTCTATAAATAAAAGCAAGAAACGCGAAAGTGAGAGGAAAGTACATCTAATGCCTCGCCTGTCTACAGGGAAAGGATTAACAGATGTTGTTGTTGGGTCCGACAGGTTTCAGTTCGAGCACGATGAGGATAATGATCCCAGATCTATTCGCGCAATGAAGGGAATACTGGAACTTTTGAAGGGAGATGTGATTAGACTTTACGATGCAGATCCAATTGGTCGGCTTGATGTCGAAGCCGAGCTTTCAGAAGAAATTAAAGGGTTGGAGAAATACGGATATTTCTTGTTTGGCATAAAAAGAACGGTTCCTAGAATTCAAAATAATGAAAAAGTAGATTTATCTCTTTGTACTATTTTTATGAGTCATTCTCGCTCACCCAAAATCATTCGCGATAAGAAAATGAATTTATTAATGCCAGCAGTGTTAAGTGAAAGTCTACTGAACTAAGATTTCATTTTTGGTTTAAAGAGTCGTTTACTTAGGTGTCCAGGGCGTTCCCCATTTGGATGCTTTTGAATCCTGAATAAGCTGAAATTGAGCCTTTCTAACAAGATTAATGTATGCGGGGAGATTGAAGGTTGCATGGGCCAAGCCTGCTCCGAAGAGTAAGTATAGAAGAAGCTTTTTGGATAAGATCATAATGATTTCTCCTTTCTAAAAAATGTTATTTGGGGTTTTAGGGATAGGGTATATGCAGAGAAGCAAAACCCACCAAAGCCTTTACAGTAGTGGATTTTACCTTCTGGTAGGATGCGAAGGGGGCCTGGTTTTAGGCCTTCTTGCTTGAAGCATGCTTGAAGCTTTTCTGAAGCTTACTCGTGAAATGTCGGGAAATTTCCCGAAAAGTGTGCACAAAAGGCAGGCGCCCTTAACGTGTTTTCAAGTAGTTACGATGATTCGTTTTTTAAAATTTTCAGATTTTTTTGGAATTTTGGGTTTTGATAAATGGTCGGGGAGACAGGATTCGAACCTGCGACCCTCTGCTCCCAAAGCAGATGCGCTACCAAACTGCGCCACTCCCCGAAATAGAGTTGAAGACCATTGGTTATGGAGAAGTAGGGGCTTAAAGTCAATATTTTCAGTCTAATTGGGGTCAGATACCCTTTAATTAGGCTTGAAGAGCCTAATTACCGCGCACTTCCAGAGGGCTCTGTCTTTGTGGCTATTTCTTTTGACCGCGACCCTTATCGAGGTCGTCGGTAGCATTGGGGGTGGTGGTGTTCACGCACTCGAAGACTTCCCGGAAGGCGCCGTCGTTCTGGCTGTTATGATAGAGCGCCACGATTCGTCCGCCGTCTTGGTCTAAGACGCGGTCGGTTTCCAGACTGACTAAGGTAACCTCATCATCCAAGACTCTGGAAATGTTGAAATGGCTTTGATCGGTGGTCCAACCGGTGATGTAACCCGAAGAATCCAATCGGCGAACGATCACAACCGAGTCTCCGTTGGGTCGCCACCCAAACCGAATATGATCCAGGTATGCACTGTCAGAGTCAGTGCAAATGTAATGGGTGTTAAAACTGCTTTGCACGAATCCCCCGTCGCGGACGTCCAAGGCGGGGTCGGCATCGATGGCTGCGGGTTCGCGAGCTGTTGCATCTCCCGTGGTCAAGCCCTCGTAAGGTTGACCGTTGCCGTCCGACACGATCGAATCAGAGTCACACCCTTGGATAAAGGTGCTCATGCATAAAATGCTGAGAAACACGAAGTATTTTTTTGTGTTCCAAAAGTTCAATGCGAACATTCTATCTCCCCCCGAGCAAATGTTCGTTGAAGAGCCAAAGACTCTTCCTGACTTTTTAAATATTCTTTAACAGAAAATTCAATGTCACTTTTTATTAAAGCAAAATATGTACCGAGGCATTCAATGAATGCCAGTCACTCAATTCAAGCCAGTTCCAGATGGTCGCCTTGGTCCTGCCCCTTTCCCCTATCTTTCAGACAAGCTGTTTAGAATTTAAGCGTCTCAATTTGAGAAAAGAGAGGAATACAGACCATGGCCAAGAGGTCCTAATCCCTTAGTCCCTTAGACTTACAAAGGGGCTGAATTCGATTTGTTTCCATCCTGCGTTAGGACCTTTTATACTAATAACAATGCAGAAAGCTCATCTTGGTTTATTCATCTTAGTGTTTAGTTTTGTTTTCTCTTCCTATGCGGAGGAAGAAAAGAATAATCCCTATGTGTTGTTACCAAAAGATGTTTACTTCCAGCCCGGCGGTGGCATCCGGGTGCGCTATGAAAATCTGCGGCAAGCCACCGGAGAGGGTTTTCCTGGTAATGAAGATGAATCCCAGGCCAGTCATCGAGCCCAGTTTGATTTTAAACTTTACAAGGGAGAATACTTCGAAACCTTCTTCCGGTTTATCAATCATGCCGACTGGGGGAGTGCCTCGGCCGACACCAGTGGCGGTCAGCATGATGGTTTCTCTCGGACCAACGGAATTTTAGTCAACCAGGCCTTCGGAACTTGGAAGGTGGATGAAACCATTGGGCTTCGTTTTGGTCGAGCTCCATTGCACCTGGGGTTGGGCTACACATATGGAACCAATGATTGGTTCAATGTGCCTTACTCTTTTGACATGATTGATGTGGGTTGGGATTGGGGAGGCATCGAGCTGGCTGTGATCGCCGCTAAAATTCAAGAGTTCTCAACGGTCCCCGGGCAGACAGTGAGTTCTGACCCAGAAGAGAATCACATTATCTTGAATCTCAATCTACGCAACGCCTTGGACGCCTTAGAATTTTTGACGTTCAATTTTGTACAAGTCAATCGTGACGTGGGGTCGCCCGATGGGGGAGCCTCGGTGGTCAATGGTTTGAATTCACAGAGGCTATCTTTGGAATCTAAAATTTCCGGTAAAAACTTTTTTGGTACAGCTTTCTTTGCTTATGTGGCCGGAGAAGAAAAAGTGGCTGCAGCCAATCAAGTCAACAGCATTGATAAGCTGAATGTCAGTCAGACAGCCTTCGATATTAAGCTTGGGTACAACTTTACTGAAGCGAACAACCTCAAGTTTTGGGGCGGCTATCATTACGACACAGGTGATGGCAATCCTGATGATTCCGAATCGCAAGGTTACGACAGTTTTTACTACGAGGTTTATGGTCAGTCAGGTTTGATGGATATGATTCGCTGGGGCAACCTCAGTTTTTTTCGAGCCGGTTTGTCGGTGGATCTTTATACAGGCCTGACTATCGGAGCCGATTGGTTTTCCATGAGTCGAACCGAGCCCAATGGAGCCGTGCATTTTGGCGACGCCGGGCGCTTTTACAATTCCAATGTCTTAGCCGGCGATCTTGTCTTGGGCAGTGACAAAGATCTTGGTAACGAATTTGATATGTGGCTCGAACGAAAATACCAAAGTGGTGTGAATGTACGGGTGACGTTTTCCAACTTCTTCCCAGGAGCCACGTTCTCGAAGGCCACCGGCCCTGGATCGGCGCCACTGGCATCAGGAAACACGCCGGACTCTGACATTTTTCAGTTTTTGGCTCAGGTTGGTTATTTTTTCTAGATGTTAAATCAAATCCTAGTCAAAATTAAATCCGTTCCCCAATTGCTTCTTGGGTTTCTTGCGATTTGTGGAGTTCTTGTGGTGATGTACTTCAATGATCCTCCAAAAACAATCTGCGACATTCAGATGGAGGAAGTGAACAAAAGATTGGTGAAGGGATTTTTTCAAGTTGATGAGCGCGGCACCGGTTACGAAGCGGGAGTCATGGTCGCCTTCGAGAAATGCCTGGAGTCGAATTCACCCGGTGGTTGCTTTGATATGTTTCAACGTTTTGACTATCTGGAAGGGCTTGTAAAGTCGATTCCGACCGACTGTGGCGCCCACGAATCCACCGCTAAAATAAAAAGCTTTTTAGCAAAAGGCTTACGCCTATTTGCGAAGATCGCTTGGGGTGACACCAAACCCATCAACAAATACAACAAAACCTCATGGCTGGACACCGCCGACTTGGGTTTGTTCTGCCGCCTAAAGCGACAGTACCAACGCCTCTATGGCCGTGATCAATGGAACATTTTTGTCTGGAACTTTCTTCCGACTCTCAACGACGCCAACACCCTTCAGAAAAAAGAACTGTGGGAGCTCGGTTTGTTCTCTTACCCCTGTAAGGGTTTGTATTAAAACGCCGGCTACGGGTCTATGTATGGATTTCTGTCAGTGCTTGGTAACGTCGATTATAAAAGGCCTCGGAGCTTGCGATATTTCCATAGTATCCGATGCCCTTTCCGTCGTTGGTGGCGTAGGCGTAATCGGCGGGGGGAACTCCCATAAGCTCCATTAAACTGATCAGAAAGCTATTGTAGGGAACTCCTCTGTTTCCCGGCCTTGGAAAGTGATAGAGTCGTCCCGATCTAAGCTTTCCGCCCATATTTCCAAAAAGAACCTGCTGGTTGTCGCGCCCCGAATGTCCACCTGATCCACTGATCGGGATCACTTTCCCCGGGCAGAGCATGCCGGTCACCATGTTTTCTAAATAGGTTCGTCCAGAATTTCCTTCTTCAACATCCAGGTACTTCATAAAATTTTCTGCAATTTGGTCGGCAAAATAGTGAAACCACCTTTCGTAGGCAATTTGCTTCAAATTTTGTCCAAACTCTCCATGAATGCAGCCATGAACCACATTTCCGTTCACATTCATTCCGGGGATCCATTGGGGGTTTTGTCCTTCAACGTTCACGGCAATCACCTTGGTCAGGCCGCAGCGAATCGCCGTAGCCATCAGTTGATAGAACAGGGGAATGTTTTCAATCTGAAGTTCTGAGTTCCCCGGGTCATTGGGGCGGTCACAGGTGATAGGTACCACATTTGAATTGGCAAAAGAATTCTGCAAATCGGTGATAAAATCCATATGCTGATCCAGTTTGGCCTTGTCGTCAGACGATATTCGCCGATTGGTTTTGTACTGTTGGTAACTCTCAAAAACACGATTTAGGATGTTGGATTTCAGTTGATTTGTTAGATCTTGTGCGGGCACCGTCCCTTGGCTCAACGAGGCAAAAACTTCACGATAAAAGGTTGCGAGTTCCCGTCGGTCGTAGCCAGGAAGACTTTGCAAGTTGTTACCCACTTTCTCATAGAAAATTCCACCACCAAAACGCAATGCTTTTCGGACGTTCCCTGGTGTGCTCGAAGGGTAGAGGGTATTGGAGTTTTCGAGGATGCTATCGATTGACGGAAAGTTAGGTCCGGACTGTCGATTTGCGCCGCAAGAGACCGAGAAGTTCCCGTGGGCCGACCCCGACGTCGCAATATCCAAGCCTTTAATGATTGTCACAAGATCTCGATTTTGCAAAGAATCATACAAAGGATTTTTTAAGACCTTGGTTGTCGATAGAGCCGGTCCTGCTGACAACATTCCCTCCATGACTCCACTGTTGCCGACCGGTGTATTGGCAAGACTTGCGCTGGGCCAAAGGTTGTCGATGTTATTGTGGTGAAAGGTAAAAATAGCCAGACGAGGAGAGGTGGTTGTGGCTTGGGCGTGAGCAGCTTTTGGAATCAAGCTTTGCAACAGTGGTAAAGCCAGCAATGACCCACCGGTGCCTCGAAGAAACTGTCGACGTGTGTGACTGCAATAAAAAATACCCATCTCAATTACTCCTCAAAATTCCAATAGCGAAATTGCTCAGAAAGAATAAGCTTTTTCAAAGCATCCGCTATAGAGCCCTGGTTGTTGTTTTCACCGTATACGGCATCAAGAATTTCGTTCATCTGGCAGTGGTCAGCAATGGAAGTTGGCTGACGACTCTCGAACCTTTTGATATGTTTCGCTAAACACAGCGCCGCCTTGTCACTGTTTGCCAGTTGCTGAGAAAGGTCAACGGAGTCAGCGATTGTTGAGGTTTCCAATCCGATGTCTTTAGTGACAGCTTCAGTATCAATGTTCAATTCCGTTAATACATCGCCAATCGAATCGTAGACCGTTTCAAACTGTCTTTCTCTGCCCAGTGAATCGAAATTCTCAAAGGGGTAGCCCAAAGGGTTGATCCTAGAGTGACAGACAATGCAGGCTGTTCCAGCCGCTTCACTAGTATGTGCCGTTTTGTCACGGGTCGATAGAATCTCATTAGGATCGGTCTCTGGAAGCGAGGTTGGAGCATCCGGTGGAGGTTCTCCTACATCTATGCATAGAACATTCTGCAAAACTGATAGGCCTCTTTTGATTGGAGACGTTGAATAGCCCGAGCGTTTAGCCAGCATCGCCGCTCGGTTTAAAAAACCTTGCCTTGTTTCGGGTAAAGTGTGAGTGCCGGTTGCATTCAACCCATAAACTCTTGCTAAGTCGATATCATCTATACGACTGTATCGACTTGTCATTATTTCCGAAAAGCTAGAACGATTCTGCAAAATCTCGGTGATAAAGAAATCGTCTAATTCACGGGTCATGGCCTCGGGAAGTCCATTTGAATTGATGTTTCCTAAGTAACTACTAGTATAATTAAAATCTTCAAAAACATCATAGCCATAGGATTCACGGAACAAGCGGACAATCATGTCTTGGGTTTGATTGACGCCAAGCAGACGTTCCACTTGTTGCTCTAAAATAGTCGGTTGAAAAATTTGACCAGAATCGGCTAGTGCTCGTAACGTCGAGTCTGGTAAATCTCCCGTTAAGAGAAATGAAACTTTGGCGGCCAACTCGTGAGCTGTCAGTTCAACCAAAGTGGCCTTATTTGGATTCGCTACCCCTTGATCATAGGATTTATAAATAAACTCTGGCATCTGCAGCAGACTTGTCACAGAAAATATAATCTGATCAATTTTCGAACTGTTAATCCACAGGCTGTCGGCCAACTGGGACAGCTCGCTCGTTGTCAGCTGATTTCTAAAAGCGACTTCCCCAAGTTGCTGAACAAAGCTTCGGTGACAGTTTTGATTAATATTAGCTCCAGCCAGACAGCCATTGGTGCCGGGGTAGGAATTCAGCCCAGTAGAAGATGCGACCAATTCAGCGGCTCGGAAAGCGGTCTCAAAAAAAGCGCGGTTAGAAAGCTGTGTGACTAATCGAGACTGCTCGACCAGATTGCCATGAGAGTTGGCGATTGTGTCATTCGGAAGTTGATCAAAAAGAATTTGCAGGCGATTGTCTTGCTTTAAATTTGTGGCAAAACTATCAAGGAGCGAATTGAGAGAATTTCTAAACTCTCGGTTGGTCAATTTGGTCATGGGGGTCTTCGGATTGAGTCCGGCTTCGCATTGATACTCAAGGCGGCCTTGGGTATTAATGACTAAGCCGCCGCCACCGGCTTGAAAAACCAGGGCGGCGCCAATGGCTTCAATGTCTTCGGTCGGCATTGCTGAGAGAAATTCCATCTGTGGTACATTATCAATAGCAATTTTGATTTGTTCAGAGGTGCGTCCAATTTTTGCTGACGAATCGATAGGGCCATGGCATTGCGCACAGGATTGCTCGTAGAGACCTTGACCCTTTTGAATTAACTCGGCCTCGCCAATTTGTAAGAAGGACTCGCCCGTGACTGCGCGACCCGACTGAAACTGGCCGCAGTTTTGATAAGCGACCGTGGTCGTTGCAAACAACAAGATTAAAAATGTTAATTTGTAAAAGTTTAACACCCTAAAAGCACCCATTCCCAAAATTTCCCCTATGGCTAGAATAACATATCAGGATTTGATAATGGAAAAATGGATTGAAATGTCTCACAATGAGAAATAGTCAGTTGCAGTCTTTTAGGTAGCCAACCGCGATCCCTCGAAAGGGGTGAGGGGCAATGGGAACATTGGCTGAATTGCGATTCAACTGAATCCAGTTAACCCCGTCGTCGCTATAGTAATACTCTGTACTTTCGTACCATCGAGGTGAGCTTTGTTTGAAAGCGACAAAGCGCCCATTTGCTGGGTGGAAAGCGGGATGTTTTAAATCGAGACTGCCATCCACCACTCCATTTAATTGCAAGGGCGTTTGGGTCCAAGTTATCCCATTAGTTGAACGAAAAACAATTCCACGCGAATAAGTTTTAAATTCAGCTCCATCAAAAATTAGTTTTTGCGAACGTCCCGATCCCATTCCAGTGGGGCGGGGGATGGCCGTCCAGTTTTCGGCGCCATCGGTTGAGACGCAAATATTTTGCGAGATTAAAACGATAGTGTCGTCATTGTATCCGAGCAGACCTTCACCACAGCCGCTAGGAAGAGTTGTTGGATGGCGAAAAGTCGCCCCGTCATCAACTGAAATCATGGTATCTACAACGCCACTAGAGTTCGAAACCGAGATAAAAACACCATCACCGTGGGGAACAAAATAGGCCTGTCGCTGGTTGTAGGGAGTCGAAAGAATATCCCCGCCCTCGACCCATGATTGTCCGGCGTCATTGGAAAAAAGCGGCATGCGCCGTGAATTCAAAAAATACAAACCGTTGCCATAAGCTACGCCAGCAAAGGTTCGCCCTTGATGGACCGTTTTCCAATCGACACCATTATCTGAGATTTGGACTTGTCCGGGATTACCCCAACCATAAGAAATCATAAAACCATCGGCACCGTAGCCAATGGCTCCAGGGTTGGCCCAAGCCGTATGGTCGCAGTCGACACCACTTCCACAACGAGAGGCTGTAGCTTGTCGGTACCCTTGCCACGACTCAC
This sequence comes from uncultured Pseudobdellovibrionaceae bacterium, assembly GCA_964351315.1. Lineage (GTDB taxonomy): Bacteria > Bdellovibrionota > Bdellovibrionia > Bdellovibrionales > JAGQZY01 > JAGQZY01. The sequence goes on from CAYGNH010000012.1 coordinate 101,988, forward strand.
CACCGTCACAACTGTACATGCTCGAACCTTGGTGCCCAGACACCACAAAAGCCGCAGTGCCATTCCCACCAACAGGTGGCGGGGGAGTGTTTACTGGAGGAGATTCGGGTGGCGATGGAATTGGCAGAGGCGGACCCAGTTCAGGGCCGGGGGCGACGTCGGTCCCGGCGTCGATATTATTATCAATGTCAGACGGCGCTTCCGTTGTTCCTTCGCTGCCTAAAGAAGGGGTGACTGTTGAGTCTTTGGCGCTAAATGGACTGTTGCCGCATCCATTATAAACAACAGGGACGGTTAGACCGATTGTTAAAACGAAAACCAGTGTTTGTTTATTAGAAAAGACCATGTCGACTCCACCCAGGTTTCAATCCTACGCCATTGTGGTGTCTTCTTTAAATATATTGCTCTTTAGTGTTTCAAAATCGGACAATCGAATCTTTAGATCAAAGAGACAGTAGATACAGGTCGATAAGACTTTGGGAATGCAGCCTTGCTGCAAACCGAAAATCTTTGTCGTTGCGGTTCCTGATCACGACCCACTTTTGCCCTTTCGAAAAGTGAGGTCCTAGAATCCATTGCTCGGGATCAAGCCCAAAAGCTTGCAGTGATTGTTTTATTAATCGACCTTGTTGTTGTGTTTGTTGTTGCATGACACTCCCTCTTTTGATGTGAAAGTCCTCAAAGCCTTGTGGCCCGGACAAGAGAGGGAAATGCGAATCGGGGGCCGGAGAATTGTGAGGGGTGCCGGATTTTGGGCAAAAAAAATCCGGATTTGGATCCGGATTTTGAGAAATTCACCTGTAAATCAGATTTATTCAGCGTTGAAGGGCTGGGGTGAAATTAATTCAGGATAGCCATAGCTGTCGTAGGCAAAAGACCCTTCTGGAAGAAGGCTTAAATTGCGGGCTTTTTTGATGGCTTTGGCCAGCTTTTTCTGCTGGTTCAGGCTCAATTTGCTGATCCGTGCGGGAGTGATCTTGCCACCCTCTGAGACGAAGCGAGACAGGGTTACGGGATCTTTGTAATCGAAAAAGTGATCTCCACTGAACTCGGGACGGTATTTTGAGCGTCGACCTTTTTTAAATAATGCCATGTCTACCTCGGTTATGGTTAAGACAGGCTTTTTACGACAAATTGGGGTTGCCATCAAGTGTCTTTTTCAATATAAACAACCTTTCTCGCTGAGAGACTCTTTGTTTTAGGCAAGCGCCTAGCGAGCTAAAAAGAATGGAACAATTACTGGAGGACCTATGGCTCGTTGTGAGTTAACTGGAAAATCGCCTGTTGTGAAGAATTTGGTCAGTCACTCGAATATCAAGACTAAGTCTGTGGCTATGCCAAATATCCAGAAAAAACGGATATATAGCACGATTTTGGACCAATCGGTGACTTTGAAAGTGGCGACAACGACCATGAAATCCATGGAATTTTCTGGTGGGTTCGATAAGTACATCCTTAATCAGCCCCAAACGAGCCTGTCTAAGCGCGCTTTGGCGGTTCAGTCGCGAATTCGGAAAAAAATTAGCAAAGCTAAAAAAGACAAATAAGAGGCTGGTCGATCATGAGCAAAAAGACAAAAAACAGTAAAGTTATTAAGTTGAAAATCAAAAATGGCGACAACGTTGAAGTCGTCACTGGTGACGACAAAGGAAAATCGGGAACCGTTTTAAACGTCGATCCTTTCGCCATGAAAATTCAAGTCTCTGGTTGCAGAATCAATACCAAGCTTAACAAGCGTGAGCGCACCTTCTACAAAGAAGAAGGTTGGATGGATTATTCGAATGTAAAGTTGGCCGGAGCTAAGAAAAAGAAAACTAAGAAAAAGACTTCTAAAAAAGCCACAGCAGAAGCTTAATTCAAAGGGGTGGTGTCATGGATCCTTTGAAACTGGCAATTTTGCCAATGACATCCATCGATGACCCCGTAACCAATCTTCAATTTATAAAAAAGGCGATTAAAAAACTCGATTCCGATGTTCGCCTTTTTTGTCTTCCCGAAAATAGTTTGTTTCTAAATCTCGATAAAAATCCGATTCCTCTCAAGTCAGCTTTCAATTCCTGTTCTAAAGAAATTGAAACCCTTTGCCAGTTGGCTAAAGAAAACCAGCTTTTTATTCACTTAGGCGGTATCCCTTGGTTGATCGATGGCAAAGTTTTTAACGAGGCAGTTCTGATCACTGACGAAGGCGAAGTGATTGAAACTTATGAAAAAATCCATTTGTTTGACGTCAATCTTGGCCCCGGCATTGTGGTGGAAGAGTCAAAATCCTATAGCCCCGGAAAGCGTCTGGCGACTTTCGAGGTGGATGGTTGGAAGTTTGCGACCTGTATCTGCTATGACCTTCGTTTTTCAGAACTGTTTTTGCATTACATAGAGCAGAACGATGTGGATGCTTTTTTAGTGCCCGCCGCCTTCACCACTAAAACTGGCGAGATCCACTGGAAGCCCCTTTTACAGGCTCGAGCCATCGAAACCCAGGCCTATGTTGTCGCGCCGGCACAGGTCGGTTACCATCGCGACTTTAAGCTTGAGAAATTGCGCAAAACTTGGGGCCAAAGTCTTGTTATTGGCCCCTGGGGGGTTGTCGAGAAGGAATCTCCTAACTATCGAGACTTTTTAGACTCGAATTTGAACGAACACGAGCCGATAACAGTGGTGTTGGACAAACAAAAGCTTTTTGACTACCGAACCTCGGTTCCGGTAAGAAAGCACAGGCACTTTAAAGTGGAGTTGAAACCCTTATGATGATTCGATGGGCTTTTATTTTTGCATTTGTTTTTGCCGCCCAGGCCCAAGCTGAGTTTGTGGGGGCCGAGATTACGAGCGACGACAACGAAGCCGTCATTGAACCGATCTTTTTTAATGACCTGACTTTGGAGGACCCAGTGTTCTCTAGCCGTAAATCGGAAAGAGACATTGCCAGTAAAGAAAACATAGAATCTTTAACTCAACGAGAAGTGCAGGGGCAGTTGCGAGTGGTAAAAGAGATTCCTTACTCATTCCAGTGGGTGAGCCATCAAACCATGCAATTGCGGGTTCTTGCCGAAATCGAAGAGGAAGAGGCCAAAGCCTCAAACTGAGCCCATTGCCTAGCCTGGCGGGCCTTGAATTTTATCCCTAATTTCAATATGTTTTCATCGTTCCTGAGCGTGGAGGGGTGAAGTATGTCGACAGAGGTTCAAAGAGAAGAAATGGAAGTGGATGTTCTGATTGTTGGGGGCGGGTCGGCGGGGCTCTCGGCCGCAATTCGATTTCAGCAAATGGTGGACGAACACAACGCAGCCAATCCTGATCAGACCCTTGAGCCCATGGTGGTTGTTTTAGAGAAAGCTGCCGAAATTGGAGCCCACTCTTTATCTGGTGCGGTGATGAATCCGATTTCGTTACAAAAACTGATTCCTGATTATCGCGAAAAAGGTTGTCCGATCTTGACCGATGTTGGCAAAGAATCGGTTTATTACCTGGGAGAATCATCGGCGATTAAGGCGCCTATTTTGCCGCCGCCTTTTAAAAATCACGGCAATAAAGTGGTTTCTATTTCCAAATTCAATCGTTGGCTCGGTGAACAAGCCGAAGCCATGGGGATTAATGTCTTCGCCGGTTTCTCGGCCGTCGAGGCTTTGTACGATGGCGACAAAGTGGTTGGAGTGCAAACCGGTGATCGCGGTCTTGATAAAGACGGCAACCCCAAAGAGAACTTCGAGCCGGGGATGTTGATCAAGGCCGGTGTCACTATTTTTTGTGATGGCACACGATCCCCCCTCTTTAAGAAAGTGTCGGAACGTTTGAACCTTCGCAAAGGAAAAAACCCCGAAGTTTTCGAACTGGGTGTAAAAGAAGTGATCCAACTGCCAAAGGGGCGCGGTGTAGAAGGCGAAGTGATTCATACTTTGGGCTTCCCTTTGAGCAAAGGCATTGGCGGAACTTTTATTTATGGTCTTCCCGATGATCAAATTATTGTCGGGCTTTGCGCGTATCTTGATACCGATGACCCTCTGCTAGATCCACACCGTGAATTGCAGAAGCTAAAAACCCACCCTTTCTTTCAAGAAAAATTAGCCGGAGGACAAGTTATTGCTTATGGCGGAAAAACCCTGCCTGCAGGGGGCTGGTTCTCGATGCCCAAACTTTTTAGTGACGGTATGATGGTGGCCGGAGACGCCGCCAGCATGGTGGATGTTAAAAAGCTGAAAGGGGTTCACTTGGCCATGCGCGCTGGAACCTTGGCCGGGGAGACGGCGTTTGAGGGCTTGCTAGCCGGGGACTACTCCGAGAAAATCTTAGCTAAATACGACGAGAAAATTCAAAACTCTTTAGTCAAAGATGAGCTTTGGAAAACCCGAAACTTTCACCAAACCATTTCGAAAGGTGTTTTTCTTTCGGCCCCTGAAATTGCCTTTCAAGAGGTGTTTGGCGGAATGGCTCTATTTGGCAATATGGGCATTGAGCACAAGGATTACGAGACCACCAAAACGGTAATGGATGTGTGGGGGGTGGAGGGTCTGAATCACAAAGACAACCAACTGCCGGAAGCCGACAACAAGCTTTTTTTTGACAAGCTGAGCTCTGTTTATATGACTGGGACCATGCACGACGAGGATTCGCCCAATCACCTTAAGCTGCAGAATGGCGATATTTGCCGGGAAACCTGCTATCCGAAGTACAAATCGCCTTGTAATCACTTTTGCCCAGCCAATGTTTACGAAATGATCGAGGACGATTCCCATAAGGGCGAGAAAAAGTTACAGATCAACTATACCAACTGCATTCACTGCCAGACTTGTGATATCAAGTGCCCATTCAACAACATCGATTGGACCTTGCCAGAGGCTGGTGGGGGACCCAATTACCAAATGATGTAGTCCAGTAAAGGGAGCGTGGTCGACGAAGCCACGCTCTGAATCGAAGGAGACCTTATGCCCTTGTTTTATGCGTCCACATCCCGTGGATTATCCGAACCCCTAGCCACAGAACTGCGAGAGATGGGACTGAAGGTCGGCAAAGTCGACCAGCAAGGTTGCTCATTTGAAGGCCCTTGGACCGATTGTGCCAAAGCCAATTTGCGATCTCGCATTGCCACCCGTATTTCTTTGCCGATCTTGGATTTTCCGGCTTACAAAGTCGACGAGCTTTACGCCAATGTGCAGAAGCATGATTTTACAAAGTATTTAAAGCCTAACATGACGTTTTCAATTAAGGCGAAGCTGCGCGAGTGTTCGATCACGGATCAACGCATACTAGCCATGAAGGTCAAAGATGTGATTGCTGATCAGTTCACTGAAAAATTTGGGGAGCGCCCCAGCGTCGATAAAAAACTTCCCAGTGTTCGTTTTTTTATTTTTGGATCAAAAAATGAGTACCGTCTTTCGGTGGACACTTCGGGGCACTCTTTAAGTCAGCGTGGGTACCGTGAAGAGTCTGTGGAAGCTCCCATGCGAGAGCATGTGGCCGCCGGCTTGTTGCGTCTGTCGGGCTGGGATGGAACAGTTCCCTTGGTGGACCCGATGTGTGGCTCCGGCACGCTTTTGATCGAAGCGGCCTTGATGTTGAAGTCGGTCAGCCCAGGAACCTTTCATAAAAAGTTTTCGTTTCAACATTTTGAACATATTGCCCCCGAACTTTTTGACGATGAAATTGAAAGAGTTCTGGCCGAAGAAAAAGAAGTCGAGGGAATCAAGTTTTATGGTTTCGACAAAAGTGGTCGCAATGTCGACGCGGCCAGAAGAAACGCCGAGAAAGCCGGTGTCGAAGACATTATCGAGTTTGCGCGAGCCAATGCGGTGACGTTAAAACCCCCTGTTGAAAATGGCATGATGGTGGTTAACCCACCCTATGGTGTTCGAATGGGTGACGAGTTCTTTTTAGAGGAGCTTTATCGCGACTGGGCCCACAACTTAAAACAAAACTACCCAGGGTGGGACTTATGGCTGCTGTCCGGAGACCCACAGTGGACCCGTTTTCTTCGCATGAAGGCCGAGAAGCGCAACCCCATTGATAATGGTGGGGTGGACTGTCGCTGGATTCACTACAAAATTAAAAAAATGTAAAGAGATCACGACCCGACTGTTCAGTCGAAAGGCTTGGCCTTTCGGTTTTCGACAGCCAATAGATCCCTCTGCTTTTTTCTAAAAATTGACCCTGTTTGTAAGGCATGAGTTAATAGAAATAAGATTGACCATTTTGGTAGGAGGTCTCTTATGAACAAAATTTTTCTTGTTGCTCTTGTTGCTCTTGTTGTGGCTTTTGCCGCCTGCTCCAGTGCGCCGCCAGTTAAACCCGAGGCCGACAATGTCAAAGTCAGCCGCGACCCAGCCGACGAAAACTGTAAAGAAATAGGTCCGGTTGAAGGGCGCAACAGTTCGGCAAAGGGAACCTTCGACAACGCCTTGGAAGACCTCAAAACCGACGCCGCTGGTAAGGGCGCGAACTATGTACAAATTCGTCAAAGTGGCGCCATGGGCACATCGGTTCGTGGTATCGCCTATCTGTGCCTTTGACTCTTCGCTGTTCCCATTGAGCAAAAAAAAACCCACACCGTGGGGGTGTGGGTTAAAAATCAGAGCTCAGTACTTACAGAAATTTTGCTGCGGTGGGAGCGCCCTAATTCTCGCCACCGCTGCCTCTGAGCGACTGATTTTAACTTGGAAATCTTATCCCAAATCCCTATTAAATATGGACGCATCTTAAGATGTTTCTGTGAAAAAAAGTGAAGTTTCGAAATTTCATGAAAAAAATTAAGGAATGTCAAAAAGTTGGGCGTCGCTGGGGTGACACCCCCTAGATGAGAGCGAGTGACAAAAAAATCATCAGTCCGGTGACAATCTGTGATTTTAAGCTTTAAGGGGTGGGATCGCCTATTCTAAGCGCACGATTTTACTTGAGAAAAAGTGTATCATTTTGGTACTGCCCTTGCATTTCAAATTGGGGATTCTAATGTAAGGAGAGACTTCCATGTTTAAAGTAAAAATGTATTTAGCAGTATCGGCGACTTTAGCCTTTGCCATGCTGACCGCTTGCGGAGATGGCTTTAAAGGTAATGAACTTGTTGCCCAAACCAATCATGAACAAATCCAAAGAGGAGAAGGTGATATCGTTGCTGGAGACACGGCGCCTGCTGTGGACGAACAGGCGGTCGCCGGGTTTGTCACCGAGCGCGAGCAAACCGGCTCTGCGGCCAACGCGTCCTTGGCTTCAACGATCAAAGCACTAAGTATGGTCCGCACGGACGTGACTTCCAATGGAACAACCACCGTGAACTATCGTGTGCGCATGCTTTTTGGCTGTGGCTCCAATCAAGAAATGGTGGCTTCATCCAATGTTGACACTAACCGTTTGCGTGCGGGAGAAACTGTTTCTTTAGGCCGCAACGCTGGTGGACAGTACGAATTCTTGCTGGCTTGCACGGATTCTGAGTGTGGCGAGGCGGTCGTAACCGTTCGCAGTATCGACCCAACAGGGGTCAATGCATTGGTTCACTACGGAATGAGAAACGAAGGCATCATCGGAACGGATCTTGGTGGTCTGATGACCATGAGTGAGTACACAACCCGCCGTTCTACAGAAGAGAACTTTTATACGGAAGCCACTGTGGCTTGGTACCTTGAGCAGTGTTTACTGTCTGAAGCTGAGCTTGCTCTGGGTGAAGGTTTGAGTGGCGGAAACACCGGAGTCAGTGACGACTTGTTTGGCACTCAGCCATCAGGCAACTTGCCGCCTCCGTTTTTGTCTGGCCAAGGCCCTCAGTAAGACTCTGAGTTTTCTATGCACTGAATAAGTAAAGTAAAAATCAAAATATAAAGTCTCTCTAAGGCAAGCTCACCCGAGCTTGCCTTTTTTAGTGTCTATGTTTTGCCAGCCTCGGCCCCTTGGGGTAATCTTGGACTATGAGAACAATGACCGAGGAAGAATTGGATCAATGGGTGGAGTCTCTTCAGCCTCTGGTCGGCTGCGAATTGCGACAGTTTCGCTACAATGAAAAATCCTTGCAGCTTCAGTTGGCAGGCCGTCATAAAACTAATTGGCTGACATTTTCCATGAAGCCAGGGAACCCCTTTGTTTTTCTAACCTCAGAGCGCATCCCGTTGGCTCCCAACCTTAAAAAACCCATGGGCCTTTTTTTGAAAACCCATTTTCTCGGCAGTCAATTGTCAGCCGTCAGCCGCAACCAGAGATTGGGGCGCGTGGTTGATCTGAACTGGAACTTGGGTGGTGAGACCTTGTGTCTGCAGTTTTCATTGATTCCGGGACGCGTGAATTTGCAGGCCCAGGTGGGGGCTAAAACTGTTTACACATTTAAGCCCGAAGATTTTCCTGAAAACCTCTCGAATGAAGACGCAAGGGGGGACAGAGAGCTGCGGGAACCCGAGCTGTTTTTGTTAGCCTGGACACAGTTAGCCGGAAAAGGGGTGGGGCGAGAGATTGACGGTTCGTCTGGCAAAGAGCTTAAAAAGAAAAAATCGGGACTTTTAAAAATGCAGGAGCATCTTCACGAAATGCAGAACAGTCCTTGGAGCGCTTTGGGGCAATGGCTTAAGAGTCAGCAAACTTTGCAAGGCGTTCCCGAGGATTGGGCGTCCTTAGTGGACCACGACCAGGATTTGGCTTGGAATATCGAACATTGCTTTAAGATGGCGAAGAAAAATCACAGTAAGATTGAGGGGACCAAAGAGAGGTTGATGCAACTGCATACCGAAATTGAAGCTCTTGAAAGCGGCCAAAATCGGAATTCGCCTTCGAGGGCCGCCAAAACGCCCAGCCTATTGAATGTCGCTCAATTGAAAGGCAAAACCGTCACCTTGCCTGAAGGCCGCATTTTCATCGGAAAATCGGGGAGCGACAACCTGAAGCTCCTGCGGAAGGCCAAAGCTTGGTACTACTGGCTGCATATTAAAGACTACCCGGGCGCCTATGGAATTTTAGAGCGCAACAAAGGACAAAAGATTTCCCTGTCGAGCCTTGAAAAGGCGGCTGAGGCTGTCATTCTACAATCCTTACCCCAAGGAGCCACAGGGGTTTTTGATGCCCTCTATGCTGAGTGTCGGTATGTGCGACCCATCAAGGGGGCGAAGGCTGGACAAGTCACCTATTCCCATGAAAAAGTATTAAGTGTTAGGGTGGGTGAATGATTGAAGTCAAATCTTTAAGTAAACGATTTGGTGACCAATGGGCTTTGAAAAACAACTCGTGGTCTCTCAATGACAAAAAAACCTTGGGTCTTTTGGGGCCCAACGGCGCCGGTAAATCCACCACCATGAAAATTATGACAGGTTTATTGTGTTCAACAGAAGGCGAAGTCTTGATCAATGGCGAAAATATCCTGTCCCATCCTGTCGAGGCGAAGCGCCAGATTGGATATTTGCCAGAAACGCCACCTTTGTATGAAGACCTAAAGGTTTTCGATTTTTTTGATTTCGTGTGTGGATTAAGAAGTGTGGACAAAGCCGACCGAAGCCGTCACATCGATAATGCTATTGAAAAAATGAGCCTGCAGGAAGTCGCGTTTCGACCCATTCGCGTTTTGTCGAAGGGTTTCAAACAAAGAGTCGGTATCGGCCAGGCCCTGATCGGTGACCCCTCCATTTTAATTTTGGACGAACCCTCGGTGGGCTTAGACCCCCATCAAGTGTATGAGCTGCGAAACATTATTAAAGGCTTGAAAAAAGACCACATCATTGTTCTTTCCACCCATATCCTGTCAGAGGTGCAAGAAGTCTGTGACGAAATCGTTATTCTTGATAAGGGTGAAGTCAAAGCCCAAGGCGAGATAAAAGGACTGATCGCCCAATACGGGAAAAACAATCTTGAAGACGTTTTCATCGAGGTGACAAAATGATGTCTCCGGTGGTGGCCATAGTTAAAAAAGATCTTCGCTCTATTTTTACCAGCCCCATGTTTTACACCCTGTTGGGTTTGTGTTGTTGTTTATGGGGGTTGTTTTTTGCGGTCGAAGTTTACACTTTTGCCAAGCAGTCTTTTCAGTTATCCATGAAAACCAGCCAAGCGGATCTGAATATTCACCACAATTTGGTTTCCTCTTATTTGGTGATAGTTCATTACGTTTTGATTTTTATCATTTCCGCGATGAGTATTCGGTTTTTTGCCGAAGAAAAAAAACTTAAAACTTTTCCAATACTATTAAGTGGCCCCGTTACCTCTTGGCAAATTGTCTTGGCGAAATGGACGGTGGGAGCCATCACTTTATTGGCACTTTTGGCTTTCTCCATGGTTTTCCCTCTGTCGCTTTTATTTTTCATCTCTCTGCCTTTAAAGCTTTTGTTTTTTAGCTATTTTGGGCTTTTCCTCATTCTTTGTGTCTATATGACCGCCAGTATGGTGGCTTCTGCGGTGACCGAATCTTTAATCGTTTGCGTGGTGTTGTCTTTGGTTTTCAACATCAGTCTTCTTTTGTTAGGGATTGGTGGTCAGATGACGGACTGGATCGTCGCTCAAGAGTTCTTTCGGTTTTTAACCTTTGATCAGCATTTCGCGAGCTTTCGAGTCGGTCTGTTCAGTTTATCTTCGGTCTTCTATTTCTTGTCTTGGTCGGCCATTTTAAGTTTGCTGACCGAGAGAATCATTGAATTTCACAGGTGGCGATAAGATGAACGTCTTGGGTAAAATCTCTCTTGTTCTGGCTCTTCTTTGCTTTCTATTAACCGTGGGATTTCGACTGGCCTTAACGGGTTGGATTCCGTTTATCGGTTGGGGTTTGTTCTTTTGTGCCTTTTTTATTGTTTTTTCAATTGCGACCAATCTTCGCTACTGCCTAGGTTTTTTGAAATCAGAGTCGTTACACTTCGTTTCAAAAAGTTTGACGGTATTAATTTTAGTCCTTTCGATTTTGTTTGTAATGAACTACATCTTTTACAAACAGAATGTCTCTTTCGATTTGACCCAAAATAAAATTCACAGTCTTTCGGAATTATCACAAGTTTTGGTCAAGGCTATGCCGGAAGAATTGGTGTTTCATTATTTTCACGTCGACAACGAAGCCGTTCGAGGCTACGAGCCCAAGGTTCGAGAGTTTTTGAAACCCTATCTACGTCTTAATACCAAACTGAAATATCAAAGCCACTCGGTTTTTAAAAATCCAGATTTGGCAAAAAAGTTTAAAACAGGAAATGAAGAGTCGGCTTTGTTTGTTGAATACAAAGGGCGCATCGAGAGAGTCGGCAGCTTGACGGAAACCGCAGTCACCAACGCCTTGTTAAAAGTCAGTAAAAAACCCAAAAAGATTTATTTTGTTGAGGGGCATGACGAAAGAAGGTTGCAAGACAAGTCCACTTTTGGAGTTCTGGGCGTTAAAGAGCAACTGGAGCGCCTGCACTATAAGATTGAATCCCTAGAAAGCTTGCAGCGTATTCCAGAAGATGTCGCCATTTTAGTAATGATTGGGCCCCGAAAGCCATTGTCCGAAGCCGAGCAAAACCATTTGCAAAATTTCTTAAAAATGGGAGGGGCCTTATTCATAGCCTTGGACCCCGGAGAAGATCACGGTTTGGCGCCATTCCTGGCCCCCTACGGAATCACCTTTGAAAATCGGTTTTTGTTTTCGGCTCAGGCCCAGGCCGGGCAGTCCGAGCTCTTGGTGTTGACCCATGCCAGTGGGCTGGAGCACGAAGTGGCTCAGGCTTTGAGCGAAGGTGACAACCCTATTCTTTTTATCTCCTCAGCCCTCACTTTGGATGCAGAACGAAAGGACCTTCGGGTGTCCTCGATTTTAGAACACCTTCCCAACAGTGTCGGGCATTCCGACATTAGCCCCGACAGTCCTGTGGTTAAAGAGGGAAGGCAGGTTGCTGCGGCGATTTCTGAATCAATGACTGAGCCGTTTTTTCGACTGGCCGTTGTCGCCGACAGTGACTTTGTGACCAACCAATTTTATGCTCAACCCAGCAATTTTAATTTTTTACTGGCGATCGTCACTTATCTTTCGCAAGACGAAGATCTTTTGAAGATGCGTCCTCCTCAGGCCGAAACCACTTACCTGATCATGACTCAAACAAATATGAACCTCTACTTCTTGTTTTTAGTGCTACCTTATTGTCTGGTCTTTTTTATTGTCGCTCTCTTTTTTAAGTTGCGGAGATTTTTTTGAAAAGCTTAAAGCTGTTTGCTTTATTGTTTGTGATTCTTGGCTGTTTGGGTGGGTATGCCTGGTTTGCCATAGTTCAACCAGAAAGTGAAAAGACGACCAATAAATTAAGTCTTTTTCCCTCTGATTTTTTAGATAGGATACAGTCTTTAGAGCTCACGACGGATTCTTTTAAAGTAAAAATCGAGAAAAGGCAGGATGTCTGGTGGGTGACTTCGCCGCAAGAGTATCTTGGTAATCAAGAGTATATCGAAAAAACCTTAAAGATTATGCAAGAGACAGAGTCCCATCACCACTTTCCGTTGGACGAAGATCGTTTTGAATTCGAACCGGGTAAAGCTTTTTTTCGTCTGCAATTTAACAATGGGCTAGAGAAAAGAGTGCGGGTGGGGAGCAAAGAGGGACCCGCCGAAACCATTTATCTTTTGGATTTCGACAGTCGCGAGGTCTTTGTTGTTCACAATGTGTGGGCCCAGTTTCTGTATTATCCTCTTCATCAATTCTATCATCCGGCTTTGCCTATACCCGGTGCTATGGTTCGCCAGATGTCGCTGTTTAAGAACGAGGACAAACAGTGGTCGGTTGAACCAGTCAATGAAACCCACGTTGCCTTCACATTAAACGGCAAGCGAGTCGAGATTCCCAAAGCCAATGGCTTGTGGTTTTTTAAGAAAGTTCGTGAATTTCCTCTAGAAAACATAGAATTTGGTGAACCCGCAGGATTTAACCCTTTTTGGCGGCTGAATATTCAAACCAATGAGGGTAACATAAGCTTTGAATTCGACGAGACAATGGAAAAAATCAATGTTCCTCGGTTTAAAGTTTTTGCCCAATCCAAGCCCTATTCGCTAAAATCACTGGGTTACGAAATAGAAGAGGTGTTTAAAAGTGATCAAAAATGAAGTTTTAGTACAGTCACCCACAAGAATCGATTTTGCTGGCGGCACCTTAGATTGCTGGCCCATCAATGCTTTGATGAACCCCGTGACAACGATCAATGTGGCGATCAATATCTACACCACTTGTCGCCTTTCAAAGCGTGAAGATTCTAAAATCAAAATACACTCTCGAGAAACAGGCCAATCCTACGAATTCGATAACTTAAGTGATTGCTTGCAGTGTGATCGACCCGACTTTTTATTTTTTCGTGAGCACGTCGATTACTGGCAACCGGATTACGGGTTTAATTTGTCGGCACAAAGTGATTCGCCAATGGGTGGGGGATTGGGGGGAAGCTCCAGTCTGTCGATTTCTATTTTTAAAGCCTTCAGCGAATTGAATGGCCTCGAGGTGGACAGCTACGAAACGGTTCGTATTTGCTCTGGAATCGAAGCCAAAATATTAAAAATGCCTACTGGCACCCAAGACTATTTTCCACCACTGCATGGTGGGTTTAATATCATTGATTACAAATTTGGCTGGCCAGAGGTTCAGTGTATTGCCATCGAGGATCTCGACATTAATAAAAATATTTCTATTTTTTTTACGGGTCGTTCCCATCATTCTGGGATCAACAACTGGCAGGTTATTAAGAAGTTTATAGATGGCGATGAAAACACTTTGTCAGCCCTGAATGATATTCGTGACGTAGCGGATGCCACTAAAAAAGTGGTTATCGAAAAAAACTGGGAAAAGCTACCCCAGTTGTTTAAAAAAGAGTTTCAGGCCCGCATGAAGTTGGCCGATAGTTTTTCATCTCCTGAAATCGAAAAGTTGGCGCAAGTGTCTTACGACAATGGTGCCGAAGCTATCAATATTTGCGGAGCCGGAGGCGGTGGTTGCGTCTTTGTTTGGTCCTGCCCCGAAGATCGAGACAACATCATCAATGCTTGCACCGAAGCAGGATTCAAGCATTTGGATGTTCGGCTCGTATGAGTTCTAGGCGAAAAGATTTTAAAGTCATTAAATTTTGTGGACTCACTCTGGGTGGGGGTAAAGGGCGAAAAACCTGCTTGAGTGTTCTCGAGTACTATGTGAAAGAGAAAAAGCTTTTTCTTGCTGAACTTCACGATGGAATTGAAGAGTCCATGAAAGTCTCTTCTGACACTCAAATCATCAGAACTCTTGAGAAGCTTGGTCCCTCGGTTCATAGTTTGGGTATCGACGCCCCCCTGATTGTTCCAAAATGTTTGCGCTGTCGCCTAAAGTGTCCGGGCCACGAGAAATGTGAAGAACCAGAAATCAAGTGGATGTGGAAAAATCACAAAAAATTGTCTCCTAAAAAAAGACCCAACAAGGTGTTTACACCTTACACCGAACGTTGTGTAGAGCAATATATTAACAGTGAGATTGCAAGCGAACTGGCACCCGATCATGCCTTTGGAAGCAATCGAGCCCCTTTGGCAAGCCGTGCATTGTATTTAAAGCGACGCATTCCCCATGGTCGAGTCATAGAAGTCCTGCCTCGTTTGAGCGTTTGGCGCTTGGGGCAAAACATGGGCATTCGCAAAAACCACTTACTACTTTACAAACAATTGGCCAGAGGCCCAGCGATTCGACAAAAGTTTTTGGATCAATGGAGTGAAGAGGGACTAAGCTTTATTTACCATCGCGACTTCAAACTAATGGTGAAAGACTCTTTTGCCTTTGAATCTTTTATTTGTGCTTACACCGCATTTTTAAACTATCGGGGCCTTTGTGAAAAGCGCCCCAAAGATTTCCCTCGCTCCGAAGCTTGGATCGCCTTTCCACAAGAGCTTTAATTCGAGGGCGGGCAGGGCT
>CAYGNH010000013.1:0-88933 GCA_964351315.1 uncultured Pseudobdellovibrionaceae bacterium
GGGCTTGGAATGGTGAGCTTACAAACCTAACGGCGGACACCTTTACAGTGGGAGCGACCGCAGTCTTTACAGGAAATATTTTGGACTCCACCCTAACAAATTTCACCTTAGCTTTCGGAGGCACACTAACGGCTGCGGGTCTTGGTGACCTGGGTGCCAAAGATGTGAATGGAACTGGGCAAGGAACAGGTCCTGGCTTAGGTCAAGGCAGTCAAAGTGGTGGTGCCGGAGGTGGTGGTCACGGCGGTGCCGGCGGTGCCGGTTGGGCTGCTGGCGGAGCCGCGTATGGTTCGTTAACAAATCCAATAACCAAAGGTTCCGGTGGTGGAGCCAACGTGTCTGCTCGTGGTGGTGATGGTGGCGGAGTGATCAAACTGATTGCTTCAAGCACTATGACAATCGATGGAACTTTGACAGTGGATGGAGTCAACGGAGTTTCAGATTCAGGAGAAAGCGGTGGTGGTGGGGCCGGTGGTTCTATTTGGATAAGTGCCGACACTATAACAGGAAGTGGCAGTATCACGGCAAGTGGTGGAAACGGACCCGGTCGTGCGGGTGGCGGTGGCGGTGGTCGTATTGCCATTTATAATATAGGGGTTGGAACGTATTCTTATCTAGGTAGCACGATTGTCCTAGGTGGTACTTCAGGATTAGGGGGCAATGGCTCCGCAGGTAGCCTGCATACAATTATAAATTAGTGATCAGCAGTATAATGATTTCTCAACCTCCAAAGCCATAGCCGGTTTTGATGAAACTATCTTCTTGTTGAGTCAACGCTAAGGGGTTTGTGGTTTTTGCGGCAGGTTCGAGTGCTTTCGTCGCCATTCGCTTTAGCAACACTCTTCAATTTAGAGCCTTCGGTGTATCGGGGAAAAATGACACTGATGACGTCGATCAACCAAATTTAGATAAAGAGGTTGGATCGATTGAGAACGAAAAGCCTAAAGCCCTTCTGTCTCGGTCTTATCTGTTTTGAATACAAAGCTGCAAAAATCAATTTTTCTAAAAAAAAAAGACAGAATGTATTTCCATTCTGTCTTAATCAATTTTCAGTTTAATTTTCCCTTCGACGGGGCCGAAGGGAAAGGAAGTATGGACTCGTTCTTAGTTAGCAGGAACTGGAGTCAAATCGTCGTAGTCACAAGACTGGTAAGTGTAACTGTGAGAACCAACCATTTTCTTGTTGTCGTACTTGTCGCCAGCAGTCTTTCTGAAGAAATCCACTTTGAAAACAGTACCGAAGCTGCGGTTGATTGTTCCTTCTTGCACACAGTAAGCTTGGCCTTGAGCGTTGCTGCTTTCTTCAGCGTAGTTGTCAGCGCTGGCTTCTGTTTTAAATGTTCGAGGAGTCGAATCTTTGCGCTTTACAGCCCAAAGAACACAACCTTCAACTTGCCATTTCAAAGGGTGGCTGTAAGCTTTTTTAAAGGAATCAACACAGTAAGGTGAACCTTGAGCATTGCTGCTATCTTCAGCATAGCTGTTGGCTTGGCCTTGATAAGCAAAAGACTTATAGTCTTTTCCAAAGCGGTCTTCTTTAAGGTTTACTCTCCACTCAGTACATACAGTCATGGGAACAATTGTTTGAACAGAGTTACCAGTGATACAAATGTTACCAGGGCCCATCCAGGTGGAAGTTCCAGGCAAATTATTGTTCCAGTAACGTTTAGTAAAAGATTTTGAAGCAATGGCTTGTGAAGCAGTCATGCTGTCAAAAAGTTTCTCAGCGGCTTGTTGTTTATCTCTAGTGTCAGAGCTGGCAAAGCTAACAGAAGCTGCAAGCATGGCCACAACCATAATCAATGTTTTCATAAAAAATCCCTCCTACGGATGTTCTTTAAAGTCTTTCGACCTACGTTTGTGAGCAATGAATAGGGTGTGGGGGTTGATTCGTCAAAAAGGGGGTTCTGGAAGCTGACGAATTTAGCGTCGTTCAGAGGGGTGACGAAACAGGGAGGTTCAACTTTCTAAGACCCATCAGAAGTTTAGCAAGAACAGCCACTTACCAAGTCCTTTTCGTTCAAGTCTTTTAATCGTTCAGGCAAAACAAAGACCACGGCTTGGAGCCAATCTTTTCGTCATTTACTCATTTAGCGATCCATGGTGGCAAGATGAGTCATCGCCCCTCGGCTTATGTCTCAATGTGAATCAGAATTCGCCAAATCCTCCAAAAATTCATCTTATTGTTTTAAAATAACAGCAAGGGCAAAGGGTGGGAGTCAAGTTACTCCAAAAAAGGAAGAAGTTGGTCTTCAATGGTGCATTGAGGGCTGGGCAACACAATTTCGGGAGGAAGTTATTTTCTCTAAATGGGTTCTCTATATTTTAAGTGGCTTGGCTGTTTTGATGTTTTATCAAAACTGTGGGGAGTTGAAATCCAACGGCGTTATTGGCAGTTCCAATCAAGGGTTAGACCTTTCGGAAGAAGCTTTAATCACGCGAGGCAAAGCTCTTTATGCCACCCATTGCGCCGGTTGCCATGGACCCATCGATAGTTCCTCAAAAAAAGGTCGGACTTTTGAACAAATTGAACAAGCGATTGCTTCTATCGGTCAAATGCAGGACCGCCTGACCGGGTTGGACGAAGAGCAAGTCCGAGCGATATCGGCGGCTCTTATTTTTGAGGCCAATGGTGGTGGCTTGGAATTCAATGAGCAAGGTCGGTTGCAGTTTGCCTGCACCCCAGGGTCAGTTTCTAATACGCCACTCTTAAAACTTGTGAACCGCGAGTTTCGCAACAGTGTAAATCAAATTCTCGATCGCTTTTCTACAAATCTCAAAAATGACTCTGAGCTGAACCAGCTTTACAACACCTTGCCGGCGGATTCTCAACTTGTCGATCGCAACACTCGCAAAGAACAATCTACTCTTGTTTCGCAATTAGGAACCATTGCGTTTTTCAACGCCGCCTATCGGGCCGGAGAAGTGGTGGCTGCCAATAATGCGGGTTTGAATGCGTTTAACCCTTGTTTGGCTCAGTCTGCTATTTCGCCAACCTGTCACCGAGAATTCGTATCCGGTCTTGGTGAGCTAGCCTTCCGGCGTCCGCTTTCACCAGTTGAAGTCGATGGGTTAGCCAGTGGTTTGTGGGATGGTGCTCTGTCGAAGCAAAATCAAATCACTCAAACATTTACTGCGATTATTCAAATGCCCGAGTTTCAATACAAAGTTTTCAACCGTGGGCAAGATGTGCAAGGTCGACAGAACTTGGTCGAGCTGACACCTCATGAGTTGGCGGCCCGAGTGGCGTTCCTGATCACAGGTCGGGGACCAGACAGTCAATTGCGGGCGGCCGCCAACAATGGTCAGATCACCAACCCCACCGTGTTGACAGGACAAGTCGATCGACTCTTGAATGATCAAGTGGCCCAAGAAATGGTGGTGCGGATTTTTAGAGAGTCTTATGGCTACGATGTTTTTCAAGGACTGGCTTATCCCAATGGTTTTCTGAATGGTGTTGATCTCAATGGGTTAGAGCGAGCGATGGTCAACGAGATGGATGATTTCTTTATTGAAACTGTCCTCAATCAAAATGGTGATTTTCTCGATCTAATGACTTCACGCCACACTCGCTTGGATCATAACGGTTTAAGAAATATTTATGGAGTGAATATTATCGGATCGGGGACCTTACCAACCGAGAGAGCAGGGTTTCTTAATCGTGCCGCGATGTTAACCAAACGTTCGGGCGTTCGAGCCTCTCCGATCAAGCGCGGTCTAAATGTTCTAGAGCATTTATTGTGTATTGACGTGGGAGCGCCGCCACCCAGTGCGCCAACATCCCTTCCCGATGTGCCGGGTGTGGTGACGACGCGTGAGAACACTGAGCTGACCAGTCAGGCCGAGGGTAGCAGCTGTGTTTTTTGTCACGACCGATTCAACCCCTTAGGCTACGCCTTCGAAAACTTTGACAGCTTGGGGCGATTACGTTCGCAGGAAGGTGTGTTTGATGGGAACGGCGATTTGCTTGCATCGCTTCCGATCGACACGGCCGACGTTTCCCGTGAACTCTCCTCGACCCCAACTACGTTCAGTGATTCGGTGGATCTTTCAAATCAACTAGGCAACAGTGATCGAGCCCTCTTGTGTTTTGCCAAGCATTTAAAACGATTCGAATCAAGGGTGGTGCCGAATAATGCAGACAACTGTCAGATGAACAGTGCCCTTACGGCTCTTCACGGAGGCAGTCAAGGGCAAGGCTCGATTAAAGAGGCTATTCGTGGGTTGATTCTTTCTGATGAATTTAGGTATTGGAGTTACTAATGAAATTGATTTACTGTCCACAGACGCGCAGACAATTCTTAGTGGGTTCGGGAAAGACCTTGCTGGCTTTACCCTTGTTGCCCAGTCTTTTACCTCGGCAGGCCAGAGCCCAGGCTGCTCAATCACCCAAGCGTTTGATGATCTTTCATTATGATCACAATAATCTGATGGGGATGTGGCCCCAGGTGCAGGTGGCCAATGTTCCAGTTGGGAACAGTGGTGCTATGGAGCGACCTCTAGCGGATTTGGGAACAGTGGCTTCTCACAGTCCGGCATTGAGTCATACTCGGTTTGAACAACTAAAAAATGCAGGATTGCTAACCTACGTGCGCGGTCTTGATATTGAACATGGTGCTGGACACGGTAATGGTTATATAGCGGCTGGGCAGGATCGAGAAGGAGACTGGCCCACCTTAGATACGGTTTTGGAAGTTTGCCCGTCAGTTTACCCAGCCAACACTCCGGTCAATGTTCGAAGAGCGATTCGAATTGCTCCCCATCATGGTGCTCATTTTTTCAGAAAGGTCGGGGCAACAGTGAGCAGTGTTCCTCATTACGAACAGTTTTCTCTGCAGCAGTTCTATGTTGACACCTTTGGATCCTTAACCAACGGCACGGCTCCACCTCAGGATTTTTCCAACCAAGTCAAAACCAATATTTTGAATCAAGTTTTAGAATCTTTTAATAGTTTTCGTAATGGCAGTAAAATTGGAGCCGATGATCGGGCTCGTTTAGATCAACATATGGATTACCTGTCGGATTTGCAACGCAGTTACGCCAGTTCCGGAGCGCCTGCCATCACTTGC
Source organism: uncultured Pseudobdellovibrionaceae bacterium (assembly GCA_964351315.1). Lineage (GTDB taxonomy): Bacteria > Bdellovibrionota > Bdellovibrionia > Bdellovibrionales > JAGQZY01 > JAGQZY01. The sequence goes on from CAYGNH010000013.1 coordinate 5,070, forward strand.
AATCGTCCCAGCGACCCAGGCAATGTTTCTGGCAATGATCATGTCACTTACAACCGACTGTATATGGATCTAATGGCTGTAGCCTTTCGTTGTGGAATCACCAAAGTGGGAGTCTTCAGCTTTGAAGGTCATGACCCGCAGTGGATCCCAACTTTAAATACAGGTGGGCGAGGTGTGCATGCTGTCATGCATGGAGAAGGTGGTGGAGCCCTTCAACAGGCTGTTAAAGTGGCTTGGTGGCGTTACTTCGCCGACATGATCGCCGATCGCTTTATCGCTCCTTTGCAGGAAATGGAAGGAGACACCGGGCGTAGTTACATCGAAAACATGGTGACCGTTCTCGCTTGTCAGGGCGGCTGGGCGGACCCTGGAAATGACGGTGGACACAATGGCTTGGATTCCCAACAGATTCTGATTGGTAACATGGGGGGAGTCATGCGTTCCGGAATGTATTTAGCAAACCCACGCACCAATTTTCCCACAGACTTCTCTGATATCTACAATGGTCCGACGATTCCCATGAACCGTTTTTTGATCACGCTGTTGCAACTGATGGGTGCTCAGCCCTCAGAATACGCCTTTGCAACTCCAAATGGACAAGGCTTTGGTTACTACGGGGCATTTAATAGCAGTTACCCCCGGCGCAACCAGTTTTATCAGCCGATCGCAGAACTGTTGGCCTAGTGTTTCAGAACTGGATTTTTCCTTGAATCTTCAACCCTTTTTTCCTGAAAAAAGGTTGGGCGAAAAATCCGTAATGTCTAAAAAAAATTGCACCTCGTTGGGATAAATCCCTTTTTTTAGTCTCAATGTTGTAATCAGTGTCTTTCCTTTTCAGGTTCTTTTATTCTAGATAAAGGTTTAAACGCGATTTATAACCAGGGAGATAGGTATGAAGTATTTAGTGAATTGGCTTGTTCTGCCATGTTTTCTCTTCTTTGCATCGACAGCCTCGGCATCCAACGAGCAAAAAGCCATTGAAAAAACTAGAGCCCATCACTGTGCGGTTTATAAGAAAAACGCACAAAAATCCAAAGCTCGTTATGACTCCAGTAAAAAACAGCTGGATGTTTTAGAGGTCAAGTTGAAAGTGCTGGGTGAGGAACAAAAACGAATGCCATCCAGTACACGAATGGCCAATCTGGTGGTGACCAAAAAAATGCAAACTTTGCGCAAGGAGCATCGACAAAGTCTCAAAGAAAGCAAAACAAATTTGGCGAATCATATTGAATACACAAAGGCCGTGATGCGAGCCTGTGCTCAGATTGGTAGGGCGAACTAAATGAGTGGAATGGCCGGGGAGCAATCTCCGGCTGATTTTAATACAAAGAACAGATGTCATCAAAAACTTTTTCGGCCCACAATTGCGATCCGCAATGGGTGTGATGGATTCCATCACTGCCATTAAAGTTTTGACATTGGGTTTGATTTTTCATGGCTTCAAAGGTTGAAATCATCTTGCAAGAGACAGCGCTGGTGTCCAATGCCTCTTGGATGGCTAGTTCTACTTTTTTAACTTGGCTTTGGTACTTCCTGCTAACAAAAGTCGGAGCCACCCAAAAGCAGCGACTGAACTCAGGCAACTGTTCCAGTAGGTCGGTAACTTGGGCTACCACAAAATCGCTGTTGAAAGCCAAAGAGTTTGTTCCCAGGGCGATCACAATATCAGTGGGTTGTTCTTCATCCACTAACTTTTCAAAAGGGGAGAGGTTTTGAATGTCTTTGCAGAATGTGGCTCCGGAAAGATCGTCGGCGGTTCCGCCTCGATAGATTTTCTTTTGTCGACAAAGCCAAGCTTTGTTGGAGCCGGATGGGGCAGCAAAGTGGCGAGGGGAAGCGCTCGGTAGGGCAAATGCCGAAACCGCTTTGTAGTCGGTTTTTCCAGCCGCACAATTTTTTTTGAAATCCGTAAAGCCTTGGATCATTTTATAGGAGAAGTCGGTGTTGGATGATAGGGAATCTCCCACTAACAAGAAATGCTGGGGAGGCACCCTTTCTCGTTCCACTGGCAATGTGGGGTTGAGCATAAAGGCTGATGGGGCCTTTTCTTGATTTTCCAAAGGAGCGCACCGAACTAGGGTCAAAATAAAAAAGACGCCGAGAATAAGGGTTTTCATCTCCTCTATTGTATCGAATGTTCGTTGGAAAGAAAGGCTGGGGTCGAGAACTTTCAATAAGTCTTAAAAGGGCTTACAGGCCTAAACTGCAAATGTCGCAGCCCGTCCAATTGCAGGAATTAAAAAGGGATATTTGACCAAGGGAGCGACGTTCAACAATATGATTTCCAGGCAAAAAAAGGGGATTTTCTTGATTCGAACTCTCTTGATCTTATTACCGGTATTTGGGGCCATGGTCTTGCAGGCCCAGTATTCGGAGCAACCCAGTCTTTCCAAGTACCAACTTCCCATTGATGCGCAAACTCAACGGGTCACTCTCGGCCGCCTTGGCGAGGCTTCGACCGTGAGTTTTCAGTCCATTAAAAAAGCAAAACCACAAAGCTTTGCCGAGTTTCTGGATCTTATCCAGCAAAAAGCGCCTCAGATGTTCGATCAAGCGGTTGTGATTCATACCAGTGGAAGTCTGCAGCCATCCCATCCCCAACAACCAAGGGTGATTCTTTACGGAGCCAATGTTTCGATGTCGGTGGCGACCAGTGAGGTCGATAGTCAGAGGGTGGAGTTTCTGCAATTCAACCCCGAGACACTCGATTTCTCAATGCACGAGATTATTTTTAAAGAGGGTGGGGGAGCGGACTTCCATGATCGGCCCAAAGAGTGTTCTAGCTGTCACGGCATCAAACCGAAGCCGGTTTGGGAAGCCTATGATTTTTGGCCTTCGGCTCTGGGAAGTCAGGCCGGTATGGCCCTTAGCGTGCTGGAAAAACAATGGATCGATGCCTTTCAACAAACCGAACTCAAACACCCGATATGGAAAAAAATTAATAAACAAAACCTAAAAGAAGCCATCGACACTTTTACGGCTTTTTTATCCCAGCAAAACTTCTTAGCAACAAGCAAAGGCATTGAGACCCACCTTTCTCCAGATGGCAAACTGTACCCCTTCCGCTATGCCCTGTTAGGGCTTTTGTCTTGCACCGATAAGTCTTTTGGGGCCAGTCCGCAAGACAACATTATCTACCGAGATTTTATACCGAAAAACGTGGAAGCCCAGTGGTCCATCTCGTTTATGGACGTTTATCAGGACGTGCTGGCCAGCAATCAAAGGGTCAAAGATGATCTTTGGGATTACTATCTTCGAAGTTTTCCTGGAAGTCTCTATCCGGGGGTTCCAGGGCTTACCCGATTGCGTACCAATGAGATTGTTCAGGGTAGCCAATTAGGTACTATTTTCAGTAACTTGGAGTTAGACCTCAAAGACTTCACTTTAAGTTTTCGACAGGATTCCTATATCCTGTCGACGCCCAATTTGTTCGAATTTGAGCTTCAAAAAACATGGCTTTATTTTATGCCAGAGATCCTTGACGAGATTGATCACACGGTCCGAAATCTTGGAGGGCCAGACTTTCAGTTTTTTGAATTCAACTGCGACCAATTAAAAGAAAAAAGCCAGGAGTCACTGGCTCATTATAGCCAAGCGAGCCAGCCTTATTTTTCGACGGCTTTGTACCCTCACTCGGGGATGGCTCCCTATGGAATGTGTGTCTCTTGTCATTCACGCAAACCCCGACCGGGAGGGATGCAGCCCCCTTATATTCCGTTTGAGGACACCTGGCAGCTAGGAGAAGTCCTTCGTACCACCGATTTGCTGGAAAAGATAAAAGATCGAATCAATCGCGAAGACCTTAAACAAATGCCCAAAGACTTGCCCCATCTGAACGAAGCCCAAAAGCAAAGTCTGTTGTCAGTCTTGCAGATGATCGAACAAGGCAGCCGTCCCCAGTAGTTTTTTTTGTTGAAAAAAACATTAGTTGAAAAGGCCAATCTCGGTCGGAAAGGTAAATACTGTCCTTTCTTTTCTGTCGAGAGCCTTACTGACAGCTTTGTCCTTTTTGTCCTTGAACATGAAAAAGACTTTTTATTGGCACTTGTAGGCTTCGCCATAAATTTTGGTTGAAAGCTCATCAAAATCAAACTGGGATTTGTCCAGATAAGACTCTTCAGTGGTGGGGTTAAAAATAAAGCCATGGGTGGCTCCCAATTTGGCCGCTTCGGATCGAAACTGGCTTTGATTGGGTTTGCCGTCCCGGGGGGATTCAATTTCTTTGATCAATTGGCAATTTTTCTTCAGGTTTTCGTAACCCAAAGCATCTTGCACGATCTGCACGGGGCTGCCAGACTCAGCAGGGCCAGAGCGGCAACCAACCCCTGAGAATTGAGCAATAAATAAACATCCAGTCAGGTTCAAAATCTTTTTCATAGGCATTTCCTCTGTAAACAGAGTAATGAAAAACCCTCGGGCTGGCTAGGGGAGTTTGCAGTGCCTCTTTACACCTTTTTCCTTGCACCTTGGTGTGCTTTTTACCCTGCACTGTGCAATAAAAGAAGGGCTCGTATTTCTTTGGAATTTTGATTTACTTAGAGCAGAAGGACCGCAGTCAGTGATGAAAAAAGAAAAAAAAATTATCGGTTGGCGAGAATGGGTCAAGCTCCCAGACCTTGGAGTCAGCAAAATCAAAGCTAAGGTCGATACAGGAGCTCGGTCCTCGTCTCTGCATGCATTTGACATGCAAGTTTATAAAAAATCGGGGCGGGACTATGTGAAGTTCAAAATTCACCCGAACCAGAGAAGCGCAGATCATACTAAAACTTGCAACGCCAAAGTTTTTGAATTCCGCAAAGTGAAAAGTTCCAACGGGCAAAGCGAATTGCGCCCAGTGATCATCACTGACCTCCATTTATTGGGCGAAACTTGGCCCATTGAAGTCACCCTGACCAATCGCGACGAAATGGGCTTTCGCATGCTTCTAGGGCGCGAGAGTTTTCGAAGAAATTTTTTAGTGGATGCGGGACGATCCTTCTACGGCTTAAAGAGCAGCAAAAAGAAAAAGAAGAAAAAGAAGTTAATTAAAAAAAAGAAATGAGGATAAATTGAAGTTAGCCATACTGTCGAGAGAACCGAAGAACTATTCGACCAAAAGACTGGTCGAGGCCGCTAAACAAAGAGGACACAGTCCTAAAATATTAGACACTCTAAAGTTATCCATTGATTTAGAAGAAGGCGATCCGGATCTGTTTTATCGACAAGAAAGATTGCCGGTTTTCGACGCGGTCTTGCCTCGAATTGGCGCCTCTTTGACATACTACGGAACGGCCGTGGTCCGGCAGTTCCAACAAATGGATGTTTTCAGTGCCAACTCCGCTGATGGAATTCTGAATTCACGGGATAAACTGCGCAGTCTGCAAATCCTTAGTCGCCACAAGATTGGGATGCCTTCAACGGCCTTCGTTAAAGACAAAAAAGACATTCTTCCGGCTATCGAGCGGGTGGGAGGTGCTCCAGTTGTGATAAAACTTCTTGAAGGCACCCAAGGTATTGGGGTGCTCCTGGCCCATACTGTTGAGATGGCGGCCTCGATTTTAGAACTGATGCAAAGCCAAAAGCAAAACGTGTTGATTCAAAAATTTGTGGCCGAAAGCAAGGGGCGTGATATTCGTGCTATTGTGGTGGGGGATCAAGTGGTGGCCTCCATGCGCCGAGTGGCCGCTGGGCAAGAGTTTCGCAGCAACGTGCACCGAGGAGGTTCCACCGAAGCCGTGACCTTGGACGACGAGTACAAAGAGACGGCGGTCCGAGCCACTCGGCTGATGGGACTCGGCATCGCGGGGGTAGACATGTTGGAAGGCAAAGACGGCCCTCAAATTATGGAGATCAACTCGTCCCCCGGCCTTGAAGGCATAGAAAAGTGTACACAGTTGGATATTGCTGGCAGTTTTATCGATTACATTGCCTCTTGGGTTGATTTTCCAGAAATTGATCTAAGGCAACGACTGACCGTCAGTCGAGAGTACGGAGTTTCCGAAATCTATATTCCAAAGGGTTCGAGTTTTATTGGAAAAACGATTCTCGATTCGGGACTTAAAGAAAAAGATATCAACGTCTTAACATTGTACAGAGGCACGAAGGTGATCTCTAACCCGAAAGTCGAAAGAGTGATTGAAAAAGAAGATCGTCTCCTTTGCTTTGGTCGATTGACTTCTATGAAAGAGCTTATCCCAGAAAAAACCAGAGCCCGACGTCGATCAAAAACCAAAAAATTGAAAGTCAACGCATCACACACAAGTTAGGGCTTTAAGGTTTGAAACATGATGAAGAAAAAAACTTCAAAAAATGCTAGAAGACGTATAAAAATTGGCGAGTACTTTATTCTGCCTGGTGAGAGAAAAAGAATTCAAATCGAGGTCGCCTCGCTTTATGATTACACCAAGCTCAATGTTCCCATAGAAGTCATCCGTGGCAAAGAAGATGGGCCCCGGCTTTTTATTAGTGCCGCTATCCATGGTGATGAAATTAACGGTGTTGAAATTATTAAACGACTGTTGCAACGAAAAGTCTTAGAGAAAATTAAAGGAACCCTGATCGTCGTTCCTGTTGTCAATGTTTTTGGGTTTAATAACAAATCACGCTACCTACCGGATCGGCGCGACCTCAACCGATGTTTTCCGGGCAATGTGAAGGGTTCCCTAGGCTCACGATTGGCGGCCATCTTTATGAAAGAAATTGTCAGTCAATGCACTCATGGAATTGACCTACACACGGGGGCTGTCAATCGAACCAATCTTTCCCAAATCCGAGCCTGTTTGGATGATCCGGAAACCAAAAAGTTAGCCCAGGGTTTTGGAGTTCCCGTGGTTGTGCATTCAAAGTTGCGAGATGGGTCTTTGCGTGAAGCGGCTCGCAAGAAAAAGGTGACGACCTTGCTTTTTGAGGGCGGCGAGGCCCTGAGGTTTAATGAACATGTTATTAAGACCGGCTTAAATGGGTGTCTAAAGGTGATGCGAAACATTGGAATGCTTCCGCCCCTGTCGATTAAAAACAATCCGGCACCCGGTGAGGTCTTCATTGCTCCAAGTAGCTATTGGGTTCGCGCGACCCATAGCGGATCTTTTCGAGCACGAAAAAAAGTGGGAGACCATGTGAATGAAAATGATATTTTGGCTATTATTTCAGACCCTTTTGGCGACGAACCCTACGAGGTGCGTGCTATTGCCGGGGGAATCATTATTGGAATGAGCACGATTCCCTTGGTCAACAAAGGAGACGCCATGGTTCATATCGCTAGTTTTTCAGATTCCATGAAAGTACGAGAGGCTATAGAACTGCACAGCGACTACATGGTATAAGCCCCAGGCTCCTCAACTGGATAATCATGAAGTTTTTCTTCTAAAAAAGAGGCAAATCCACAAGGGTTCTCTAAAGAAGAGGTGTCGCAATAGCTAGAAAGATCGTGTGGTAGTATTTTAGAAAAAAAATCATGGTCTTCTTATTTTAGTGAAATCAAGGCTTTCCCTTTGTAGATTGGCGCCAATATCTTAGATCTTTAAAGGAGATTCCATGAAAAAAGCTTTGTTTCTTTTACTTGTTTTGTTTGTTTCGCAGTCTGCTTATTCTCAAGTTGAAAGCTACCTTATACCGGTAACCCGTGATGGCGTTAAAGAGACACGTCTGGTTTATAATCTCTGGAGTGATGAGTATCCCAGCCCAGTCATCAATGTCTCTCAAGATATGGAGATCAGCGCCCATGCATCGGTAAGAAAGCTTGATGAGGTTAAATCCTGTACCATTGAAAAAGGAATTTATCATCCTTGGAGCCAAACTAAGAACTCGATAGAAGTCTATTACACCATTACTGAACGTTCGTCTTACAAGGCGAAAGCTGACACAGTTGTTCAGGAAACTTTTAGTGAAGCGACCGGGATTGGTTCGATATCGGTCAAAAAGGGTGATCGAGTTGACAATATTATCTATCTTTCAGAAGGTTGGTGCCTTGGTGATCTTGTAACGAAAAATGGAACGCCTTTAAAAACGGAATTCATCTGTGATAGCGTTGTCGACAATAGTGACTTTCAATCGGTATACAAAGCTTTTGGTGAAGGTGGCTTTTTTGAGCAATGGATGTATCTGTCTTGTGCCGAGGGCTATAACGCCTTTGTAAAAGACTCTGATCTTTTGGAAATGCCTCATGTCAAAGAAGGTCAAATTCTAGGTTACGGGGAAGTCGGACAATAAGTCCATTGTTCTCATCTGAACATCCAAGGTGGATAAATCAACAACTTAAAGCCACTGGGCTAATCCAGTGGCTAAACGATTCAGTTTTTGCATCTCCGCCAAAGGTCTTATTTTCTTATGGACCGCATCGACGTTGCTAAGATTAAGCCAATGCCAATTCCAAGAGTGGTTGAAACTGCGATGCCCGTCATAGGATTTTTTTGTACAAACTGACGCCCGGCAGAAAGAAGTTGGCCAAATTGTCGGTCAACGATCATTCTAAAAACACCGAGAGCTTTCTCTTCTTCTCCCTTTTTTTCAGTCATCGAAATCGCACTATCCACTTCCTTTAAATTACTTTCTGAACGATTCTGTTTACTTTTTATATGCGCTGTTGGAGCGAAACCTGTTTCCGCAATTGCCTTTTCCATAAAATCTCCTGTTAGAAAAACATTGTTCTTGGTTCGGAATACGAAGCTTATCGAAAAGATTTGAATTCAAGGTAGAAACTACTGTTTGAGATCGAATCAATAAGTTGAGCAAAACCAACCAAGGCCATTTATTGCAAGTTTGGTACCAATTTTAAAAGCGATTCACATTGAATTCGAAGCTAAATCCGTTCAGAAAAAGCGACAACAGGTTTTCTAATGATGTTTATTTTGTACAAAAACTACAGATTTTCAATCTCGTTAATTAAGTTGTTGATATTAAGTGGTTTGAATAGAACTCCATTAAACCCAAAGTCAGTATAAAATTGCTTAGAGTCGGTTGAAGTGTGAGCTGTTAAGGCAAAAACAGGCAATTGCAGACCATTTTTTCGTAGCATTTTAACAAGTTGAAAGCCATCCAGCTTTGGCATTCGAATGTCTGTTAAAACAAGGTCAAAATCTTTTGTTTTTAAAAGCTCTAGAACTGCAAAAGGATCAAGAACCGTGTGAACTCTCCAGTCAAATTGCTTACAAAGTTCTTTTGCCAGTAAAAGACTGTTCTCGTCATCGTCGCAGACCAAAACAGAGAGCTTCTCATTGCGAAGATTGAGATCACAGAGCCTTCGTTTTTGTCCATTTTTTGGTCTTAGGTGCCTAATGTGGACTAAAAAGCAAGAGCCTCTGGGCGAGCTCTCTTTTAAAACAACATCGCCCTGAAGAAGTCGAGCGAGCTCTCGAGCAATCGGCAAACCCAAACCGGTTCCGCCGTAACCCCGAGAAAACTCATTTTCACTTTGAAAAAAACGACCAAAAACATTTTCTTGATCTTTTTTTAGGATACCTTTGCCAGAATCGGTAATATCAAAACAAAGATTTTCATTTTTTAGATAGGCATAGACAAAAACGCCACCTTTATGGGTGAACTTAATGGAGTTGTTAATCAGATTTAGGAGTATTTGATGCAAGCGCAATGGATCTGTATAGATCAGTTCCGGAAAGTTTTTATCCATTTCTAATTGTAGTTTAATGCCTTTTTCTTTTGCCTTTTCAGACAATATTTCAGACAGGTCAGCGAGGAGTTCGCTGGTTTTTATAACTTTCTTTTCCACCTTTAATTGTTTTGACTCTATTTTCGAAATATCCAGAATATCATCAATAACTCTTAGAAGCCGATCGCTGGACTTTGTAATAATACTGACAAACTCGCGATGATCAGACTTTGATATTTTTTCACGGTTTAAGAGTTCAGCAAAACCTTTGATTGAACCCAGAGGCGTTCGAAGCTCATGGCTCATGTTGGCTAAAAACACAGTTTTTAATAAATTTGAGCTTTCAGCTTTTTCCCTTTCTTCGATCATAGCCATCGTCACAATTGCTTGCTCTACGACTTTTCTGTATTTAAAAAGAACTCGGCATTCTCTTTTTGAATAGGCCGATTTTTTAATATTAAAAAGAAGAAGGGCAAACTTTTTGTGGTCAAATTTAATCTCACAAACAAGCAGGGAGCCGCCGACGAACTCTTTAAAAGTCCCAAAAATAGAGTCTTCCACTATATGAAACACATTAATAACTGTTTTTTGGGTCAAATAGTTCGCGAATTGAGCGTAATTTAAATTTGGCGCAAAAGCCGAGGTCTTAAAAAGGCATGATGGAGAGTCCTTCTCATACACATCATACAAAAAAGCTTGGTCAAAGGGAATGAAGCTCTTTAAATGTTGAATGACATTTTTCAACACCATTTTTGATTCGACTGAACCACTAATCACACTGAGTCCGTCATATAGAAAGTCACTGAGCGAGCGTTCGAAAGCTTCATTGTTTTTCACTTGAAAAATATCATGAATTGAATCACGAAGTGCTTCTAAGTGTTCCATCTTATGAACTCCTCCGTTTCTTTGAGCACAACAGAGTGATAGAAATCATCAAATTTCCATGCCGGATCGACCCACTTGGAAAAGTTCCCTGTTCGCCAAATGAAAAAATGCCGGCTACGGGTTTTCCTGGAAGCGCTTGACTCACTGAATGGGCGACAAGCTCCATTTCATTTTGTGATTCTAAAAGAAGCATGCATCCAGCGCAGTAGATAAGCATGACGCCATCGATATCTTCATTTGAGAGGTTTTCACGATTCATAAGTGATGTTACGATAGTGCCTACTCGTTCCTGTAATGACTTAACAGATCCTTCCATCAGAGTGACTTGCTCTCCTTCTTTAATACTTGTAAAAAGTGTAATCTCTCGTCCGTTGACTAACTCTGACGGATGGCTCAAAAGATAAAAAGAGCTTCCTCCGATTTTGTCTACTTTTCTGCCAAGAGGATGAAGAGATGTGAGGTTTAGAATATTTCGTGTTTCATCGATATTGAAGTTTAGGGGACCTAAGGCTTTGTCGGTCCAATCATTGTAGACAACAGAAGCGAATTGATCATCAATTTTGATAATTTTCCTGTTCTCCGCTTCAGTCACTGTTCCAACACAAGAGGTTGGGCTGTAACCTGAAAGAAATGAACTGAAAACATCTTTGCCAAAAAATGCGGTAACGATCACACCATGCTGGCTAGATTCAAAACGACTGAAAACAGACCATTCCTCTGCAATGGAGTTATCAGCGGCGGTGCCCCCAACAATAGGCACATTAATGCCTATTGATTTTTGAATTCCCTTTATAACCTCTTCTTCGTTGCCAGGGCAAGAGTGAACCCAAATGAAATCGGGGAGTTCTCCAGGCAAATCGGAGCCGCTGATGGCTTTTTCTGTTGCAATATAACCATCATTAAAACCATCCCCAGATTGGGAAAAACCAACACTGACTCTTAAGTTTTCTGGAGAATAGGTTGCTACAGCTAAACACCAACCTTGGTTACTTTGAAATCCGTCCTGAGTTAGGAATCCTTTACAAGTAGTTGCCCCAATAAGGGCAGCCGTCGACCATCGTTTGCCAATAGCGTCCCGAACCGATTCAATATCATGGTTAGATGTTGGATAAATGAAGACGATTTGTGGTTCGGCATGATCGACCTGTTTGAAAATATCAGATAGAGCATCCATACTTGATTTTTTTAAAGACACATAAACATTAAAGTTCATCTAAGCATTACCCTCTTTTAAAAGTGCTCTTGTCGAAATACAGATAGAAGGGCGGTGAGTCTCAAGAGTGACAGAAAAGTAGCAACAGTTTTAAAATTCGTCTATAAAAAAAATAAAGCACAACTCAGCTATTTGTTACTCTTACAATAAAAGTTCGGCAGTATATTAATTTCATATAGCATCTTCATACCAATTCGAAATGTCTATCCCATCAAAATCCTCTGATAGCGGCTCTCCGAATCCCCAGTCGACAATAAAGTTTTCAACGCGAATGATCTGGTGTCCGCTTTCCAGTACAAGTATGGTGCCACTTAACTTTAGCCTTTCATCAACGTGCATCGAGAGTTCTTCAGGGTCGTTACTGTCAATAAAGTAATCTTCCCCCTCGTCTTCTAAAAACATATAGTCAAATTCACTGTTCGCAAGAGAGGGTGGAGTTTTTATAACGAAACCGAGTAGATCGACACTATTACAAAAGTCTTCATTCCCTTCTTCATTTTTAAATAAAATTTTCGATTTTTCGATAGTTTTTAAAATTTTATGTTTTTTCTGATTTTTCATTTTTTCCCCTAAAGATTCCATTTTAAGTAGGCTTTGTTTTTCAAAAAAGTAAGCTTTTGTTTGTCAGTTGTGCCTTGGTTCGCAAACTGAAGTTAGGCTGATCTAACCAGAGGTTTGTCGACTTCAGATAGATCGTCGTCTTTAAAAAGTGAAGATATTTTATGAAGCTTTAAGAAAGTGCGATGTGAATTTGTTTCGGTCACGCCAGAGACAATAACTGGCTGATCGTGCATCTCCTTGAGTTCATTTTTAAGATAGGGTGAAGCGATTTGATATTGAACTCCTTCAGAGTCGGTGAAATAGAACAGATCTTTTGAGTCTTGGTTTGGTTCGTATTCTCGGTGAATTCTTCCAACAGATAGAAAATTGCGTCGTCTTAGTATGCTTTTCATATTGTCTCCTTAAAAAATAATTCATTACCTAGTTTGCTTTTTTCAAAATACTGCTTTCAATTATTTGTATTGGTATAACGTTTGTTGGGATCTCTTCGATTGATATCAGCAAGGTGTGAAAAGAACTATCAGACGCCGGGGTTTTTCTAAGTTTTGTCATTAGATAAATCACTCCACCATAGGCGGGAAGTAAGGCTAAGCTGACGACCGATAAAAAGTATCCGAGGAACATTAAAAGAGGAGTTAAGGCTCCAATTAAGAGAACAATAGACACAAAACGGATGTTCCGTCTCAAATTTTTTCGTTTCATGCTGCTCTCCTTTTCTTTTCAAGAAGTTGCCTTTCTAGGTTTCCAGCAATAGTTTTTAAAACAGAGGGGATATTTTCCTCAGAGGCGTAGGCCACAAAGACACCTGTTCGTGAGTCAATAATTGAATATCCAGTGTAAAGATTGTCTTTACCTTCAATCAAAATTTTAAACTTCGCATTGACGTCGGTATAGTGCTTTATTCTGTTAACGACTTTTTCTGCGACAGATTGTGCTCCCAGGCTTGGGGTGCAGTTTTTATATTCTACGTGGCTATATTCAAACATCGAGACTCCCTTGCAGTGTAAAACAAAAGAAAATATTGCAATGGTCATGCCAGGGTTAAACCCATTGCTTTGGCATAAACTGCAGCTTTTCGAGGACAAAAATTTATTTTTGTCCCTCGTAGTGGACAGGAATTTCTATATGATAGCCAGATGAGAAGAAGCACCAAATTCAAACGGCATCAAAAATGCAGAGGTCTATTGCAACGGATGGGGAGGTTTGATGGAAGAGATCTTGGTGTCAGAATTAATGCAGGTAGGTGGACCTTCAGTTTCGTTGGGAACAAGTCTTAATAGAGCATCGCAAATTTTAGTCGAAAGTAAGTGCAGAGTCTTACCCGTTCTAAATGAGGGTCACAATCAAGTTTATGGGGTTTTGACTGACATTCGAATTATGGAAGAAGTGAGTGTGGAGGCATCAGCTCTCCGCTGGAAGTGTCTTTCGGCCGAGCAGGTTATGGACCACGAAGTCATTTACTGTGACCCCTCGACGGATATTCTCTCAGTCGCAAAAATTTTTATGAAGCTCCAGGTTCCTTGCTTTCCCGTATTGTCTCGAGAGCAAAATCAATACTTGGGAATGATCTCCTGGGAGCCCGTCTTCAACTACCTTGTATGTGGAAGGACACCAGGAGCTTCTCAAATAAAGAGGTCCGCTAGTTTTTAACTAATTCGATGGGGTGGTGGTATCTTATGTTTCTCCCACCCTCCAGTATGTGGATCGTGTTCTTTAAAATAGCCAAAGCGCCAATGGATTTAGGGAGATAGGCTTGAATGCATGTTGGCCATTGGCCTTCCGTAGAAGGAGGTTTTGATTGTCCGCTGATCAATACAACAGGAATCTTGGAGAAGAAGGAGGCTAAGTACTGAGCGATCTCGATACCATTGAAGTTGTCGATGAAGTAGTCGACGATAACAACATCGAGGGACTCTATTTTTCTTTTGTCTCCAATGTCAGCTAAAGAGTAATAACTATTGAGCTGAATGTAATTTTCGTCGACTATTTTTTTCATTAAAAAATGGAAAAAAGGATCGTCATCTATAATTCCAATGTTCCATCTTGGAGTTTCAATTTTAATTGGATATCTCCGTACGTTCGTATTTTTATTTAACTGTAACATTTTCACCTCGACAACTTATATGCAAAAGACTTGCCATTAGACAAAACCAAGCCTAAGAGTCTTTTGAAGGTTAGCTGGTAAAGAAAATTTAAGCCCTTTGAACTCTTGCTTTGCCGGTTGTCCATAAACAACAGGAGCGTCACCTTGAAGAGCCTCATTGCGATTGATGATGCGTTAACGACAAAAAAAATTCTTGTGATAGACGACGATGAAAGCATACGACTTCTTTTCCATAAAGCCATCGAGAAAGAGGGTGTGAAGTGTTTTACCGCCCCGTCTTTTGAAGAATCTCTAGAGCTATTAAATCGATATCACTTTGATGTGATTTTACTTGATCAAAATTTAGGAACTTCAAAAGGGACAGAAGTTTTACCAAGCATATTGGAAATATCGCCTTTAACAAAAATTGTATTTCTTACTTCGACCGAATCCATTTCATTAGCGACAAGGGTCATGACTCTGGGGGCCAGCGATTTTTTACTTAAAAAAGATCCGTTACAGGAAAATCTAAAAAAACTTTTTAACCTACTGGAAGTCAATTCAAACAAAAATGAAGATATGGGTAACGAGTTTTCTGGAATCGTTGCGGTGAGCTCAGCGATGCGGTCGATTCTATCTCAGATTTATCGGTTACGAAATTCCTCAACAACGGTTCTTTTAACGGGAGAGTCGGGAGTCGGGAAAGAGATGATCGCTCAGGCGATTCACAAAATATCAAGTCGCGTCTCTGAACCTTTTTTAGCAGTCAATTGTGCTGCAATCGCAGAAAATCTTTTAGAATCTGAACTTTTTGGAGCGAAAAAAGGGGCTTATACTGACCTTAAGTCCGATCGCAAGGGCTATTTCCTGGCTTGTTCGGAAGGCACTCTGCTGCTTGATGAGATTGGCGAGATGAATCTTTCTTTACAGGCGAAACTTCTTCGTGTTCTCCAAGAAAAAGAAGTGACGCCCTTGGGTGACTTTCGACCGATAAAGATTAACACCAGGATAATAGCGGCTACAAATCGAGACTTTAAAAGTGAGATTGCAAAAGGCAGGTTCCGGGAAGACTTATTTTATCGATTGGCGGTCATTACAATAAGAATTCCAGCTTTGCGTGAGCGCACTGATGACATTGAGCCGCTGGTTAGAAAGTTTTTACAAACTTTAAATTTACAACATCAAAAAGAAATTAGACCACCAGGAGCCGAGCTATTGGCCCGTCTCAAAGCTTACTCATGGCCTGGAAACATAAGAGAGCTCTACAATGCTGTTGAAAGAGCTGTTTTGCTAAGTCGAGACCAGGAAATGAAGATTGAAGATATGCTTCCTCATCGCGAAATAATGGGTGATCTTTCTGAAGGGTCGAGCTTAGAAATGGAAATGCCAATCGATTACTCGGATGCCAAAGATTTTTTTGAAAAAATATATTTGGAAAAACTATTGGAAACTGTTAAAGGGAATATTTCTGATGCTGCCAAAATTTCTGGTCAATATAGGACGAACATCTACCGACTTTTGAAGAAACATAATATTAAAGCCAGTAGAGTCTGAAGGGTTTATTTGGAAGCTAAAAGGGATTTTTCAATCTCGATTTGTTTTAAAGATTTCTCCAAAAAGTCGATTTGAGGATTTCCTTCCTTTAAGTGATTCTCTATACTCAGACAGATATTACTGATCACAGTTTTTCCAAAGCAAAGAGCTGATCCCTTGAGTTGGTGAATCCCATGCTCTAGTTCTAAAAAGTCTAAATTCTTAAGAGCCTGTTTTATCCGTTCGGTTTGCTTAGTCAAATTCGTTTGAAAAGCCGCCTTGATCTCTAGATCATCTTCAATATCAAACCAGGGCTTGGCTGGAGAGGGGTCTAGAGAAATCTCGTTCGCAAGAACCTCTTTAATATTGTGAACGAGATCTTTTTCTAAAAAAGGTTTGGTCAAGTATCCAGAAAAGCCACTTTTAAGGCAAGACTGTCTATCGGCAAGATCCGAAGAAGCTGTGAAGGCGATAATAGGGGTTCCGATGCCCATTGCCTTTATTTTTTCTTGGCAATCCTGGCCGCTCATTCTTGGCATTTGAAGATCCATAAGAACAATGTCATAGGGCTTTTTTTCGAGTTTATTAATGGCTTCGACACCATCATCGGCGCAGTCGATTTCGACTTCGTGAGGCTTCAAATAGTTTGTAACAAGAAGTTGAAGGTCAGTCGAGTCTTCAACTAAAAGTAGTTTTGTCCCTTTAAGGTTTTTTCGAAGGTTAAATACGTTTTCAGTTTTTTCTTCGAGTGCGAAGTCTTCTTTCGGTCTCTCAATTTTGAAGAAAGAAGATTCGGAAGGAGTTTTTATGGGAACTTCAATCCTAAAGTTGTTCTGAGAAAATGAAAAGTCAACCTTGCCGCCGAGTTCTTCAAACAATTGCTGAATAACAGTGTATTGTATTTGATCTAGAATATTTTTGTTTTCTTGTTCCAGGTTTTCTTTCTTTTGACCCTTGATATTAATCATCAGTCTGTCATGCTCATTTTCTAAATCAGAAGAAAATGAAATCTCAACAAATAATTTCGTAGATTCAAGTTGATTAAATTTTACTTTTAAAAGAAGGCGCATCAATTTTTTGAAGATATCGCTATTGAAATACACAAATTCAGGGATAAGTCCTTTAGTGTGAAGTTCTACATCGAGTGATGATTTTGAAAAGGGTCCGTTGAAGTCATTAACAAGAGCTTCAATTTCAAAAGGTATATTGATGAGATCAAAATTTGATCTATTCTGAAGAGATGAAGCAGAGAAAACGTCGATATCTTCTATTTGTTCATACAGATGACGACTATTAAAAGAAATGGCTTTGATGAAGTTTTCCAGATTCTTGTCTTTGTTGTACTTATTTATAATTTCAACGAAACCGATAATTGAAGCCAGTGGTGTTTTGAGGTTCCGAGCAAGTTCAATAATCGCTTGAGTAGGGATCATCTTCCCGTTGGCTTCGGGAGGCTGTGTCTTGTTTTTAGGTAGAGGTATTTTTTCGACAAAGGACTCCCAGGAGGCGTAGTCGTTTGTTTGAAACTCTAAGAAGTGAGGGGCCGAGGTTTTCATTTTATTGACTCCAATTTTTCCATCTTCATAGTAGATAAATGCAGTTTGTTTTTTTTGTTCCAAAAAGTCCCCCCGGTTCTTAGAAAATGACTGCTTTATGCAGAACTACAAGACTGTTCTACTCTCTTTTTTAGAAAAGAAAATAGAATTTATTAAATAAAAACAGCCGTACATTTTTGGCGACAAGACTGTACAGAAAAAGCATCATGTATATTATTCCCAACTGTGATCCAGAATTGGTTACAAAGGAGGAGGTGCAAAGTTTAACATGGAGATAGAGAAACAATCCTTGAGTAAAACCCCAATCGTTGGTTAAGTACTCAGACTTTTTGTATAGAAGAATGAATAAGTGGAAAACGGCTAGACAAATTGAACGCTTTGCTCAATGTTAAACCGCCTAGATTAAAACGAGGCGCTCCTTTAAGGAGGCCTCTAGCCCCCCCCCTGTGTATTGAAAGTTTCATTCAAAATTGAAGATGACTGACCACCGGCATTTGTAAGCGTTCGTGGTTCTTGACCCTTCGTTCTTTTATCTGTGATATTTGTGCCAACTCTTCAGATAAAAGCAGAGTTAAGTCTTCTGAACTCACAATACCAACGAGGGAACCATCTTTGTTGACGACCGGCATCCTCCTGATGCCGTGGTCATTCATTTTAACAATGGATTCGGAAATTCCTTCGTCCTTTCCGATACAGATTACGGGACTCGTCATAATACTTCGAACATCCAACTTTTGAGGTTTTGGAGTGGTCCCAATTGTCATCGCCAGATCACGATCCGTTATTATGCCAACCGGTATACTTTTACCACGGTCAGTTTCAATGATGACGACACATCCCTCGTTATTTTTTTTCATGAGTTCGGATATATCACCCAACCGGGATGTTTTCGAAGCTGTGGTTAGGCTTGTTTTGCAAATAGATTCAATAGACATCCGATCTCCTTTTTAAAACCAGTACTTGAGCGCACCGTTAACAGCGAAAACGTCTGGAACATCGGTATTGCCAACAAATAAGTAGTTTGCGTTGGCGCCGATCGTAATAGCAGACTTTCGGTTTGGAACAGGGATATCAAAGCCTATGATCGGAGCTATTCCGAATTCAGTCGCCGTTGATCCATTGACGGTGTCCCATACGGGTCCCAAACCAGCTCCAACATAACTGTCTCGAACAAAAGCCATGGACCCTCCAAAGTTCAATTGAGTTCTTAGCAAGAGTTTTGAACGTCGGTATTCCGGGGTCACTCCCCCTGGGTCGGTGTTGTAAAAAGCATACTCCATGGCAATGCCGAGATTACTGGTCGGTTCAAAGCCAACTTCCGCTCCATACTCTCCAGAGGTGCCGTATTGGTTTCCATCCAGATCGGCAACACCAGCACGAATGCCGACCCATGGACTGTTGGGGGATTGGCCACGTCGTAGCGCTTGGTGAGTTTTTGTTCGCCCCATCTCGTCGGCAGAGGCTGTTTTCGATGTAAAAATAAACAAAAAGCCAATCAGAATGGACACTAGCAATTGTTTTCGATTTTGTATCAACGTGAGCATATTTTTCTCCTTGTTGGGTTTAAAAAAGTGATTTTATAAGTTTGTTCTTAAATCGGCCTCCTTTGTATCTTGAAACCTAATGCGTGAATTAAGGGTAAGTTACAGCAAAAACTGAGCCACGAAGAGGATCGACAGCTTAGCGAGAAACCTCAGTTTCTCGCAGACTGTTCATAAAAATGGACGATGACCATCAAGATGTCGTTTAAAGAATACAAAAGTCGGAAAGTCTTTTTCTCGGTTATACCTTTACACAGTTTGGAGCTCTTTTCGCAGAAAGAAATCAAGAACAAGGGGGACCTTTAATGTTGGCATGTTTAGTGCTTTAAGACTTTGTTATGTTCAATAGCAGCGATGCTAGTTGAAACTTCAACGGGTGAAAGCCCCGAAAGCAGAATTAGCCAGTTGCTGCTTGAGCTTGGATCACTCTTTAGGTTGGTGACAACCCAAAGAGCGGCTGATCGACAAGGCGCCCAATATGTTCGTGTCGGGAGCTTAGCAACTTGGTAGGTTATAGCGCAAGCGAACCTTAAAACTCAATGGTCAGTGAACGTTCGGAACGAACGACGGGAGACCAAAGAGACGGCCGAGCTCTTGAACATGGGTGAAGGCTAACACTGTCGGTGAAGAACTGGTTAAGAGCAGCCGACAGCGTCTCTTAGAGTGATGGGATGACATGCCAAGAAGGAGTTTTGATGAAAGCACGGAACCACTTTTGGGTCGGTGGCGTTTTTCCGGCGTCAGCAAAAGGGGTTGTATAAGTGAGTGATGTCCTCTTCAGAATTGGGGATAGTGTTTACGAAGTCAATCCCGACACCCTGAAGTGGGGCAGATAAGATCGAGAAGTGGAGAGATGCGTCTTTCTGTGAGGATCTTTGGAGTTAAGAGTCTTAGTGGAGTCATCTGCTCGGTCTCTGAGTGGTGTCACCCAAGCTGTAACGGCTTCGGTGTTAGATTTTGTAGAGAGTATCAGGAGTCTTTGGGAATGTTAGGAGATATAACTTAACCAAATGAGGGACGATCAACCTCTGCGAATTTGAAATCAGCTTCTGAGCTGTTCTGGGGAAATCCCAATGGGCAGTTCTCGGATAACGGTCTGCGGAGTCGTCTGGGGGTGGTTAAACCCTTCTCTCTGGCGCGCCACAGGCCGTTTTTTTTTAATTTCTATAGCGGGCAAGTCAGTCTGTACTCTTGAGGTGCCTCCGGTTGGTACTCCAACAAATAAGATTCGTACTGCAAGTCAACCTTTGGTTGTTTTTTTGTCAAAGCTTCTGGTGCTGGAGGCAAACAACCAAGGCTACTATGCGGACTAAAGGTGGTGTATTCCACTCTCCATCGCTCAATTAAGGTCTTTACCTCAAACATGTTGCAAAAAAGTTCTCGGTCTAAAAGTTCATCACGAAGTTTCCGAGGCCACATCTTTTAGCATGGCATTATCAAGACTCAAATCGGCCACCAGTTTCTTTAACCGAGCATTGTCGCACTCTAGATCTTTCAGCAGCTTGGCGTGACCAATTTCCCATCCAACTGTACTTTTTTGCCTCGTGGCTAGCTCTCTCCTTATTTTTCGGCCAGATTCTATCTCTTTTTCTGGCTCAGGTTAAGGGCAGCACTTCATTTTTGAAGGAGGAATCTGACAACTTTCAAGTCATTTGGTAGCGAGGGTCAATTGAGATATTTCTATCGCAGGGTAGCCATAAAAAATAACTCTCAGACCCTTGTAAATTGAGGAGTAAAGCCTACACTAAAGTGTGAATAAGCAAGTTGACGATCTCTTAGCCTTGCATAAGGGTTCCGCTTTGAAGAATAAATTAGAGCTAGGTCTTTGAAGGAGATGACTATGACAAAAAATATAGGAACAACAGAAAGATACGTAAGAATTTTTGGCGGCGCTTTGTTAGCGTCATTGGCCTTTTGGGGGCCGCAAAGCTATTGGTTTTTAATCGGCTTGGTGCCATTGGCGACAGGACTTGTCGGTTGGTGCCCCCCTTACCAGCTTCTCGGCATCTCAACCTGTAAAACCAAAGGCGAATCCAAAGCAGGGTAGAGTGTTCATTTCGGTGGGGGATGAAAAAGAAATCTGAGAAAAAACAGATATCTAACCATGGTCACGCGATTTTTTTAGCATGGGCCAAAATGATGGACCCCATTTTGGAGCGAGCCACCTTGTATCGGCAAGGAAAAAGATTGATGCTGATCCAGTTAAATTCCAGGGGGAATGATGAAGTCGATTTGTCTTGTTTTTGTCCTGTTGTTCAGTGCCATGGCCCAAGCCCAAAACATTTCGCCACGCTATGAAAAAATCTTTGTTGTCATCTTTGAAAATGCCAATGCGACTGATGTTCTGCAACAGTCCTACTTTGTAGAGCTGGTAGAGAAGGGGGTTTACTTCGAAAACTTTCATGGTGAAACCCACCCGTCGCAGGGAAACTATGTCGCCCTAGTCTCGGGTTCAACCTACGGTATTAAGCATGATTTTAAAATACTTCTTGATGTCCCTCATGTCGGAGATCTGATGGAAGGCAAAGCTTTGGACTGGAAAGTCTACGCCGAAGGCTATCCCGGAAACTGTTTTTTAGGTGATAAAGGCGACTACAAAAGAAAACATGTACCGTTTTTAAGTTTTAAAAATATTCAATCGGACAAGGCCAGGTGCCGCAAACGCATAGTGAATGCTGAGCAACTGGATTTGGACTTTGCCAATGAGGATATTCCTCATTTGTCATTCTATGTCCCCAATATGAGAAACGACGGCCATAACACCGACTTGGCTTTTGCCGATAATTGGTTTCGGAAACGTTTTGAGCCTTTTTTGGCAAATCAAGAGTTTATGGATTCTCTGTTGTTTGTGACCACTTTTGATGAAAGCAAAAGTTTTTTCAAAAACCATATTTACACCAGCTTTTATGCCTCGGACCTAAAGCAAGGCTATTTTGTGCCGCAATATCACGACCACTACAGTCTTTTGCGTCTGATTGAAGACAACTTTGATTTGGGGCATCTAGGCCAAGCTGATGAGAAAGCCTCTCCTATCGAGGGGATTTGGCGAGCTTCTGATTTTTGATTGCCTAATGCCAATGGGGGCGATTAAAGTGAGCGCTTAATCAAAGGATAAGTATTGGTCACCGATAAGTCTATCTCTGCCCCTTTCGCGAAAATTTACATCGAGATCAGCAATATTTGTAATCTTCAGTGTCACTTTTGCCCGACTGTCGATCGGCCGAATGCGGTCATGTCCGTGGCGCAATTGGCTGAGATTGTCCCTAAAATTCGAGGCAAGGCCCAGCGTTATTGCTTTCATGTCATGGGGGAGCCGCTGAATCACCCCGAGTTTGATAAAATGGTAAGTCTCGCTGAATCAGAACAGCTTCCCTTAGAAATCACCACAAATGGAACCTTGCTTAATTCTAAAAATCAAAAGAGTCTGTTAAATCCTACGATTCAACAGGTGAATTTTTCAATCCAAAGTTTCATCGATAATTATCCCAAAGCCGATCCGGCAACTTACTTTAAGAAAATTTTTGAGTTTTGTAAAAAAGCCGAACGAGAGAGGCCGAATCTGTATATCAACTTACGACTGTGGAACATCAATTCCGACAACCAGCAGTTGTTGATGACTCAGAGCTTTATAAAATTGATAGAAGAATATTTTGTGATTTCAATCAATCCGAATGTCGATCCTGCGTTTCGAAAATCAAAGAAAATTCGAGGGCGAATCTATTTACACTTCGACACTCGATTTGATTGGCCCCATTCTAAAAATGCAAACCCACGAACCCGAGGGACTTGTCACGGCGGACAAAAACAAATGGCCATTCTGACGGAGGGGACGGTCGTTCCCTGCTGCTTTGATAAAGAGGCTGATATTTCTTTAGGTTCTATTTTTCTTGAAAGTTTTGATGACATTCTAAAGAAAGATCGTTACCGGCAACTGGTCAATGGGTTTCAGAAAAATGTACTGATCGAAGATCTTTGTCAAAAATGCAGTTTTTCCCGGCGTTTTGACTCTAAAATCAGATCCACTGGAGAGAGCCCCATCACTCGATGAAGGCTTCGGGGGGGATGATTTCGAATTGGCCGTCGTCTCCACATTCTTCGCCTTGCATCTCAGCAGGTCGATAAAATAACTGTAAGGCAATCTGGCTACGTGGCCCTTGAAAATACTCCACACGAATACTTTTGGTTTCATCTTCAGCAAAGTTAACTAAAGTGTTGCTGCAATCCCATCTGGGAGCATGCACCCCATCTGCGTCAACCACCACTTGGTCTTGAATAGTAACCCGAATACCGTCGTCCGAGATGGTTCCGACTTGGTAAGAGCCTGGCGGTAAACTTATTTTTCCGTACATATCCAAATGAAACCACTCAAAAAGTTTATCGCCATTTTGCGTTTGGACTTGTTCTGTTTGAGAGATAAAAAATCCACTTTCCCAGTTGCGAGGAGAAACATCAATGTTGGACATTCTAATGCTCACCGGAACCTCGATCCCGATCGTTCGATAGTCTTGTAACACCGCCTGGCGGAGGTTTCCGTTAAACAAAGGCGCATGCTGTGCCACGGTCAGGTAGTAAAGTTTGCCTGTAAAACCGCTGCTCTCTTGTTCAGGGTCACACATCTGGGTGGGGTCCAAGGGGTTGCAGACGACCGGAGGGCGAGAGGTGCCTCCTCCAATGGGGCCTCCACTTGTTCCAGGGTCTTCAGGGTTGCCGCCAAGCAGCCCACCATCGCCGTCGAGGTTGCCACTGTCGTTGGCCAAGCCATCGCCCGAACCAGGTGCTCCACCATCAACTTGGGACTTTTCGACAGAATAAGTTACATCTTCCGAACAGTTTTGAAAAACCAAAACAGACGTGAAAAGTATAATGGCGCTGATTATTTTAATAGAACTCCATTTGAATTTGGTCATTTAGCCCCCCAGCTATAACTCTATTGTATTTGATTTACGATGGTTGAGAAAGGGGATGTTCAAATCATTGAGTTTTATTGAAAAATAGCCCCAAAACTGTTTCAAATTGAAACACTTTTTTCATTGGCAGGGGATCGAATCAAAATCCCCGGTCACCATGTTATTGGTTGTCAGCAAACCAAGAGGTTCAATTAGGGGCAGACTCTTGGGTGGAAACGTCGGTAAAGAATTCACTAGTTAATAGTTTGTACTCTTTAAGGTAGAAAAGTCTTGTCGTACTTTTAAAAATAGCCGCTCAAGCCTTGTATGTTTTCAATTTAGGAGTAGCTTGCTAAGTGAGGAATGGTTTGAACTTTAGGGATGATCAAGAGGACCACTCATCTCGGTGAAAGTTTTTAACAACAAACAAAAGAAGGATTTTATGGATGGTATGAACGACGGATTTAACGGTTGGAGTTGGTTTTTGTGGATTGGCCTTTGGTTTCTAATCCTGTCAAGTTTTGGAAACTGGGGATACGCCTACAGTACCCATAGGCGCTACCGAAAAATAAACCACCAAAAAAATGCCCATGACTATCTTAAAGAAAGATACGCAAAAGGTGAAATCTCTCGCGAGGAATTTCGCGAGATCAAACAGGAAATCTCAGGGATTCCTGTAAGCACCAAAAAAAGTGAAATCCACCCACTGCCAACAGAGAAACAGGCGTAAGTTTTGATTAAAGGTTTGGGTAAGAGAGAATATGAGGCACTTAGAAACCCATAAGATTATGAGCGTTGGCTTTTTAAGGGCGGCTGTCCTTGGCGCCAACGACGGTTTGATTTCGACATCAAGTCTGATTGTTGGTGTAGCCACCTCGGGAATGAACGAAAAACAGATCTTAACAACATCCATTGCCGCATTGATTGCCGGAGCAATGTCAATGGCTGCCGGAGAGTATGTTTCGGTGAGTTCGCAAGCGGACACTGAAACGGCGGATCTTGAAAAAGAAAAACGAGAACTCATAGAGCAGCCGGAACTAGAACTTCAGGAATTGGAAGAGATCTACCGTAAAAGAGGACTGAACCAAAAATTAGCCTCTGCCGTTGCCAAAGAGCTGACCCATCACAACGCCATTGAGGCCCACTCCCGAGATGAACTTGGAATGACTGAAGTTCAGATGGCGAGGCCTTTGCAGGCGGCAATCGCCTCGGCCATTATGTTTTCAATAGGGGCGGTTCTTGCAATCTTTGTCGTATTGGTGGTCGACCTTAAGAATTTAGTTTTCTATGAATCCATTTTCTCAACTCTAGTTTTGCTGACCATGGGTGGTGTTGCGGCTAAAGCCGGAGGAGCAAACATCATAACTGGAGCAACTCGAGTGGCCTTTTGGGGGGGCTGTTGCGATGATTTTCACAGCTTTCGTTGGGTCCTTGTTTGGAGCCAACATCAACTAGCGATGCACTAAAAAGGGAAAAACCTGCAAAGCGATGGGTTAATTGCTGTCATTGCGACTAAGAGTGCTTTAGTGAAGTATAGTATTTACCTATGTTTTACATACTAAATACATATTTTATTACATTGAGTTGTTTTGGTAGTGTTAATCCTCGAACCTCCAAATGTTGAGGTTTGAATTTTTTAAAATCCAAGTGAGGACGAAGAAATGATTGTGAAACTTAGAAAACTAAAACCTAAAGTCTCAAGCTTTTTAAAAATGAACTCCTGGGTCGGGGGCGAAAGTCGGACATGGGCCAGCGAGGGAGCCCTTGTCGGGGCTGTGTGGGGCTTGTTTCTAGGGGTCTTTCTTTTTCTATTTATTTGGAATTTTGCCCATCCAGGGTGGAGCCCTTTTTTCGAAGATTTTCAAAACGAAAAACTAGACACTCGGTTCTTCTTTATTTCGTTCTTGGGAATATTCCTCATGGCTTGCACTATGGCCGGAGCATTTGTCGGCATTGGGTTGCCACGTTTCAACCCTTCGCCTGAACAAGGCCATTGGCAAAAGAATAAAAAAGAGGCCTCTCTTCCTATCTTAAAATACAGAGCTCCCAAAGACATAGATGCTGAAAGGCATCCGGAAGAGCAAATTTTTTAGAGGCACAGTATTGATTTTCACTATTCAAGGTTTATCGTTTTCGGCAGAAAGATTTCATTTTTTGGTCTACAATCAATACCCTCATCATCGATTCGATTGACGGGGGGCTACAAGAAATGGCTTAGGTTCTCTGTTTTTCGGCTTTGATTTGGTCGCAACTTTACCTTACCATCAAATTGAAAGTAATAAAGTCGAAGAGGGTTTATGAAGGTAGCAAATGATATTCGAGAGTTGATCGGTCAAACGCCACTGCTTAAAGTTTCTAGTTTGAGTCGTCTGACCGGTTGTGAGATTTTTCTTAAGTGTGAAAATTTGAATCCTGGGGGCTCGGTGAAAGATCGAGCGGCTCTTCAAATGATATCCGATGCTGTCGAAGAGGGAGCGCTGAAGCCAGGTATGACGATTGTCGAAGGCTCCCCTGGGAACACCGGCATAGGGCTTTCGATGGTGGGTCGGTCTTTAGGTTTTGATACGGTGGTTTGCGCCCCAAAAGGACAGACTTTAGAGAAATTGCGAATGGTCGAGCTTTTCGGCGGTACATTAAACCTTTTGGAACCCAAGCCCTTTACGGACCCGGGGCATTTTTACCATACGGCTCGGCGAATGGCCGAAGAGAACCCCAAAAAATATTGGTGGGCCAATCAATTTGAAAACCTTTCCAATCAAAAAGCCCACTATCTAACGACAGGTCCAGAAATTTGGCAACAAACCAACGGCAAGATCGATTACCTCGTTTCTGTTGCTGGCAGTGGGGGGACCATTGCCGGAACCT
This sequence comes from uncultured Pseudobdellovibrionaceae bacterium, assembly GCA_964351315.1. Classification (GTDB taxonomy): domain Bacteria; phylum Bdellovibrionota; class Bdellovibrionia; order Bdellovibrionales; family JAGQZY01; genus JAGQZY01. The sequence goes on from CAYGNH010000013.1 coordinate 31,776, forward strand.
CGCAGTTTCTAAAAGAACAAAATTCTAAAGTTCATGTGCGACTTGTTGACCCCGCTGGTTCGGGAATTAAAAGTTACTTAGAAACAGGAGAATTTAAATCAGAAGGTTCCTCGATTACCGAGGGGATTGGAATTATGCGATTGGTCGCCAATTTTGAGAAAGCCAAGGTGGACGATGCAGTCACTTTCAATGACCAGCCATTGGTCACTCTTTCAAGGTATGTTAAAAAACACGACGCGATTCCAATGGGGTTAAGTGCCTCTTTGAATCTACTAGGAGCCTATGCAACCGCCCTTAAAGCCCCTAAAGGCTCTTGCATTGTCACGTTCTTATGCGACCAGGGCGAGCGAAGCTATTCAAAGCTCTACAACTCTGCTTTCTTAAAAGAAAAAGGCCTCGATCCCGATAAAGAGGATTTGGAGGGCCTTTTACAAGAAAAGTATCTTTAATATTTTTTCTCTGCTCACCTGGTCCAGATCCGATATGAATCTTGGTAACGTCTCCACCGTTGACTCTTAGGAAAAAGAATCTTCAGACCCAGAAGGAGCTAACGCTGAGCATGACGACAAAGAGAAGCAACCGACTGTTGGTGTCGCGGCAATACATCCTTCCTCAACAAAGAAGAGAGTTTCTTTCGGGCTTTGCCAGCATCACCTTGGCGAACCCATTGACATGAATGGAGCCGAATTGAGGCTGAGGCCATCTTGGGAGGAAGGGCTCTTTCATCTCGACTTAGTTTGGACTTCATTTCATCTAAAACCGAATATGGAAAAAATTTTCAATATCAGGTCTCGTAGATGATAGTGGCACCAGCATCCTCGGTCAGTTTGACCACATTAGCTAGAGAGTCGGCAGGGAAAATCATCGTGTATTCATGTAAAACGAAACACTTGTAAAATTGATTCTTCATGGCGACAACGCCCATAGGCATATTGAGAACACATCGTCCATAGTGGAAGCCACAATAGTAAAGTTCAAAATCTTCAAATTTTTTTTCAAATTCAGACCGATCTGTAAATCGATCATAGCTCTCCAGAAGGGGGTGAATCGGTCTTTCCCCCCAAGTTGCGACAACGATATTCTCGAACTTTGAGAGAAGATTAGCGATCTTTTTTTCGACAAACTGCCGACACTCCCACTCAAGGTTTGGGAACCTTTGGAAATCTTCATGTTCCAGGTTCCAAAATGGGTCTACAACAATTAAGACTTTTTTGTTGTTTTTTAGGGGACTTAAGATTTTCTTTAAAAGTTTTTTCATCTAGGTCGTGTGTTTCCATAGGGAATACACTTGATACCATTTTTAACTTCAAATTCTCGCCAAGGATCGATAACGATTGCGCCTTCAGGGAAAGGGTAGTCATAGAACTCGCCGCGGTGGGCGAGCAAAAAAACCTCAGTGTCGCCATTAGGATCGTGAGAGTCAAATTCCACTTCGCAGCCCGCAGCAACCAAAAAGTGCGCAACCAACAAAGAATAACTACCATCAGCATAGCCGACATTTGGTTTAAAAGACCGTCCCAAAATACAAATTTTACGTCCATGCTTTCCGATGAATCTAGCCATATTCTGTGCCTGAACTTCTCTAGATTCGACGATCCCTGAAAACAGATCATAGCCAAGTTCCAGTTTTTTAGCCAATAGGCGAAGTGCAATATTGTCTCTAGGGTGGCAAGGCCCACCATCCCCCATTCCAGGTTTCATATAAGCGGCACTCATGATTCTTTTTTCACTTTCAGCCAATGCATTGGCGACGATATCACAATTCATGTTGCCTATACTTTGCGCAACATCTTGGATCATATTTACCAAGGATATTTTCGTTGAAATAAAGGTATTGTAAAAAATTTTTATAGACTCCGCTTCTTCCCAAGTGCCCATGACGAAACGAGTGTCTTGTTTCATTAAACTTTTGTAGAGATTTTCGAGCTGCTCGACTTTTTTGTCACGAATCCCTTCTGAGGTACCGACTATAAGCATTTCTGGCTTGACCATATCGGCGGCTTCGGTTCCCATTGCGATGAGGTAAGGATTGTAAATAATCTGTGAGGAGTACAAGCGATTTTTCGCGATATCGTGCCTCATTGTTCCTGGGAGAACTGTGCTGATTAAAACAAAAGCTTTCCCTTTAGTATCCAATTCATCTATTTCATTAAAAACACTTTTTACGAAAGAATAATCGAAATCTTTGGGCTCCAAATTTAGAGTTGGGCGAGTGCCGCCATAGTCATTATGGTGGGGGGTAGGTACGGCGATAAAAATAAAATCACTTTTCTGTACGACTTCTTTTGTGGAATTTTGCAACTGGATATTTTTGACATCTTGAGATCGATCAATAACGTCAAATCCAAACACTGGGAATTTTAGCGCAAAAACTTCAGCGCAAGGTAGCCCAAGCTTGCCGAGGCCAATAAAACCAATATTCATTTTTGCCAGTCCTTCCGAAGCAGATGTGTCTCTTTTACGTCGGTCATGAGCGCCAGAGTTTTAGCAATTTGGCGATTTGTTTGAATCTTATCTTTGACGCTTTCAATCAAAAAAGGACTATCCTCACTTTTGAAACGCTTAGAGAAACTAACCAACTGTTCAAAATACATTTCAATTCTAGTTTGAAAACTTGGTTGTAGATCGAAAGAATAGTCAAAAAATTCATTGTACAATTTAAATCCCAATTTTTCTAGATAACTGTTGTACCCGACAAAACCAAATCCAAGAAATAGGTGTCCTGTCAGCAAGGGGCGCCATGTTTTTTCTGTGATGATCGCGGGATCGAGGTCGAAGTTTACTCCATTAGTTTCACAAAAAACATCAACCAAACTTTGTGAGTATTGCTTGGGGTACAAGTGCTGAGTCTCGTCAGCCGACTCGCTATCCAACACAAAGACCTCTTGAGTTGGAGACGGAGCCGCATAGCGGTTAAGCCAGCTGATGTAAGAATTCTTCTGCAACTCGGCATTTTTCAAAAATTTTTCAAAAATTTTATATCGAGAAATATTCACTGAACGATTCATAAAAATGAAGGCACGATCGACTTGTTCCGAGTAAGCAAATGAGTCATAAGATCTTGCTACGTCAGAAAACTGTCGGCCGACTCTCTGCAAATGATAGAGTGGAAAAAGTTCTACCTGCAAAGGTCGATTAAACAGCTCTGGAATTTTTCGAAGAACCAATACGACTCTCGATAGATCCACATCACCGAGCTGAAGGGTGATAGTCGCGCAAGGAATATCTTTGAAAAAAGCTCGTGCTCCCTCGATGTGCTCTTCAAAGCGGAAGGCTGACTCGAGGCGGTAGTCAAGGACTAACTGATTGATACCATGAGGCCATTCGACCTTTGGAGGATCAAAGAACTTAACTTTAAAAATGCTGGCCGAAGCTGTTTTATTATCCAGGAAATTGAAATTCAACATTGACACTATTAAACATGGCTATCACCAAAACCGGCAAGTCCTTTTGCAAACAGCCAAGATACTCTGAAAAGACTTTTTCTTTCGGGAATCTGAAAAAGAGACCCTCCACTTAAGTCGTTCTTTTCTAGAAATTGGTCATGCTATTGGTTTGCTGGTTGGATTACGCAACTCTTAACTAGCCGAAAAGAAAATGGTACACCAAGTCAGTGCCATAAATTGCTAAGCGAGTCTATCAAGTCAATCATTAACCCGGAGAAGGATGTCATGACACATGCTTCCTGACTCTTAAGTTGGTATCAATTCGGGGAGATTGTTAAAAACAACACCTATCGTTGCTGAGCATCTCTTATTGCTGCGTCTATAAGTGCTCTCATTGGTTCTACATAGGTTGCAACACTTTCGTCATAGTTTTGGAGGTGCAACTCTAATTGTTCAATTCGGTGAGATTGCTGATTTTCTTGCGCCTGCTGGAGATCCCATTCATGAGCTTCTCTGCTTCCCCGGAAAAACTCACCACCTTGTGTTACCGGGTAAATACGGTCTCGAAGCTGTCTCAATAGGCTCACACTGCTACGCCTGCATTCCGTGCTACCGCAGAAGTAGACAGCTCTTTGTATATGATGAAGACTTTGTCTAACTAGTTCTTCATAATGACTGCGGGAACCTTGTCGCTCGCTCTGCAGTCTGTCTATAATGTAAGAGCTAGAATCGAGGTGGGCAACCGTTCTCCATTCGTCAGAAAGGTGTCTGCTGGAAGCAGCTCGTTGGAGTGCTGCAATGGGAAGGATTTGGTTCTCATGAGCATCTGAAGCTAAACGGGCATTGGGACACTCTCTAGTATTAAATCTGATAGAAAGCATTCCATAGTAGTAAGAGAAGGCGTCAATATAGAACTCATTTTGATCTCGGTTAGCTCTTTCAAGGCCAACTCTAGCTCGGTCAAAAGCTGAACATCTATCTCTATTTGAGTTAAGTACACGAGTTGCAACAAGAAGCTCTTCAAGATTACCGTTTCGATCATAGTTACTAACGAATGTTTGCAACTCTTCTACAGCAGACTGCCCGGGCATCACAGGGTTTTCGATCAGCACATTCACTTCAGATTCGTCATTTGGATTGAAAGTCACTTCAGCCATAGCTATTGATGAAAAAAAATAGACGTAAACTAAAATTAAACGGTTCATGTCAAAAACTCCTTGATTGTTACTTTAAGAATACAAACCGATTTAAAAGCAAAATGTATGCCATAGATTAAAGAAAAAAACCTAGAAGAGCCATCCCGCTGTGGATAAAATTCGCAATGAACCCGCATTTTGACATGCGACTGAATAAAAAATAGTCAATCCGCAACTAATTTCAATTGGTTTTCAAGCAGCCTTTGTTCAATAGAGTGCAGGCTTTCGAGTCAGGTCGAAATTATGAGGCGCACAGAAAACAGGGGTTAGAGTCAGTTTAGGATTCACCCCAAAAAGGCCTCTTCTTATATAAAGAGTCAGTGGCCAGAGGACTGTAAAAAAAAGTTGAAATTGGGGTTGGGGACAGGATTTTTTAATTTCTTGATTCAAAAATTAGAACGAAGTTTTTCAGAGAAAGCCCTGCGGGCGGTTTTCGACAGGGCTGGCCTATGCCAGCCGAGCCTCAAACTTAGAGTCACTCCCTATATCTTCGTAATGAAAAATCGAGCGAAGCGAGCTAATATTATAATTTTTAGATTATAAGGGAAGTGTAAACGAACAGAAGTGGGGATTCTAAAAATTGGTTGCGGGGACTTGTCCTTAACCAGCTTTGAGCATAAGTTACCATAACTATTGATGTTTTGATAATAATAAAATGATCGTTAATACAGTTCTATCGAATTTGGATGGGAAAGTTCACTACTACACAGAACTATTTTACGAAGACCTCACACCCCTAAATACAGAAGCTCTTTAGAATTTGGTCTAGGCGGGGGATGAGGGTATAACAATCAGATAAGGGTAATAACAGAACGCAAAATTACTAATTTTTCTGGGATATCGCCCTGGATTTGACTATAAGGTAGCATAAGATCTTTTTATTTGAATTAAGGGAAAAAATTGATGCGGGAGCAATCAACTAAGAATTTTGAGCAAAAAAGGACTAGACTTACTAAGCTTTGGCTCGCTCTGCTTCTTTTCAACGTTGCTCTCCACCTTGATTTTGTTGAAGACTTCTTCGACCCATCGGACACGGAATCCGTTAGGTTTGTGGCGGCTGAATTAGAATGTTCGTCTATGGCAGAGCTATCCTCACCAGAAGCGCCGAATCAATCAATTCTTACGAGTCTTTTCTCAAATGGAATTGCAGTTCAGAATAGCTTTTCTATTGTTAAAGTTGGATCAAACATCAATCTACCAAGATCGCTTGGTTATAAAATCAGTAACTTGTCGGATCAATTCGTTAAATCCGATCAGACCTACTCTGATAGATGCTCAGGGTTGTCTCCACCTTTCATTGTCTAATTTCATTTAATAAAAATTCAATAAATTTTAAAAATAGGAGGAAACGTGCGTTTCTTTATATGCTGTTTAATATCGGCACTATGCTGTCTTTCCCAGGCAAAGGAATTTGTGTCGCCAATGAACTTTCACAAAGAAAATAGTGAATATAAGGCTGTAGTATTTCTGTCATCGACCTGCCCTTGCTCTAAAAGCCATGTCGAGCACTTAAATACACTTGAAAAGCAATATGAAAATCTAAAATTTTATGGGGTTATCACTGATGAAATCTCAAAAGATAATACTGATTCCATCAAAAAATACTACTCACAGAAGAGGTTCGGCTTTCCACTCATTGAGGACCCGAAACAGGAGCTTGTTAAAAAGTATAATGCTCTAAAAACACCTCATGTTGTGCTTTTAAAGAAGCAAAAAGATGGAAAGTTCAAGAAAGTCTGTGAGGGCGGAGTCACTGACAAAAGAGATTTCGCTCGTTCTGGAAAGAAGTTTCTAGAAGAAAATCTGGCCGCAATAAATGCTGGTAAAGATATGCCACATGAAGAAGGGCGATGTCTTGGTTGCTACATTCGGAGGCTTTAATGAAACATTTAATTATTATTAGTCTTTTTGGATTCACTCTATCCGCCTGCGACTCCCCAATGAATAATAGGGTTTCAGATTCAGGAGACACCTCTGGTTTCGACATTGAAAAGAAGGCTTTTAGTAGTTTGGAATTTCAAGTTGAGGTTAAATGGTTAGAGGGACCTTTTGGAAACATCAGCAAAGATAACCATCTTCTGGTTTTCTTATATAAAGATGAAGAACTTGTATCCTTAGCTGAAAACCAAACTCTCGCTTTTTACGCAACAATGCCAAGTATGGGACACCCTATGGAGGATGCTGGCTATTTTGAAGAAATAGACAAAGGGATCTATTTAAACAAGACGATTCGATTCAATATGCCTGGAGATTGGAAAAATGAAATTTGGATTATGGACGAGGACTTTAACATTATGGATCGGTTGGAATGGCTTATATTTTTTTGATATTTTCATTTTTAGTACTATCCAATCAAGCCGAAGCTAATAATTGCTGTGGGCAAAGTCCAGCTAGTTTTACTGTTCTCTCACAAGATCAGAGGTTGAGTCTTTCAGCAGGATTTAGCTACCTTCGTTCACAAGGCAGAGTCTATGCTAACTCAAATGAGTTTTTCATTTGGGGCGATAAAAAGCGAGATGTTAGATCTTTGCTTTTAAATATTGCAAGTGTCGTTTCCGGTAGGCATCAGGTTTTTCTGAACACAGCCTTCATGGAAGGACAATATGTCGACCAATTGGAGTCTGGGAGATCAACCAATCAAGCAGATACATTAGTCGGCTATTCCTATGAAGTTCTACCAGAATATAACTTTTCATATTGGAAACCCCTGGTGTACCTGACAGCCTTTGTGAACCTCCCCACAGGAAACTCAATCTATGAGGAAGGTACTCTAAGTGAAGGAGCTGATGTTACAGGACATAACCAATGGGGAGTTGGAATTGGATTAACTGCCATAAAAACCTATTATCCCTTCACAGTAACGCTTCAGGCACGGACTATACGTTTGTTTGCAAGAGAGTTCTCGACAGTTGAAGTCTCTGACTTTTATGACAGCTCCTTAGCACTTTTGGGAAACTATGTAAGTCGCCTATGGGGATTGAGCTTTAGCAGCGGCATTACATTCAACCACCTTTCTGAAAGAAGACTACTTCCTTCAGGTGTCACATCTGATGTTACTCAGAATTTTACAGTTTTGGCTGGAATCCAAAGGCCAATCAGTAATTCTTTGAATCTCGGAATTAATTATGCTGACCAAACTCTCATTGGGCCAGCGAAGAACAGTATTTTAAACAGAAGTATAACCATAAATTTTAATTATAACTATCTCTAACAAAGGAAAAAATTATGAGAATTATTCAAATTTTACTATTAACACTCGCTCCAGCACTTTCGCACGCACATTGCCCCTATGAAGTGTCTTCTCATGGAAACGATTATTGTATAGATGTTGCTTGGGATTTTGGAGAAAAAAAGATCCATGGACAATTTGAAACAACTGAAGCCGAAACACCTTACTTAGTTAAACAAGGAACGGTTCCTCAGAAATGGGTCTACTCAGCTTTGATAGTAACCACATGGATGAAAGGAGATTCCAACCATGTGCCTGTCGAAATTCCTGATTTCAGAGTTTTTCCATATATGCACATGATAAATGGACACCATCACTCCGCTGGTTACGAGTTCTTTTTTGACTCTGCAAATGAATACTATGTTTTCAGAAGAGTGGTTTTTCAACAAATGCAAGGATGCTGGAGCTTGAGGTGGACGGTAGATGATCAAGACACAAAAGACTCAAGCCAAATTCTTTTCAATATTACCGAATACGCAAACCTGGCTGAAGCCGAGGTTGAAGAACAGGTGCAGCTTTGCGAGGATTCAGGAGATACAGATGATGGTGGAGCACACGGAGCACATCATAATCATTAACTATTGAAGTAATAAATGGGGGCGCCTCACACTATTTTCCCGAATTTGAGAGTATTTTTTGTTTGGGGCCCCTTAATGATTGCGTTTGCCATCTAGTAGTTCCGTAGTTCCGTTTTTCCTGACCCTTTATTCATTAGTAATTTCAGTAGTTTAATTGGTTGCGGGGACCTGTCCTTAACCAACTTTGAACATAAGTTATCACAATCATTGGATTTTTGACAATGATCAATTGTCCTCTACTAAAGTTATATCGAATTTAGAGGGTAAAGTTCACTAAGCTGGAGAGCTTTCAACTATTTGGAAGATGGGCAATTATTGATCTGAGAAGTGATTTTAGAATAGTCTTGAAGTAGAATAAAACTAAAGGTGTTTATGTCAATTGAAACAGAAAGTCAGTTTGAAGCTATGAAGATCATTGGTGAGATAGTTGCCAACTGTTTGCAAGTTATGAAGTCTTCAGCTCAGGCTGGAATGACAACTGCAGAACTTGATGAAGTTGGAAGAAGATACTTGAAGAAGCATGGTGCTCATTCAGCTCCTCAAAAGATATATAATTTTCCTGGCACAACTTGTATCAGTGTAGAGCATGAAGGTGTTCATGGTGTTCCAGGGACAAGAGTTCTAAAGGAAGGATACTTAGTCAATATAGACGTGTCTGCTGAATTAGATGGTTTTTTTGCTGATACAGGTGGTTCTTTTGTGATGGGTGAAGGTACTGTTGAAAAAAATAATCTTTGTATCTCAACCCAGAAAGCTCTCAAAATAGCATTAAATAATGTGTCTCATGGAAAAGCATTAAATCAAATGGGTAAGGCTGTTGAGACATACGCAAGTTGGCATGGTTTAACTGTAATACAGAATTTAGGTGGTCATGGTGTTGGTAAATCTCTTCATGAAGATCCTGAGTTCATTGCCAACTTTTTTGTAAAAAAAGATAAAAGAGTTTTTGAGAAAAATAGTGTGGTTGCTATCGAGCCAATAATTTCAACTGGTGCTGAAATTTTAGTTGATAAGGGTGATGGCTGGACTCTACACCATCCAAAATTCTTTACGGCGCAGTTTGAGCACACGGTTATGGTTACCGATGGTAAGCCCTATGTGTTTACAAAGCCTACTGTGAGCGTTGCTTAAAAGCTTAATGAAATCAATTGGTTGCGGGGATGGGATAGGCCCTAACCCCTTGTTATCATTGAAACCGAGTTAGTAAATGTAGCAAATTGTAGCAAGATTTAATCTTGCTTTAAAAGCTTAATAATCTGGGCCTCGTTGACCCTTGGGAGCTTATATCCCAATTTATCAGTGCCGCCCTTTACGTCCACTCCAGCCTTTCTTAAATAGCCGTTTGTGGTCTTTAGCTGGTGATGGCCGACCATCGACATAACCCTTGCTAGGGATTCACCACGCGCCAATAAATTAGTTATAAAAGTTGCTCTTAGGTCATGAAATTTAACAGGTGTGACTCCAATGAGTTTACAAAAATCACGGGTTACACGAGCCTGTTCCCCATTTCTCCATTCTCGAAACCTAGGTAAGACAGATTCTTCTGAACCTCGCTCAAGTTTTAGTTCCTTGAGGAAATGTAGAATCTCATCAGATATAGGTACAATCCTGGATCGTTGGGTTTTCGTGGGTCCAAATCCGGATTTAGAAGTCCACTGTCTAGAAATATGGATAATAAGACTATCCATATCTATATCGGTCCATCTTAGCGCAAACAATTCACCTGATCTCATTCCAGTTAGTAGGGCCATAGCCCAAATTGGATAAAACCGATGATTAGTAATCTTTGCTTCCCGAAGAAAAGTTTCAACCTCAGTCGTTGTTAAAACTTTTTGTTCAATTTCGGGAGCTTTGACTTGGATGCCTAGGCATGGATTTCTATCAATGACACCTTCATTAACGGCAGATTCAAAAAGTCGTTTTATTAATTTTAAAACGGTTTTTCGATTATTCTCTGTTTTAATTTCAGCACATTTAACAAAAATCATATCGTGAACGTGGGATCGAACTATGTTCTTAAGCTCTATATCTTTCCAGTGTGGAAGGACCCATTTACCAATTTGGGTTCGATAGTTGTGAACAGTAGAAGGTTTTTTATCAATCTTCATCTGTTTAATACAAACGTCGAACCATTCGCCAAAGGTATAAGTAGAGATAATTCCATCTTTGTATTCAGCCAATTTTCGCTTGAGCTCAAACTCAGCTTTATTGGCTCTTTTCAAAGTGTCAAATCCGCGTTTACGAAATTGAATACGCTTTCCTCGCGCATCATGTCCGTTGACGTAGACTTCGTAATATTTTTTTCCATCGTTTTCATAAGATTTGATTGCCATATTAGGCTCCTTTCATATTGAAAAGAGCTGCGCAATCTCTCAACTTAAATCTCAATCTCCTACCAAACTTGTATGCTTTGATTTGTTCACGATAAACCATGATCCGTAAAGCATTTGGAGTGATTGATAAAAACGATGCTGCTTCATCTGTAGAAAGCCACTCGTTTTCTATTTTATTTTCAAAGAACCGTGAGGGACTTCCCTCGGAAACATTAGTTTCAGACATAAATATTACCTCTTAAAATTGTTAGAATCAAAGAAAAAGGCCGCTCTGAATGGCGGCCATAACTGACTGGAAAGAGTTAAAAAAATGAAAATTCTATTTAAGAAACTTTCTTTTGTTTTGAAGAGAATCCGAAATGTGCTTTTAGGGCTTTACTGATTTCTGGAGGGATATCGGAATTCGTATTCGTAGAGCCTTTGAGTAGATCCTGAAGAAGCTTCTTTTCATCAATGTAGCTTTCCTGAATCTTCTTAATATCTGCTTTTGGCAATGATCCTTTAAAACTCGTTAAAATCCATTCAGCGACATTTGATTTAGTTATTTCACCACAACTAAAATCGTTATTAACAAGATCAACAATTTCTTCTAAAGATTTATTTGCCTCCTTTGAAATAACCACTCTATATAGACCTTTAGTTCCTTTTTTTTCTTTTCCTTTTTTATTTAATTCATTATTTAAATCCATAATTATACTCCTTTACAGATACCACCGCCGCCGACTTTCGTAACACTTTCAGACTATTGACCACTTCCTGGAAACATCGTGGAGAGGGAGTGGTCAATAGTCGGTTAAGAAGTGTGGAGAAGAGGCGGCGGTGGTATCTGTTCAAAATTAGTTTGAAATTTTAAATCAACTTTTTTAATACAATGCGCAGTAATCAGAACCATTGTTCGGTTTATGTTCTGCTATTCAGGCCACATTTATTAGGTTTATTTTCATAGGTGTATCTTCTAAGGGGTATTTGATTTCTTTGGCTACTTTTAAAAGGTGATGCTTGATCTCTACTCGATCGGTAAAAAAGTGGACCTCTCGGTAGTTCTCAGAAATTGCATAAGAAGTAAGAGCTTTCCTATATCGCTTTGGACTTTTTATACTCAGTTCAACTTCAATTGCAAAATGCTCGCCCTTGATATCAACAATTGCATCTGGAATTTTGTCAATTTTCCTAATTCCAAATGCTCGGGGAGCCTTCCTAATCTCAGGCTCAAAAAAGTAATTGGAGACATTTTTAGATTTTGTCCAAGATAAGACAGTGTCGACAACTATTTCATCATGCAGGATTTGATAAGCAAATGGTGGCGCGACAAACTGCCCCCTTACTACTGATTTTACAATATCAGATTGTTTATTTAAGAAGACAATCTCATCCCCCCGGTGTCGCCCGAAGGGGATGAAGATTTCTTTCTTAATAAAGCCTTTCCATCTCTCATAAGACCAACTTCTTGTTCTCTTATTGATGTGATCGTTCCAAAGTCTCTTCGATAAAAAACCACATTTAGCGGCAAGGCGGATTTCTTCTTCTGGGATTTTGTATGTTTTCATTATTCAATATTCCAGCGAGTTGGTTCGGCAATGATATATTCAAAGTGTCCCTCGATATACTTGTTGCCAACAGCGCGCCCCTCAATCCACCTCGTTTCTACCTTTGGGTCTTTGAGGTCTGGGGGAAGCCCCTGTGGTACGGGATTCTTAGAGTGTTTTCCCGCTCTATATCCTTTTTGCCGTTCTTCTTCTTTCATTCCGTGAATAGCTGATCCCGTGGCCATGCCAGCTAATCCGCCAAGAGTGGCACCAATAACTACATTTCTGGTGCGGTATTTGCCGTTCTTTCCTGGGTCAGCAATTCCACCTAAAATGGCTCCCGTTCCGGCTCCGACTCCAGCGCCAAGTCCCATAGATTTGCCAAGGCTTGAGCAGCCACTGGATAAGAGAGCTACGGGTAGAGTAGTTAGAATAATGAATTTTCTTAACTGCATTTTTCCTCCGATCCCTCATTGTGAGGGTCTGTTTGATTCGATTTATTTGAAACTATTGTCTTTTTAGTTTCGAGATCAGGAAACATTTGAAATTTCAACTCAACAGATTGTGTTTCCGTAAAGACGGGAGCAACCATGATAGCTTCGCCAGTTCCCAGTCCATTTTTGAATTTGTTGGGGTGAACTATGTAAGCTTCTACCTCTCTTGCTGATTGATCTCCTGTATAGGTTTCCTTAAAAAATGTTTTCTTTTTCCGTTCTGTGATCTTATGGGTTTTTTGAGTCCCGATTAAATTCGAGAAATATTCAGCCGACTCAGGATCATTGCCACGCATAAACACCTTTAAGTTTGAATTTGTCAGTATTGAATTGGCAATGGAGTCACCAAGTCCCTTGATGTCTCCTAGAGCTTGGTGGGCAAAAACAATACCAACGTTTGCACTTCGCGATTTATTCAAAATTGAAACGAATCCTGGATAAAGGTATTCTGTGAAGTCGTCCAAAAAAATGGAAAAAAATCGTGGTTTTCTATCGGTTCCTCTATGGCGATTCGCTACAGCGTTTTGAATACTTTGAAGTATCATTTTCCCAGTGGCCGATCCTAAAAAAGGACTCAATAGAACTGGAAGTTGAAAATAAAGAATCTTGTTCTCTTTCAGAGCCAAATTAATATCAATGGCTGGATCAATCGAATTGAACAACTCAGCCGTACTACCATTTGCAAAATGACTAATAGAAGCCTTCAGGCCACTCACTTTTTGGTCCCTGTCTTTTGAGGACAGTTCAATAAAATCATCAATCCAGTCAGAAAGTTCAACATCGGTGTTTGATTTGTTTAATTTCGCTAAAAAGGTGGTGTCAGTTAAGCATCGATTGAGTTCCTTAAAAGTAATTGGCCGTTTCGCTGCAAAAAAGACTCTGATAATATTCGCAAAGACCTCAAACTGAACATTTTTATAGTACGAGTTTTCAAACTCAAAAGCGCTGAAAACTCGCTCAATAACGTCTTCTGGGTTATCTCCTAATAGTGGATTGTACTGTGAAGATTCTTCTATATGCCCGAGAGAGAATAGCTGAAAGTCATTCTCGCGACCAAATTTACAAGTATAAGCCCAGAGTTTATTTAGGAGTCCACGGTCTGACTTACCATCAATAATAATTAACCCGTTACCGTTCTTAATATCCTGAATAGCCCAAGGTAAAATTACAGATTCAGTCTTCCCAGCATTGGTTGTACCGACTATCTGTGTGTGCATCGTTCTCTGAGCTTGTGTGATATAGACAGTCTTTTTTGAGCTTTTCTCAAAACCACAAAAAACAGAACCTTCTGATTTGTGAAAGAGCTGATTTTTTATTCTATCGGTTATTACTTTTGTTTCGATTTTCTTAAAAACAAAAAATGAACCAGTGAGTAAAAGGGCTCCGAATATTGCAATTGCCGAGTTGTAAACCATAGGCTCTCTTGCGATGGCTAAAATCAAAGGGATCTTTGAGTAAAAGAATGCCGCCAGAAAAACCAATACTAGAATCAGCATAAGATTAAAATCGTTATCTGGATCATTGCCCATAAGTCGCTCCTGGATCTCGAAATACAAAAGGCTGAGTTATTAAGGCGTATGCACTCGTCCCAGCATCAACTTCAATCCATCTCACTTGTTTTTGGAGGTCGTCAGCCCAAGCTTCACTGCGATCTTTGGCAGTGATTGCAACAGCATTTCTCACTCCATTTTCGTGACCACCTTGGTTCGCCCCAAGTGGTCCCGTTTGCATAGATCCTTGTGCATAGGCTGCTATGACATTTGAAATCGTTTGGCCAGCAACATTAGCAGTACTATTTCCTTTAAGGTTCCCAGGGACTCCCAGTCTTCCATCCAAGCCCACTGTCGTTGCCTGTATTTGCTTTTCGCTTCCATCAGCAAATTGAACAAGTTTCCAATCAATCGAAACTCTTTCGTTTTCACCAAAACTAGCGTGGCCAAATAAAGAGGAGTTTTTGGGGATGGCTAAGCTCTCTTTGTAATAAACCTCATTGGTCACGATTGCCATCACTGGCATCTGGCTGCCTTCCACCTTCAAAGCTACTGGTATTGAAAACTGAATTTTACTACTCATTGGAAGGGTGTTTCCGGAGTTCAGATCATTTCTTGCAATGACCATTGAACTTGCGTGTTTGTGGCTGCTAGGGGAGGGGTCCTTCCTATAGAGTCTCCCCAGATTGTTTTTAGAGCCATAATTATTGCTGCCAGAAATCAAGTTGTAAGTGTCATTATTGATTTTATCAATTTCGGACTCTTTTTCAGCAATGGTTTGAGGTCTCTCCTCACTGAAGTCTGTTGTTTTGGCTTCTGGTTCTGGCATTAAAAGAAGCGCGAAAACCAACCCAGTTATTGAAATTAGCCCAAATTTTTTAATGACACTCCAATTTAAGTCCCTTTTGTCCGTAAAGGGTAAGGGTTCCTTCAGGAAAATATTTTTGACTTTACCTACCATTTTTTAGGCTCCTTGATTGTTAAGTACGAAGTTTTGTCTCTTCTTAGCTCGACTCGGATAGGGGAGGATCGGTTTAAATCATTTCGTTTAGCCAAAATAAGACCTGGAGTCTTTTTTCCAGGTTTAAGCTTCAGTTCATCTATAAAAAGTCTGTGAATGGGTATGGTCTTGCCATTCTGTGTAAGCCATATCCATTCAGGCTTAAATTTTTCTTTCTTCTTTGAAGTTAGATTGAAATCAATTAGATACAGTCCATTTTTTGAATTACCAATTTTAGAAATAGACAGTTTTATGTTGTCGTTTCTAAGATAGTTGCTGAACTTTCTCCAGTTGATTTTCTGAGGTTTCTTTTTCACAACTTTAGGCTTTATGTAGACAACGTAATCAGCGGACGTTTTAGCTGTTGGCACTAGTTTTATGTTGTATCTTTGCCAATCGGTGTAGACGTAGAGATTGGTGCGAGCTCCGGCCATAAGAGGCTTGATTGTTATAGCTTTGTCTAAGTATTCAACTTTGAAAGATGCCTGATCTCCTATAACAACGCTAGTTGGTCGATCAGGCACTTGAACAATAGTTGCAATTCCTAATGCTGTTTTTACAGTAATAATTTGATCTTTTTTGGTTGAAATATGGCGCACTCCCGCCTTGCTTTGAGCTGAGGTGAATAAGCCAAAGCAAAGAGAGGCAACAACGATAAATCGCATGTTTACTCCTTTTGTTAAAATTTAATTAATAGGTGTTAATATTGGTTTCGATTTGTGAGTGGATAAACTAATTTTGAACTATTTATAAAGTTTGGTGCAAAAAAATGGCAACTCTAAAATTTCGATTAAACCTGAAATACTTGAGTATTATTCATTACAAATCAATTCATTTTCGAAGTCTTAATTTGAATTATTCACCAAAAATTAAAAAGATAGTCTGGATTTTTACGAATTATTTATTAGATCCAGGAGCTTGTCTTTAGTTGGCAGCGGCATAGAGCAGCCTCCTCCAGATGCTTTTGAACCAAAAATGATTTCGTCACCCTTTAGTAGCGTGGGAGAGGAGTAATTTTTCAATGCATCTGTTTCTTTAAGATCATCCTGGCAAATTACTTCAAACTCTAGACCAGATTGATTTAGCAAGTCCACAGCGGGTTGGTGATTTGGACATCCAGTAAAATAAACCAATTTGAATTTTGCCATTAGACTATCCCCCTACCTTCAGGCATTGTTTTTGATTAGACTTGTACCCTACAGAGTCTATTTTCTCACTAATTGCTTCAGGTGAAATCTTTTTCGGATCAAATTTGACAATAGCATTTTTCTTTTTTACAGAAGCATCTACTTGAACTATGCCATCAAGTTTATTCACTGCAGCTTTGAGGGTAATCGCGCAAGTCGCACATGTCATCCCTTCAACTGCATAGCAAACTGTTTGAGTCTTTTCTTTAGCCATAACGCTGCCAGAAAATAAAATAACTAATACCGATATCATAAACTGCGACATACTTTCTCCTTCAAAAAAACCACATAATCCAATGAGTAGAGGTAATGGCAAGTATCGCCATTATAAGGCCTAGCCAATAAGCAACAATCATTCTTTTATATTTTTTAGGGTTTGCGCATATTGAGTTTGGTTCACAATACTCTTTTTTTCGAAACAACAAATAGCCTGCGGCCCCAAATAATAAGACAACTACAAATATCATTGGAATTCGTAAAACTTCTAGTTTAGATAAAACAGCGGCTCCAGAGATGCCTATGAGTGTCAATATCAGAGGGCCAATACAGCAAAGCGACGCTGTAAATGCGGCCAAGACGCCACCGCTTACTAACCAACTTGATTTGTTTTCAAGATTTTTCATAATTTAAAAAACTCCTACAACTTATATTGTAAACTATGTAGTATAGTACCAACTCAAGGATTTTTACACTGTTGAAATTACAGGATTATTGGTGGTAAATTGAAAACAAAAGACGTCTTGGCAAGGGCAAAAATTGATCGAGAGACTCTGAGGTTTTATGAGCGTAAAGGACTCCTCCCTCAAATAAAAAGGACAAACTCCGGCTATAGAGTGTTTCCTGAGGAGATCATTACTCGACTTCAATTCATAAAAACTGCTAAATGTGCAGGGTTTACTTTAACTGAAATTAGAGAGCTGGTAGAGCTAAAGCAGATAGGTGCGACTTGTAAAGTTGGTCGAAATATAGCCTCCAAAAAACGTGAAGAGCTTGATGAGAAAATGAAGGCTTTGAAAAAAATGAAAAAAGTATTGAATCATTTTATTGAAGCCTGTGAAGCAAACGGAGAAGCTGGATTAAAACGGAAGTGCCATCTGTCTTTTGAAGCTCTTCGTTAGTAAACATTTGTAAGAAAATAGCATTAAGATACCGTAGGCAATTTGAGGCTTAAATTTTCTGTACTTTTTGAATCATTGAATCCGAGTTAAACGTATTATTTAAGTCATCCAGTGACCCCTCTAAAAGAAAATTAGCCATGTCTGTCTTGGCCAGGTTCCAGTCAAGAGATTTAAGTTTGTTTTCCAATTCTGTTCTTAACCAAGTATTATTGATATCGAGTTCCTGATCTTGGAAGGGACCAGACTTGTGTAAAGCATTTTTTAGTAGTTCATAATTAGGTTTAATCTTTTTTGTTAAATACCAATCAAGATCAAAGTAGTCTCGCCCCTTAATATATGTGGTTTCTCCCATGAGGAAGTTTCTGCATAAGACTGCATGAAGCTTTCCCGAAAAAGAAGAACTATGATCCTGAGTGGCGATCTTAAAATCTTCAGGGAATTTCAACGAAACTTCCGAGAAAGTTGAGCCACCAGGTGGATCGTTATCAATTTCAATTTTGATTTTTGACTTCGCTCCCTGCAATACAAATTTAGGATCTTTATCTAAATATTTTTTTACTAGAGTTCCTTCTTTGATCCAGACCTTTTGAACGTTGTTGTTAATGTTGTTGTGGGTAATTTCAAGTTCAAGACCCATCTTTTTAAGGTTCTCTACGGCCTCGTTCATAAGACCAGTTAATTTCTCAGTTGTTGTATTTGAGTTTGTTTGAATAAAGTCCAAATCTTCTGAGAAACGATCGATTTTATCAACAATTCTTAAGCATGTGCCTCCATGAAAAGCAGCGTGGCTGAAAAAATCAACTTTGCTTAGAGCATAGAGAAAACAATGTTGTAGTAACTCTTTATAGTGGTTCGCCATAAAAAGTTGATCTTCTGATTTACCCTCTTTTTTTTGTTCAAGAATAAGACTATCTAAAGTATTACTCATTTAAACTCTCACAAACTTTATTCATGAACTCGTTGTTGTATGCTTTTTTGTAGCTTTCCAAGTCCTGCCAATTAATCTGATCTAATTCAGACTCATCAATTCGCAAATCATGGATAAGTTCGTTTCGATTCGTCCAAACTTTTTTGGTTGAATAAGCATGATCCAATGCAGCTTTTAACGGCGTGGCAATTCGATAGACAATATTCCCCATAGCTACATTTTCTACTCCAAACAAAAGAAAATGCTTTGGAACTTTAGTAAATTTAAAAGTTCCAATTTCAGTCCGAAATGGCTTTTGGCTTTGGATATTTTTTTCTGAAAAAGCATTAATGAGTCCAACAGCTTCAGGGATTAAATCGCGGTGGCTTAGCGCTGTAAGGTCAGTAACATAAGAGTAGGGGTCCACCTTCATCAAAAATTCAAAAGGAGAAATTAGGCGTTTGCGAAACTTCTCAGGTAGACAATAAATACCAGTAGCAAGCCTAATAAGATCATCTCTTTGGACAGCTCGCTTAAGCAAATTTGCAATAGATGCTTTTGTGGCGCTTAGACGCTTTAATGATTGCTCTAGTTCAGTTTTAGAGAACATAGGGTCGTAGGCTCTTTTTTGAATGACCTGTTGGAACTGCATCTTCATAACTCCTTTTCGTCATGTTTAATATAACACTTAAGTGACTAAAAATAAAGAGAATATATCATAAACCGATAATTCTATTAATGATACAATTGTAGTCCAAAAATCAAGTATTTAGAAGGCATTAAAGCAATTCAACCTCTTTGGCGACATAGACTCCCCAAGGGTTCTTGGGGGTGTGTGGGCCACTCTTGAAGTGAAGCTCTAGTTTGAGGTTACCTGCGGCCTTCACGCCCAAAATAGAAGTGATCCGATCTCCCTCAACTTTAGCAACTTGTCTTTTGAGGTCAATTTTAATTTTCCTGGGATAGGCGAGTTGGCTAGCCTTTTTACTGGTGCTGAAATTGATGACTTTTTGAATGGAGTTGTTGAATCCATTGCGATTGCTTTTGGTGATGAAAACTTCAGCGCTTTCAAGTTTCTTTTTCACATCTTCGTGGGTCCAATCATACCGATACTTGATGTACTCTCGGATTGCTTTTTCTATAAAATTTTTAACACTCGGTACAGCTTGGGATTCTAGTTGATTGCCCTGAATATCTAAAACAATAATTTCGGGTGCTTTGTTTGCCATCATGATGATAGCTATGAATGACAAAACTAGAACAATCAGTGATCCGAACCCAAAGAGTTTTAAAAATTGGTTAGAATGAATCAGCTCGGCTAGCTTTTTTGGTATCTCATTTCTTTTGAGGGTAATTGATGTAATCATTTGCACTCCTTAGTGGTTTTTTGGCAAAGGCTTGTCTTGCGCTAGTCGCTTTTGCCTTTAAAAATTGGTGACTGGTTTGAATTGTACTTCTACTTGTGGTGGCTACCGCTGCAACTTTTGCGGGAGCTGCGACCATTGCTCCAAATGCCATTGACCCTAATGTACTTGAAGCTGACTGTGCTCCGGCTCCGACCAGAGATTTCACGAGCAGTGGAGTTAAAAGCATTGCTATGGCTATGACAAAGTTCATTACAATTAACGTGATGTAATTTCCTTCCACTTGATAAATGTCTCCGAATGACAGGGCGGAGAGCATGGCTCCAAGTATGGCCCAAACAATTTTCCAGCTGGCGACTTCAATCATTCCTTTAAAAAGATTAGCCGTGACCTGACTGGTTGATGAAAATAGATTGAACAATAATAGCAGGGGAGCGGATATCATAAAAAATATCCAGTAAAAGTAATACATGGCGATCATTATGTACCGAGCAACGTACACAATGAGGTAGCTCAGAAATGATAAGATAGCGATCAAAAGTGTGTTGAACTGTAACAGAATACTTGAAGTCGATAGAGAATACTCTTTTGACTTCTCTTGGGCCATCCTTACGATATTGTCTAATGAGTTCACTGTGTCGATCCGTTCGCAGATTCCCTCGACAATAAAAAGAATAGCATTTGAAATGTCTGGAAGTGCTACTAAAAGAAGTGTCGATATAATAGCTCGTTTTAAAATATCTAAAAAATCTGTGGTGCCTCTTCCTGCCTTAAACCACTGAGTAGTAACTGCCAGAGCAAAGAAGACGGGGAGTAAGAGATAATAGATCGTAACAAATTCTTGGTGTAATCCCTTTGCTAAGGGGCCAAGCACATCAAATTCTGGCATATCTAGTTCCCAGTTAGTGGTTGAAGTTTAGGTTCTTGAGGTAAATCACCCATGGCTTTCGACAGACCTTCATATTGCGTTTTAAATTGTGCAGACTCTAACTTTGACTTCCTATTTTCCATCGCAACGTTTTGGCCCATCATTTTAAGCATCATAGAGTTAGTTCTTAAGACTTGAGTGCTAACATTTATTAGCACCGCAATGGATTGGGCCGTTAGTTTCGCAGCTCCCTTTTGGTTCGCCACTTTAGCGTGAGCTACAATTTTTTTGCTTTCTTCGTCGGCTTGATCGGCAAAATTAAAAAGAGTGCCGTTCATTGCAATACTCTCGGCAACGGACTGATCGTGAGCTTGTTGGAGTCTTGCCTCCGCTGTTTGGGGAATTGCGCCGTACAAATCTTCAATGGCTCTTAAGACTTTATCAGCAGTATCTAAATTTCCATACAATCCAGGGTTAAACTTTGGATTAATGATACTAATGATGGAAAGACCTTGTTTAAGGCCAGAATTAATATCTTTCATAATTCCCAAAGTATCGCTCCCCGTAGAGAGAATCTTTTGAAGTTGTGCGAGCTGTTGAAGGGCGTTGGCTAGAATTTGAACCAAAACAGCAACGTCACCACCCCAGAGATCAGCTTTAGCAGGTCTTGAATATGTTGTAGTCATCGTCATTAAAAAAACGATGATGAAATATTTAAAACGTTTCAAGTTGCCTCCTAAGTTTGGTTAATGCCGTAGGGATATTTTTTTGCTGCTTGTCCAATAGCTTCATTGAAGTTCATCCCATCCTCGACCAGTCCATAGAGATAGTTGTTGTCATTGGCATCACTGGTTGCGAGCCAATACTCCAACGGGGATGGATGAACTTGAATGACTTGGCTCTCAAGGCCCTCAATGAGAAAACCTTCTGAGTAATGTCCTTTCATTTGTTTTAGAGACTGGATTAAATCAAGTTCTTGGGAATTGAGTTTGAGTGTCCTTCGGAGAATATCAACATCACCTCTTTGTAACATAAGAATTTTTGTAGCCGTGTTGTTGAGGATTGCTGATCCAATAGGGGAGTTTGCAATCTCCTCTATACCTTGAGTAATGAAGGTGATCCCGGAACCTGTTTTCCTTAAGGTTCGGGCAGAGTATTCCATAAAAGTTGCAGCAGCAGGGGATTTCAAAAGTTCCCAGGCTTCATCTAGGATGATTCGTTTCTTAACTGATCTATCCCCCTCAACTTGTGAGAGGATGAAATCAGTTAAGGTCAGGATCATTACACTTTGTAAATCCGGGTATTGAGAGAGACCTTTGAGATCGAAAGAGCAAATTTCGGCATTGGTTCTCAGTTCACCTTGTCCGTCCAATAGTTTTCCGTAGGGTCGGTCTCCGGTCCAAATAAAGAGCATCTTAGCTATTTTCTTCAAAGATGGTTCTGCGCTTTTTTTCAACTTCGATTCTAAATCCGAAAGAATTGGAATTTTTCCTTCAGCTTTTTTTTGTTCATAGAGATTAATGACTTCTTTCTCAATCTCGATCTTTGTATATTTATCGAGTTTTTCCATTCCCTCATCCGTAACCATACATTCAATCATGGAAAGCAAAGTCTTGATCTTTTGATTGCTAGGTCCAGCGTTGATGTCGTTAATATGGAAAGGATTAACTTTGTATTTTTCTGAAAGGTCCATTTCAATATACTGGCCTTCCAGAGCTTCAGTCAGTTTTTTATAAGAACCACCAATATCAATTACGAAAACTCTCAATCCTCTTGCCATTTCCTGGAGTAAGATACAGTTATTTAAAAAACTTTTTCCTGAGCCAGAAGATCCTGTAACAAGGCAGTTGTAATTATTTAGCTTTGAATCAAAAGGATCGTAGCTAATGAGCCCATTCATTCTGTTGCGAAACAAAATCACAGGATTCTCATCTCCTTTTCGAGGTCCATAAAGCGGAATAAAATCTGCCAAGTTATTTGTTTTTATTTTTTTTGAGCGTTCTTGTTTGATAGGGGACATTGGAAAATTGCCTTTTATAACCTTCCACGATCCTACGGTTTCTTCTAGTGCTTCTGCTCCTTGAAGAGAGCGAAACCTAGAAAGAACATCACGCACCTGGCGATTGAGTTTTTTCTCACCGTCTTTTGAAGCTTCCTCTTTTAAAAGAACGTTCATCT
Source organism: uncultured Pseudobdellovibrionaceae bacterium (assembly GCA_964351315.1). GTDB lineage: Bacteria > Bdellovibrionota > Bdellovibrionia > Bdellovibrionales > JAGQZY01 > JAGQZY01. The sequence goes on from CAYGNH010000013.1 coordinate 54,630, forward strand.
GAACCGAATAGATTTTTTGCCCCGTATTTAAAAGTTCTCGAATCAGCTCCTCGGTGGCACTGAGTTTGGATTCACTTTCAAGGTCACTGGCTTTCCCAGAGTTGTTTGAGGCTAGTGAGTGGGCCATTTTTCTTTTTTGTTGCAGCTTTGCCATTTCAGTCGATTGATAAGGAACATATATTGAAAGAAGAATTGAATAGTGAAAAGGCATTCTTAAAAAGTGGCTCAATTGACCTGCAAATGTATTTTCTGGAAGTGTTTTTAAGCTAATAACTCGATGATGATATAGATCGAGTGTAAACTGCCTTAAGCTGAGAACAAGATCACCAAACGTCAGTTGTTCTCTTGGTGAAGAATTAGCAAGCCATTCCTCAGATGAAAGGATTTTTTCTTCCAAGTTTTCATTCTTTACAGATTGAATAGCCGGCGTATTAATATCCTTAGATCTTTTAGGATTAAAGAATTTGTAAATATCTTCCAAAATTGTTTCTTTTGTTAGATCATGAGTGTGAAGCCCAAGACTTTCAAATGCAGAGCGAAGAATATCCAAGTCTTGAGAAACACTTTCATATAAATCATCAAAATGTTCGGAGTTTACCTTTGTGAACTCTTCAGCCTTTTTTAAAATTGAAGTCGATTTTGGAGCTTCAACAACTCTGCGAAGATAAATCTTAAGTTTTGGGTTATAGAGATTTCTTTCTTCAATATCTCGATTAATGGCGGAGTCTCTGGACTTTGCTATATTGGCAATGAGTGGGAGAAGGTTATCTTTTCTAAGGTCAATATGCTTTTTTGCGACCTCGGTAAAGTCAGAGTCAACATCCAAGTAAAATTGGATATAGCTGCCCTCAGAAACTGAGTTAAGGCAATTTCTAATAGCCATTGTGAGGTTATTGACCTCGGAATCGTCCATACATTCAATATCTAGAAGTTCTGATTGAAAGCCCATAACTATAGATGAGTCCGATAGAACAGCATGGGGCATTGGTGTAGAGAAAAAATCCCAATAGGGGAGTTCTTCACAAAGTGATGCCTCTTTTTCCTTAAATATGCCCACTGTCGCTCTCCTTATTGAAAGGTTTATGTTTCAAGTCTGCTTTCCCAGCTAATTTTAAAGAACTCTGAGAAATGTACTCTCCGAGGTGTTGAATATAGTTGTCTGGTTTTCCACGTTTTAGGAAGAAAAGGGACGCTGCAATGATTGCAGTTGATCCCCACACCAGCGAATACCGATAAGATGAAGAGCCAAAAACTAAATTCGTTATGGCTAAATTCATAAAGATAAATAGGAGGTCTGGTAATTCAAATCCGAACAACTTATTTTTGCTGTCTAGACTTCTTGGTACTGATGATGTGATTAGTCCCTTTTCTTCCATTGATGAATCCTAGTTAACGGTTTGTGAAATAAAATCGACGATGGCTTGACTACCAAAACCAAAAATACAACCCATCACCGAATAAGCGATATGTTGTTTGGCATTTTGGTTGCCAGTAAAAAAGGAAATCGCGGCCATTGCAATGCCGATGACCGACAGGACAGGTAAGATGACTCCAGTAAGTTTACTTTTTAGTCCAATAAGACTGGATTCAAGGCCTGCCATTGCAAGATCTGGGATGAGTGCTATGCTAACAATAAACAAAATGGCAAATAGTGTGTTTCTTTTACTTTTCATAATTTCCTCTCTTTTAGGCAACACTTAGATTATTAGGTTGTCTGCTTCGTTCCGGTGATGGTTCGATATTCATGAAAATAGGCTGTTGGATTAGATCGAATTCTAGTTGAGCAAAGCCCTTTTCATCGTAAACCTGGCCAGTCCCTACAACACTCCAGTTGTACTTTCGGTCATTTGTTTGAACCTTTTTTGCTTCTCTTGTCATGATGAGAATCTTTTTGGGGTCCTCTTTTGCAGGCACCAAGTAGTATTTCTCTCTAGGGAATGTCCAAAGTTTCATGCTGTAAGAGTCATTTCCTTTTCTCATAAACGCCATTCCAACAGATTTTTCTTTTTGCACGTTTCCTTCAGAGCTGAAGTGCCCCGTAAAAATCCCAAATTTTAAAAAGTCACTTGAGGTTTGGTTTTCCATAATCAGCTCCTTTACGCTGTAAGTTTTAATTCCAATGGTTTTTCAATTTCATTTCCTAAGAACTCTAGAGCCGCATTAATCAATTGATCGACTGAGTCCCAAGACAATTTCATAAACTGAGCAATTTCCTGAATAGCCAGGTTTTCCCAAAAGCGAAGGTAAATAGCGATACGCTCATTTGCTTCAAGTTTTGGAAGAGCCTCTGACAATCTAGGAAGCCCAGGATGGATAACTTTGATTATGTTGCTGCTCATACGATTCTCCTTGTTTCATGAAAGGTTTTGAATTTTTACCCTTCATAATACGGAGAGTGTCAGCCCCCTCAATTTGCGACTTTAGCGAATTAAGTGCGCGGACTTTTAGATCATGCACGGATTGGTGGCTTATATTCATTCTAAGCGCAATATCTCGGACAGTAAGACCCTCAAAAAAAATTAAAAAAATTATTTTTTGCTGTTTTTTTGTGAGCTTTTTAATTGCAGAGTGAAGATCTTCATCTCTTTTTGTTTCAGGCAAATTCTCAAAGATATGAGTTTTTTCAGCCACAGAATCAAATTGAAATTCTTCAATCAGAGACTCTTTTCTAGGAATATCTATATATAAAAGATAAGATTCCCAAATTTCTTGGCTCCAATCTCTTGAGATTTCCTTTAATTTTTTATCATTAAGTATTCTTCCCTTGTCATCCAGCCAAGGTTGGTTGTTGGTTGCTAGAGCTCCCATTTGGGTTCTCCTTTTGAAGATCGGTGTTTGGTTCCATCTTCACGAAAAGGACTCCATTGCTGTGGTCAGTCACTTTTCAATTTATAGATACCGCCCAGTGCTTTCTGGGTAGGTCTAAAAATTTTAAATATCAGTTATAACTTTATTTTGAATTTCAATTCTCATTCCAGGTCTACCATCATGAACGTAAACTTTAAAACTTCCGTTCTTTATATTCAGTTCCTGAACAAGCAGTGAAATAGCGTTTTTTAGCTTCTCAGCACGATTGGTCCGAAATCCGGATAAACTTTCTTTACATTTTCCATAATTAGCTAAATTAGCGAATTTGTTATCACTCATTTAATCCCCCTTTAGGCATCTGAGTTTCATTAAAAAGGGTTTTAATGGTGATTTGCTTAATTAGTCAACATTTTTTACTTGCTTTTAATTCGCTGAATTGGTTTAAAGCTTTTTATGAAGAAAAATGCTTTGGGAATTGCAAAGAAACTTAAAACATTGAGGATGGCCAAATCCATCACTCAAGCAGAACTTGATGCAATGGCTGTGCTTCCACGTTCCACTATTTCAAAAATAGAAAATGGTAAACGTGAAGCAACGGCTAGTGAGCTTATCCGTATATCCCAAAGTTTGGGTGTTAACCTTAATGTATTTTCATCGAATGATTCTTCCTTTGTTTATTCTGAGGAAGTAAAAGTGATTGAAGCATTGAGAGAGATTCCTTTTGATGATTATCAACGATTGATGAAAACATTAGAGGCCCAGGTGTATTTTGCGGCTAAAGATGTAAGTAAAAGAAAAAAAGAACATTTGCAGGAACTTGTTGCCTCTCTTTCTAGTTTGTCATCATCCGATCAAAGGCCACGCAGTCATTATGCAGATAGGATTAGAATTAGAAAGTAATAAACCAATTAAAGGGGGAGATAATGGAAACTCAAGAAGTAGTTTCAAAAGCTGGCAGTAGCTTTGGCTCAAAGTCAGATTTTGAGAAAAAGAATAAGGTTTTAAAAGACCTGCCGAGCATCAGGCTTTCGCCTGAGCAAATCGAGGAAATTCACGCCGATGAATATTCACTCATGCTATTTTATGCAACTAGAGTCGAGGCTTTAACGTTAGGGGAAATCAAGAGAAGATTCCCTGAGCCGTCACCCAAAAAGGCTCACTCTGTTCTAAGTAGATATGTTGAGTGTGGATTAGTTCATATCAATAATGAGGGGAAATATTATTCCAATTATCCCGACAATTATATCAACTATTCCGATTACAAATACGATGCAGACCTAGAAGCGAAAAAGGATGCAAAAGTATTTGAGTTGATGAAAGAGTACACGGGCCAAAAGGACTATTGGTCTTCTCGCTCATATTTTTCTATTGATTCATTTTTTACTACAGAACAAACACAGGAACTAAAAGAGATGTTTACAGCAATTAAATATAAGGCAAAGCAATTCTCAAATGAAAACTCTAAAAATGGTACGGTCACTGGATTGAAGTTTAGAAGACTCAAGTTCTACGACATGATTTTAGGGATGCTTTTTGCTGTTCTTCTGTTTTCACTGCCGGCACCACAAGCGATGGCGGGAAATGACCCTGGTGGTCCTGCAATAATGAGGTTGACCAATATTGCACCAATTCAAATCGATGATCTAATAGATAGAGTGCTAACAAGCAGAGATGTTCTTGCTGCGGGTGGGGGCAATGATCCTGGCAATATGATTACGTTCACAGAACCACGCTTAATGGCAAAAGTATGGAACTCAACATTTGAAGTTCAAGCGGGTGGCGGCCATGACCCAGGTGGAAGAAACTCTAAAGATAGTGAAGATCGAGCCGGTGGGGGACATGACCCTGGGAAACCCGATGCAAGTAGGGCTTGTGCTTTGGAGGTTTATGAAAGTGGGGGAAACCTTGATGAATTAAGTGATTCTTGCGTGGATATTCTCTTTGAATTAGCCAATGAAGAGTGTGGACTCAATCTTAGTGAAAACTACTGTTCCTTGTTGGCAAAAATTGAGAATGTTTTGAATTCTTTTTAAGTTAGAACTAGGCAATGCTTGGGGTTGCCTTTGGTGGCCCCGCATCATTTCTTTGCACAATTAGCTAGTAAAGATCGTCCTCTTCACCTCTAGCAAGCCTTGAGCTTGCTTATTTCAGAATCTGTGAAAGAAAATTTTTGGTTTGGTCCTTGTTAAACGACGATTCATTGCCTTAAACATATTTTTCGTTAGTATTTTGCAAAGACATTGAGGGGACTTCTATGAAATATTTCATCGCAATTGCATTTCTATTTTCTTTTTACTCTGCTACTGCTCAAGAACTTTTGGTTCATGGACCAAGTGACACTCAGTTAATGAAAATGGCAGAAAATAACGCTAGATTATCTGAACAAAATAATTACCTGGGGCCAGTAGGGTATCGATCTTCGAATGTGAAACCTTTTGTTGAATGGGACACCACAGGTTATATTCTCATGAGTGATGATGATTTTTATGGGATTGCGAGAGACATGAAAAAGGTCATTGCAGAAAACCTTCCTGAAGACGTTGTTCTCGTTGTGTACACACAAAATAAAAGTGCGTCCTACCAAAAAGATCTAATGCAATATTATTCTCAATTTCGGTCAAAAGATAAAGTTTTGATTTTAGGTGTACCTTCAAGTGGAACAAGTGATTTTTGGTCTAGAGATAATACCCCTGTTCCTGTTTGGAAAGACAGCGTTTTTGCATCAGTGGACGCTCAATACTATTATAACTTTGAGCCTGATCAATTCTTGAATAGTTTTTTGGGTGGTGAAATGGCCGTCCATGACTACTTCTTTGAGGGTGGTAACTTTATAGCCAACAGTAAAGGTGATTGCCTTGTTGTAAACAGAAACAGGTCATACCCTGGTGGAGTTTCAGATACTGGGGCAATTCCTGATGCCTTATTCGAGATTGAGTATGGATGTAAAACCTTAACCCGATTTAAGCATTTAAAAGGTATTGGCCACGCTGACGAAGTGGTAAAATTCATTCGAGACGATATTGTTCTCACGGATACAGAGGATTACGTTGAAACTTTGGAGAAAGCTGGATTCAAAGTCATTTTGCTGCCAGAGCCCGACCGAAAATACGAGACCTACATTAACTCATTGATTGTAAACGACACTATCTTTGTTCCAATTTTTGGAGAATCCAATGACAAAAAAGCGTTGCAAGCTTATAAAGATTTGGGACTTGGATATAAAGTTATTCCGGTTAATTCTAGACAATTATCAACAAGAGGTCAGGGGTCAATTCACTGTATAACAATGAACTATCCGCCCATAGATATTAAACGGATGACTGAAGCTCTCAGAGCTAACTAAAAAGCTACCAGGAAGCGTCTCATTTTGATGTGAGTACCAGGCGATTTTGTCAGGTTAATTACCAAGCGACTTTGTCACTACATCGGTCCTCCAGCAACTTTCTTTAATTTTTTAACTTTAACGAGCTTCATTTTCCTGTCAGCGAAGTAGGGATCCCATGATCCATCAGCTAGCATTCGTATTTCAAGCCGGTGGCCAGCAATGGAGAACTTCAATTCATTAGCTATGACCCATTTATCACTAAAAAGACTGACTGTGTGGTCTTTGCCGATCACTCGATACTCTTTTCTACAGAAGACACTATCAAGATCTTTATTTTCAGGAACCTCTCTGTTGGCTGACTCAGGTGTTTGCGCTTGCACCGAAAATTGTGGATTGTGTTTGTAAGGTAAATATTGGTTTTGTAAAAAATCATTGGCTTGTTCGATAGTACGGATTTTATTAAGCCTCATCTCAGCGACCAACCTATCCTGTAAAGTCCCGAAGAGCCTCTCTACGCGACCCTTTGCCTCGGGCGAGTGAGCATAAACAATGTGGGCTCCCAGCTCATTCACCGCTCTTTCAACCTGCGAGAAGTTACTTCTTTTTACTCCTCCAAACACTCCTGCCTTATCTGTATACAAAACTCTAAAAACTCCATATTTTTTGATGAAGTCTTTTATAACCTTCATACATGCCACTGTTGTTTCACCCTCAAAAAATTCTCCATAAACTGTACTTGTTGCATCATCGATCATCGCCACTAAACAAGTCTCTTGGTCATTGAACCAACGATGAGGAGACCCATCCATTTGAACCAGCAATCCCGGTTGACTCATTCGTTCTCTGTACTTTCGTGGTTTACCACGACGACGCTTGGAGCGTTTCACTAACCCCAACTCATGCATCCACTTACGAAGAGTCTCTCGCTTAATATTGAGACCCTCTTCTTTCAACTTTTCTTGGCAGTGAATGACATTAAAGTCGAAATACTTTTCCTTAACCAAGCGCTGAACTTCGGACTTTATTAAGTCCTCGGTTTTATTCCAGGGCTTATTCAAACAGTTCCCATGCTTTAGGAAAAAAGCACCCTCCTTAAGGTAAGCCTTAAGTTGACGGTACACACTTCTCTCGCTCAAACCTAAAAGTTCGGATGCTTGATAAGTGGTCAATTTCTTCAGCGATAACTTGCAAATGATCTCTAGCTTAAACTGATCCTTCGTATTCAATACCAAATCCCCAGACAACTCTTCCCCCTCTAATTCTCATTTGAGGAAGGAATATATCTCATAATGACGCATTCTTACTGACATTATTGAGTGGTAATTAAGTACTGACAGAATCGCTTGGTATTCACAAAGCGTCTCATTTTGATACGGCCGACAATTTGATCTACAGTTGTTCAAGTTTCTCTGACAATTTTTGCTAATTTTCAACTACTAAGAATATTTATCATATAGGGCTGTCAAAATCCTTTAGATTTGATTTAGCAGGAACACTGATTGCAACTTAAGTCATCATAACCAATTGGGAGGTTAATGATGACAAGATTGATAATCGGTATTTCCGTGCTAATTTTTTCAGGGTATGCGGAAGCTAGATTGAATTCTAATGTTTCATCAGTCTCCCAAATGAGTGGCGTTCAAGTAAATACCAGTGGTGCAACAAACTGCTTTCCGCCTCAATTAATAGGTTTTATTGACGAACTTAGAACTCGATTTGGTAATGTAAGTATCAATTCAGCTTATCGCAGTGCTAGTCGAAACAGGAGAGTTGGCGGCGCAAGAAGATCCCAGCATATAAACTGTAATGCCATTGATTTTGCTGTCCCAGGAGTTTCAAGAGATGAGGTAAAAGAGTTTTTGACTGCAAACTTTAGAGGGCGAGCAGGTGTGGGATTCTACTGCAACAACAGGTTTCATTTAGATGTTGGAAATCCTCGCCAGTGGGGAGGCTGTCAACCAACTTCAAGAGAAATTGCTCGGGCGAATCAACGCTACAGCAGATACTTAGCCACGAGAAATCGCCAACGGCAAAACGAGGCTGTGCGTAATGCTAGCTACACTCCAACATATAGGACTAGAGGCCAAGGTCATGGTGGACTGCATCGCCATCAAGGAGATCAAAGGCTTTTTATTCAAAGAGCTTCGCTTTAAAAAGTTGAGCAGAGGCTAGGACTTTGTCTCGTACAAAATAGCTCATAGGAAACGCGAGACTCCAGAGATTCTTCCAGTGTATCAGGCAAATAGGAGAAAAAATCCATACCTGTTAAAGATTCAATTTCATCAACAGTCTTTTGGAAATTGTCCAAGGGCTCATCGCCTACATCTTGGTTAGGAATTAAGTATGCTCGCATTACATTTGTCTCTGGAAAGAAGACAATTTTATAAAATAGTCTTGGAATCGAGACTCCCGTATTAAGTGAGTCAAGATCCTCTTCTAATACAGGTGCCGTTACAATGTAGGCTTTACCGTAATCATGAATCCACCATCGAATTTTACTCTCCAACGCTCTCCAGATTCCTCGGTTAAACCTTGGGTTCTGAGGAGATATATTTGTCATGTAAAAAGTCGAAGACATTGAATCTTGAGAAAGTTTCATGTCAGCAGCAGGAACGAGATGACCTCTATCAAAACCAGAGTCTTTAAAGTCAGTCTCAAGGACTGGGTCATTAATGTGTGGGTCTGGTCTAAAATCATCCTGTCTTTCTGCTTCGCCGTGGGCATACTCGATTGTTAAGATATGAGTGGTCCATGCTGCTAACCTGTGCTGATTGTTGTAGCAAAAATGGTAGTGCTCATGATCGACAACATTCCGACATTCGCCTTGGGGTTGAATATCGCTCAAGGTTTGCTGAGAAAATCCAAGAATAGAAAATATAAATAAATTAATTAACATTTCATACTCCTTGAATACAAAAATTATCGTATGCAAAGCTCAGAAAAATGAACAGTTGATGCGCCACGAAATTCGCCTTAACAAAACACTAACCAAAGTGAAATGAACGGATATGATTCTTACATTTTCTGGTCTATACCCTAAATATATGTCGAAAAATGAGATATTTTGGTATTTTGTGAGAAAAGCCTTGTAGACGTTTCTGACTGATTGTATTTTCATAGTATGATTCTGCGGTCTCTATTTTTGGCTTATATCATTTTTATGTCTTCATTTGACACAGCTATTGCTGAAGAATTTGCTGAAATGGCCCATTCTATGCAGCATGAACATAGAATTTCTCATGGTGAAACTTCCCTACATTCTTTAGCTCAGAGTCATCAGGATCTACACGAAAATGAAAGCAATAAGGACAATTCAGATTGTCCGGCCACAGAAGGCTGTCACGCAGGACACCAATGCCATGTTGGTCACTGTGGATTTCTAATTCCAAGTTTAAGTTTAAAAGTTACTTTTCTCAGCCAATCTCACTTCAGAGAACATGAGGAAATATTCCAATCGAGAGCCCTAGGCAGTCTTTTTCGCCCTCCGAAACTTTCCTAAGTTTCTATTATTTTTAATTAGTTCAAATTAAAATATACGAGGTGAATAATGATAAGATTTATTCTTATTGTTCTCTGTGCTTCTTGCTATGGAATTGATTCGATGGCAAACGCGGGAGAATGTCAAAAAACTACTAATGTTGATGATTTTTTGGGTTGTCTGATTGAAGGCCATCCACAGTTGGATATAGCAAAGCTTGATGTGGGTGTAGCTGAGGGGTTGGTCAATAGAGCGTCTCAACGTCCAAATCCACAACTTCAGTGGCAAGGCACAGAAACACAAGGAGCCAGTGGCTTTACAAATGAGTTTAATCTAAATCATACGATTGAGCTTGGTTCAAAACAGCCAGCTAGGGTTAAGCTTGCTGAATCCGAGCTTGAGCTTCAAAAAGTCGGGATTGAAGGCAATTACAATCTAGTTAAGATTGAATTGATTGAAAGACTCTATAGGTTACGTCAAATTAATCATGAAATTGAAGTGATCGAGGAAAATAGACAGACCTTTTTAAGAATGATCTCTCAATATAGCCGAATTGGGAAAATGAACCCCGAGCAAGAGATCTCTGTAAACGTCTTTAGGATGGCTTCAGAGGAAGTTCAGTTAAAGCTCGGTAGTCTTAAAAACGAAAAAGATGAAATTCTGTCTTATTTGAAAATCATATCTGGTCAGGCAATTCTGCCCGATGAAAAGCTCCTGCCCCCGTTAATACACGAATGGCCGACTCTAAATAGAGAGGAAATTCGTGGACCAATATTAAAACAAGCCAAAGCAAGCGTTGATATTGCAAAAAGAAGATATGAATTGGAAAAAGCCGAATCCTGGCCTGACATTTCGGTGGGACCAAGAATTGTAACTGTGCCGGGGTTCCAGGGTGGAACATTTGTTGGTGCAGCCGTCACACTTCCATTGCCAGTATTAAGTTTAAATCGAGGAGGAAGGGAGTCGGCATTTGCTAATGTGAAACGTCGAGAGTTTGAGCGAAAACTTATTGATCGAAGGATTAATGAAGAAGCCCAACGTCTCATAAGAGTCTATGAACGCTCGTCTAAGTCATACACGATGGCAAGAAAGTCTAATAATATTCACTTAAAGCATAAGAAACTCCACAAAATGATTAAAAGAGGCGTGGTTAGCCCCTCGATGGTCATAGAGTTACACCGCCAAATTATTGAGTTTTATCAATCTCTACATTCCCAAGAGTTGGCAGCGGTCAAAGCCCGTTGGAACTATTACGCCCTTCTTGGGAATACTAAGGAGAAAAAAATCTTAGAAATCGGGAGATCCCAATGATTAAATTAATACCATTCTTGTTCATAGTTTCTCTAACTGTTTTTTCTCCCATAGGGGTTTTTGCTGAAGACGACCATGATCACAGTGGGCATGAGCATGAAGAAAAGAATAGCAAGAAAACCAACAATCATGATGACCATGGAGACAACGATGAACATGGCCAAGAACATGATGATAAAAAAAAGAAGAGTGACGATGATAGCCACTCTCACGATAATGATTCACATTCCGATGAAGGAAATAAAAGTAAAGCGATATTAGAAATTGAAGATGATGGGAATAGATTCAAGCTCTCTAGTTTATCAATTAAAAGTATCAAACTAAAATACAAGCAATGTGAAAAAATTGGTAAATCTAAAATAAAAATTCCTAAAGAAGCATTGGTGAGTTTTGGTAACGAATATGGAGTATTTGTTCACAAGGCAGATTGGTTTGAATTAGTGGAAGTGAGTGTTGAGTCTAAATCAGCAGATAGTCGAATCGTTTCGGCTTCCTATTTTTCAAATACTAAAACTCCATGCGAGATAGTTGTGTCAGGAGTTCCATTGCTGCGAGTTGCACAACTTGAAGCGTCTGGTGAAGGTGGCGAAGGCCATGCCCACTAATTTTCAAAAAAGAGGATTAAAATGATTGATTTAATAATTGAAAAATCAGTACAGAATAAGGGATTGGTCTTTATACTTACTGGAATCATGGTTATTGCTGGCTGGTATTCCTATCAAAGTTTACCAATTGATGCTGTCCCTGACATTACAAATATTCAAGTTCAGGTTAATACTTCCATTGAAGGACTTGTTCCATCTGAAATTGAAAAATTCGTCACATATCCCATTGAGAGTGAAATGGGAGGGATTCCTGAGATTGAGCAAATAAGATCAATTAGTCGGTTTGGACTGTCTCAAGTGACTATTATCTTCAAGGAAGGCGCGGACATTTATCGTGCAAGGCAAATGGTTTCAGAGAAACTTCAAACTTTGAAAGGTACGCTTCCTTCAAATGTCCAACCAACTATGGGCCCTATCTCAACTGGTCTGGGAGAGGTTTACTTTTATTCTTTGGAAGCTAAAGAGGTAGCCAAGGGAGATGAGCGAATAAAGCAGCTCATGGAAATTCGAGCACTTAATGAATGGACGGTTCAACCGAGGTTACTGCTTGTTGATGGAGTTGCCGAAATTAATAGTATTGGTGGTTTTGCAAAACAATTTTACGTTCAACCTCGCATGGACGATCTAGCAAAATATGGTATTCATCTGGAAGAAGTTCTTAATTCAATTAAAAACAACAACAGAAATACCGGGGGTGGCTACATTCAACAAACTGCTGAACAATTATTAATTCAGGCTAGCGGTTTGGTTCGTTCCATTGAAGATATTGAGAATATTCCACTCAAAAAGCTACCAAATTTCAATACAGTTTCTATAAAAGATGTGGCAGATGTGAAGCTTGATAAAGAAATAAGAACTGGCGCTGCTTTAGTAAATGGAAAAGAAGTGGTAATGGGAACTGTTTTGATGCTTCTAGGTGAGAATAGTCGAACAGTAGCTCAAGATGTTGATAAAAAAGTGACCGAAATACAAAAGAGTCTGCCTGAATGGGTAGAAATAAAAACACTCTATGACAGATCTACTTTGGTAAATTCAACGTTGTCTACAGTTCAGCACAATATCCTTTTTGGAGCACTTCTAGTCGCCTTCTTTCTTCTAATTTTAATTGGTGATCTAAGAGTGACCCTTATAACAGTCATAACAATACCATTGTCATTACTTGCTACATTTATATGGATGAAAATGTTCAATGTGTCAGGGAATCTGATGAGTCTAGGCGCTTTAGATTTTGGAATTATTATTGATGGCGCAGTCATTGTTATGGATAACTGTGTTCGCGTTGTTGGTAAGAGGGCAAAGGAAGCCGGAAGAACGCTAACAAGAAGTGAAATAAAAAATGCGGTTACTTTTGCAACAAAGGAAATTCGATCCGCAGCCGGATTTGGTCAATTGATTATTGTTGTCGTGTTTTTACCACTTTTTGCACTTACCGGAGTGGAAGCTAAAATGTTTACGCCGATGGCGGCTACTTTTTGTTTTGCTCTAGGTTCTGCATTTATACTTTCGTTTTCCACCATTCCAGCTATAGCCTCAGTATTATTATCTGGAAAAGTTAAGGAAAAAGAACCAATATTCATGAGAATGTTGAGTAAAATGTATATGCCTACAATCGCAAGGGCTTTAAAGTTCAAAAAGGCTGTCGTTTTTCTCGGAGTCTCTAGTATTTTAATTGGAGTAATTGCATTTTCGCGCTTGGGTGCTGACTTTCTACCTCAACTAGATGAGGGCTCTATTGCTATTCAGTTTGTTCGACCTACTAATATAGCTATAGATCAGTCGGTTGAAATGCAAAAAATCTCTGAAGAAATTATTCTTGAGTTTAAAGAAGTTAATAAAGTTATTTCTCGTATAGGAGTTTCTGAAATTGCCACAGACCCTATGGGAGTGAATATTTCTGATACTTATGTTTTGTTGAATCCATTTGATGATTGGCCCGTGGTTGATGGTCAAAGGCGAGACAAAGAGAGGCTCGTAGAAGCTATAAAACACAAATTAGAAGCGTCACTGCCTGGACAATCTTTGATTTTTTCACAACCCGTTCAACTTAGGTTTAATGAGCTCCTTGAAGGTGTTCGCGCTGATGTATCTTTTAAAGTCTTTGGTGAAGACATGGAGGTTATTAGTAAGATCGCTAAAGACGCTGCAAGAATAATTGCCAAAGTCGATGGTGCTGGCGATTCAGAGGAAGAGGTTAAGGGGAAGTCTCCAGTGTTACGAATTAGTCCGAAAATTGAAAAACTAACAGAATTGGGTATTTCTAAGGAAAACATTCTTTCTACAGTCGAGACTGCGGTTGGAGGTTCAGAAGCTGGTTTTCTTTATCAGGGCGTAATGCGTTTTCCGATAATAGTTCGCCTCAGTGAATCTGATAGATCGAATATTGATTCTATAAAGAAGGTTCCTGTTGGTGTTTCTGACAGTCTTACAGTTCCAATGGAAGAAGTAGCAACAGTTGAGATCTCAGACACATTTAGTGATATTCGTAGGGAGTCTGCCAAAAAAAGGGCTGCTGTTCTTATTAATGTGAGAGGGCGCGACACACAAAGCTTTGTCGAGGAAGCTCAAGCTACAGTGGAAAGAGAGTTAGAAATACCATCAGGGTATTATGTTGAATGGGGCGGTAGCTTTAAGAACTTGGAACAAGCGAAGAAAAGATTATCAGTTTTAGTGCCACTTGCTTTGATTTTGGTACTGATGATGATTTATATGGCCTTTGGAAGCGTGCTACAGACAATAATGGTGGCAAGTTGTATTCCTATGGCACTTGTTGGTGGCGTAATGGGACTAATGCTCAATGGGCTGGAATTTAGTATTTCAGCCGCTGTTGGTTTTATTGCTCTATCTGGAATCGCAGTTTTAAATGGTGTAGTTCTGGTAAGTTATTTCAATCAATTAAAATTAGAAGGAAAATCTGGTGATGGCCTGATATTAAAAGGTACTTCTTTGAGGCTAAGGCCTGTCATGATGACTGCACTCACGGATATTTTTGGTTTTATTCCCATGATGCTTGCAACTGGGGCCGGAGCCGATGTTCAACGTCCTCTCGCCTCTGTTGTTGTTGGAGGGATAGTGTCAGCGACGCTATTGACTCTCATAGTGCTTCCCGTTGTTTACAGGTTGCTCGAAGACAAAATGACAATTAAACAATCTGGGTTATCTCACTGAGAGATTGAGGGTAATAAAAAAAATGAAACTACCATTCGATGATAAAAAATTTCTCTTTCTTCTTTTTGCTATTACTATCGTTTTAGTATTAGAAGTTTTATCCATCATAGGTATTCATATACCTATGCCATACGCACCTTTTATTTTTGCAACATTTATCCTTGCTATAGGGTACAAGGTTGTTTGGAGTGGCACCATGGCATTGCTTCGGCTAAACTTTAGCAATATCAATTCGTTGATGGTTATAGCTGTGGCTGGAGCATTTTATTTAAGGGAGTTTCCCGAAGCTGCAGTTTTAGTGGTGCTATATGTATTAGGTGAGCGTTTAGAAGATATTGGAATAGAAAACTCAAAATCCGCTTTAGATGAATTGGTGAGTAAAGCACCAAAAACAGCATTTGTTAAAACTCAAAATGAATTTATACCTATCGAAAAAATTTTAGTCGGGACAATTATTCAGGTAAAACCAGGCGAAATGATACCTCTTGACGGAAAAATTATTTCAGGGGAAACCACTGTTGACGAAGCGGCTATAACTGGGGAGCCCATTCCCAAAGATAAGTATGTTGGCGATGTTCTTTTTGCAGGAACCCTCAACAAAAATGGCTTCATCGAGATAGAAACCACTAAGCTTTCGGTTGATACCACTTTCTCAAAAATTGTTCGTCTCACTTTTGAAGCCACTGCTAACAAAAGTGAAACACAAAAATTTATTCAGCAATTTGCAAAATACTATACTCCAGCAATGGTTTTACTTTCTGTTTTACTTTTTGTATTTCCTGTTTTCGTATTAGGGAAAGACTTTAATCATTGGTTACAGCAAGCGATTACGCTTTTAGTAATCGCTTGTCCTTGTGCGTTGGTCATCTCAACTCCTGTTGCTATATACGCTGCCATAGGTAACGCATCTTTAAAAGGTGCGTTGGTAAAGGGTGGGAAATATATAGAAGCCTTGGCAGATGTTAAAGCCATTGCATTAGACAAAACTCGAACCATCACTTTCGGCAATCCAATCGTTAGTGATGTAATCCCGCTAAATGGAACTAGCCGCGAAGAATTATTGGCTTGCACCGCAGGTGCGGAAATTTTCAGCGAACACCCACTGGCCCAAGCCATGGTCGATGCAAGCAGGAAAGAAGGATTTGAGCCGCACAAAACCGAAGCATTTAAAAGTATTATGGGCAAAGGAGCCACGGCAAAATGCTTGGTGTGTGAAGACGAAACAATTTATGTAGGAAAGTTGGACTTTATTAAGGAACATCAGCCCGCTGATAGAGAAACCGAAAAAATTGTTGAACAACTTTCATCACAGGGGAAAACGAGTGTTGTAGTAAGCTTTGGAAACGGAGTAGCGGGAATTATAGCATTAATGGATGAAATAAAGCCAGACAGTGCGGCAGCATTGAAAGAGTTAGAAGCAATGAACATTGAGCTGGTAATGCTAACTGGCGACAGTGAGAAGGCTGCAAACTATGTAGCACGGCAAGTAGGTATAAAAAAAATATTCGGAAATATGTTGCCTGAAAACAAATCAGATAAAATAAAAGAACTATTACAACAATATGAAAAAGTGGCAATGGTGGGCGATGGAATAAACGATGCCCCAGCGCTAGCACAATCCACTGTAGGCATTGCAATGGGTGCCGCTGGAAGTGACACAGCAATAGAAACCGCAAACATTGCCTTGATGAATGACAAGCTTTCACTTGTACCATTTCTTATTCGTCTTAGTAAGAAAACATTACGTCGAATTAAATTCAATACTGTTGGAGCAATAGTCGTAAAGCTCGTCTTCATTATTCTAGCCTTTGTTGGCTATAGTAATTTAGTTTTTGCTATAGCTGCAGATGTAGGGGTGACGCTTATAGTAATCATGACAAGTTTAAATCTGATGAAATTTGAACATCAAAAAGTAAATGATTGATCCAAGTGTTCACTTTTTTAAACCTCCATTCCAAACTTTGGGATTATTTCAAGATATCCCCGTGCAGATTAATGCCAAAAAAAGTTATTGCCTTGTGTTCGGCGGCACAGACAATGAGTC
This sequence comes from uncultured Pseudobdellovibrionaceae bacterium, assembly GCA_964351315.1. Classification (GTDB taxonomy): domain Bacteria; phylum Bdellovibrionota; class Bdellovibrionia; order Bdellovibrionales; family JAGQZY01; genus JAGQZY01. The sequence continues at coordinate 71,366 of CAYGNH010000013.1, forward strand.
TGCCGAATGACAGTCGAATCCGACATTAATGAATACTTGTGTCCATAGCTGCCCGCAATTTGAAACAGGTATGCTTTTTCGTTTTGAAATAAAGCTCAAGGGGATAAGTCTGACAAGTCCCTAAATAGTTAGTAAAATTAGAAAGATACGTAAGAATGCACAGAATCGTTGCCTGGGGATGTTGACTTACTCTCAAGGAGAGCTATTATTGGGCCGATAGGTACTAGATATATGAATAGATTATTAGTCATTTTATTATTACCACTTCTAGTTAGCGTTCAGTCGTTGGCTACAGTCTGTTTGGCTAAGTGCAGTCTTCAGGATCAAGTTGTAGAAAAGGTGATTGAAAAAACGGCTGAACATCACGGCTGTCATCAATCACAATCAAATAGCGAAAATGATGAGTCTACAAATGAAGGCAATGATTGTGGTTCAAAGATTTGCCAACTTGATGAAATGATTCAATCTGATATTTTAGAGGTTACTGGGCATCAAAACACAGAAGTCATCTCTCATCAGTCTTCAATTTATTTGTTAAACTCATTAATTAATCCAATTTATCAAAAATTTACTTCAGAAAGTCCGCCTGGCTTTAGGTCATACTTTGGTGTTGCACTTTTCATCCAAAAATCTTCATATCTTATTTAGAGCTTTTTCCTAAAGTTCAAAGATTACTTTTCTATTTAACTAAAAAAATATTTTCGTAGGACTCTATATGAAGAAATTAGTGATGATCTCACTGGTGACTTTCTTGTTTGCTGGAAAGGCATTGGCGAGTTATGAGCCAACACTAAATGAGATTGTTGATAAGGCTTTAAAGCAAAATCATGTGATTAAATCGGCTTCTGAAGATAGCAGAGCTGAAAAAAAGCTTGTAACCAGTAAGTACAATCTTCCTGACCCAGCTATTGGTATTTCCAATCTGGATCGCGGAAACGAAACTGAATATTTCACGGTTCAGCAAAAGTTTCGTTTTCCAGTGAAATATTGGTTAGAAGGTAAGGCTCAGAAGAGGATTTATGAATCTTCGCAAAGTCAGCTTCTAAACACAAGATTGCAGCTTCGTGAGCAGATTACGACTATGTATTTTAATCTCTACTCTATTCAAAAAACTATAGAGCTTACAAAGGCCAATCTGCAAATTGTTAAGGACTTTTCCCGTGTGGCTGAGAAGAAATACGCATCGGGTAAATCAAGTCAATCTGACTCCATGAAGGCCCACTTTGAGCTGACTCAATTGGAAATTGATTTGCTTAGGCTTGAACAAGAGGAGATTCGTTTCCAGTCTATGATTAAAACGCTCTTGAGTGATGGCGCAGCTGAGGATCTCCAACTCGCTCAACTCAATATTTCAAAGCCCTCAGTTAATAAAGTCAGCCTCACAAAATTTGACCAACAGCTAAGAAATTTTGTAGAAGACAATTCACCAGTCTTGAAAGTTCAAGAGAAAAAACTAAAGGCTGCAAAGGTCAAAAGAAGTTTAGCAAAGTGGGAGTTTGCTCCTGACTTTAGTGTTCAGTATCAAGAGAGAGTTTCAGGACTTCCTGAGGACTCAAAAATTGTTTCATTTAATGCCACTATTCCATTGTGGTTCTGGAAAAACAGCGCTGAGTCTTCCCATGCTTCAGCAAAAGCCAATGCAGAAGAGTATAGGTATAAAGATATGTCTTTAAAAGTTATTGCAAAATTTAAGTCACTAAAAGCGCGTATCGAAAAAACAGATAGAACTTTAGTTATCTACAAGACCACCTTAATGCCACAGGCTGAAGGTGCTTATAGGTCGACAAGTTCGGCATATAAAGCTGGAAAAACCTCATTTTTAAATTTACTCGATAGTGAACGATCGCTTTATAAAGTTAAACAAGATTATTACAAAAGCCTTGCTGCCTTTGTAAAAGATATCACAGAAATGGAATCACTGATCGGACAGTCCATATCAAATCTCTACGGAGTTAAGGGAGTTATTCGATGAAAATATTTGTAATCTTACTATCAATGACGTTGTTTTTTTCTATAAGCTGCTCGAAACACTCTGGGCATGGTGACTCAACAACGAAGGAACTTAAAGTTTCAAAGTATGTATGTCCGATGCACCCACAAATTTCATCTGACAAGCCTGGAAAGTGTTCTATCTGCGGAATGGACCTAGTGCTTTTTGAAAACGATGAAGAAGAGGTTGATGCTCATGCAGGACACAACCAATCGGATAGGGCAGAGGTTAAAGATACCGCAAATACTGTAGATGGTCCTGACTCAGAAACTTCAATGGAAAATATGAAAATGAAGCCTCATGGAAGGGCTTCAATTAAGTTAAAGCTTGATAAACAGCAGATGATTGGAGTGACCACTGAGATTGCTCAAAAGAAAGATTTGTTTAAAACGGTGAGGGCTCCTGGAAGAATTGCTTTTGATCCTGAGCTTTATACGGCTCAAAGTGAATATTTAGAAGCGATTAGACAGTGGAACAAGGTTAAAGACTCACCTTTAAAAGAAGTGAGAAGAAGTACCAGTGAGATGATACAGTCATCTAAAGTTAGGCTCCAAGTCATGGGTTTATCGACCGAAGATATTAAAAAGATAGCTGAAAAAGGAAGAGTTTCAGATAGTCTTATTGTTGGTGGCGGTAAAGGTGAGAATCTCATCTATGCTGATGTTTTTGAAACGGATCTATTCAATATCAAGCCGGGACAAGCTGTTAAAGTCGAAGGTAGCTTTCTAGGCGGAGAACTTCTCAAGGGAGAAGTTGTTTCTGTAGATCAAGTCATTGACCCTAAAACGCGCACAGGAAAAGTCAGAATCAAAATTGACAAAACAAAAGCCTCAATACGGCCCGAAGCCTTTGTCAATGTTTCGATCTCAGTCCCCTTGGGAAATGTTTTAGCGATTTCATTAGAAAGTGTCCTTGATACAGGGAGAGATCTTTTTGTCTTTGTCAAAAAAGATAAGGGTCGATTTGAGCCAAGAAAAATAACTAAACTCTTTGAAACTGATGAGTATATGGCAGTCCTAACGGGCCTTGATGAAAATGAGGTCGTTGTGAATTCAGGTAACTTTATGCTTGATTCAGAGTCGAGGCTTAAAGCTGTTATAAAAAACGCAGGTCAAAACTCTCAAGGACATAACCACTAAGGGGCTTAAGTCATGTTAAAAACAGTAATAGACGTTTCAGCTCGAAATAAATTTATCACCATATTTCTAACGGTGGTTTTGCTCGTTGGGGGGCTTTATTCAATAAAAAATATTCCTGTGGATGCTATACCCGATCTTTCAGATACCCAGGTTATCGTTTATTCAAAATGGAATGTAAGCCCTGATATTATTGAAGATCAGGTCACTTATCCTATTATTACAAGTCTTTTAGGGGTTCCCAAGGTTAAGGATATCCGGGGTGTATCTACTTTTGGAGCTTCTTATGTCTACGTTATTTTTGAAGATGGGACAGATATCTATTGGGCAAGATCAAGAGTTTTAGAATATCTTTCAAAAATTACTCCACAGCTTCCAGACAGTGTGAAAACAGAGCTTGGGCCTGATGCAACAGGAGTTGGCTGGGTTTATCAGTATGCTTTAAAAGATGTTTCGGGTAAAAATAATTTAGCTGACTTAAGATCTTTTCAAGATTGGTTTTTAAGATATCAAATACAGTCTGTTCCTGGGGTTTCAGAGGTTGCAAGCTTTGGAGGGTTTGAAAAGCAGTACCAAGTCTTGGTGAACCCTGAATCTTTACAAGCCTTGAATATCCCTTTATCGAAAGTCACAGATGCAATTAGACAAGGGAATAATGAAACAGGTGCCAGGGTGATAGAGTTTTCTGGCATCGAATATATGGTCCGAGCCAAAGGTTATGTAAAAAACAAAAAAGATATAGAGAATATCGTCATCGGTGTAAGAGAAAATGGTGTGCCGATCTATGTTAAAAATATTGGGCGCGTAGCAGAAGGGCCAGAGATTCGCCGTGGACTTGGTGACCTCAATGGGCTTGGTGATGTGGTTGGTGGCATTGTTATTATGCGCTTTGGTGAGAATGCCTATGATGTTATCCAAAGAGTAAAGAAAAAAATGGAGTCTCTCAAGTCCTCACTTCCTGAAGGAGTGGAGATTATTGAGACCTATGATCGAAGTGATCTCATAAAAAAATCAATAGGTACTCTTAAAACTGAGCTATTTTTGCAGATGCTAGTAGTGGCTTTTATTATTTTAATTTTCCTTCTGCATATTCCAAGTGCTATTATTCCGATCGTTACGCTACCAACCGCTGTAATTATTAGTTTTATTTTGATGTATCTGATGAATGTTTCAGCCAACATTATGTCACTAGGGGGGATCGCTATTGCGATTGGTGCCATGGTGGATGCGGCCATTGTTGTTGTGGAGAATTGTCATAAAAAACTTGAGGACTGGCGAGCCTCTGGAGAGAAAGAGCCCATTGCGGAAGTGGTCATTGATGCTGTTAAAGAAGTGGGGCCTTCTAGTTTTTATTCTCTACTTGTGATTGCGGTTTCCTTTATTCCTATTTTTGCTCTTGAAGCCCAAGAGGGTAGGCTCTTTAAACCTCTAGCATACACCAAGACTTTGGCTATGATGGTGGCAGCTGTCCTATCCATTACTCTTGTGCCAGCTTTATTGGTTCTTTTGACTAAGAAAAAAGGCCCTTATTTTGGTAAAGGACGTTTTGCAAAAAAAGTCAGTCAACTTTTTGCTGCTCATGATACGACAGAAGAAGATCACCCCATCAGTAAATTTCTTTTCAAAGTTTATGGTCCTGTTTTGGATTTTATGGTTATCCATCGCTGGAAAGTGATTATTTCTGCCTTTTTAATGGTGATATTGACAATTCCTGCTTACTTTCAGCTTGGTTCAGAATTCATGCCCCCTCTCAACGAGGGAACTATTCTTTATATGCCAAGTACAATGCCAGGGCTTTCTGCAACTGAAGCGCAAAAATTATTACAAAAACAAGATGAGATCTTAAAGAGCTTTCCGGAAGTAAAAACAGTTCATGGAAAGGCTGGGCGCGCAAGCACAGCGACAGACCCGGCCCCTTTGACAATGATGGAAACTGTAGTTGTTCTTAAAGAGCAAGATCAGTGGCGTCCTGGAATGACTTGGGAAAAGCTTATTGCTGAAATGAACAAAAAGATGCAGATACCAGGACTGACTAATGCTTGGACCTTACCCATCAAGGGTCGCATTGATATGCTCACAACAGGAATTAGAACGCCTATTGGGATAAAAGTTTCAGGGAGTGATCTAAAAGAATTAGAACGCATTGGTGTGGAGCTTGAAAAAATCGTAACCAACCTACCTGGCACGAGAAGTGTTTTTGCTGAAAGAGTCACAGGTGGATTCTTTTTTGACTTTATCTTTAATCGTGAAAGTTTAGCTCGCCATGGGATTAGTGTTAAAAAGGCCCACGATACTCTATCAACAGCTCTAGGAGGAAAAAACGTTACTACCGTTGTTGATGGGAGAGAGCGATACTCAGTCAATCTAAGGTATGCAAGAGGCTACCGGCAAAACAAAGAAGACATAAAGCGTATTTTACTAGACTCACCAAAAGGCTATCAAATTCCGCTCTCTGACGTTGCAGAGATTGTGATAACTAATGGCCCTGGTGTTATCAGAAACGATAATGGTCTTTTAACCTCTTATGTCTATGTTGATATTGATACTTCAGATATTGGCGGTTATGTGAGTGCTGCCAAGAAAAAAGTGGCTCAAGAGTTCAAACTCCCCCCTGGATATTCCCTTCATTGGAGTGGTCAATTTGAAAGTATGACCAGAGTTAAGGAAAAACTCATTCTCGTGTTACCAATTACTTTTTTGATTATTTTCTTTTTGGTTTTTCTCAATACGAAATCATTTATTAAAACAGGAATAATTATTTTAACTCTCCCTCTCTCTACCGTGGGGGCCGTGTGGCTTTTATATATTTTAGGCTACAACATAAGTATTGCTGTATGGGTGGGCTTGATTGCGCTGATGGGAATAGATGCTGAAATGTCTATTTACATGCTTCTTTACCTTGATCTGGCTTATGTGAAGCAAAAGAAAACTACTGGGGTTAATAATTTTCAAGATATTGCCACAGCAATACATGATGGTGCGGTTAAAAGGATTCGCCCCAAGATGATGACAGCACTTACAACGTTTTTGGCTCTCATGCCGATTATGTTGGCCGGAACTTCGAGTACAGGAGCTGATGTTATGAAAAGAATGGCAGCGCCTATGGTGGGAGGGATATTTATTTCCTTCATGGTAGAGCTATTTGTGTATCCCGCCATTTTTGCTATTTGGAAAGAATATGAATTAAACAAAAATAAGAAAACAATAATGAATAATCCTATAGAGGAGGGGTAATGAAAATTATAATTATAATACTGGGCATGTTATTGAGTCATATTGCAGTGGCCGATCACTCGGGTGAAAAACACGACGCTCACCACAACAAAATGGCTGCAAAAGCGATTAAGGTAGAAATAGGAACAAAGGGATTTGTACCCAGTGCTCCCCTTAATTTTAAGCCTAATGAAAAGATCGTTTTAAATATTACAAGAACTACAAAGAAAACCTGTATGACGGCTTTAAAGCACCCCAAGACCAAAAAGTCGGTTGAGCTTCCTTTGAATAAAGAAGTGAGATTTGAAGTGGGATCTTACGATAAGCCAAAAGAGATCACACTTCTCTGCGGTATGGGTATGAAGGCTGGCGTTGTCCAGATTAAATAGGAGGATATAAAGATGGATAGAAGAATATTTATAAAAGGAACATCGGCCACTGCAGCGATTTTAGCCTACTCGCCTTTCGTAAGAGCCAATGAATTAGCTCTTAAATATCTAAGTGGACCAATTCATGAGATTGATCTCACAGCAAAGGCAATGCCTGTTTCACTTCTTGGCGGAAAAGATACGAATATGCTTTGTTTTGATGGCTCTATTGTCAGTGGAAAACAAAGCCTTTTGAAAGCTAGTGCTGGGTATTTAGGCCCATCTATTGAAGTGAGAAGTGGTGAGCAGTTAAAAGTAAATTTCAAAAATCAATTGAATGAGGATTCTATCATTCATTGGCATGGGCTTCATTTACCTGAAATTCAAGACGGACATCCTAGTTATGCCGTTGGCCCAGGAGAGACCTACAATTACGATTTTCAGATAAATAATAGAGCAGGTCTGTATTGGTATCACCCTCATCCACATGGGCGAACGGGATATCAAGTTTATCACGGTTTAGCTGGTTTACTTATCGTAAGGGATGCTGAAGAGGACGCATTAAATCTTCCCAAAGATGACAATGAACTCTTTTTTGTTCTTCAAGATCGTCACTTCGATCAAGATAATCAACTCATATACGTCCAATCTGGTCACGACATCATGATGGGAAAAGTGGGTGACAGATTATTAGTCAACGGTGGTTTTGAGCGAGAGAAAGTTGTTAGTAAAGAAGCTTATAGATTACGCCTTCTCAATGGAGGAAATGCCTATACCTACAGACTTCAGTGGAGTGACGGAAGGCCTATTAGCCTCATTGGAACCGATGGGGGCTTATTAGAGGAGATGACAGAGCTCGATAGTATTTTATTCAGCCCTGGTGAGAGACTCGATATTCTTGTGGACTTGTCAGACAAAAATATCGGAGATGAAGTTGAGCTTTTAAGTATTCCACTTGTGGACAATGGGAACTCTCAGCCTTTCCCTGTTTATAAATTCAAAGTTGCGAAAGAAGGAATAAAGAAATTTTCTATGCCGAATCAACTTTCAAAATTTGAAAAGATTGATGCAAGTGAAGCCGTTAACGAAAATTCGCCTAAAGTCTTTAAGCTCGCCCCTAAAGCCGGTGTAGGATGGGCCATAGATGACCTTGAATACGAAATGGATAGCGTGAGACCTAAAGAAACTGCGAAACTTGGTACGACTGAGATATGGGAATTTGATTTAACCAACGCTGGCATGATTCATCCCATGCACATTCATGGCTCTCAGTTTCAAGTTTTAGAAAGGATTCCTGGGCCGTTGAGTGAAGGTTTGGTTTTTGATGAAGGATGGAAAGATACTGTGGCAGTTCTTCCCGGAGATCGAGTTCGAGTGATTAAAAGGTTTAATGATTACGAAGGGAAGTTTTTATTTCATTGTCATATCCTTGAGCATGAGGATCACTCAATGATGCGAAACTTTGCTGTTGAGAAATGATGAAAGCCTCTCTTCTTTTTAGAAAATGGCATAAATGGTTAGCTCTCGTTATAGGGGTTCAATTGTTTTTTTGGACCCTGAGCGGCCTTTATATGAGCTTTGTTCCTATTGAGACCATTAGGAGTGAGCATTTATTAAAGGTGCCCGATTCGGTGAGTCTGAATCAATTTCGAGGCTATCATTCAATAGATGAAGTGACCCAAGGGCTCGCTCAAGGCCAGGATGTTTTAGAAGTAAGGCTTAAAACCTTACTTGGAAAACCTGTCTTTGAGGTTCATACCTCAGAGAGCTCGATTTATGTCTTAGATGGAATAAGCGGAAGTACAATTTCACCTATAAAAGAAGATCTAGCTAGAAAAATTGCGCTTTCCCATTTTGGTGGTGAAAGTAAGATTCAAAACATAGAACTCATTACAGAGCCTTTGATTGAATACCGAGGCAAATACCCTGTGTGGAAAGTTGATTTTGATAATATGGAAAATACAAGTTTTTATGTTTCTCCTGAATCGGGCAAAGTTACCGCTAGGAGAGGATTATGGTGGAGAGTCTATGACTTTTTATGGATGCTGCACATTATGGACTACAGTGAGAGAAAGAATTTTAATAATTGGTGGTTAGTCCTTGCGGCATTTTTGGCTCTGGCAACAAGTGTTTCGGGGCTAGTTTTAATTCGATATAGTTTTAAGCGAAGAGATTTTAAATTTAGGAAATAAAAGGAGTTTTCTTATGAAAAAAATGATTTTTACTTTATTTTTAGCAGTCAATATTTCAACAGCTTTTGCCCATGATAATAAGCCCCTCGCTGAGGCCATGAAGGAAATGGGTGTTCATTTTAAAACTATAGCGATAGCTCTACAAAAGGGAGAAATGGTTGAATCAGATTTAGCAGCCAGTGAAAGTTTGCAATACTCTATTGCAACAGCCAATTTATACTTTCCCATGTCTGCTGATACCGATGCTTTAAAATTGAAATATTCCGGTTTAATGGCCGAGCTTAACAAAAAAGCCCTAGAGTTAGAAAGTGCTATAGAAGTGGCTATGACTAAGAAACCTCAAGAGCTGGCCCCTGTGCTTATGCTTTTTCAAGATATGAATGAGCTTCGCAAAGAAGGACATGACGAGTTTAAGGGAGAGCACTAATGATTAGATCTCCCAAAGTACAATTAAAAGGATAGAAATGGAAAACCATGAACATAACAAGAGTCATTCTTGTCATAATCACACAAGTGGATCATCTAAACCTGCGGTAGTAAGTGCAAATGATGGCAAGATATATACCTGCCCTATGCACCCTGAAGTTCGTCAGATAGGGCAAGGAAGTTGCCCTATCTGTGGAATGGGTTTAGAGCCTCTGATCGCTGACAATACAGAGAATGAAGAGTTGAGGGATATGAGTCGCCGCTTTTGGTTGGCAGCTCTTTTTACAATACCCCTATTTATCATTTCAATGGGTGATCTTCTCCCAGGGCAGCCGATCTCGCAAATGCTTTCAGCAAAAGTGCGATTGTGGCTTGAGCTTTTTTTAGCAGCTCCAGTATGTCTTTGGTCAGCGTGGCCCTTTTATGTGCGTGGAGTTGAATCCGTTATTAGAAAAAACCTTAATATGTTCACATTAATTGGACTTGGGGTGAGTGTCGCATTTATCTACAGTCTGATTGCAGCCTTAGTGCCTGATATTTTTCCACCTTCATTTAGAGATTCCCAAGGCCATGTGGCGGTTTACTTTGAAGCTGCGGGTGTGATTGTGACCTTAATACTTTTAGGTCAAGTTCTTGAGTTGAGAGCTAGAACACAAACCGGTGAAGCCATACAAAAACTTTTGGGCCTTGCTGCAAAAAATGCACGAAGAATCAACCCTGATGGATCAGAAGAGGATATTCCATTAGAGGCCGTTGAATTAGGTGATAGGTTGCGAGTTCGTCCAGGTGAGAAAATACCTGTCGATGGAGTCGTTATTGATGGAAAAAGCTCAGTTGATGAGTCAATGATTTCAGGGGAACCCATTCCTGTTGAAAAAAACGAAGGAGACAAGGTTGTTGGAGCCACAGTGAATGGAACGGGTGGTCTGACTATTGAGGCTGAGAAAATTGGCTCTGAAACGCTTTTATCGCGAATAGTTCTTATGGTTGCAGAAGCACAAAGAAGTCGTGCCCCTATTCAAAAATTAGCTGATATTGTTGCTGGTTACTTTGTACCTATCGTTATCCTTACTTCGATCATTACATTTATTGTTTGGGCTTTGTATGGACCAGAACCAGCAATGGCTTATGCGCTCATCAATGCTGTGGCAGTTTTAATTATTGCTTGCCCCTGCGCTTTGGGGTTAGCAACTCCCATGTCAATTATGGTCGCTACTGGGCGAGCTGCAACTAGCGGCATTCTTTTTAAGAATGCTGAAGCCATTGAAGTCATGAGAAAAGTAGACATTTTGGTTGTCGATAAGACAGGAACCCTAACCGAAGGAAAGCCTAAGTTGGTCACTGTGTTGCCAGCTCAAGGGATCACCGAAGAAAATTTACTTTGTTACACGGGATCTATAGAACGAGGGAGTGAACATCCACTTGCAGCGGCCATTGTGAAGGGTGCTGAAGAGAAAGGGATTTCCTTGAAAACTGTTGAGGACTTCTCCTCAGTTACAGGTAAAGGAGTGACCGGTCTTGTCGATGGAAAAAAAATCGCTCTTGGTAATAAAGCACTAATGAATGATTTTGGGATTGAATTTGAACATCTTTTTGAAAAAGCTGAAGAGCTAAGGGCTGAAGGACAAACAGTGATGTTTGTCGCTGTTGACAATAAATCAGCAGGACTTATTGGTGTGGCTGACCCCATTAAGGAAACGACTCCGGGCGCAATTGAAGCACTTCATAAAGAAGGTTTAAAAGTCGTTATGCTCACTGGTGATAGCAAAACAACAGCGCACGCTGTTGCTAAAAAACTTTTTATAGATGAGGTTATTGCTGAAGTGCTTCCAGAACAAAAGGTTGATGTAGTTACAAAATTACAAAGTGAAGGTCATATTGTAGCAATGGCTGGAGATGGGATTAACGATGCCCCAGCACTTGCTAAAGCTCATGTGGGTGTTGCTATGGGAACCGGTACAGATGTGGCAATGGAGAGTGCTGGCGTAACACTGGTAAAAGGGGATTTGACTGGAATTGTTCGGGCGAGAAAATTAAGCCAAGCGACGATGAGTAACATTAAGCAAAATCTATTTTTTGCATTTTTTTACAATGCCGCAGGAGTACCCATTGCTGCTGGAGTTTTATACCCCTTTCTTGGAATTTTACTAAGTCCAATGGTTGCGGCCGCTGCCATGAGTTTTAGTTCAATTTCAGTCATATTGAACGCTTTGAGATTAAAGAAGATGAAAATATAAAGAAGTTAAAAGGTGGATCATACGAATGGACGAGGAGGCAGAATTGGCTGAGCTGTCTCCCTAGATTTTGAATATTACTCAGCTTTTTAAGAAAATGAATAACTTAAGACGTTGCAGCTTCATCCTCTATTTTAACCAATCATTACGAAAACCCACCTAAGCTGGTTTTTTGGGTTTTTTCAAATACTAAGGATCATGTGAGCGGCTTGCGTTGTAATAAATTAGCAGTTAAGATGATTTTGTGAAATATTTGATATCACTGTTATCTATTTTAGGACTTATATCTGCATCACTGTTTGGGAATAGTGATTTGGATAACTTTTCGGTCTTAGCCCATGTTGCAGGTCATCAAGTTGAAAATCATGGCCACCATCATGATGAAGGTCATCACCATGATCATGGTGATAGTACTCAAAAAGCAAAATCAACAATTGTATTTAGTATCTCTCACCAACATGAATCCTCAAATTCGGGTTCAGATGACAGTGAGCCTCATGAGCACCACTTAAATATTTCACCGAGCTTTATTGCCTTCGTAGTTGATGCTACGCCTTTTAATTGGACTAACATTGGTCCATCAGAGCCCCTTGCTATGGAGCCGAATCAGTTAATTTCGGGACTCTATAGAGAGCCACTTTTTAGACCACCCATATCTTAGTTCCAATCCAATAATTACATTCTTAAAAAATTAATAAATTATTCTGGAGTCAGATATGATTGATGCTCTTATACGATTTTCGTTGAGAAATCGTTTTATAGTGATTTGCTTTTCACTTGCCGTTTTATTTTATGGTTCGTGGGTTGCTACTAATTTGTCGGTGGATGTTTTCCCTGATTTAAACCGTCCAAAGGTTACCATTCTTGTTGAGTCCCATGGTCTTGCGCCAGAAGAGGTTGAGACACTTGTTACAATACCTGTAGAGGCCGTTCTTAATGGTACACCTAATGTTGTTGGTATTCGTTCAAGTAGCGGAGTTGGGGTGGCAATTATCCATGTGGATTTTGAATGGGGTACTGATGTTTACCGCAACCGACAGCTCGTGGCAGAGAGGCTCCAGTTAGCTCAAGGCCGATTGCCAGATGACATTCTGCCTACAATGGCTCCCATCACTTCTATAATGGGAGAGATTCAATTTGTTGGTTTGGTTAAAAGGGACGAAAAGTCAGAGCTTGATCCTTTGGAAGTAAGAACTCTTGCTGATTGGGTAATAAGACCACGTTTAATGGCAATTCCTGGTGTGAGCCAAGTGGTTGTTATGGGCGGAGGAGTTAAGCAGTATCAAATTTTAGTTTCTGCTGAAAAACTGCAACAAAGAGGTCTGTCTCTAGAAGAATTAAGAGCATCTCTAAAACATATAAGCATGAATACTACGGGAGGGTTTTTAAACAAAGACTCTAAAGAATTTCTGATTCGGCCATTAGGTAGAGCCTCATCTGTTGAAGACATCGAGGAGACGGCTGTTGGTACGCATTTAGGTCGACCAGTCCTTTTAAAAGATGTGGCTAAGGTGGAGATAAGAGCTAAGGAGAAAAGAGGGGAAGCCAGTATAAATGGTGAACCAGCGGTTGTTTTGACAATTCAAAAACAACCTCAAGCCGACACCGTTGTTTTGACTAAAAAAATTGAAGCTTCAATCAAAGATCTTCAGGGGGCCATGCCACCAGGCCTAAAAATAGAAATAGATTTATTTAAACAGTCCAATTTTATTGAAACCTCTATTGATAACGTCATTGAAGCCTTGAGAGACGGTACAATTATTGTTGCCATCATTCTTTTTATCTTTCTCCTTAATATAAGGACAACGGTCATCACGTTAACGGCGATTCCGATGTCATTTGTGATCACTTTTTTACTGTTTCAGTTCTTTGGTTTAAATATTAATACAATGACGTTAGGAGGGTTAGCTGTTGCTATTGGTGAGCTAGTCGATGACGCGATTGTTGATGTTGAAAATGTTTTTAGGCGACTCAGAGAAAATTACAAATCAGGTGAGAAAGTCAATCCACTAATTGTTGTCTATAAAGCTTCAAAAGAGATTCGGAGTTCTATCGTTATATCGACAATTATAGTTGTTGCTGTGTTTGTTCCGTTGTTTGCTTTAAGTGGGCTTGAAGGACGACTGTTTGCACCTATGGGGGCTGCTTATATTATTTCTTTAACGGCTTCGCTATTTGTGTCTTTAACGCTAACTCCAGTCATGTGTTATTTTCTACTACCGAAGTCAAAAGCTGTGAAGACTGAAAAAGAACCAGTTCTTGTTGAGAAATTAAAATATTGGATGGCCCCTGTTTTTGCATGGAGTATCAAAAAATGGCGAATTGTCTTTGCCGTTTGTATTGCACCATTGATTGTTGCTCTAGTTCTACTTTCTCAAATGGAAAGTAATTTCTTGCCGCAATTCAATGAGGGAACCGCAACTATCGGTGTAGCCGCCTACCCAGGAATCGCTCTTGAAGACTCAAATAAACAGGGTGCAGAAATAGAAAAAGCAATATTGACTGTGCCGGAGACAAAATCGACAGTGCGAAGAACAGGTCGAGCCGAGATGGATGAGCACGCAGAAGGTGTTCATTGGAGTGAAATTGATGTGGATTTTAAGCATCCAATGAATCGTTCAATGAATGTTGTTCTTGAAGATATAAGAAAAAAAATACTGAGTGTTGCTGATGTGTATGTTAATCTTGGTCAGCCAATTAGTCACCGCATTGATCACATGATGAGTGGAGTAAGGGCACAGCTAGCGCTTAAAGTTTTTGGATCAGATCAAGTGGAATTAAGAAGAATCGCTGTTCAAGTTGAAAGCATTCTTAAAGACACCAAAGGCTTAGTTGATATTCAAATTGAACCTTTGGTAAAAGTCCCCCAATTGGCGATTCAGATTGATAGAATGACTGCTGCCAATTACTCGTTGTCTCCAGGGCAAGTGACGGAAGACTTAGAGATGGGTCTGCGTGGCGAAAAAGTGGGTAATTTCATAGAGAATCAAAGAATTTTTGAAATCTATGCAAGGCTCGATGATGTCTCTAGAAGCAAGTCTGATGAGATTGAAAAAGTCATATTGAAAACTATTCCTTCGGGTAAAAAGATAACGGTGAGTGATGTTGCCGATGTTTATGAAACTGATGGTCCTAATATGGTTAATCGCGAAAACCTTCAAAGAAGACTTATTGTTTCTGCCAATGCCCCTGATCGGGCTTTGACTGAGGTGGCGAAGGAGCTGAAAGCAAAATTAGACACCCTAAAGCTTCCCGAGGGCTATTTTGTTGAAATGGGAGGGCAGTACGAATCTCAAGTTAAAGCGAATCAGAAAATTCTTTTACTTGGAATTGTATCGTTATTAATGGTGCTCTTGATTCTTTACGTGCAATTCAGGTCGTTCGTGCTTTCATTACTAATTCTCTCCAATGTCCCTCTGGCTCTTATCGGTAGTGTTGTCGCTATCAGACTCGCTGGACTTGATTTGTCGTTAGCAACAACGGTTGCTTTTATTACGCTGTGTGGGATTGCTAGTCGCAATGGGGTTCTTGTTGTTAATCATTATTTAGATCTTTTTTCAGAAAGAACCAACCAATCATTTAAAGAAGTTATAATTGCGGGAAGTCTTGATCGGCTCATACCAGTATTAATGACTGCAGGCACGGCTATTCTTGCATTGTTACCACTAGCCATGAGCCAAGGTGAGCCTGGAAAGGAAATCTTATATCCGGTAGCGATTGTTATTATTGGAGGACTCATTACATCGACTGCTTTGAATACAATATTGATGCCCGCAATTGTGTATCTTATTGGTGAAGAATTTATGTCTAAAATATTAAATAAAAAGAAAGTAACTAACATTATCTAGGAGGATAATATGAAAACAGTTTTAATAACTATAGCATTACTAATGTCACAAATGGTTCAGGCCCATGATGAAGGGCATGGTCCAAAGCTTGTTGATCAACCTAAATTTGGTGGAAAGGTCGCAGCAGTAATTGATAAAAGTGAAATTAAAAAAGGCACTAAGGCGACATTGCTTTATAAAGCTGAATTAACAAAAAACAATCAGAATGTTGTTCGTATTTATCTGTATGACAAAGATATGAAACCGTTAACGTTGGAAAGCTTCAAAGATGCTAATGGTCAACTTCAATTCAAAGACAAAAAGACAAAAAAATGGGGTTCTCACGAATTTAAGCTAGAGAAAAAAGAAAATGCTTATGTAGGTAAACTTCCTAAATCACCAAGGCGCCCCTTTAACATCGACGTCACCATTGGTGGAAAAGCAAAAACATTATTTATGGCTTTTGATAACCTAAACTAGGAGATCTCAAATGAGATTTAATTTATTTTTTACTATTCTTTTAATCTGTCTCTGGAGTGGTTTGGCTAACTCCAGAGAAATAAATTATGGGGATATAGTGAATCTTGTGAAAAAAAACAATGGCAAAGTATTAGCTGAACAAGCTAATGTTAGCGGCGAGGAAAGTCTTGCCGGTTCATTTAAGAGATCGTTTATTCCTGAATTAAATTTATTCGCTGGTACTGAACATTTTGATTCCAAAGGGTTGGGAGTTCATCCAACGAGTTTCTATGGAGCCACAACCACTGTTAATATTTTTAATGGAATGAGGGATTATTGGGAGGAGAAAAGAAGAAAGCAAGGGGTTAAGCTTGCTGAAATTAACTCTCTAGTAACTGCAAGCTCTATGGTTTTTGAGGCGCGCAAAGCATATTTGCAAGTCATACAAATACAAAAAGTCAGAGGTATTTACAAAGAGAGTTTAGATAGAATTTCTCAAATTGAACGCAAAGTTAAGAGTAAGGTCCGGGGTGGAGTTATTTCAAAGTCTGAGCTCACTTCCTTGGGACTTTTAAGAATTGGCTTGAGCGAAGATATGAGGGAATTGTCTAGAAATTTAGAGTTTGTAAAAGCGAATTTAAAAAGTAGGTTAGGGGTGGGAGAAGAAATTGTAATTAATGATTCTGAAGAACTTCTTAAATTCACAAAGCAGGCGCTTACAGGTACAAAAGAGGTGAAAAAGTCTCTTTTATCCAAACAGTATAAAATTCAATCAGACATTTATGAGAAAGCTAGCAATGTGGAATCAAATGCTCTTTTACCCTCTATAGATCTCTATGCGAGTTATCAAAGACAGCCTTTTTCTCAAAGGGAAATTCTTATCGATGAAAATAGGCTTGAATTAAGAACTGGCATCATGGCCTCATGGAGACTTGGTGAGGCAATTGAAAAGCGAAGTAAAGGTCAAAGCTTGGATTGGAAAGCCAAGGGTGCTGAGCGTTTGAGTCAGTATCATCAGGCTGAATTTGATAATCAAATAAAAGCATTAACAGAAAAGAAGAGGCTTTTACAAGTGTCATTGGATGAAATTAATGGTGAATTTAAAATCGGTAAAAATTATTACAAACAAGTTTCATCGGAATATTTGAGGGGAATTAGATCAACCTCAGATATTACGGCAGCATTTAATCAAATACTCTCACTACAAAGAAAAAAGGTTGATTTAGCCGTTGATTTTAAAATGACAGAAGCTCAGATTGAGGCTCTAGCGGGAGAAATGTAGTGGTCTATTATTTTATAAAAGTTGTTCTAAGCGCATTGGTTATTGTGATTGTATCTGAGGTTGCAAAAAGGTCCACTCTTTTGGGAGCTCTTGTAGCATCCCTTCCTTTAACTTCAATGCTCGCTATGATCTGGCTTTACATCGACACAAAAAGTGTCGAAAAAGTGAGTGATTTGTCCTACGGGATTTTCTTAATAGTTATTCCGTCATTATTGTTTTTTATCTTGTTTCCAGTTTTTATCAAAGTGGGATGGGATTTTTGGACAAGTATAGGAGGATCAATCTTGATAACAGGAGGAGCGTATTATGGATACGCTGTACTACTTTTGAAGCTTGGTATTAAGATTTAGAGGCTATTGAAAAATAGAAATGATTCTAATAATTACGTAGGCTATTTACCAGGAGTCCAAGGCGTTCCCCATTTAGATGCTTTGGAATCTT
>CAYGNH010000014.1:0-70906 GCA_964351315.1 uncultured Pseudobdellovibrionaceae bacterium
CGGCGACACCGAGATTTATGCAGGAGATATTATAATTATTGTGTTGAAGAAAAAGGAACTCAGTGGTCTTGAGCATATGTTTAAAAAACTGAAGTAGGGTATCGATTTGCAGAAACGCATTGTGGCCTACTATGTGGGTCAACTTTTTATCATTCTAGCGATTTTCATGTTAGCGCCGCTTTGTCTGGCCTATGTTGATAACTCTCGAGAGTCTTTGAATGCCTACACTATGTCGCTTCTTATCGCCATGGGTTTTGGGATTCTCTTGCGCTATTTTGCCCACAAAATGCACGTGAACATCCTTTCCATTTCTCGCAAAGAAGCTTTTGGTATTGTGGCTCTAGGCTGGGTTGGAACAGGATTTCTCAGTGGCCTGCCGTTCTTTTTTGAAAGCAGTATCCCTGAACTCAGTGCTTCTACTTTCGAGGCCATTTCTGGCCTCACAACCACCGGCGCCACCGTCATCAATGACATCGAGTCGCTGTCACGAGCCACCCATCTTTGGCGGGTTCTTTTACATTGGATCGGTGGAATGGGAATCGTCGTCTTGTTTGTCGCAATTTTTCCTCACATGGGACTTGGAGGAAAACATCTTTTTAAAACAGAAGTTGCTGGTCCCATTACCGAGGGCTTAAAACCTCGAATCAAGCAAACGGCCTTGCGCCTGTGGTGGGTTTATATGGCTTTTACGGCGGCCTGCACCGGCCTGCTTTACCTGTCAGGTTTTTCGCTATTCGATGCTGTTTGCCATGCCTTTTCGACCTTGTCGACTGGGGGATTTTCGACTCGAGCGGCCAGCGTCGGTGCTTTTGAAAACCCCATCGCCGAATGGATCATCATCGTCTTTATGATGGCCGGAGGAGTTAACTTTGGCTTGTACTATGGACTTTTTCGAGGTGATTTTCAAAAACTATTTTCCAGTGTTGAGTTTCGATTTTTCGTTTATTTGAATATGTTAGTCTCTTTTTTCATCTTTTTCACCACGACGAGTTTTGCCGCCGACAAATGGACTGAAGATTTACGGGATGCTTTTTTTCAAACCGTGGCTGTAACCACGACTACGGGCTTGATGACCGCCGATTTTGACACATATCCACTGGTTAGCAAATATCTACTTTTTCTTTGTATGTTCATCGGAGGCTGCGCCGGCTCGACGGCTGGTGGTCTCAAGGTTTCGCGAGTTTTGATTGTCTTTAAACGTTGTATTCAGGAGCTACGCTTGACTCTGCATCCGCAAGAGGTCGTCAGCACAAAACTAGGAAAACAAACGATCTCAAGAAGAGTTCTTGGGTCGGTTTTTATTTTTGTTTGTTCCTATTTTCTGCTTTATCTTTTGGGAGTTTTGATTATGTGCTTATTGGGCCTTGATTGGGTTTCGGCGGTCAGTAGTGTTGTCGCCTCGCTATCCAGTGTCGGCCCAGGATTTGGTGCGGTAGGTCCGACTCAAAGCTATAGTTTTATCCATCCTATTGGTAAGCTGGTTCTTTGTTTTTATATGATTGCCGGTCGATTAGAGATTTTTGTTCTATTGACTCTATTTACACCTTCATTTTGGAGGAAAGGCTAAATGAGAAAAGTTTTTATCCTCTTCATTCTTTTTTCTATTAGCTTTACCTTAAAAGGCGCCGGCGTTTTAAGCGACACTCACAGTTCGGTTCTTTTGGCCATAGGCTTGGTGATCCTTGCCGCTTACACTTTGTCTGAAGTGGGCTCGGCTTTGAAACTGCCACAAGTGACCGGATACATTCTAACAGGTCTCCTTCTCGGCCCCTACGCGCTCAAAATCTTGTCGGAAAATGTGGTTCAAGAGATTGAAATGTTCAACACCCTTGCCATCGGCCTCATCGCAACCACCGCGGGTCTAGAGCTTCACTTTTCATCCCTGCGAAAAGTGATCGGTCCCATTTTAACAACCTCTTTTCTGAAGATCCTGACTTTAGGGGTCGCTGGTGTTGGTGTGATTTGGGTCTCTAATATGTATGTCTACGATTTTGGCCTTGGCATGGGTCTACCCCTAGTCTCACTAGGCCTTATTTTTGCCGCTCTCGCATTAGGCACCTCTCCAGCCATATCCATTGCAGTCATTTCTGAGATGAAAGCAAAAAGCCGGATGAGCCAAATGGTACTTGGCTCGGCTATTGTTAAAGACGTACTGGTCGTCATCATTTTAGCAATCTGCATTTCTTTTGCAAAATCGATCACCAGTGGAGCCGCAGACATTGCCACCAGTTTTATTCATTTAATTCAAGAGCTTGGCTTTTCGCTGCTTGCCGGAGGTATTCTAGGCGCTCTTTTTATCGGCTATTTAAAGTTTATTCGTAAAGAAATGTTTCTTTTTATAGCCGCCATGATCTTAACTACAGCCGAGATCAGTCACACTCTGCATCTTGAGTTACTGTTGGTTTTTATCGTTGCCGGAATCGTGGTCCGCAACTTCTGCGAAGAACAACACATACTGCATGAAGCATTGGAAAAAGTCTCCCTGCCAGTCTTCGTGGTCTTTTTCACAAACGTCGGGGCCGGTCTAGATCTGAATTCGACCTGGGCCTTTTTGCCAGTAGCCGGCATGTTGTTTGCGGCCCGTGCAATTTCCTACATTGGTAGCTCGTGGTTGGCTGGGCGATGGCACGGCGAAAGTGCGTCAATTCAAAAGAAAATCTGGTTGGGATACCTGCCGCAAGCGGGTGTCACCCTTGGACTTATTCAGATCGCATCGACCAGCCTGCCCGAACATGCCGAAATCATCACCAACATTGGTATCGGGATGGTGACCTTGAATCTTCTCATCGGTCCGATTTTTCTGAGAATGGTTTTAAAAGGAGAAGAGCCTCAAGAAGAAGAAATCGAAGATAAAGAGGCCGAAACCCTTTCCATTGAGGATGTTCAAGCGGCAGCCAAAGAGGTCAAGCCGGCTGAGGTCTCCGAGTTTGATCGGGAATTTGACCTTATGCTGCACTCCCATGCCGAAGAAATGGACGATCCTCAGTTAGAGAAACAGTTTTTTGAACTCTCTCAAGGCGTCTATGATGTCTTTAAGAAATCACAGATCCTTCCGCAAAAAGCCATACTGAACACTTTTCTTGAAGCTCTTGAAAATGTCAGCGACCTTTCAGAAAAAGAAATTGTCAGCAAAATTGACGATCATTTTCGTAAAATGGGGGAAAAGGGTCGAGAAATTTACAACGCTATTGCGACCTATAAAAAAGTGATTGATCGACAAGTTGTTGTTTTAAAAAGACCCTTCCCTGACTCTGGAATCTACATACAGAAAGGGGACTCGCTCTCAGTTCTTTTGAAAAAAATTATCATTCGCCCATACTTTTGGTTCAATAAACGAGCCACACGAGAGATTCCACTTCGTAAACTATCCAAATACAATTTGGATCCCATGGTTGGAGCTTTTTCCTTATCATTAATAAACTCATGGTACCGACTGCTCGGCAAACACATCGCCATCTTCCAAAAGTCTTTAGAGGACCACGAGTTTCACTCAAAAGAGATCATCGAGCTAATTTCTAAAGAAAATGAAATATGGTTCAGATCGGTGCAAAGTGACTTTCAAAAAGAAATTTCTCAGGTGTCAAAGCGTTGGACCCGTCAACTTTGCAAAGTGAATACAGCCTACTTGCCAGACAGTCGACTGCGCTATTCGCAGGTGGAACCTCAAATCACTGAAAATTTTGAAAGGGCAAAAAAGTTTTCTGTCAATTGGGAAGAAAAATTTGTCTTTTGCCGCAATCGACTTAAAGTGATTGTCCAATCGGCACTGCTATCGAATGCCGTAGAAACTCTTTTAGAAGAGAAATTCTTCGGTCCGGTTTTGACGGCCAAGGTTAATACTGATGTCTTGGTAAGAGATGTTTTTGCTTTTTTTGAAAAAATTGAGTCCGAGCTACAAGAAGCCGAAAGTTTTGATAAAAGCGCCTACGAAAAAATGCACCAGGAGACCAAAGCCTTTAGCGAGGACCACCTGCAGGCTGAAATTAAAACTAAATATGTTCGCGGTAGCTTTCGCTTGCTGAATCGAGACATCTCCTTAAATTTGAAAAAAAACCTACCAAAAGAAGAAGGATCATTCCAAATAGCTTCTGAGGCAACTCCGGCAGATCAAGTCAATGACCCATCGGATATCATCGTTAAAAAAATCAACCTCACCGAGTTGTTCGAACAAAGCATCCTAATTAATTTTCTTCCCGTGATTGAAGAAAGAATTGAAGGCGTTTCCAACTACCTTGAATCTTTGCTTTTAGAAATGGAACAAGCTTTTTCTATCATCCACTATAGCCTTGAGTCTCAGATCGCAGGGGAGTCGGATCTTAACACCAAAGAACTGTCTGACAGTCTGATGAGTTCAATCACCTCGGAACGAGAAAAGATCAACGAGATTTACAAAGGCTTAGTGGACTATATTGATTCTTCAAGCACGGCCACCGAAAAGCTTCTTGAGGAAGTGCAAGACGAAGTGCGCCTAGGAATCGAAAGATTTTCAGTGGTTAATACCGCCAAGAATCAGTTTCGACAGGGCTTGTTTAACGTGGTTCAGCAGGTTCGCCGATTTAAACGAGAAGCCGACGAACAGATTGAAAAACTTTATCAACGTGTAAAAAAGCTAGGTATCCAACAAACTGAACGGGATGTGGATAAAGCGATTTTTAAAAAAATTCAATCGAAGACTTTGGACACCACCACTATTCGGCAATTCATCAAGGAGACCTATTCGTTTGATCGAGAGATGAAGAAACTGCCGCGCGTCTATTTTCGCTTGTTTAGTCTAGACCCGATTCAAGATCGTCGATTTTTTGTTGCCCATCGCGATCGCTGGCGCCATTTTGAGCCTTTTTCCAAAGAAGATGGTTTTACAGAAAGTCAGAAACTTTTAATTATCGGAGACCGAGGCATTGGAAAATCCTCTTTGATCAATGTAGCACAAATGGAAATCCAAAACACTCGATTAATTCGAATCGACGGTGAGTCTCAAAACGGACCTGTCGCCGAGTTGGCCAATTTGTTAAACTGCAAGAACAACAACGCTTCAATTTTAGGGACCTTGCGAAAGAATGGTGCCACCATCATAATGGATAACGTTGACCAAATGCTGAATCGCCGACATTTGGATCAATTTGAAAGACTTTTTGACATCATCAAACAGTCTCCTCACAAGACCCACTGGATTCTTTCAATCACTCGGTTCAATCTTGACTCCTTGGATAGGGCATTTAAAATTCGAAGCTTATTTAACAAATTGATCGACCTCAACGAGATCAACCTTGAAACCTCGAAAGAGATTATTCTAGGTCGTCACCGATTGAGTGGTCTCGAGATCGAGTATCCCAAAACCATGATCAGTGACTTAGCCATGAAAATCGGATTTTCCTCTGAGGACGAGATGTTCTTCCGCGTCCTTTACGAAAGGTCCCACGGTCACCTCAGGCATCTCATCTTCCTGTGGATTCTTAGCTTATGTGACTCTGATGGCAAAAAAATTCGTTTGTCTCTCAGTCGAACCATCGATCGAGGCCTACCAATGATTCATGAGTTCTCCGTGGTTCAGAAATATATCCTGAATGAGCTTTATTGCTTTCATGCCCTAAGCGTTCAGCAATTGAGTCAGGCTTTGGGAGTCTCTTATTCTATTATTGATAACGAAACCCAGTACCTTGAGCACTGCGGGCTGATCAACACCAAAGGCATTGATCGCAGCGTTTTTGAAATCCCAAACTCACTGGTTATGCCAGTCGGAGTCGAATTGAAAAAGGAGGGCATCCTGAATGAAGGATATAGCAACTTACGGCTCTAGCCCCTTACCTATCAATTTGCCAGAATTGTCTTTGCAGGTTATTTCTTTTCTACAAATTGGTTTTTTTATAGCCATGGCCATCCTGGCTTATTATTTGTCGCGCAAAATCCTAGTGGCAATGGGAAATTCAGGGGCTTTAGAAAAGAAAACTCTAAGCTATCAGTTTTTCAATATTTCGACTTTTATTTTACCAGGCTTGATTTTTCTTTACGGATTGACCAGCGTTTCTCAAGATTCTTTATTTGTTTCGCTGTTGTTCTTTGTGATCTTTAGTATTGTCCTTGGTTTTTCATTGATTGAACCCTCAAAGTCTATTTTTGCGGCCCTTTTAATCACCCTACGTGGCGACTTGCGGGTTGGTGACTATATTACGATGGGGGAGCTGGAAGGCGAGATTGGCGCGATCGGCGCCTTCAACATCCTAATTTATTCAAAGAATGGATCGAGAACCTACATCCCCACCAATAAAGTTTTAAATCAGGCCTATGAAGTTCACGCTAAGAAAGGTGGCCCTTCCATTGTCATCAATGTGCCTGCTGAAAAGATCTCTAAACGAAATTTAGAGCGCCTGGCTCATCTTTGCTCTTTCAAACGCAAAGGCTCGGATATCCGAATTTCAACCCTTGAAGGGCAACACCGCCTGTCCATTGAAATCGTCAATCGAGAGGCTCGGCCTTGGGTACAAAAGTACTTCGATAAACATCTTCAATAGATCAACCCAACTTGTGAAAACCAACCTCAGTCTCCGGCCCCAAGAAGGGACTTGTGCGTCTTCCTACACTGAGATAGGAATTTGTAGGGCAATAAGTTTGATAGCGACGGCACTCACCATCCCGGCGAAGAGCCGTTGGGTGGAATTTTATTTTTTGCGTACGGAAATTCAGAAGTCGCGCCGCCTTCCAATTACTACTGCACAAAAGACAGCGCCCACTCTCTTCGCCTATAATTTAACGAATCGCTTCTTCGCCAGTGACTTGTAAGCCGACCACCAGGCGGTGAATATCCTCGGTGCCTTCATAGGTATTGACCGTTTCAAGGTTCAACATATGACGAATGACCGGGTACTCGTCGATGATGCCGTTTCCACCCAGCATATCACGCGCCTCGCGAGCGACGTCGAGGGCCATTCGGCAGTTATTCATTTTCGCCAAGGAGACATGATGAGGCTCCATCTTACCCGCTTCTTTCAAGCGACCCAACTGCAGAGCTAACAATTGCCCTTTAGTGATTTCTTGCACCATCTTAACAAGCTTGGCCTGAGCCAACTGGTAACCCGCCAAGGGCTTTCCGTTGAACAAAGTTCTTTCTTTCGAGTAGTGAAGGGCCTCATGATAACAAGTGTTGGCGGCCCCTAAAACGCCCCAAGCAATCCCATAACGGGCCTGGGTCAGGCAACTGAGAGGGCCTTTAAGACCGACGACTCCAGGGAGAATTGCATCTTCAGGCACCACGCAATCTTGCATATGCAATTCGCTGGTCGTACTAACTCGAAGAGAAAATTTCCCTTTCATGAGCGATGTGCTAAAGCCGGGGGTTCCCTTTTCGATAATAAAACCTCGAACCTTTCCGTCCAGCTTAGCCCAAACAACAGCGATATCGCTAACGCAGCCATTGGTGATCCACATCTTGTTTCCATTAATTTTATAGCCTCCACTGACTTTTTCAGCCGTGGTCAACATCGCACCCGGGTTGGAGCCGGCATCGGGCTCGGTCAAACCAAAGCAACCGATCATCTCGGCTTTTGCAAGTTTCGGCAGGTACTTTTTCTTTTGCTCTTCTGATCCGTAAGTGTAAATCGGATACATCACCAAGGCGCCTTGGACCGAGCAAAAAGAGCGAATTCCTGAATCCGCGCGTTCAAGCTCCTGCATGACCAAGCCGTAGGAGACATTGCCAAGCCCCGGGCAATCATAACCTTTTATGGTTGAACCGAGAAGACCCAGCTCTCCAAACCGAGGCACCAAGTCCATGGGAAATTTCTCTTCACGATTGGCCATTTGCAAGGTGGGAATGATTTCTTTGGTCGCAAATTCGCGAACCGTATCGCGCACCATCAGTTCTTCTTCGCTTAATAGACTATCGAAATCCATATAATTGAGTGATTCGTAAGCAGCCATGCTGGTCTCCTTTTCTCGCTATAGGTCTAGCACCAAATTTCAAAATAGCATTGCTATGACTGATAGGATAAGGGAAAATTCCTGTGAAGAATAGCAAATGACCCCTTATGCATCATATCAAGAGGGGAAAGGAAGGGCATGAGCGTTTTCAATCGGGCCGAAGTGATTGATAAAAACTTTCAAGAGGCGGTGACTCACCATAACCTTCCTGAAGGCCATAGAAGTACCGCCTTCAATCCACAACTGATGACCCAAGAGGAATTGATCGATCTGTTTGAAAGCCAAGTGATGAGCCGATGCTTGGACCTACGCGCACGCGAGCTGAAAAAAGACGGGCATTGTTACTACACCATCGGCAGCTCCGGACACGAAGGCAACGCAGCTTTTGCCAAGGCCTTTCGTCCCACCGATGTCGCTTTTTTACACTATCGCAGTGGCGCTTTTTTTATTCAGCGGGCCAAACAGAAAACAGGCATGACCCCTTTATTTGATTTGCTTCTCTCGTTTATGGCCTCCAAACAAGACCCCATATCCGGAGGCCGTCACAAAGTCTTGGGCAGCCTCGAGTTGTGTATTCCTCCACAAACTTCGACCATTGCCTCGCATTTGCCAAAAGCCGTGGGGGCCGCTCTTTCCATTGGTAAAGCCAAGGACTTAAACCTTCAAAGCCATTGGCCCGATGACAGCGTGGCTCTTTGTAGCTTCGGCGACGCTTCGGCCAATCACTCAACCGCGCTCGGTGCCATCAACACCGCCAGTTGGGTAGCCTATCAGAACATCAAACTGCCGCTGGTCTTTTTTTGTGAAGACAACGGATTGGGAATTTCCGTCAAAACACCAACCGATTGGATTAAAAGGAATTTCTCGGGACGTCCCAGTCTTTTGTATTTGGAGTGTGACGGCCTCAATTTAGTGGACGTCTACCAGACCTGTCGTCATGCGGCTCAACATGCGCGTGCTCGTAAGAAACCGGTTTTTATTCGCATGAAAACGGTTCGATTGCTGGGGCATGCGGGCAGCGATGTGGAGTCTAACTATCACTCGATGGACTTTATTAAAGCCAGTGAAGCTCAGGATCCGCTTTTGCACAGCGCTCGCCTTTTGATAGAGAATAAAATTCTTAGCAGTGAAGAAATCCTGAATCTTTACCAGCAGATCCAAAAAAGAGTTCAACATGTCTCCGAACAAGTAGTGCTTCGAAAACCTTTACAAACCATCGATGAAGTCGCAGAATCGATCACCGCTTGTACCGACAAAAAGAAACCACAACCCTTGGCCGATGAAAACAGTCGGCAGCAGCTTTTTGACAAAGAGTTCACCAAACTGGCCAGCCCTCAACATATGGCCAAACTGATCAATTGGGGACTCAACGATTTAATGCTTCAATATCCTAACACCTTGGTTTTTGGCGAAGATGTGGCCGAGAAGGGTGGAGTTTACCATGTTACTGATAATTTGAAGAAACGCTTCCGTTCGAGGCGAGTGTTCAACTCTCCTTTAGATGAACAATCTATTTTAGGAACAGCGATCGGGCTTGCCCATAATAATTTTATCCCGATCCCAGAGATTCAATTTTTGGCCTACGTTCACAACGCCGAAGATCAAATTCGCGGCGAAGCCGCCACCCTTAGTTTTTTCTCCCAGGGTCAGTTCACTAACCCCATGGTGATTCGCATTGCCGGTTTGGCTTATCAAAAAGGCTTTGGTGGTCACTTTCACAATGACAACTCACTGGCTGTGTTTCGCGACATCCCAGGCTTGATTATTGCTGTCCCCAGCAATGGGGCCGATGCCGTCAAAATGCTTCGAACTTGCGTCAAAGAGGCTCACGAAAACGGACGGATCAGTGTTTTTATTGAACCCATTGCGCTTTACATGACTCGCGACCTTCATGCTGAAAACGACAAAGCATGGACCTTCGGCTACCCTGAACCCAATCAACACTCACTGCTCGGCGAGTGGAGCACCTATGGAGACGGGGGCTGCGTGATTCTGACCTATGGCAACGGCACCTATCTTTCTTTGCAAGCTCAAAAAGTCTTGAAGGAAAAACACAACATTGAAACTCAAGTGATTGATTTAAAATGGATTGCACCCCTGAACTATCAAAAGTTAAACCAAGCGATCGGCTCTGGCAAAAAGGTGATGGTGGTAGAAGAATGTCGGCTGACCGGATCTTTTGCCGAAGGTCTTGTGTCGCGATTGGTGATGCTGAATCCAAATAACCGCTATCATATTCATGGGGCTTCCGATTGCTTTATTCCTTTGGGGCCGGCGGCCACCGCAGGCCTCCCCAGTCGAGAATCCATCGTCAAAAGTGTACAAGATTTTGTCGGAGGCTTTTATGAGTAAAAAAAGAGCGGTGGTGATCTGCCCTGGACGAGGTTCCTACACCAAAGACAATCTAGGGACTTTGCCAAATCGGAAAAGCATTCAGTTGGATCTACAGCAGATCGATCAAGACCGAAAAGATCGTGGTTACCCCACCGTCACCGAGCTCGACGGCGCTGAGAAATTTAAGGTTTCTGTGCATACGAAAGGGGAGCATGCCTCGCCCTTAATCTACACCTGCGCTAAGGCTGATTTTCTGGAAATCAACCAGGACCAAATAGAAATCAGTGCGATTGCTGGAAATTCCATGGGCTGGTATCTCTCTTTGGCTTTTGCAGGCGCTTTAGACCCTAAAGACTCCTTTCATTTGATTCAAACCATGGGTGCGATGATGGAAAAGGAATTGATTGGGGGACAGGTCATTTATCCCATCGTTGATGAAAATTGGCGAATAGACCCCGAACGCATCACTCAACTGGAGAAAAAGGTTCAAGAAATTAATGCCGAAGGGGATTGTGAAGTCTACACCTCCATTCACTTGGGGGGCTACAAGGTTTTGGCTGGCAATAAAAAAGGGGTGTCTCGACTGCTAGAAGTTCTCCCCAAACAAGACCCTTACCCCTTTCAGTTGGTCAACCACGGAGCCTTTCACACCCCTTTGCTTAAAGAAATCTCAGAAACTGCTGAGCACGCCCTTTACCGCATTCGCTTTCAAAAACCGACAATCCCCATGATCGATGGACGCGGTCATATCTGGTCAACCTACGCCACCAACAGCAAGGACTTGTACGATTATACACTAGGGCATCAAGTGACTGAAACCTATGACTTTACCAAGTCCATCGAAGTCGCCCTTAAAGAATTTGCGCCGGATTTGTTGATACTTCTTGGACCAGGCAACTCCTTAGGGGGGGCCATCGGGCAGATCCTCATTGAAAACGACTGGCTTGGACTACGCAATAAAAGTGACTTTCAGGAGCGACAAAAACAACAGCCCTTTTTAATCTCAATGGGGGTTCCTGAACAGGCGTCTTTGGTCAAATAGACAGTCCCCAGGGACCCTTGCGCAAATTGTCGCTCTGAAGATTCAATGTCACCAGAAAACAGTAGTCTTTCTAGTAAGTTCGACTGAATCACCCCTTTTGCTGTCAAAAAAATTAACAGCCAGACTTTTTATTTTTTTTAAAAACCGACATTTCTTTCAATCATTTCAAGCACCTAGTTATGGCCTCAATTTTGTATTTAGTTAATTCAATCGAACTCGATGAATAGGAATAAGTTCTCAGGAACTTCAATGCTAGCAAAGGCCTTAATACGTGAATCTACTGGATAGAAAAATTCAACTCTCCGCATTCTGCCTAAGGGTCGGACTGACGCTTCTCATTCTGAGTTCCGTATCGCAAGCCTCCTATGAAAACACAACTCAATTGGGAATCAAAAAGGAAAAGAATCAAATCAGTTTGGTGAACAATTTCAGTTACCGAATGTCTTCCGACGCCTTCGACAACAACGACCAGAAGGTGTTCAACCACGGCCTCGGCTACAATGGCACCTTGTTTTTCCTCGACCAGTACTATGCCAGTTTTGGAGCCGCTGCCACTTACCACAGTGTTGACTCTTCGATTATCGAAGATGACAACGCCGCCTTCCACTTCACCGACCTGAGTATCGGTTTGGGAACTAAAGGTTTTGCAATGTACAAGGGCGAACAAGACAGTCTGTCTTTGTTTTCAAATATTCGCAATGTTTTCCCGCTAAGTGAAACCAGCCGCAACGAAGGTTACAAGTCTATTCCCTCGATCTCCAGTGACTTGGCTTACCAGAGAGGCCCTCTCAGTTTTGTGCTTTCCGGACAGTACAGCTATGTCATGAACTCTTTCGAAACTAACACTCGTGGGCTTTACAATCTTCGGTCCTCGACTGTGGCGGGGATTACGGCTCGCTACAATTACAAGAGACTTCGCTTTCAATACTCGTATCGGTTTGGCGTTCTTGAATACATGGATGGGAATCGACTAGGCTCCTCCGGCAATAATTTTTCCGTAATGGCTATGTTTAACAAAACCCTCTGGGCTGGAATTTCCACATCGAACCTCAGCTACGTTGAAGAGCAATATGTCGATGTTTGGTTTTACGACCCTTTTACAAGAATTTATAACCTCACAATGGGAGTGACATTCTGATGAGACTCATTTTAATCGCAACCTTCTTTTTCACAGCGGCACTGACGGCCTGTACCGTCAACAAGCGAGACCCGCAGACGCCTGTCGTTACCGCTAAACGAGTCAAAACAGACTTCTTTTTTGAATACAGCGCCGATCGAAGCACTTACAAATCAAGACGATTCTTGTTTGGAATGGCGACCGAAGACAAAGCCGGACGCTACCGCGATATCAACTTTGATCACTACAATCGTTATGCTTACGGGAGCTCCAACATCGAGTTTGAATTCAACGAAGCCGGAGACAAACTCATTGGCCGCCTTGTCAACCCCACCTATCCCAACAATAAAAACAAATGGCAAGTTCTATTAACCTTTAATATTAGTCGCAGTTACTACGAGGAAAACGTGGTCGATGGTACTGGCCGCACCAGTAATGATCGCATCGAAAGAGTCGACCGCAGCGATCCTCGAGCTCGAACCTATATCGATTTAGAACTCAGCTCTTTAAAGTTTGAAAACAATGTCCTAGTGAATCCATACGACGTCATTGCTATGCGCCAGATTCAGAAAATTGAAGACGTGGAGTGGAGCAGTGACGGAAAGTTTCTCGGTTTTACAACCGTTGCAACAAATGTCGCTCTCGGCTCGAATGCTCAGACCATCGATCGCGTGAACTTTCTTAGGATGGACGAAACTCCTGTGGACTTTGAACAAACTCGCTACAATAAGTACAACGATCAACATGTGCAGATCCTCTACACTATAGGCTCTCGCCCTAACCATTTCGGTGAGGACCTAAAGGCTGTCCACTGGGATATTAATGAACGAACAAAAAAGAAACATAAGATATATCTTCACAACTTCCCAGAGGAATACCTGCAAATTGCCAAAGACTCTGTGGAATCATGGAATGATGTCTTTCAAGACTTAGTCGGTTACCGACCCTTTGAAACAGAAGTTTGGGAGAGTAAATACTTCTTCGACCTCCGCCACCACGTCGTCCACTGGGTGGATGATATCCGTCTTTCGGCAGCTGGCCCCCTTGGCGTCGCCAATATCGCCGCTGATGTTGAAACAGGCCGCGTTCTGTGGACTGGCTCCATCGTCTGGGGCGGACTACTTGATCGATATGCTGGTCGTCACATCCCTTCATCCAGTGTCGCCGGGTTTGATGCATTCGCTCAACAAGGTCACAGCATGCAAGGCTTGATTCCTCAAAATCAAAGTGCCTGGAACACTCCCACCGTGACCCCCATGATCGACTCCTATTTCAGTGACTTCACGAACTATCTGACCAGTAGTGTGAGTCAAGTTAACGCCAACGAAATTGAACAGCGAATCGAAGAATTCAATTCTGAGATGGATCGAGCGGTTAGTGCAAATGCCATGACCGAAGCTGATGCTGAGGCTGCAAAGACCAACTTTGCGGCACAAGCCAGAAACCCAGAAGACTTATTTTCAGCCCAACAACTTTTGGGAACCATGAGGCAGGCAATGCAAATGGAGCCTGTTCATGAAATGGATTTGGACGATTCTCGTGCCAACCTACAAATCAATCCCTTCAGCTTCGAACAGATTCTTGAAGAGCTGGGAATGGCAACGACCGAAGAGAACTCCGATCGTCAAGTCTATTTGGGAGTGATGGACCCAAGCTCGGATTTTTACAATCAACTGCCTGAGGATTTGCAACAGCGAGCTTTTCAAGTCCCTAATGGATTTTTTGAATACTCTCACGACGCGGATCAATCCGCATACAACATGATCCAAAGTATGAATTCGGGTGTTAGTGAACTTTTGGCTTCTGGGCAAATTGTTGACGTCGAAGAAGTGAAACGAGGAATGATCCGTGGAACTCTCGTCCATGAGATAGGTCATACTCTTGGGCTCGGGCACAATTTTAAATCGAACATCCTACCCAAAAAAGGCGACGTTCCAAATACGATCTATAATGCACTAGAAGCCAAAGCCAAAGAAAAACGCACGGACTCGGCTGGAAATGAAAAAGAAAAAATGATCAATGCCAGCTCCATTATGGGTTACGCAGATGGTCTCACCGATGCCTTAACGCCCTACGATGAGCATAAGCCAGGGTTCAATGATATTTCACGCTTGAGACTTCTTTATAAGCAAGAATATCCAATGTACGACAAAACTTCCGGTGGTGAGTCAGACTACGAATGGGTCAAGCTTGAAGAAGATGGCCGTATCTTACCGCAGGTCAATCGCAATGGGAAAATTTTGACCCCCGGTTACCTCCCTAACTGTAATGACCTTGAAGCAAGCTACTATCTAGACCCCTTTTGTAACCGTCATGATCGTGGGTACAATGCTCAAACATTAATGGTTAACTACTTTGACCGCTTTTGGGACACTCTCCAACAAAACCTTGAGTCTAATATCGACTCGCTACAAAGTCGAAACTATCAAGGCATTGAAGGGTATTTGTGGCATCTTTCAGCACGAACTTTGAACAGAGGTCGTTTGTTTCACGATTATATGAGGAACAAGTACCGTGATCAGATCGAACATTTAGACGTTGGTGGTATGGGCACCTATCAAAATATCCTTGAATTCTCGCAGAGCTGTCGTGACCTTTCAGGAAAAAGCTCCGATGAATTGGCCGACCATCGAGAGCAAGCGAAGTACGGACGTTTCATCGAATCTGAAGTAGGCGGAGGCTTCCGACTCAATGAATTTGGTGACCTCTGTATTGCGACAGCAAACTATTTTGATCAACTCAACGAACTGCTACAACTGGAAGGCAAGGAGTACACCGAGGTTGATTATTTTAACCGTCTTGCTCCCGGAGGAATTCGTGCCGGTGACGCCGTTTCTGACTACAGTCAGTTTTTTGGTAGCTGGAAGCGAATGTCACTTTTGCCTATTAAATTTAAAATCATGCAAAATATGATTTTGCCAATGACAACTATGACTGTAGGCGGGCGAGACTATGCCATACCTATCTACAGTCGTCCGGATACTTCTTTTAGTATGAGTACACTTTATCCAAAAGAGTACCTAAAAGTTATTCGATCTTATGTAGAAAGCTCGATCAATATTGATGACCCTACGGTGGAGCCTAGTATTTCTCGATCTCTTTGGTACCTAGGTTATTTTTTGCGATTTCAGACACAAACCAGGGACTACTTGAACTTTCCAAGTGAAATTCTCGACTCAGTTTCTAAATTGACTCGCTTTCGTTTTTCACAAGCCTTAGTGGTAGTCAATGCAACGAAAGAGGATGGAAGTCCTTACGCAAAAACCTTTAAGGGGCAGATTTACAATCAGTATAACAACTCCAGTCTAGAAACTTTAGGTAACATCTACCTTTACACTTTTGACCGGATTGTGATGAATTCTCAAAATAACAACAGTTTGGCTCTT
This sequence comes from uncultured Pseudobdellovibrionaceae bacterium, assembly GCA_964351315.1. GTDB lineage: Bacteria > Bdellovibrionota > Bdellovibrionia > Bdellovibrionales > JAGQZY01 > JAGQZY01. The sequence continues at coordinate 15,794 of CAYGNH010000014.1, forward strand.
CAAGTTTCTCCGGTTCGATGGAGAACACCCTCCGCGGGAGTCTCTTTGGCTATCAAGTTAGACTATGCGCCTAACTACAACTTCGAAGAGTTAGAAGTTTATTCGCCTCGTAAGTTTTTTACTGATAACTACACTGACACCCTAGAAAAATGCATCAAAGGTGATAATGCCAGCCTAGACAACGGGCTAGAGTCTTATTTCAACGCCACGAACGAAGATTTCGAAGGTATTTTGATTCCACTGAATATTGATTCCCGCAGCTCGGCCTACAGAGAGGTCAATGACTCGATTATCTCTAATCTCAATCAGTTTTCAGCAGCCAAGAATTTTGACCTGAAGAATTGTGAAAATGCTTTAAAAACCCAAACGGTCTTAGTTCTCAGTGCGGCCATGATGATGGGTTACATTTTCCCTGAAACCTTTAAATATTATGAAGCGGGAGCCAACTGATGAAATATTTTATCGCGGCATTGATTGCCCTAACGGCAGTATCAGCTTGTACTCCAAAGTCGATGGAGAACAACCATCATGAAGCAGCTCCAGTTTATGAGCAATCGGCTCGAATTGAAGCTCAACAAGTGGAAAGTATCGCCCAAGTCGAGCAGCTTTACACATCTCTGCGCCCAGCTATCGAATCGGGTGATGCCGACCGAATGCTTTCTGCCCTTGAAGCTATGGAGGTTTTTCTTCTTAATCTTGATAACTTAAACAATCCGGTGATTCACACTCGAGGTCAATTACACCCTAGCTACAATCGACTAATGAATCTCTACGGCTTAGGACTCTCTTTGGCGATTCGGTCACTTCCAGAGAGCCCTCGACAAACTCAACTTTTAGAAAACTACCGTAATACCCTGTTTCACTCTTGCCATCTCGACAATATGGACTGTCAAACGGCGGCCGCCTTCAAAGGACCTTACGGGGTTTCGATCTTAAGCCATTTAATTCGTCACGAAATTGCGACAATGCGAAACTCAGCTCAAACGCAATTCCCAACCCAAAACATTAAAAATGTGATATTTTCACTGTATGTTCTAAAAAACTTTAACGAGAGTCAGTCGAACATCACGCAATCTCTTTTTGTCGACTTCTCTTCCATCTTTTTCAGAAGCGTAGATATTGCCAATATTCAAGACCCTCTATTGAATAAGTATCTTTTAGACTTACAAAATATGATGGTCTACTTGGCAGCCCAAGATGCGGCTCCAGAGACCTGTTCAATTTTTCAATCGATGAACCGTCAGCAGTTAAATCATATCACCGAAACTCTCGATCGAAGCTTTGTGGTTCAATTTAGCAATCACTATTACCGATGTCATTCCTCCGAGGAAATTATCGCACGTATTGTTGCTGACGAAGAAGATCTTCGAGCGGAGGTTGAGCAAGATATAGAAAACAAAGGATCTTGGATGGAATACCAAAACACCATTCATGGTCGCGCCTATATCCTAAAACAAAACCACCAAGAGGTTTTAAATAATTTTGGGATTCGAGGAGAAATTCCTTTAGCTGTTTTACACTTAATGGATCAAATTTATTATGGACGCATGGATGTATCAGAACAGGAAGCCTTACTTGCTCGTCTTTCAGAGAGTGATCTCGAGGTTTTTGTTCGCAAGTCTGAACAATATGCCCAAATAAACTATTTGTATGCAATGCAGTACACCTTCAATCAGTTTAACAATTCTCTGGCATCTAGTTTTGAAGAGAATCAAACCATTAACAAAAAGTTTGTTCAAGACGTCTACGATGCTCTTTGGCAATCAACGGGTGACATGTGGCTAGACTACCGTCGCCAAGTCAGCCGACTTCGCCAAGGTTTGTCTGATGTGTACTTCAAACTTTCTCCTCAAAAGAGACAAGAACTAGAAACCACTTATCAAGACTTGAACGAGCGAAAATTCGAGGAAACAAATCTAACAAAATTAATCAATGTTGGAGTGACATATCCTATTGTTCTTGCAACCACTTACTTTACAGGAGTCGATGGTGGCGGAACCATGGAAATTCGAATCGCTTGGGTTCGTGGAGCTGATAATACGATTGAAATTTCCACAATCAAACCTCTTCGCAATTGGTTTCGAGCCTACTCTCGAAGCATCTTACAGCTTTTGGATTTTGGAACCATCGGCTATCAGCCTTACCGATTTGAAAGAAGTTATGGATTAGCCTCGGCGATCAAGTCCGGTTTCTTCGAAACGGTTAATTTCGATTTAGGCAACGAAAACAAAGGTCTCGAACACAACTTGAAACTGTTTTGGCATCGCTATGTGGAACACAATCGTGAATTTGCAGAGATCGCACAAAGAGAAATCGAAGAACTGCGTGGCGTTGAAGAGAATCACTGGCCGAAAGTTCAAAGAATGTGCAACCAGCCAATCTCAGGTGAGAGACGGATTCAAATGAGTGAGCTTTACCAAGACTTCTACCTAGACTCACGCGAATCCAGCTCGTCAGTGGGCAATAGAGATCTTTCCTATGCAACTCGTATTAATGATATCCAAAGTAGAGTTGAAGGCCTTCGCTCCGAAATTGAAAAAATGCGCAGAACTTACCAAGTAATTCTTACGGCCCTTCAAGAAAAAGGCCACGACACATCAGCATTGAAAAAGCACTTTCAAACGGCTTTGGTTCCCCATTTTCTTACCATGAAAACCCTCATTGAAAAAAGACAGAACCTTCTTGAAGATGTGCAAAAAGAGGATGAATCTTGCCTCTACACCCTCAATAAAATGCAACGTTTTCAGCAAAACATAATGCAGAAAAAAGCCGTGGACTATGCCGCCCGCGTGCATGCCGCTATGAGCTATGTGACGCCTGACTCAGCCTTAAGTCAGCAACTGAGTCAAAATACTTCGGCCGCAGACATAAAAGCTCTTTTTGAAACAGAAAGGACTCGACTCCTAACAGAAGCCACTCAAGATAGTTATCGTCTTTGGGTGTCCGAACAAATGATCAATACTTCAGTTCTCGAAAAGGTCTCTTCTGACTTAAGTTTTCGAGGCCAGAGACTGTTGATGGAAGCTCTAAACCTTTTAGTCAGTCCTCACAACATGGAAACTGACTTCGGAATTGGAATTCGAGGAATGACAACTCAAGCCAACTCCTTAAACGATCCGAACAGTTTCTTAGCCAGACGAGGTGGTTTTGATTCGGAGTACTTTGAAATCAGCGATCAAGACCAACGATTACGGGTTCGAGAAGAGCTTCTTGACCTAACGGCATCAGTTAGTGAAATTGTTGAGTACTTTCAGGACAGCCCAACCATTCTTGGTGAGCTCCGCCAATTGGGATTCAACACTGAGAACCCATCTGAGGCGCAGGTTCCTTTGAGCTCTAATCTTGATATTTTCATTAACAACTTCCAATACTTTAAAGAACGCTTGGGTAGTTCCGAAAAACGTAACCGTGTTCGCTTTAACAGCAATCGACAGGCCTTTATCCAAGAGACACTTGAAAAGCTTTTTGGAAACAATCAAGAGGGACAGCAAATATTCAATTGGAGCAGTCAGTACAGTCGAATTGAGTACCTCAGCAGTAATTACACGAAAAATCTAGAGACTTACTTGGCTGGACCTATATTTGTTCCCAACAACCTTGACTCCGAAAATCCTGATCTTTCTTGCTTTTTGGATGTCTCTTTTGATGATGTCTCTGACAAACAGGGTTGCACATCCTACAGTGTTAGCTCGGAACAAGTAATTGATGAATTTATTGAGCGAGCCGATTTGTTCTATCTTGACCAGCACGAGTTGGCCCCGATGCTGACTTATAGTGACGCTCAGGAATTAGACGAATTAAGTTCGATTTTGAATGCGACACTTCTCGCCAGTGAGTATATTGATCAATATAAGCCCTCTGATATTATTAGATACTTCAGATACTACAAGAAGAAAACCGAACCCGGCGAATGGACTTGGTTTGATCAATTTCTCGCCAAAGAATTCACAACGGTGCAGACAAGGGATCAACAGTTTCAATCCTTAAATGTTCCTATGATTCCTGGAACAAGGAATTATGAGGTTTATTTCGAAGAAATTGAGTATTTAGAAGTGGAAAACCTACTAATGCCGTTCAATATGAGCACGAAAAATATTTTTAGAAACTATTTTCGCTCAAATATCTTTAATTTTATTAGATTCACTGACGAGATTATTGAGGAGATGGTCCAGCGAGAGTATGAAACCCAAACAGACGATTACCCTCGTATCCGTTTCAAAAGAGAAGATGTCGCCGACATTACAGCGGGAGCTGAAGACGGTCGTCAGTGGCTCGATCTTCCTATAAAAACCCGCGACAACGGAAGCTTGGTTCTTCTTGAAGACCACGGTTTTGAAGTCAAAGTCTACGAGGATCAACAAAAGGTTGTTCTTGAAGAGTACGAGTGCAGTTTGATGCCCCAGTTGGGTGATCTTGACTACAGCGCTGAGTCCGCTTCCTATATTTCGGAAGCTTCAACTTGTGGACAACAGGTGCGCCGTTGGTTGAACTACAAAAAGTGTGAACAATTTAAAGCTCGAAAAAATAGCTATCCTAACTACCATCGCCAGTGCGTTGGTGGCCTTGGAGGCAACTAATTTGAAGACTTTAATCTCATACTTAACGATAGTCTTTGCATTTTTGACGCTGGCAAACTGCACAAAAGACCAGAGCCGGAACAATCAGCATCAATCTGCTCCCAGGGTTGAAGTCGGGAGCACTTTGACTGCGAACGCTTCGATTCTGACAACGGGTTTGCAAGATCTCTCTACTTTTCGAGGAGATCAATCTGAGTCCCTTCGTAACTTTTTTGAAACTTATTTGACAGAAGATTTTTTCCGAAACCTCGTTCGACTAAGAGATCCTAAAGAACTCAGAGATTTGTCTCAGTACCATCGGCAGTTTCACCAGTACAGCTTGGATCATCCGGAGAATCGAGATAGCCTATCTCTACTCTCCTTTGACTATTACCAGCGCTTGGTCAGTTTATGTGCAAATGATTTTCAAACTTGTCCTATTCTTGGCCTTTACAGTCATGCGGTCTATGCTGGAAATGTTTTTTTACTGGCTGAACCACATGTCCCAGAGGCTGAACGCGAGCGCTATATTCTATTTACAACCAACATAGGGTTTCCTCAAAACAATATTCCAATAGTGGAAAGAAGGCTGCAATGGATGGTTGATGATATCTCTGATGATGAGACCGTCGACCTCACTAAAATCGAGCGACTTACCAATCTTATAGTCTACCTGTCCATAGAAGGCCATGAATTTCCACAGGCCCCCATTCACGCTCTTTACCGGCTTGTACAAGGTCATCCCAACAACACATCACTGTCTCAGGCTTTTGAAAATATTTTGCAGTTTTCTCTTGAAAGAGAACCGAACGGACCTTCTTTAGAGATAGCAGAGCGGTACATCTTAAACATCCTTAGCAGCAGCAACCTAGATTCAACTCTGCAAATGGAAAACAACAATGGATTGATTCGATGGAAAGGGGAGCTACAAACCTTTAGCCTAGCCAGAGACTGGCAGAGCTACTATGTCCTTTATGGTTTTTTAAAGCCACAATACTCCGGAGATCTCCATTCTCACTTTTTTGCAAAAGCGGTCGAATCTCAAGAAAAGCAGAGTCAGTTACTGAATATCTCTCTCGCTTATATCTACAAAAAATTTATTAAAAACGCCTATCTCTCTCACCAGGAAATTGGTCAAATTTGGCAGCAAGAATTTGAAAGATTCGGCAAAGTCGAGCCCATGTTTACTGACTTTTTTAGGTTGGCCGATGCGAAGTTGGCGGAGATTTGGAATGCGGCGTATAAACAAGAGGTAGAACGAATCTCAAATGAGATTACTCCCTATTTCACTGCTGCAGAATTAGCTCCGATCAAACAGGTCGAAGACAATCTTGAATCCAACATTGCCAACCTTGTGGCTTATCCAGCCCAATTTATAGCTGGATATTTTGCCTCTCAACAAGGAGATTTTGATTTTAAATTTTTTGTCGGTGGTGGGGGAATGCCTCCCAGTATCGTTCACATGAATGACATCTATTATTTCAAAGAGCATTTCGACGGATCGGCTCCTGTTATGTTCCAGTTTGTTACTGAACCCGATATTAAAGGTTTGGAGTCCCTGCTCTCTTTTTATATCTCACTCGATCAGAGAATACTGCAGTCCTACAATCTTAACTTAGAATTCACCCAGCAGTTTATTGGACGCTACCTGCAAAAAGAAAAGCAGTTTATGCTCGATAAAAATGAAGAAATGCGACGATCGCTCTCCGACGGAACAGCCATCCAACGTCTCAAAGGCTATTGCGAAAAAATTGAACGCGGAGATTTCAACTTTACCTACAATCTTCCTTTCTCTGCTTCTGAAAATCGATTTTTCATGGGGCAAGTTTACCCCCTTGGCGGTGGTTATACTTTTGGCACCAACCATGAGCTCGTTGATTTCATCAATATCTTTAATAAACAGCTATTGCCAGAGAACCTGTCCGAAACCACTGAAGTCCTTCGCATGGAACTTGACATCAAAGTGAACCGAATGCAGTTAATGAGGCAGGCACTTCTTGCACAAAGTCAGACTGAAATTGCGGAACAGATTGGTATTAAAATTGATGAGATCCAGCAGATGGCGGATGATCTGTACCGCCAGCAAGAGGAAAACTTCTTTGAATTTGCCAGCTGTTTGGTCTCTTTTGAAAAAGTAGAAAAAATCATGCGCCTGGAATATTTCGATCACGAAATTCACTTTGCCAAGGCCACTTATCAAGCTCTGAATATCCTTAACCAGGACCCCAATCGTGACTTGTCCATGGCTGACGTGAGAGCCGAGTATGACTCGGCGTTCGCTAACCCTTTCTTCCAAGAATTGCCTCAGGCCGGACGCTTTGTGGATGGACTTAATCAGACTTGGCTAAAATACGGAAGACGTTTTAAACAGAATATCGTTGATTACGACTCGCAGGTCACGGCTCAAATTGGTTTTAAGAAAACCATTAATAGCCGCTATGCTTTTTTTACCAATAAATTCGAGCAGAGATTTCGTCTTATCGATTTCATCAGAGACTCGCAAAAACGGGGGCAAGAGTTCCCTACGACTCGTATCAATGGGCTACCCAGAAGTTACGAAGAATTGGATCTTATCTTTGGTGAAGGTCAAAATCATTTCTTCACGTTGGAGAAGGGAACTAATGAAACAGAGTCACAGTATGTTTTTAAACATTTTACCCACAATGGTTTTAGACGATCAGGTTACGCGACGCAGTTTTTGATGGATGGAACCTCGGTATGGAAAGTTTTGTATCTCAATATGGCTGCACTCGCCAAAACCAAAGCCCATCGGATTTCACTTGGAAATTTCAATTACAGAAATTATCCTCAGCTTATTGGTACTGCCTTACAACCTCATTTTGCCAAAGTGGCTCGATTTAACAATGAACTTTTGTCTTTACTCAATATCTCAGAACAGGAGCGATCAATTTTAATTGATTTAAATAGTAAAAACTTTCGACGAGATGATGAAACCGGAGCTGGAGGAGCTCGCCAAATCGGCAACACTTTGTTTGTATACAATAATGTTGTTGATTTTTACAACCTAGGCCAGTTTGATGTTTTCTTTAATGTCTTGTCGAGTTACCAACTGGGGAAGAAAGCGCAATTTATTCCAGGACTTTTTGGGAGTGGACCTCAGCATGACACCGGGTATGATCAAAATCCATTGGTTTGGGAATGGATCCCACGAGTTCAATCCGGCGGAACCGGTGGTCCCGGTCCCGGCATGATTGTTCACGTCGATGCCGACGAAACCTTTGGCCGACGAAACCAGCGCACCTACCCAAAAGACAATGTTGAAGTGGCCATCGACTATGACAATGCTAATTTATTCGCCGTTCAGGCAAGTGCAAAAAACTTGATCTTCCATGATGTCTTTCATACGGTAATGGCAGACCGAAGCCTGATTGATTCTTTCGTCCAGTGGACTCAAAATCCTGAGGTCAGCCAGAGCATTCAACCTTACCATTTGGATTTGTATTTTCATGCGGAGCCAGTAACCCCTCCACTTATTCAACCAAGTATCCGTGACCGGTACTATGACTATAGACAGCAGTTTGACTACGAAACACTCAATCTGTTCAAAGACGCCGGAGAGCCCGGAGTCCCTGAAAGTCGCCATTAGAATCAGTAGTTGATCACATCACGATTGTTCAGTGGCTGCAACGGTCGGTTGTTTTTTTCGAACAGGTTTCGAAAAGTGGCTATCTGCTCTTGGCTTAACTGTAAGGGTGTATTGAAGACAAACCACTGCACCTCTTCAAGACAAGGTGGGTGAGTGAGAGAGCCTTGATATTGGTAAAAAGTTTTTCGAGGTGGAACCAGCTGATCTGGATTGAAGCGGAAGGTGGGTGAAGACTTAAATTTCTCTAGGTTTTGAGTTTTTTCCCAAAGGCGGTCAAACCAAGCGCTGCCACGGCCGGTGATAACAAATAAGGAAATAACAGCCTGCTTTAACCCATTGGAAGAGCGGTGATAAAACTGCAACTCCATAGGAAGCTGGTTCCCCGAAAGGTGATGCTCACTGGGTGAACGAATTTCTATTTTTTCTAACAGGTAGTCCATTCCTGCAAAATTAATAGAACTTTGAGGTGTCATCTCAATGCGAAAAGTGTAACCGGCATTCATGATCGTCGCATTGCCCTCAGTATAGTTGATATGCATAGGGTTTGATGGTTGTGGCTTATGCCAAACTAAATTAACAGGGGATTGGGCCGAACCCGTGTTGCACATATAGTACTGTGGATTTAAAGTGGCCCAACTTTCTGGTCCGCGTGGTCCATCAGAATAGTCCCATCCCCAAATATCTTTCTTTGGTTCGGGAGAAGGCTGTTCAGCTTGAGCCGGCTCACTGTTTGTGTCTTCAACCGGCGGGCCGGAAGAACAAGCGACAATGAAAAGGATGCTGGCGAAAATCAAGATGCCTATTTTCTGCATGGGTAACTCCTCGAGGACTTACCATAACATCTCATTATCACTGTTGAATTTCAAAAAATTTAACGCCTGCTAGACCAAGGTCAATCTTGCGGAAGCTGGAGGTAGTCCCGCAAACGATAAACTAAGAAGTAAAAGGGTAAAGTGTCCAGTAGGGCTGCTGCCATTTTAAATAGGTAGTTACTTCCTAACAGTGTGACAAAAGCCAATCCCGTCATTTTACCAGCAAAAAGGCTAGTTCCGAAAGTGATTCCTATCACCGCCACCGAATCGATTAATTGTGAGCACAAGGTACTGACATTGTTACGCAGCCATAAAGCTTTGCCGTGAGTTCTTCTTTTCAGATAGTGGAAGATTTGAACATCAAAAAACTGAGCTGTGATGTAGGCGATCATCGATGCTAAAACCGACCCCGCCGAACAGGCGTAGATAAAATCAAAAAGTTCGACCTGCCCATCGACCTGTTGTCCTGTGGCTAACATCACCGGTTTGGCTAAGTATAGAACCTGCCAAGGGGGTTGAGACTCCGGGCCAACAGCGCTAATCCACTGACCCAAAAATAAAATACCAATAACAAAAAGATTCAACCCCAAGCCGACCCAAACAACAAAGTTTGCCCGGGATTTCCCGTAAAGTTCACTGATTAAATCCGTCACTAAAAAGGTCAGAGGATAGGGGAGAACACCAACCGCCAACGAAAGAGGGCCCAATTGAATAAATCGTGTTAGACCGATCACATTTAACAAGGTCATGGATGCAAAAAACACCGCAGACAGAATAATAAAGACTCTTTCTCTTTTTTCTCTTAAGTCCATAGTCCTGAAATATACCCATCTTGCCCCTAAAAACAATCCTAAGGACGTAGTAATTTGAGACATTTATGAAGTTTTTTCGTAATAAAATCGAAATCTGGCCTCTTTGGTGCCTATTTTTGAATCAAATGTAGACCATCTTGAACCATTTTGATAATTTAGTAATAAGGGTCCAATTGAAGGATCCCATTAAAAAACCGATATAGGATCTGATGTTTAAGTTTTCATTTATTGCATTATCTATCGTCTTTCTTTTTCCCTTTCTGGGAGAGGCCCGGGTCCGTCCAGCCACCGACCTGACGAGCTTAGAGAAAGAAGCTGGCGAAGTGGGCAATGAAGACGACATCAGTGTGATGTCCAACACAGTTGGACCCGAGTTACTTCGGATTGGGGCCGAGCCTTACATTCCTTACCCTGCTAAAGCAGGTCTAGGGAATGACGAAGCCAGTATATTCGATTTTAGTGAATCTCCAAATGGTGCCAACACCACGCCTGCCGGAAAAGAAAACGAGTCTTCACAGTAAAATTATACCCCATTTTATAAAGAAATATCATTTCTAGACCGATAGACTCTCTATAAACCAACGGAGAACCCGATTATGTTGAACTCTGAAAAAATTAAAACCATCACCTATATGCCAGGCGAATTCATTTTGCGAGAAGGTGCTAAGTGTGATGCTCTTTTTATCGTCAAAGAAGGACAAATTCAGATTTTTCGCATGGACTCCCATAAAAACAAAATTCCGGTGGGCCTAGTTCGGTCGGGTGAGTACCTGGGAGAGATGTCTTTGATCTCGGATCGCCCCCATTCCGCGAATGCTGTCGCTCTAACAAAAGTGGTTTGTGTGAAAATCACCAGTGGTACTCTTGAAGAGCAACTTAAAACGGCGCCCTCTTGGTTGGTCGCTTTAACTCGGGGATTGGTCTTTAAACTCCATCGCACCAACGATGTCCTAAAACGCAATGGAATTGTAGACGAATCTCTCTCCGCTGCCGTCAAAGCCATACAAGACAAAGAAAAAACGGCCGCTTAAAGTCGAGTCGTTGTTTACTTTTTAACTTTCAATTGTTTTTGGAAATAGGGAGTCGACTGTTTGACTCCATAAGATCGGACGTCGAATTTTAACTCCTTATCCTCAACCTCAGATTCTACCAACAAATAGTTGTGCTCTTTAACTGAGACCAAGCGACGAGGGTTATCGAGCCAGGACTCTTCTTTACCTTCGGAACGAAAGATGTAGCTGTGCAGCGGGCTGGATGTGACCTCGTAAGTCTGATACCCCAACATTTCCTTTTCAATTCCAACAATCTCAGAGTAATGGATATCTCCGGACAAAAAGACCACCGGGCTCTTTGATTTCTTCAAATCATTCATCAAGGTCCTAAAGTGGACCGGGTGATCATCGATAAAAGTTTCGTTTATCTGCTTTTTAGAACCGTCTTTCTGGGCAACCTTTGTCGCCTTGGTAAAAAACTGCACTCCATTGGCCAACCAAATCGGACGATCGGAATCTTGCAATTGCTTTTGCAACCACTGGTGTTGTTTTTTGCCCCACTGGCCGAAGGCGGCGTTGCCGTTGAATTCACGGTAATAACGACTGTCCATAAAAAGAAACTTCTGACCAAACCCATTGAAGCTAAAGTAAACACCTTGGTTGGCGCGTTGATAGACACCTGGAATATCTTCCCCACCAAAAAAGGCATTGAAAACTTTTTCTGCCGCCTTTTTGCCTTTAAAGTTTTTATTGGAGTTGTTGGTTCCAAAGTCGTGATCATCCCAAATGGCGAGAATAGGTAAAAGATGGCGATTTTGAAATAATGGAATTTTTCGAAAGCTGTCAATGTAACGAGTCCAAATATCAAACTCGGTGGCTTTTTCTCGTTTTACAAAATCAAAGTCATCGACGTAAACTTCATCACCAAGAAGCATTAAGAAGTCTGGCTGGTGGGTTAACATTTGGTCCCAAATTCGACTGCGAACGTGTTCAAAGGCATGACTATCCGACATGCATGAGCCCACCACAAACCGACTTTTTTTCTTGTTAACGTCTAGGGTCTTGAAAAAACGCCAGTCGATGGCCCGTTTTCGCCAAGTGTTGACCACCGACAAGCGGTAGGTGGTGCCTGGTTTCAAATTTTTTACATGAATACGATCCACGGCCCAGTGAATGTGAGGCCCTGTCGTTGTCTTGACTATTTTTTCAACTTTGCTGGGCTGCCATTGAAATTTGTAGCCAGGCTGTTCGACTTCGACCACATAGGCCATTTTAGTCAGATGAGGCCGAAGAATATTGATCGTGGTCTCAGTATCCGACGTCATGGTTTGAAAGACAGAAACCCAGCCGGGAGCATTGGTGAAATCTCCGAGTTCATCGGTTTTGGGGGAGTGTTGGCAGCCAGCGAGAACACATATCAAAACAACAAACAAAAAGCGCATAGGGGCTCCTATCAAAGAATTTAGAAGCCCCTTATTAGTATGAATCTCCAGGTCTGTCCAAGCCTATTGGAACCAAATGATTGAGATTCTATTGGCAAACCTGTTTTTGCCCTAAAAGACCTTTTTTGAGCTCAGCGTCAGTCGGATCTGGCCCAATCAAACTGTTTTGCAGTAGGCGGGCGTAGCCGGGACTGTAGATCGGAGGAAAGGTTTCATTTTCATTGGCTTCAAATTCAAACCGATCGGGGAAGGTGATCATGTACATCCGCTCTCCCTTTGCCACATCTCTTGCGTAGCTCAAGAACTGATCGTGGTAGGGTCGCAAGGCCTTACACTCTTTCTCGCTTCCACAGAGTCGGTCAAATTCGTCATTCCAAACATCAACCAGACGCTTTCGATCTATATTCATTGTGGCGTGGATGATACCCACCTTAACCTGGTTCGAGGCGATGATGGCCTCCGCGTTTTGGGTGGGAGTCTCAAGATAAAGAGCGGCATAAAACACATTAAAAAAAAGAACTCTTTTCAAACCCACGCCGTTTAGAAGTAAATCAATATCTTTGTTTTGATTGTTAGTGATACTAAGACTCTCAGTAAACTCGACTCCATTTCCGCAGTTGACATTGGCAAAACTTTGGACAGAAAAAAACAGTGAAATCGCTATAAAAACTTTAGACAAAACCCCTCCCAGAGACACTTATTTGTTTGTAAAATTCCAGCATGTTTTTTTAGCTAAAACAAGCCTTTAAACGGACATCGATTCGATTAGCTTTCTCTTTCTTTGTCTCAATCTGGCACGTCGATACTTTGATGGCCTGTCTATGGACTGTACGCATTCAACGGGTTTAGAGCAATCTACAAGCGTCTCGAGAGGCATTGATTTCGCATTATCTGATTATGGGTCGCTGAGTGGATGGGATTTTCTAACTCAGGTAAAATTTATTGAAATGCTACCAAAAGGGGTTCAAATGAATTGGGAATTAATTGTTTTTCCAAACAAATTGTGGGGTCATCTTTTTAAGATCCTTACAACATTGGCTTGTTGCTTCATTGGAGCCAACGCCTTCGGTCAGTTCACGATTGACGCTACCAATACGTCACAAGCGACGACCATGAATTTACCTGGCGACGACATTTTGTTTCTTCGCGTCACAGTCAATGATCCGGATTACGATGATGAAGGAGAGTTGTTCGTGAATGGCAATGGCCCAATTCAATTGTGGCCGGGTGGCAACAGTGGCAACGATGGTCTCACGATGACTATAAATCTGGATCTAAACAACACTCAACGGGGTTACTTTATCAACGGAACCAACAACCTCGAGTTCCGTTTTGCCGGTGATCCAACCGTGGTTGACGGATACAGAGTTGACGCGGTCGAACCCGTGACCTCGCTTCCGACAAAGAACTACCAGGCTTTCGATATTGATGTTGATGCGCCGATCTCGGCAAGTCGAAGCTTAGCTCTTGAAATCTATAAACGTCTGGTCGGTGTAGCGACTCCGATTGACAATCCTGTTCTGGTGGATATGGAACAGCAGATTAACGCTGGCAATTTGCGGGGGGCGGCAGCGATCGCAACCGAACAACCGGGTTTTTATAACCTAGTTGTTAGGGACTTAGCGGCACAAATGTCGACCCGAGACGAGTCGATCAACGAGCCCTTAAATGACTTTATAGCGACCTTTATCGGCGTTGCTCGTGATGATTTAGACGCACGCTTGCTTCTAACTGGAAATTTCTTCTACAAAGGCTCTATTGAAGCACCGGTAAGAAGTGACATTTATAACGATATCCTTGGCTCGAATCGCCATTACGATGACCTAAACAACGACAACTATGACTTGACCGCCGTTTTAACTCGCGAAAATCAGCAGTACATAAGAAATGGCGATCAATCTTATGTTAACCATCCCGATGCTTCGGGCGTCATTACGACAAGAGCCTTTATGGGAGCCCATGCTTTGGATGGAACCAACCGACGCTTGGTCGAGTTCACTATGAATCAGTTTGCTTGTTTCGAGATGGAAGAGTGGGCTGACGCCACGGCGTCTGATATTCGAGTCGGTCGCGACATTGACCGAGCTCCTGGTGGAGAAGCCACAAAATATCTAACCACTTGTAAAGCCTGTCACTCGGTGATGGATGGCTTTCGTGGGGCCTTTGCGAAATATGACTTTAATAATAACTTTGTAAACTATGATTTTGATCCTGGACCAGGCACCAACAGTGTTGATCGTAAGATGAACCAGAATAACAACACATTTCCAGGAGGTTTTGTTACTAATGACAACTCTTGGATCAACAATGCTCGCAATCCAGCTAACATCCAGCGTTTTGGCTGGCGGGGAGTGGTTGACAGTGGTGTCGGAGTTCGACAGTTCGCTACAGCCGTTGCCAACTCACGGGCCTTTTCCAAGTGTATGGTTAAGCGTGTGTATCGTGAAGTCTGTCGTCGCCCAGTCGCCACCTTTGAAACAGGCATGGTCGATTCAATGGCTAACTCTTTTGAAGCCAGTGGTTACAGTCTTAAAGGTCTTTTTGAAGAATTAGCAGTTCGTCCTGAATGTATCGGAGCGAGGTAAACAATGAGTGGAGAAAAAATGATTAGAAAATTTGTCGTCTTTTCAGTGAGTTTTGTTGCCATCGCTATGGCCTACCAGAATTGTGGTTCTCCTAGCGGAAATGGTGAAGGGGGCGCCGCCGTTGCCTCGAATACATCGAACGGTGACATCGTGGCCCTGCCGAATACAAAAACAGCGTCGGTGCAACGAGCGTCTCGCGTTCTGGATAACCTGGTTTCCTGTTTAGGAACCGGTCAACCCAGTGATGCGGCTCGCAACGTCTGGCAGAACAATCGAGGAACCATTTCTGAAGAAGGATTGGCCAACTCAATGGCGCAACCGATGGCCAAAACACTGGTCACTGTGTCTTCGGAAGTTTGTGAAGACTTGTTGGACCAAGAGCGAGGAGCCAACCCTGCTGACCGCAAGATTTTTCTTGAGTCGGACCTGGATGCAGGTGGATTGTCGAACAATGCTTTGAGCATGGCTTCAAAGCGCATCGCTCGATCTTGTTGGGGGCGAAATGCTTCCGATGACGAACTTGATATGATTGTGGATGCTGTCAATGAAGCCTTTGCTGGTGAAAATGACGACGCAAACTTAACACGCAAGAAAATGATTTTTATGTGCACTTCGATGACGGCGTCCTTTGATGCCTTTAATATGTAAGATGGGGTCTTGATATGAGCGATCGTAAAATAGAATTAGAAAAGCAAGCGGAACTGCAGGAAGCTAAACGCAAAGAGCTTGAGAAGAATTACATAGACTATTGCACTTCTCATAATCACAAAAAACCCATGAGTCGTCGAGACTTGCTGGGCGCGGGAATGATTTCCTTTACCGCCAGCATGACCCTGCCCACATTGGCGGGGATGATGGCTCCTCGCCGAGCCTTTGCTCAGTCCTCGGAGTGTCCGTCTTCGGCCGGAGCCTCTTCGATGGCGGCTTTCGTCACTTTGAACTTAGCCGGTGGTGCCGGTTTAGCCATGAACTATGTGCCAACTGATCAAGGTGGACAGTTGTTACCAACCTATAACAAAATGGGATTGGGTGATGGTCAGCTACCGATCGATAATGAATTTGGTAATGTTCCCTTTGCCGGAGAGGGGATCAGTAAACTCCTAACAGAGCTTCGATTGGCCGCCAGCCCTGCGACTTTAGCTAACACGGCTTTTGTTGCTATTCCAGTTCGGTCTCGTGATGACTTTGGAATGAATCCTTTTGATATATCCGGTATGGTTGCTAAAGCCGGCTTGATTGGAACCGATCTTCCTAATATGGGAACTCGTCAATCCGATACCGGCATCAACCAAATGTATGCTAAAATCAAACCGCCAACACCTTTAACCGTTGGCAACTACAATGACCTGGCCGGCGCCTTAGAACTGGGCGTGCAAGGGCCACTGGCCAATCTGACAGACGACCAAAAAGTCTCGATCGTTCGCTTGGTCAATCGCTTGAGTGAATCGCAGGTTAATAAAGTAAACTCACAGTCGGGCGGACGCATGTTGGCCACCTTAGTTAACTGTGCTTTAGGTAAAAATGTCACCCTGGCTTCACAGCCGGCGCCAAGCGTAGATGTTCGCGCAAACGCCAGTCTTGCGACAGTGTGGGGTGTTAACAATGGAACTAATAACAATGACCGTGGTGTGGTTTTTGGATCCATGGTGAATGCCGGACTTCTCGGGAATGCAGGATCTGTAAACCTTGAAATGGGTGGTTATGATTACCACAACGGAACCCGAACCACAGGTGATCAACGAGACGGTCAAGCTGGACAAGCTATTGGTCGCATTTTAGAAAGTGCTTCTGTTCTAAACAAGAAAGTTTTTATCTATGTGACGTCTGACGGAGCAGTGGTTTCACCGGTCAGTGATGATCGAGCCGCGCCTTGGCAGTCTGACCGAGGGAGTGCCGGAATGGCTTATATCTTGGCTTATGACCCAGCTGGACGCCCGGAAACAAGCGGTCACCAAATTGGTCATTTCACGGAGGCTCAGGCTGCCGATGAATCATTTATAACCGGTGGAAATCCAGAGCTAGCCGCCAGTGCAGCTTTTGCTAACTACCTGAAATTTAACGACAGAATGGATTTATTAACCTCAGTTCTTGGTAGTACTTTTAGTACTAGCGACCTCAATAGAGTGATAAAATTTGGCTAATCGCCAATAGAGGGTTAGAATTGAGGAAGGGGTTTAATCAAATGCGAACGTATACTGTTATTGGTTATTTACTAGCCTGTGTGGGAATGGTCTTTGCCTACCAGAATTGTTCGGGAGTCCATGAAAGCAACGCTTCGTTGAGTTCATTTGAAGCCTGTAACTTGGTTTTAAAAGATCAATTTTCGAACGGCTACCACCAGTTCTTAACACAGAATTGCAACGGCTGTCATGTTAGTAACGGAACTGGAAACGGCGCCTTCGGTGACAACGATCTCGATATCGCTTTTGACGCCTTCAACGTTCGGGGAAATATTTTGGTGGAAAATCGCGCCCTCGATCCAAATCACCAACCTCCTTTTACCGGCCCTCAACATCAAGGCGACATTATCGACTTGGACGAAGGCTGGTATGCTGCCAAAGCTCAGGCTGACCTCTGTATCGCCAACGCCGGTGTGACTATTGAAAATGAAATTGAGGGAGGAGTCATCACCAATGATCCTCAACCCACCACCCATGCTTTTGAGACCTTTATTAAACTCATCGATGCCGACAAAGACGGGACCACAATCCAGTGGGATTTATCTGATGAGATTCTTTTACCGAACGGAACCTCATTTCCTGGGGCTCGCTTGGAAATTGAGGTAACGGCTTTGTCGACCGTAACCGGCGAAAAAAGTTATATTATTTCCAATCCGAAATTGAGAGCTGGCGATCAAGCCCTTCACTTTCAATACTTCGGAGTGAAAATCAACAACCAAGTGGTGCAGGAAGCAAACAGTTTTCACCAGATCAATCGCAAGATCCCACCCAACACCGAAAGAGATCTTGCCACCAGCTCTTTAGTCTTCCGCTATGATATTCGCGCCACTGATACGATCTCTGTTTTGATCGGTAATATTCAGACGACGACATTCAATCCACCCACTTTTGACGAGCTCATAGCTCCAACCGGTGTGTTCGGAGCCAACTGTATGAGTTGTCATGATGGTGGAACGGGCAACCCACAAGCGGGCTTTGATATTTCAAACCGCAATGCGGTTCTCACACAATTAATGGTGGCTCCCTATAGTCCAAACAATTCCGAGATCTTTAAACGGATGAACGACACTCAACGTCCTATGCCTCAATCCGGTATACTTTCAGATCCGGCCCTAGAACAAGTCCTATGGTGGATCCAAGACGGCGCCCGTTAAGGTATTCCGTTCCGTTTATTGGTGGGAGTAGTGAGTGGTTTCGACTTGATTGAGGAGGCCAAAGGCTATTTCTTGGTTTAAACTTTCGGCCTGCAACCAAAGATCAATGTTTTTTTCTGCCATAAAGATGGGGCAACGGTCGTGGCCTTGTTCTTCGATTTCTCGAGGAGGGTCAGTGGTTATTAATGCAAAAGATTGAAAGCCAACTTCGTTATTGACCGAGCGCCACTGATCGAAAATCATGGGCGCCCACATAATCTCCCGTCTCTCTGGGAAAAACTGAATCAATTTTTTCCGCCCTTTTTTTTCAACCCATTCAAAGAAGCGTATAAAGGGAAAGAGCCCATGGTTTTTCAAAAAAAGGTTTTTCCAAGTCTTTCGATTTGTCAGTGAATCGAGTCGAGCATTGAAAACATTGTATTGGGTGGGAATCTCTTCGCTGGAATGTTCGGGTCGAACTCGATAGCGCATGGGCTTAATCACCCGTTGGCCATCTTCATAAACAATGACTGGTGCAAAATATCCGGGATAGATGCGTCCATCTTCAGCAGCCTTTTTAAATAGGGGAGATGAGGGTTTTCTTTTCAACCCTAAAATCTGTTTTAACTGTTCCGGTGTTTTTTCAGCCGCTGTCTTTTGCAAAGCCTCAAACTCCTCGAAGGCGGTGATTGAAACCTTGGCATTGAATCGAGCGGCTAGTTTTTCTAAATCTCTTTCGACCTGCACAGAGAAACACATACTTTCTTTGTGTCACTGTTTGCTTGCCACTGGCAACAGAAATAGCGCGGCGCTCGTTCGGACTTTAGGAGAGGGTGTCCGATTTTCGTTGACAAACTTACACATTACTTACATATTCAAAGTTTCTGGGGAAACATCAATTATTACGAGGATCTATGAACACAATCATGACTTGGGATGCCAAACGGCTTCCGAATCTCGTCTCTTATAAGAGTCTAGAGAAGCCGGTTATCAGCAGCTTAAAAACGCCAGTAACAAGACTCAACCCATTCTTGCAAGCCTTCCGTTGGCATGGGCAGCTGAGCGAATGGGGCGTGCCCTCCGGCTCCATCGCTCGTCTGCTGCCCGCCATGGCAGCCAAGGCTCTTGACTTAGAATGTTTATGGGTCAGCGACCAAGAGACAGCACGTCTCTATCCCAACTCTTGGACCGGCTTGGGCTTTAACCTGAACAATCTGCATTTTTTGCAAGACAGCGAACCTTTAACCAGTCTACGCACCGTCATTACCGAAAATACGTTTCCGTTCTTAATTATTGACTGCAAACACCCTTTACAGAAATCCGATTTGCACTTTTTAGCTCAAACTTGTCGTCAGCAGGGGACCACCATCTTTTTATTTCGCCACTTCTACTTAAGCAATAAGAATGGCAACCCCTTTTCTCAACAGAGGATCAACAGCTCTTACTCCATAACTCAAAAAAACTTTCAGCTGTCGGTGATCAAGGGCCGAGGCTCTAAAAAAAATCTACGACTTAACTTATCTGAGGTTCTTTGTGGCTGATTTGATCTCTTTGTTTCGTTATGATCAATCAGCCGGCGAAAGTTTTCTACCCTATTTGATCTTACAAACTCACCAGCCCGAAACTCTACAGGCCTTATCGCCGGACATTATGCAACTTACTGATTCCATTTATGTGGTGGACCTGCATATCGTCGAAAGCTACTGGCGCAAAGCCGCTCTGCAAAAGAAGATGAAACTGAATGACTTTCTTGATCAGGTCATCACAAAAAATAAATCAGAGAGTCCTATTTATCTGTTCTGCCAACACCCTTTTCAAGGTCTAGTTTTTTTCAATCACCTTAAAAATCTGGACAGTTGTGGGGTTTTTCGCACCAACGCCTTGTTCTCGAAAAAAGTTTACCAAAATATGGGCTGGTATCCCTGGTTTGTTAGTGCCCGACAAATTCACGATTGCATCGAGGCGGCGCAGTGTCTTAAAAAAGAGAGGCAGAACTTTTCCTCTCAGTTGTCAAAACTGTCTCGCTTTGTGGAGCGCATGGATCTGCAGGAGTTTTCTAACCTTGAACAGGCCCATTTTTTTGAAATCTCACGACGCTTCAAAGGTTTTATTGGCTTGCTCTGGAAGTGGACCTTTCAAAAGCCCCATAAATCGATCGACCACCAACAGGCTTCACTGCTGACCTTTGAACACTACGAAAAGTTGGATGGCTTTCCATGGATTCCTTATTTTATCCAGCCCCCCACCAAGATTGATAACATTCTTGATTACCCGGTCTCTGAATGGGAGGCCTTATGCGATTCTTTACTTTATGATTTCGAAAAACTCAGCCAACAAGACAAACTGCGCGCCCCTTATAAAGTGATCGAGATGCGGTGGCGCCTGACCCTGTTCGACATGTCACAGGTCGAGAAAACTTTGCAATTCAAACACCCCCTTTGCCTTGAACGCGAGCAAGAGCGAGGTTTCTCTACTTTGGAAAAACAATTTCAGTTTGCCTTCGATCAGTTTCGCAATGACTTACAAAGCCGGGACCAAGAGTTGCAATGGGTCAACACCCCTTTGCTTGTAAGCTGGAGCATTGAAGTCAGCAAAGGGTTAATCCTTACCGAAAAAACTGACTGGCTGGACTTGGAAGAGCAAATGCACAAAATGCATCATCAAGACTTAATGAACTTAAATAACAAAGTAAAAACCGGACTACAGTCTTTTAAAGTCTTCGAAACCTTTATTCCCGGCTTAGACTTTGCTCACAAAGATCTTCTTGAAGAGGTGACGGCCTCGGAGCCAGAGGCGTTGCTGCATCTCCCTCGTCCCTTCTATATCCTACCCGAAGAAGAAGAAATCTCGGCTGACTCAATCAAACATTGGCAATTTTTAGATCGCACCAGTTCGGACTGGTGGAATCGACAAGACGCCCTGGATTCTTATCGAGATTGTTTTCTCTGTGAACTCAAAGACCAAGAATTTGTATTTGCTTATCGTAATTACCAAGGTCGGTGGTTTCGTTATGGCTTCTGAACCTATTCACGAGTGGCTTTGTAAAACCAATTTTAGTTTTCTTAAGGGGGCCTCTCACCCCCACGCCTTGTTGGAGTCGGCTTTAGCTCTAGGCTACTCTTCTGTTTGCATCAACGACTTTGATGGCTTGTATGGAGCGGCTCGCACCTACAACGACCTGCAGGTGATTAAAAAGAAGAGGGGACACTGCCTTAAACTGAACTATGGCACCGAAATCCATATCCAGCCCGACCACGCCTTGCCTCTGTTAAAACAACAAAGTCTTGTTCTGAATGCTTTCAGTTGGAACGGCTATAAAAACATCTGCCAAATTATCAGCCGCTCTCACCGAGACAGTAAGAACGAGGCCTGGCTCAGTATCGATGAGTTATCGAACAGCTGCCTGCAAGGCGTGTTTGCTATTGTTCCCATGCGAGGTGGTCTGGACCACTTCGCAAAACAAACCGAAGACCTCGAAAAACTGCGGGTCGCTTTGTCTGGCGAGCTCTACCTCGCCATCACTAAAACTTTTAACCGTATGGCCGATGCTAAAATCAAAAAGGCTTACCAGATGGCGGCGAAACATAACTTGCAGACACTCTTTAGCCAAGATGTATTTTTTTCTCATCGTTCAGAGAAGGCTTTCCATGATTTACTGACCGCCATCCAGCAGA
Organism: uncultured Pseudobdellovibrionaceae bacterium; assembly: GCA_964351315.1. Classification (GTDB taxonomy): domain Bacteria; phylum Bdellovibrionota; class Bdellovibrionia; order Bdellovibrionales; family JAGQZY01; genus JAGQZY01. The sequence goes on from CAYGNH010000014.1 coordinate 37,587, forward strand.
ACCAACGGGTGGATCAATGCTTAGCTTATCATCTTCCCAATGGAGAGCGGTCTTTACACAGCCCAGCTCATTTTCGACAAATTTATAAAAACTTTCCGCAATTTCAAAAAACAATGCAGCTGATGGCCGATCTCAATGAGCGCAGTCAATTTTGTCTTTCGCAAATTCGTTACCAATACCCAAAGGAATTCATCCCCGAAGGACACACTCCGCAATCTTATTTGGAACTTAAAACATGGGAGGGCGCCAAGCAACGCTATGGTGAAAACATCCCCAGTCCCGTGGTCAGCACTTTGAGTCGCGAGCTCGATTTGATTGAAGAATTGAATTTTGCTGATTACTTCTTAACAGTTTGGGATATTGTTGCTTGGGCTCGCTCACAGAATATTCTTTGTCAGGGCCGGGGATCGGCCGCTAATTCCTCTGTTTGTTTTGCTTTGGGGATCACATCTTGTGACCCCTCACTGTTTGATTTGCTGTTTGAAAGATTTGTCAGCAAAGAACGAGGCGATCCTCCCGACATCGATGTCGACTTTGAGCATGAACGACGAGAAGAAGTCATCCAATACATTTACCGCCGCTATGGGCGTAAAAAAGCAGCGATGGTCGCCAATGTCATCACATTTAAAAGCAAGGGCGCCCTGCGTGCGGTCGGCAAAGCCCTCGGGGCTCCCGAAAGTCTTTTAAAACAGTCTTCTGACCTGTGCCGAACCGTGGCCTTCCGTCGCGAAAGCTTGGGCGCTGTCTTGCAAGAGGTGAAAAAGAAAAACCAACACCCAAAAGTTCCCTCTTTTTTCTCTTGGTCTTTGTGGGAAAAATTCGCCACCCAACTTTATGGTTTCCCGCGGCACTTAGGACTGCACTCGGGTGGCTTTATCATTTCACAACATAATATCGATCATCTAGTTCCCCAGGAGCCAGCATCGATGCCAGGCCGCACCGTCATTCAGTGGTGCAAAGATGATATCGAAGAATTGGGATTTTTTAAAATCGACTGCCTGGCTCTTGGTATGTTGACCGCTCTTCGCAAAAGTTTTGCTTTGGTGAAAGAGAAATACAATGTGGATTTGGATCTCTACAATATCCCACAAGAGGACAAAGCCACCTACACCATGATTCAGAAAGCCGACACCGTCGGCGTCTTTCAAATTGAGTCTCGCGCCCAGATGTCGATGCTGCCTCGCTTGAAACCGAAAACCTTCTACGACTTGGTCATCGAGATTGCCATCATCCGCCCGGGCCCCATTCAAGGCAAGGTGATTCATCCTTACTTAAGACGGCGAGACGGCCTGGAACCGGTGACTTATCCCGACGATAGCATCAAAGATATTTTATCCAAAACCTTGGGCGTGATTCTTTTTCAAGAGCAACTGATGCGCATTGCTATTGCTTTAGGGGACTTTACCCCTGGCGAGGCCAATGAACTGCGTAAACACATTGGCTCTTGGAATTCAAAGAGTTTCAGCCGCAACCTGAATCCCTACATTCAAAAACTGTTCACGGGCCTTAAACAACGTAAGGTGAACTCTGTCTTTATCCAACAAATGGTGGAACAGATGAAGGGTTTTTCTGAGTACGGCTTTCCAGAAAGTCATTCGATCTCATTTGCTTTTATTGCCTATGCCTCTTGCTATCTAAAGTGTCACTATCCAGCTGCTTTTTTTACATCAGTTTTGAACTCGCAACCCATGGGTTTTTACTCACCCCACGCTTTGTTGCAAGCCGCCCGTCGTAAGCAGGTCCCCATCCTTCCTCTTTGTGTAAACCATTCGCATTGGGATCATCAGCTCGAGAAGGTTCCACAAAAAGAGGGACGCCCCGAAGTGTATGGGATTCGTCTTGGTTTTCGCTTGGTTTCAGGGCTCAGTGAAAAAGCCGTTCAAGAGATCACGAGGGTGCGTCAACAAAGGGGTCCATGGAGAGACCTAGACGATTTTATCCAAACCACATCCATTTACCGAGATGACTACTCGGCCTTAGCAGCGGCCAACAGTTTTCAAGCTTTTGGGCTTTCACGTTTTGATGCCATTTGGCGCGCCGAAGCCGTGCCCTACAAACAGTTACTAGATGTGGATGAACGCAAGCTGCAATGGAGAAGTAAAAATACTTTTGAAAAGGCGCAAATGGATTTTCGTGCCACCGGTACCACTTTGGAAACCCATCCCGTGCAAGTTTTACGACAATCTTATTGGCATTATAATCTCGCTAAAAATTTGATCTCTCTGGCTAAGGATTTAGAGCGAATCAAGGTTAACACCCATGTCCATACCTTCGGAATGACCCTGATCAAACAAGCCCCGCCATCGGCTAAGGGCATGGTCTTTATCACTCTGGAAGATGAATCCGGCTTTGTTAACCTGGCGTTCACACCACAAGTTTACAAAAAGTTTTATCCTTTGGTGGAGGGCAGTGGTTTTCTGTGTGTGAGTGGGCGTTTACAAAAGGCCTCGAACTACCATTCAATCTTAGTCACCCAAGTGCACTCTGAGAAACGGGGAGACATCCAAAATCTTTATCAGGACAGCGCCCCCACTTCGCAAAACGTTTTGAATATCAAACCGCGAAATTATTATTAAGCTTCATCACCAAGAATATTAGGCAAAAGTCTGATCTCCCAGAGCAAGACTCTGTTATGAATGTAGACTATAGTCGGGTTTAACCTGAGGCGACATTTGTGAACATGTCTTGCTCCTTTGAGTCTTAAATCGCAAAATTAAATAATGAAAGCCTCCATTATATTTTCAATAGTATTCGCCCTATCCTGCCAATCTAATGCGACCGATGAGTTTTTGATTAAAACCAAATCTCCGATCAATGATCAGCAGGCACGATCTTTAAATCTGCAGAAAGTGCGTGCTGATGTGTTTGTGGTTGCAAAAAATGATCTAGCCCGGGCTCGCAATACTTTACAAATTATCGACATCAACCCCAACATCGTTATTCAACCTGACAACCTGCCAAACGATCTTTTATCTGACCAGTGGGGTATGAGAGGAGATTCTTCAGGCGGCGGAGCCAATGTGATCGGTGCCTGGTTGACCACCACCGGCTCGAAAGATGTGGTTGTTGCAATCACCGACACCGGACTCGACATCAATCATCCAGATCTTGCCGAAAACCTATGGAACAATACCCAAGAGATCAATGGCGAGCCCGGAGTCGATGATGACGGCAATGGATTTGTCGACGATTTTCATGGCTGGAATGTGGCTGAAAACAGTAACGACCTGACTGATCGCAAACGCCATGGCACCCACGTAGCCGGGATCGTTGGAGCTCGAGGCAACAATGGGACGGGTTTGGTTGGAGTGAGTTGGGAAGTCAGTCTGATGGCTGTTCCCTTTTTTCACCGCAACAAAGACACCAAAATGTCTGACGCCATCAAGGCCATTGACTATGCCGTCGACAATGGCGCTCACATCATTAATGCTTCCTGGGGCGCCACACACGATGCAGAAGCTCAAGACGAAGTCACTCTGTTGTCGGAAGCCATTCAAAGAGCCGCCGATCGCAATGTGGTCTTTGTCGCCGCCGCTGGAAACTCCAATTATAACAACGACAACAACGGACATATCCCTGCCAGCCTGAATGCTGCGAACGTCATTTCGGTCGGTTCCGTCACGCGCCATGGTTGGCGGTCCAGTTTCTCGAATTACGGAGCCAATTCTGTGGATGTTTTCGCTCCAGGATCAACCATTAAAAGCACTCTACCGGGTGGCTACTACGGAAACCTTAATGGGACGTCCATGGCAGCGCCCTTTGTTAGCGGAATTGTCGCCCTTTTGCTAGCCAAAGAGCCCGAACTAAAGGTTTCTCAGATCATACAACGAGTCGTTGAATCTTGTCGTGCCAACTCGAACTTAACCAATTCATGCTTGTGCCAAGGTCATATCGACGCTGACAAAGTTCTGAACCCCTAAAAAACCAGCTCACCCAACACAAAGTCTAGAACTCCGCCAAAACTATCAATGAGTTCGACAAAAAAACCGAACCCATAGCATGAGGAATCTCTACTATTGTCTCTTAATTTCTAGCTTTTTTCTCGCAGCCTGTCAGCGCGACGGACAAACTCTTCCTGAAATCACCGACAAAGATTTGCAACAGGCCGTCGAAATTGAAAGTGTCTTGCAGGAAGAAATTGAAAAAGGAGATATTGTCGAGGCACTTGAAACTCTTGGAGAAGACGGGGAGCTTTCTGAGAGAGGAATCGTACTCAGTCGAATTGTTGCCCGGCTACTGAAACTGATTATGCCAAATCATCTTGAAAAATTTGATCGTTTTCACCCTGGACTCAGTGAAAAACAGCAAACATTTGCCGAATACAAAGGCGTATTTTCGGGTTGCTACCAGTTTCGCGTTTTTTACCCCTACACAGACAGTCGGGTGAATAACGTACACTGGGCTTCATCCGTTTTATCCATTCCAGCGAAAAGTAAAGACAACTCTGGCTCCGGTGTTGTCTTAGCGCCAACTTTGGACGGATTTACTCCCTTTATCGAAACCGGTCTTTGGCTCAAACTTTGTCGCAAAGGGATAGCCAACTTAACCCCAGAGTCTCTTTATCAAAAAAACAATGATCAGTGGGAAAAAATTCATTTCGACCCAACCCCGGCCTACAAAAGCATTGATGAATACACACTTTACGAAGACAGCATTAAACGTTACGAGAATATCCTAAATATCAATCTTGATATTCTCCGAAATTTCGAAAAACTAATGACCGATCGCGATCAAAAAATCGAGCAATTGAATGTGATGAGTGTGAAACCTAAACAAGTCGGATTCTGGGGCTCGAGCTTTGGCGCCGTGGTGGGCGCTTTGGTGGTTGCCAAGGACTCTAGAATTAAAGGGGCCGTGCTGACAGTGGGCGGAGGCAATTTACCCTACGTGATCTCTCGCTCTAAAATCGCTTTATTCAAAAACACTCGTCGCAAGCAAATGCAACTGCTTGGCATCAAGTCTATTGACGATTATGAGAACTTTATCGCCCGATATATCGAAAGCGACCCCTTAGACTTTGCGAAAAAGTCAGATAGAAACCGACTGCATATGATCGTTGCAAAAAAAGACTCGTCCGTCCCAACCAAAGCTCAATACGAACTGCTAGAAAGTTTTGGCACCCCAAACTACAGTCGCATTGAAAGTGGCCATATACTCGCCTTACTCTTGACGTCGTGGCTCAACGGAGCGGCCACTCGTCGATCTCTTGATTTTCTGTCTGAAAAACTGCAAGAAGACAACAGCCCAGATTGATTCGTGTGACCGATCGATATAGGTACGATTCGGGTCACTGCCTGAATATCCAAGCACCCCAAACAATCAAAGCGTCTATTGGCTTGTCAGCACGCTGGCGGTATCCGTCCCAGCGGACTCTCCCATTGGCACCCCATAAGCCTGGCAATAGGCTGGGTTATTCTGAGTGTTTTGATAAAGAGTCTCATATAAAGGGCGACAGGTTTCAACAGGTCGGGCTTCATTGCGCCGAAGCGGACCATAATGACGACGGTTGTGACGAGAGGTGATCATGGCGTGCTCGGCGGCCAAGGCTGGACAATTGCGCATGAGGTCCTGAAAATCTCGCCCAACTCCCGATCCAATCCCTTGACGGGGAGAGGCTGGAGGATTCATTCCTTCAGAAAATTCTTCAACCAAACACAAAGAAGGATTGTCGCGATAAAATTGCTCTAGCTGCTCTAAGGCTTGCACCCATTCTTCACCATGGCCGATGCCGCGAACATCATATGACGTCTGAAATAAACCGGCTTCCGCACTCACAGCACGGCTCATGGAACTTGAATTGGTAACGTCGACACCCGACCAATACCGACCTGTGGATTCACGCATTCCCATAGAGAGAGTCAGGAGACTGGTACTGATTAGCAAATTGCGAGAATCTTGATTGTTTTGTCCGTTAAAATGGGGCGCGAGACCATCCCACCTTGTACTATTTTGACCGCGAACCATGTGGGTTTGCACGATATCCGAAGAGGGACGGCAAGCGCTGCGAATGAAACTGAAAAGCATACCCTGAAAGTAACCTGGAACCTGACTCAATCGTCCTCGGTTTCCAAACTGAGTGTTTTCACAACTGGAATTTTGACTGATCAAGGTCTCAATCTCTTGGTTTACCTGCGCAACAGCTTGAGGTGAGCCTAAGGGCGGAGAGGTTTGCCTCCGAGAGTTTCCAGAAAGAAAAGGAAAGTCATCAATTGTATTGGCCATGACAATAGAGCTTGAAAAAAACACCAGTAAAAATGAAATCGATAGTCTCATTGAACCTCCCGACGGAAGTATTTAATGCAATAGCAGTACCATCAGAGACTTCAGAAAAAGGATCTCAAACCTCATCCTATTGGCCCTTAGCTGTTAATGAACGACATTGTTTTAAGAATTTTAAACATCTGTTAAAGCCCCGCAATCAAGTGTCAAAAAAGTTTACAGTCTGAAGCAAAGCTCAGATCGAAAAGAAAGCCGAAGCCCAGCCCACTCCAAACCTTTAGAATTTCAGTGATGAGGTGTAGCCACCCAATCCTGCGATACAGAAGATTTAAGGAATTTTGGCAAAAGCACCGACTTTTTGGAGATATCGCGATTGGCTGAGCCAAACTCACAATACAGACTAAACTATATTTCTTTGCACGTTTAATCGTATTAAATTTTTGAGTAATAAGTAAAGGCCATGGTGTGAGCATGGCCAATATTACTATTTTTGATCGATATTTTTCGACGAAACTTTATTGGAATACCGCTTTAGTTCACAGACATAACTGTGTAATAAAATCGTTGATTTCCCCAGATCATATCACCTGTCATATCCATAAAAACTCGTCCCAAATACAGTGAACCCTGAGATTTATCAGTTCCATTTGCATACGGTACCACTAATATATTTGTTACCGGAAAACCAGCAAGCGTTGCATTTTCTCTTTGATATTCGTCAAAAATTCTGACTTTCAAAGTTGTTTTTGGTATTTGATTTGAATAGTCCTCGTAAGTATCAAAGACAGTCAGCTCATCTTTAGAAGCACACATATATTTAGTATCAGAATGTAATGCGTCGACAGTTCCATCAATTAGAATAGAATCATCATTTGAATTGAATAGTATACAAACTTTAGTATCGACGGCGGCAAATGCTTGAGCGGTGAAAAAAGTGCTATATAAGAACGTTGTGATTAAAATTAATCTCATCATTAGGTTTCTCCTTGAGTAATATTTGTATTTTAAGCTTTTTACGTTCAATGACAATGAGCTGTGAAAACAAGTAAGGGCTGTAAGAAGTAAGATGACCAAAAACTAAACAGTTTGGTCGGTGCCGAGTAGACTCATTCCGTGTGTTTCTCTCACATTACCAATGGTTGTCCCCTCAGATGACAAGATCTATGTCCTAGTCGTAAACAACTGAGATTATTCCAAAAAAAATCGAGTTTTTGGCGATTAAACGCGCTAGCCCTGACCACCTAAGCAATCTTGGAGTTGTAGCCAATCTCCCAGTCGTTGTAATCTCCCCATTAAAAACTAGAAAGACTAATCACAATTAAAGAGGGTGACAATTCTATTTAGAAGTTAAGGGGTGACAGTTTTACTTGAATTCATCAATTCCTCCTCCAAACCGGCTTTTTGCCGATAATTTATATTATGTTGCATACAGCTTGTATCATACTGAAACTAGCCATGTTTTTAAATTAAAAATATTGAGTTCTCTTCGTCTGAAATCAGATTTTAAAAAAATGGAGCCACCCCAGGCGACTCTCGTCGACCGCCACCACCAAAACGTGTTTCACTTTATTCTTTTTTACAGAGTCACTGAATTTCAATGATTTTGCCGACACAGAGGGACTATAAAAAACTCATTCTGGAGATGTTTATGAAAGTTTTGCTGTTTTTAAGTTTAATTTCTTTTAGCCTTGTCGCTCAGGCTCAACTGGATAACGGCCTGACTCCATTGCAAAGATACGATCAAGGACAAAGGACCCAAGGCGCTTTCAGTCTTGATAATTGGATTATGTGCTCCCAAAAGGCCCGTAATCAGTACGTTCCTGAGGTCGTCAATGATGAGACTATTTTAACGGTCACAGATCAAGGGGCGTTAATCACAGCTGCGGGTCAAAACAGTATAGTCACGGATGTCATCAATCAATCCTTGGATTCACTAGCAAGACAAGGAGACACAAAAACACTGGGTCGCCATGTTTGCGTGGGCTTTTATTTTGGAGCCCCGGAGCACGTAACCGGCAACGCCAGCTCCCATACTTTTGGCTATCTTCTTTTTGACTATCGAGCCATTGAAAATCTTTACTCGATTAAAAATAGAAGCTTCTGGGTTCATCACTATTTGATTCTTCACGAACTCGCGCACCAGTTACAGTATTGGAACAACGATCAAGAAGTTCAAAAAACTTTTCAAGGCCTGCAAACAGCTAAAAAACCAGAACTGGCCGCCGACTGTCTAGCTGGAGCTCTGTTCCGACTTAATCATCTTGGTCTTACCAAAGATCTTTACGATCTTAGCTTTAAAGGGGTTTTAGAAGGTGCCGCCCTTATTGGCGACCACTCCATTGGTGACCCTGGTCACCACGGAACCCCGGCCGAACGACGTTTTGCCACTGGGTTCGGATCAAGTTTAGTCGCGGAATTTGAACAGGAGTTACGCGATGGTACTCTACGAGTCACCAGCGAATACTTACTCAACCGGTGCAATGCCTTTATCACCAAGGCGATGCCGTAAAACCTGACAAAGACATCACTCAATCGGAAATGGTAAGCTCCCGACATGTCAATCAATGACCTCACTCGTCCAAAAGTCACCCGGATCTATCTTGCAAAATTAATCTCGGGCTCTCTCCTCACCTCTAAGTGAAGACTTTTAAGGTTCCGGCTAGCGATACCAGCTTTTAATTGTTTTTCCGGAAAACCGACGGGGTGACGCCCGTCTGCTTTTTGAAGGCGGTATTGAAAGCGGACTTGCTGTTAAATCCTGATTCGTAGGCGATATTGATAATGGTTTCATCGGTGAATTTTTCGTCTTTCAACCGGCGTTTGACTTCATCAATCCGATATTGACTGATCAGCTCAAAAAACGTGGTGTTAAGACCGATGTTTATCACTTGCGACAGCTGGTAGGTCGGTATTTCAATTTTCTTCGCCAAATCTTCAGACAACAAATTGGGGTTCAAATAGGCCTTTTCAACGGCAAGAACATGTTTAAGCTTTTCGGCCAACTCCCCGACTCGTTCATCCGATAGATTCGAGTTTTGGTACTTTTCGCCCACTTCTTCTTTTGCTTGCTCTTCTAATAAATCCTTTTTCTCTTTTGTGTACTCTCGATAAGAAAGGGAGTTCATACGAAAAGCCTCAAACATATTGGCCATAAAAACTACGGGGAAAAAGTAGGCATAGGTGAAAGGTAATAAGAAGTTCTCCATGGTCGCAGCGGTGATCGAAAGCACCAAGCCCGCAATAAAATATCGGTCTTGTGAAGACCTCAATACAATAGACAGAAGAAATATAGCGGTTATGGTTGTAATCACGCTGGAGATCGAGAGTAAAACATTGAGAAAAGCACTAGGTGTTCCAAATCGAGTGGTGTAAGAGTTCACAAAGTAGTTCTGCGTTTCAAGTATTTGATCGGGATTAAAGAACAACGAATGATCCCCAAAAATCGACGCAACCGTAGCTAAACCTGTCGCAATAGCTAAAATCATCGCGCAAAAACAATAGACCTGGTAAAAACGATTGGGAATAGCCACAAAAAAGTTAAGAGACTGCAAGTAGGTCAGCAAAGACAAACACAAAGCGAATGTGGATACAGCCACATAGGCATGGGTGAACTCGGGTGAAAAAATACGAGACTGAGCCACAAAATGTTCAAAAGAAAATAGGGCCGAAAAAAAGCAGAACAAGGCCAATGAGCGGGATCGTTTGTAACCTTTGTTTAAATAAATCTTGAACTGAATAAGGCTAAGGAATAGAAGGAAAAAGCTACAAGCAAAGGCGATCCCTGGAATGGTGCTAATAAGGACTTTTTCCATAGAAGCGCACTATATCATAGATGCCTAAAAATGGATAAATACCTATAAAAATTAAGCAATTGTCGTAATTTTCTCTTCTTTGTCAAAAAATAAGGCTAACGCCACCGTCTTTTTTTCGGCCAGTTGTACTTTAATGTAGCCAAACATATCTTCTATGGGGTGGCCCGACTCTGTCAAAAGCGCCACATGTTGGGCGGATCGATCTGATAGGACTTGAAAGATTTCGTTGAGATTTGAGCACTTTTTGACCTTCGCACCAAAATTTTCATCCAAGCCGTTTTCCCGCATAAGATGAGAAATTTGAGTTGCATAAATAGAACTCACTTCGATTGATTTCATAAAGACTCCTCTTCTTCTCTTACCATCGCCAATTTTTTAATATGAATCGTCCGGATTAAATAATAACAACCTTTTGGGCGTTCGAATTCTCTAAACCGAACTTTTATTGTGTGATTACGAACACTTGTGCGAGTTATTAAAGAACAGGCGTTCGTCTTTTGATGCTAAGGGTAGAAAACAAATCTTTTCAGCCAACTTACATTTTGATAGTTGTGAAGGGCAGCAAATAGGTGTCTGGCCCTCACTGATGAGGCCCGGGGTTGTTTTTCTACAACCCCGAATCCAGTCAAAAACTGAATAGATTGAATTCGACCGGGGGGTTTTATGCGAATTCTGTGGCTTATTGGCGCGTTAATATTTTGTTTGCAGAACTCAGCACAGGCCCGCGTTTACCGTTATGTCAGGGTCGGCTCATTTGCCACCTCATTTCACCTGGCGGACTACAAAGGCCAGACTTTTTTGAAGACCATGAAAGATGTGATGTACCCTGCCCTGATGGCCGAAGCCGTGCCTCGTTTTGAAGGCAGCCCCATCTCTGGAGTTAAAATAGGAGAAGGAGTTGAACTTCGCCTCACCGACCGGGTCTCCACCTATCATGTTAAGTTTGCGGCTCATTGGGAGGAAAATGCGGAAAGATCGGGACGAAGCTTTGCAGGTGTTGATTCTAAACCTTGGAACGATAAAACGGAATATGTCGCCGACGCTTCCTACAAGCACTTTCTATCGACCCTAGAGGACTTGCTTGACGACCCCGATCAAATTGAAGTGTTTTACCGAGCAATTTTGCAAGTGCTTCTGAACAGCGATCCCTCCGGAATTGGTGAACTTTCAACCAAAGGGCAACAGGTCGCCGCCGACTTCGTTGCCGTTTACGTGGCCGAACAGTACCGCCACCTTATCAGTGGTAAAGGAAAAAAACTGGGACGCAGACACAATTGGGACAATGCTCATTTACAGGTAACTTTACTAGCGGCCTTTCACGCCGGACAAAAACACAAAGCCATGTACTACAAAGGCCGTTTTCTTAACAAGGTTTACCATCAACAAAGTAAGGAAACCTGTATTTACCAAAAACCATGGGGTGAGATTCCAGACTATCATTGGTCTCGCTCCGTTCGGTTGATCGACTATTGGCAGTTCAACGAAGAGTGCGAACGCAGTGGGGTCAACATAACCCGCCGTGATTTTCAAAAACTGGGACGCGCCACCACCCACTATCTTATCGAAAACGACAACGATCTGAGTGTCAGAGCTTTCAATAAAACCTTTCAGCAAAAATGGACCCGGAACTTCATCGAATCCATGACTAACTCAATCATCAGCAACTGGGCTCCGGACACCAACGATCGCTGGCAGGCTCAGATCGATGTGGCGCTGAAGTGGATTTTGGCTTCGCACCGGCAGGCTAATGCGATCACTCTTTGGCTAAATCCTCAGCCCCTAAATTGAGACCTGCCCCTGTTGCAAAAGAAAGTCGCGGTCTACACCTACAAACTGCGAAAAAGGCAATGGGGTCCAAACATTTTCGTTTTTAATCACTTCAGAACTGATCAACAAATGATGGATTTTGTCATTGGCTTTGGCCGAGCTTTCGCAAACCTTGTCAAGAAAGGCGCAACTGTCACGCTCGGAACATTTTGTCTTATGGGTACTGAAGAACAAGGGCTGACCACCATTAAAGGCATACATCATTTTTCCATCCGTTAAAATAAAGGTAAGATAGTTTTTATCGTAGTCCCCTTTTGATTCGGTTACGGCTCCAAAAACGGAGGAGAATATCTCGACAAATTTTTGCAAAACACTGGAGAAATCGAAATTGCCTGAAGAGACATTTAAAGCACCTTGCCGACGCATTATTGATAGCAACAAATAAAAGAGAGCCTCACTGTCGGTTTCTCCCAAAATATAGCGCCGCAAATCTTGATCGATTTTTTTCAGAAATTCAAGGCGCAGATCGGGGAAGTTCTCAACATTTCCATTGTGGGCAAAAACCCACGGTCCAAATTGAAAGGGGTGGGTGTTCAAAGGCCCAACCGTCCCCACTGTGGATTTACGAATATGGGTGACTACCGTGTTCGACGAAACCACACCCGAGACCTTCTCGAAGATCTTACATTCACCGGCCTGGTTCTCATTTTTGACCAAATGGGGGCTGCCCATATTGTAATAAGCCACACCCCAGCCGTCGGGGTGCCGATCACTTTGCTGAATGATCGCATTGTCTGAGTCGATCAAACTCCGGTGGACTCCGCTTTGTAATATGGATCGAAATCCAAAAATTCGGCACATATTCGCATTATACCCTAATTGACTCCCAAGGACGAGCCCCATAAAATAACTTTATGGCAAACCCCACTCAACAATCCCCAAACAAAGTCTGGCTCAACCTGATTCTGGATATCGCCCTGCCTGTGATTATTCTCAATAAACTCTCCCCTTATTTAGGAGAAAGTGGTCCGGTTTATGCTCTTTTGTTGGCGATCTCACTGCCGCTTGGCCATGGACTCTTTGATTTTTACAAAGAACGAAAAATCAATTGGATTTCTTTGCTTGGATTAATGAATGTGTTGCTTACCGGCGGCTTCGCCCTGCTAAAACTTGAAGGCTTTTGGTTTGCTGTGAAAGAAGCCAGTTTTCCAGCCCTCATTGGTGTCTTCGTCTTTTTCTCCAGCTTTTCTCGCAAACCCCTATTTTCGTTCTTCCTCAACCAGCCGGGAATTTTTTCTATGGATTTGATCCAAAATCGATTGCAAGAACACAATCGGCAACAAGACTTCAACGACCTTATTAAACGCTGTACTCTTTTATTTTCGGGAACTTTCTTTATTAGTGCATTACTCAACTTCTTTTTAGCTCTTTCTATCTTTAAAGAAATCCCGTCGACCTTACAAGAATCAGAAAAAGCCAACATGTTAAACGGACAAATTGCTGACATGACTTGGATGGGCTATGTGGTCATCGCCCTACCTTTGATGGTAATCACCACTAGTTTGTTTTATTACTGTTTGCGCAGCCTGGCCCGACTAACGAATTTATCCCTTAACGAACTCATGGGACACCCTAACCAGCCTTCATAGCTCTTTAATATTGTCTGAAATCACTTTTAAAGCCCATTCGGGATCATCGATAAAAATATCGTGCCCTGCTGAGGGATGGGTGTGCAAGGGTAAGCTCCAATGGTCTGCCAATTGTTTTGAACACACTGGGTCCACCATTTGATCACCTAATGATCGCAGCACCACAATAGGAACATCTGGCGGCCTATCCGCCAAACGGTAGGCGCCTGCGGCAATCAATTGTCTAAAAAAGTTTTTCAGAGGCATCGGTCGTTCCTTAGCAATTTCGGCCCATTGCTGAGCAATAGCTTTGTGCTTGCCGGTTTGACGACTAACCATGCTTAACACTTCCATTTCACGCTCTTGCAAAGAACCCGCCCGCCCGACTTTGTAAAAACGCTTAAAGGCATCCAATTGCAAGCGGTGATGAATCGGAGACAGATTAGAAAAACTGGTATTTGTAACAAATACTTTTGCAAAAAGGCTCGGCTGCAGTTGTGCCATTTCAATAGCAACCATTGATCCCAGTGAAATAGAAACCACTACGCGAGGACGATGCGATTTCGAGTCGATTTGACTGATTAAAAATTCACTATTCTCTTTGATACTCAAAGGACTGGTTAATTTGTGGTATCGTCCGGCTCCGAGCAAGTCTAAACCCGTGACACTGGCTACATCGTTAAGATTTTTTATGAAGTCGTAAAACTCTCCCCAATGCGCTGATTCACGAGCCAAGCCACGAATCAAAAAAACGTCAACTTGCGACATCTTTCACTCCGGTGTACCACAGATTCAACGCTTCGTATTTCCAGATTTGTCTCTGTTCAGGAGTTAAGTTGAGCCAGTCATTGGATAGAACCGCTCGGTGCAAAAAATCCATGAAGGTTTTCTGGTCGCGCAACACGCGCGCAGTTCGGTGAGGCAGAACAGGATTGAAAATCCCTAAAGCGCCAAACATTTGTTTTGGATTTTTTCTCACCCACTTCCAAGATCCCAGCTCTAGGGTCAGCGGAAAAAAGAACTGATTGTGTTTAACATTCAGGTGGGAATCATAGACGTAGTCCCAGAAATCTCCATGTGTGGTGTACTGAATGGATTGTGGTTCTACCGCATAAACATGATTGGGATAAGTTTTATTTAATAGTTCTCTGAAAGCATAAGCTTCGACAAAGTAAGGAAAGGGTTTTTTTGTTCGAGCATAAGGAAACCAAAGCCTGTCACTCGAGCCAAAGCCAGAGTGCACATCCAAGCAAATCGAAACCCTGGCTGGCAAAACTTTCTCTTTTAAAAAATTGTAAAGCACTTGGTTTTCCTGTTCCATTCCATCGGCCAAAGCCCCTCGGTAAAACGGAATCTTTGGTGATAACCGATGCCCGCCGTAGAGAAATCGAGTAGCCTCTTCTGAAAACACGGGGGCATTGCGCATTAAATCCACACTGTTACCATTGGATCTTGAACGACGAAACATACCAACCGGATTTAAAATGGGAACGTAAACCAGACGAGAGTTCTCCAACCGATTTTTTAAAGTTTGATCCCAACTGAGAAGCTCGATGACTGTCCGTAAAGTCGAGAGCACCACCGTCGAACCAATCCGCTCCAAACCGTGAACCCCCCCCACCATGGCAAAGCATGGGCTAGTGACATCTTGCGAACCAATTTCAATGGCATAGATCGGAAAAACATGACCTTCGTAGGGAACTTCAGCGAGGACTGTCACCTTGGCTTGAGATCCCAGTTTTTCGATCAGGGATTCCAATTCAATCAATTCTGGTAATCTTTTTTCTAGAACGCTTCGCACTTTTAACCTCGAGGAGGCTTTTAGTGTACTACAACTTTTGACAACTCGGACACCAAAAACTATTTCTCCCGACGATAGCTCGGCTGCGAATCGCGGCACCACAAAACCGACAAGCCTCGCGGTCTCGCCCATAGACGAGTAGCAGATTTTGAAAGTACCCTTTGGAACCACCCGCCTGGGTAAAATCGCTGATTGTGGTCCCCCCGCAGGCGATGGCTTCGCCAAGAACCTGTTGAATAGCCTGCACTAGGCGATCGCAGTCCCGACGGCTGACACGGTGACAAGACTTGTTGGGATGGATCCCGGCAAGATACAAAGCCTCGCTGGCGTAAATGTTACCGACCCCGACTACAACACTTTGATTCATGATTAAAGACTTTATGCTAGTTTTGCGAAGTCGACATTTCGTAAAAAGGTAGTCGCCGGTAAAAGTTAAGTCTTGCAGGGGCTCTGGCCCCAAACTTTTCAAATGGGAGTGAGTGGCCAGCTCCGCTTTTTTGAAAACCAAAAACATCCCGAAACGTCGAGGATCATGGTAGGTTAAGACTCTTTGTTCATCCAAAAATATTTGAACGTGATCATGCTTGCGCGCATCAGTCTGCAACCGCCAACTTCCGGTCATACCTAAGTGTGACAAGATGTAAAACTGATCGGTCTCTAAAAGCAGGTATTTCGCCCGACGGTGAATGGCTAAAATAGATTCACCTTCTACTTTGCGAATGACTTGCAAAGGACTGATATATCTTAACTTTTTGTCGCTCAACTGAATCTTATTGATGCGCTCGCCGGGAAGCCGGAGCAACTCCTCTAGACCTCGTCGAACGGTCTCAACCTCAGGTAGTTCTGGCATATGGACTCCAACCTCTTGTTTTTACTCAGTTTATTTTTCACATTTTGAACAAATGCCAACTCAGGCCAACATTTCAGCCGTTTTTAACATTTTTAGCTTTAAAAAGCGAAATGACATTCTCAGCACTGGGGTCCACTTGCTGCTCACGAATGTACTCCATCACGCGCTCAGAAACCTCTTTCTGGTCGTCCTCATCGCATATTGAATTTACCTGTATTTCTCAAATCAAAAAAACTATTCAAGTTGCCATCGACTACTTCCGCTCACTTTAACCGGAGACTTAATCACTTTCATCAATGACAGATGGTAATGGAAGTCACTCCGTGGCTAGGAAAAATTAGAGGGCTTAAAAAGTATACCTGCCCCCTTCCCTGCTAAAAAAGGGCCTCCCCAATCGGGCCGAAGGCCCTTTATTCAATTTTGTTTAAGGTTTTATGTGACGAATTCTTTTATAAACACAATTGGACCCGAATCCTGAATTGACCTTCTTTTTCAAAATTGTGCTGAAGTTGGACTTCAAAAAAACATACCCCCTCACTTATAGGGAAAAATATACGACAAATACGCGACAAAATTATGGTGAAAAATGAGCAAACCCTTCTCACTATAGGGGTAAATGGGCGGCCTACTGGGCGGCCATTTCTCATGTAACCCACTAAAATCAATGCGAAATATTTTTCTGGAGAATTTTCTTCAATTTTTTTTAATTTTTTTTTCAGAGCCCCAAAAAAAACAAATTTCGGGCTCAATTTTAGAGCTCAAAATTTAATTTGGATGGTAAGGAAGGCAATCATGCTTGCTTGAATAAACTCCCAGTTCAATCATAAAACTAGGGAGTTTTTTAAATGGCCAACTGGTCTTGTCATGGGCGAGGGTGCCGAAAAATTTTTTTGTTTTCAATAACGTTAATGGCTCTAACTAATATTTTTGTCATATTCCGAGGCTTACAACTTAAGGCATAGCTGCAAGAGCTAGTCGGTCTCAAAATAGGGTTCTAAAGAATACGTTCATTAACGATCAACTGAAAAAAATCACTGTCCGTTTCAATCTCGAAAGTTTTTGACTCGTTAATATCAGCTTTACAGCTTTCTGCATTAACAGAAAAATCTATCAAAAAGACTGAGCTTTTCGCAGCTTGCCTAATTTTTCCGGGTACATAATACGTAACGACTCGGTAAGGATCACCGATGTATCCGGATCTAGTATTGACTCTATCTTTGTCCTCAATAAATATAGCATAGTTTTCAAAGTCATAGAGATCGCTGTTTTTAACTTCTCCTACAAAGTAGCTGATAGCATCATTTTTTCTTGAAAGATCATTAGACTTAGAATTGACTATTTCTTCGATTGCTCTAGTTACTGCAGATTGAAAGTCACAATCTGCAAAAGAATGAAAGGGCACCAAGGTGGCAAAAGCCAGTATCGCAATCTTCAACGTCATCAAACTACTCCATATTTTGATATCTGAATCGAGGTATAGCAAAAAAGAGGCATGTTCTACTGAAAACCTATTCAATGAAAAAAAGACACAATTTTTGGCACTTAACTTTCTATTTCATGACAAATCAAAAATTTGTAATTATTTCCTGTAGTGGCTAGGAAAAATTAGAGGGCTTAAAAAGTATACCTGCCCCCTTCCCTGCTAAAAAAGGGCCTCCCCAATCGGGCCGAAGGCCCTTTATTCAATTTTGTTTAAGGTTTTATGTTACGAATTCTTTTATAAACACAGCAAGGATTCTTAAAACTTTTTGTGAAGGCATTGGGATCACGCCGGTTAAGTTCCATGATCTCAGGGCTACGCTCATTACCCAGATGATGCGAAATGGTGTAGCACTCGCTAAGGTCATGGCCATCGTGGGTCATTCAGAGCTTAAAACCACTCAAGGCTATTTAAGACTTTGCGGCCAGGACGTGGTCGGGGCTACTGACTCTTTAGGAATTAAGCTTCCTGAGGACGTGGAACGAGGCAAAATCCTTAACTTTAACAGTTAAAAAATAGGGTTACTTTTGGTCACTTGGATTTGTTTTTCTTCAAGAAAATGAGCCGGTTAGGATCTAACCCATCACCCGCTCCACTTTTCCTCCTACAATTTTGGTCTGTCAGAGTCGTGCAGAGTGAAAAAATGCCACGCCTTGTGGCTTTTATTTGAGAAACCCTAGAAGTTAGATTATTCATCGCGTTATGGGCGCAAGCAAGCAGCACACACCAGTGAAAAATCTTAGCGAAGAAAGCCTGCAGGTTTTTTATGACTTTGCAATATGGTTACAACATGAGTTCACTTCTAGGTGTAAACGGAACCCCCAGTATTCACTTCGCTCATTTGCACGCTTTTTAGAAATTGACCCATCGACTCTATCCCAATACATCTCGAAAAAGAGGAATGCTTCAGTAAAAATGAAGGTCAAACTTGCAAAACGTATTGGTGCTTCACAGGCTCAAATTAATATTTTTGCCAACAAAACAGAGATCGATGAAGCGGCTGCCAAATTTCAGCTTATTGAACTCGACAAATTTCACTTTATTTCTGACTGGTATCATATTGCAATTTTAGAGCTTTCTTGCACAGAGGATTTCAACCCAAACTTAAATAACATCTCCCGCAGACTTGGTATTACGGTTGATGAGGCCCGTGCGGCTATTGATCGACTCTTAAGATTAGGCCTAATGAAACGACACGAACAAAAACTTCTAAAAGTAGAAAAAGACATCACTAATTTTTCTCCTGGCCAGTCCTCAAAAGCTCACAAACACTACCAAAGGCAGATAATGGAAAAAGGCCTAAAAGCTATTGATGAATGTCCTCAAAAATTAAAAGATATCACTTCAATGTCTATGGCTATAGACATCGCAAAGCTTCCTGAAGCGAGAAAGCATATCCATAACTTTAGAAAAAAAATGTGTCTTCTGCTTGAGCAAGGTCAACAGACAGAGGTCTACAACTTATCCATACAACTTATTCCGATAACAAAACAGGTTGAATCATGAAGAAGTTATTAGGGATTTTATTATGTTCAGCCGTCTTATTCACCGCAGGCTGCAATAGCGACCCGACCGGAGGCAAGGGTCCAACCGATGAAATAAGTCGGACCAATCCCACATCCGAGTCCAAGCCGAACTCTCAACCTGATTCTTTTACTCTTGAAGGAACAGACACTGGAGGTGGTGGTGATCCAATAATACAAGATGTTTATCGGGTTATAGAGAATATTATTTTTGAACTGGAACAAATTGAATCTTCAGATCCTGAAGCTTTTAGCATGCTTAACAAATTTTTAGGCTTGCACTCAACAATCAGCATTGAAGTCTACAACCACCTCAAACTCAATGGCAAAGATATTGGCGCCATCAACTACCCCAGAACTGGGTTGATTCAAATCAATCGAGATAGATGGAATAATATTTCATCTGAGCTTGGAAAAACCTCGTTTGTACTCCACGAGCTAATGGGGCTTGCGTCAATCATCGACCCCAAAGACTACTCACTATCAAATCGATGGGGAAAGGTACTCTTTCGAGGAGTTCCAGAGGTTTGCAGGCGCTCAGATCAGATTGTCATGAGTTTGCAAAATATCTTTGAAAAAGAATGCTCTGAAATAACTCTGGAAAATCTATTGGAGCTTAAGTCACTCAAAATCGAAAACATCGGATCCTCTTGGGTCGAGATCGATTCTGAAATGAGTGATGAGGAAGCTTATGCGCACGAACTCACTTTAAATTATAATTTAAAAAAATATGAAAAACCCGAATTGCTTTGGAATTTAAGACATGATGACCTGTTAGGCCTCGATAATTTAGAGGACCTTGATTTAAGTGAAACCCAATTGGTTAACTTTGATTTAAGTTCATTCGCAAACCTTAGAAATCTCCGCAGATTGAACTTGTCGGAAAACTTTTTAACTTTTTTGCCTGAAAACTTTTTAAGTGGCTTGGAGGAATTAGAGTATTTAAATTTAGCATCAAATAGACTTGAGGGCTTGACACAACCTGTAGCCGATAAACTGCCAAACCTGAAATCACTGTTGCTATCTTCAAACAAAACTCTATTTCGAATAGACCCGATCTTTTTTGAATCCATGGTAGGCCTAAAGTTATTAGCGATGGATGATCTCGATTCATTAGAGAATATTGCCAACAATACCTTTCTCCCCTTGGCTTCCCTTCGGTTTCTGCACCTCAATAATTTTACAGGGTTTCTTCACGAAAACAGTTTTTCTGGCCTTAACAATCTCGAAGAACTGTTTATAACAAACTGGTGGCTAGATCCAAGAATCAAGAAATTACCATGGCAAACCAACCGTGACCACATGGATGCTATTAATGAGTTTTACCTATCCTACAAAATACCACCCAATCTATTTACCCCGCTTGAATCATTAATTCGCCTATCCTTGTACAGGAGTGATGAGTGGCTTTTTAAAACAGATGAACCAGACTTTCTAAAAGAAATGCTCCGCGAAAATACCAACCTACAAGTGGTCTGTTTGCCATCAAGAAACCCGAATTCATTGACTGGGTGTCAAAACCTTTTGGATCAATCGGTAAGATAGTTCATATCATAAAGAAAATTTTCGGTAAAAGATTCGCGTGGCATGTTTTTGCCACACTTTATTGGCCTTTTAATGCTTACAAGTTGACCAAATTTGCCTTCAAGCCCTATCCCTAGTCTAAGTTTTTACCTTTATGGAGGATAAACAATGAAGTCACTTAGCTTTTTTTCAATTTTTTTACTCCTACTCAGTGCGACCGCCAAAGCTGGAGTGCATAAATCTGATCAGGAACTCTTTCCGAACTGGATGAGTACACCCGTAGAAAGAAAATGCAAACCTCGTTTCGAAAATGAAGACACTTTGGTGCATTTAAACTTTGTTAGTCATCAATTTAATAACCCTGTTGATGTTCGCTATAATAGATTCCTTTTTCCAGATTTGAAAACTTGTGAAGACACCTTAAACCCATCGGTAAAACTGGATGTTGACGGAACAGGGTTAACTTGCGGTTTTTTTGCAAATCACAACGGAGTTTACAAGTATCGTTGGGGGATCATATCGACTCGCGGAATTGGAGCTGGCGAAACAGCCAATCGATTTGAGAGCAAGGCAGAATGCGAAAACATACTGCGCAACCCTGTCATTGCAAACAAAAGAGTCTGGTTCTGTACGAAGTTCAACGCTTCCTTTGCGATCGCAACTATTAATGCCAGTTATTTCCCGGTTGGCGTGAATATCTACAGCACGCTACCGAAATATAAAAATAAGTCAGACTGTGAAATAGAAATGATTAAGCTGAAAAATAAGTGCGAACAAAACCCTAATTTTTTCAAGTGTAAATAACAATGGAGAATACAATGAAATCGATACTCGTTTTTTCACTAATGCTCGCCACACCTCTATTGGCTGTCCAACCTGGATACACCCAACCAACATTAAGACAAGCAACTTATGTCGGGACAGCACATTCTTTCACCCACAGACCAACAACATCACAAAAAAAAGGATTTTCGTCGAACTATTTCAAACTCATTGAAGTTAATGGGACCAGTGACGGCTATAGCTTTTCGACTATAGACAGCAAGTTTTTGCGGCTACCGATTTTAAACTATTTTGGTGGAAGCTTTATAATTTTAAAAGATGTCGACTGCTCTAAACAGAATAGTGTATTTGATTGCGGTGCAAGCTTTGTCAGCAACACTAGAAATGTGGAAGAGAAAAAGTTTGAAGAAACAGTGGCAATGTTGGCTCATGATGGAAGGATCTCTACTGATGATATTGCCATTTTCAATGAATGGCTGAAGCTACACATACAAATGGACCAAGCTGGGTACAATCAGTCAAAGACTTTAATGTGCTTTGACCGACATCCCGTATCCAAGAGTTCAGCATCTTCTACATTCGGAACAAGCTCTAAATCATCAGCTCACGAGAGGGTTTGTTTATGGGCCTCTCAATCGGAAGTTCAAACTATAGAAAAAGCTTTCGGTAAGGGTCAAGATCCGACAAATTATGTGCTGGATGGAATAAACTACTCTTCAGTGCAATCGAATGATCCACTTTATCTTTTCATGGATTCACACTCGATAGGAGGCGCTTACCCCTGGGATGACCCCAATGAACAAACGAGATCTCATTACTCTGAAATTAAGGGGCAAGATGATCAATATTTAGGGGCTTTGGTTTTGCGGATTAACAGAACAAAGCAAATAGTAGAACCTCACTTTGAGGTGACGCCTGATAGCTATAAACGAATACCGGTTTTTATGCCTTTCGATGCCATTGGGTTGCTCGACAGTCTTCGAGCCCTCAACAAAATCCCTTACGAGAATCAAGTGACTAGCGCGAAAGCCAAAAGTCTTTTGAAATTTGATTCTTGGGAGACTCATGCCCAATTGGTAGATCAAGCCTTTGACAACTTTGAGTCGTACATCCTCTCTGGCAGTCCGATGTACATCCGAATGAACGCAGAATCTGATGTGCCATTATTTAACGAATTAGTCATTCCAAGCCTCTCACTCCCAGGCCCATATAAAGAAATCCTGATTCAGTGTAATAGCCCAGACGTCAAATTTAGATACGGAAGGCGATTTTGCCCAATTGAGGTAATGAAGTAAACAAATCTGGAGAAAGGCGGGGTCTTATGGATCAATATAGACCCAACGGCCTTCACTGAGAATCCAGTTACCACCGTAGAGATCAAAATACCTTGCGGTGCCTCTTTCTAACAACTGCTGGCCCCTTTCATCATTGCGGAGCCAACGAATAAACATGGGTCTAACACCATTGTACTCCGTGGCTAGGAAAAATTAGAGGGCTTAAAAAGTATACCTGCCCCTTCCCTGCTAAAAAAGGGCCTCCCCAATCGGGCCGAAGGCCCTTTATTCAATTTTGTTTAAGGTTTTATGTGACGAATTCTTTTATAAACACATAAAGTCACTAAAAGAGCAAAAGCCACTTAAGTTCACAATAACATTACATGCAGATGAAAAAGAGCAGTTCATTAAACACTTACTAGAGTAGACTCTAAACTTGTAACCTAGACTTTTCGAGATGGTCCGCACTTCCTTATATGAAAGTGTGGCTCACGTTATTCTATAAGCTAAGGTTCAGGCACAACCTGAGAAGTTGAGCCAATTAATCAGATTGCCAGCTTTGAGTTGAATGAAATTTTAAACTGATTAAATGGCCAATATTCCGTCATATCGACTCAATGGATGCATCTGACTGATTTTTTTAAAAAATATCTAATTAAAGTACAGGGAATAGTAAATTAGCCCTACCTCTATTTTATATTGATTCTTTAAAATTAAAAAAAATTAATTAGATACGAGATTTTCATCAATAGCTGCTGCATTATTCTCAAGATACTGAGCTTGATTTCCATTCAGTTCATTGATTAACGAGTCTATTGAAGCTCGACAATCTGACCGATCGATTGTAACTAAAGAATGAACATTACCTGATCTAAATAACCCGATTTGAGTTTGTGTCATGAAGAAATGGGAATTACTGCTGACCTGACTTCGGTTTAAGTTAAAAGCATGCATAACTGCTTGATTGTAAGTTTCAGCATGGGAGTTCCTTAAAGCATTCAAAATTTCTAAGTGACAAAACCTGTCACGCGAATTTCTATGGATGACTGTTGAAATAATTCTTGGTCTATTACACACGCCGGTTTCAAAATCTTGAATTCCATTTCCAATTTCTGCTTGTCCACCTAAAAAACAGGTGACAACATTGGTTCCATTTCCAGAGTCTGCATGTGAATTTGAAGCGACTATGAAAATGAAAGCTCCAAATAATAATAATTTACTCATTTTAGGTCTCCTTGGTATAATATAATGAAGAGCAAGAAATATGCCTACTATAGCGCGTCTAATGATTTGTTGATTACAAACACGTGTTTAACTTTTTAACAGTCGTATTCCTCATTCAAAATATATAATTTTTCAGCGATTTCTTCCGGTTATAGCTTTTCAGGGAAAACGACTGCTTTTGTGTTCTAAATTGACGGTTTCTCACTGAATTCGCATCAAGGAAGGGCAAGATTGGAGCCACACTCTATTTCGAGATCCTTAGTTCTAATAAGGAAAGTAACGTGTGTACTGTCAGGTTCAATTCGCCTACTCAGACCTAAGGGCATAACTGGGAGATGTGGGCCCAACTCCAAGATATGGCCATTTGACCTGATTCCAGTAATTTAGATGAATTCATCAGTTTCACAATGCCTAAAACCTTTAAATAGTTAGTCCTATATATAGAGGCGGCAATAGAGCCCCTCATTTGATCCACGGAGGGATTATGAAAGATATCAATATAAAGGGTACTACTGACGAAAAAGCTGTTGGCACGCATGTTCACTGCGATAGTGCTGAAGACCTGATTTACGAGTTTTTAAAAGACAGGAGCCCATTAACGGCAAGAGGCTATCAAAAAGACCTAAAGAAGTTTTTTGAGTTCACAAATCATTTTTTTGGACTTCCACAGAAAAAAGAAAAATCATTTCTGTGGCTAGGAAAAATTAGAGGGCTTAAAAAGTATACCTGCCCCTTCCCTGCTAAAAAAGGGCCTCCCCAATCGGGCCGAAGGCCCTTTATTCAATTTTGTTTAAGGTTTTATGTGACGAATTCTTTTATAAACAGACGGCCACATGCATTAGCTTTACAGCTAAAGCATGTGGCCCTAACCTTCACTTCGCCCTTCGGGCAAAAGCGCAACCGCTTGAAGAAGACCCTTTAAGGAGGACTTAAGAAACCTAATAAACAAGTGACTACCGTAGAAAAAACAAAAGTTCGAAGTATCACTTTCACAATAATGCTTTTTAAAAAACTGTCTTATAAATCAGATGACTTTACCTGTTTTTTGCTGATCTCTTGTGGCTTTATATTTCTTAATGATGAGGCCATTCATGTCCATAATCCGGTAAATCCTCTTTCTATTAAGGGTCTTAAGCTCAAGGCTTTTTCTGTCATTCTTGATTTTCCTTTGTGATGTATTGAACTGCGACTGACTTTTAGCTCATCGCAAACAGTGATCTTGCTTATTTTTTCTTCTTCAAGCGTCCCAATGGCCTCTTCGGCAAGCTCAACTTTTTTTTGAGTTGATCGCGGTTTAGAATATCATTTGTACAGTCTAAAATTCTTTTTCGTACAGCAAGGTCATTGACTGTTTCTTTTAAAGCTTAGTTCTCATTTTGAGTCGATCATTTTCTCTTAAGACCTCATCAATATTCTATCGTCTGGCTTTTTCATTTTTTTCCGTAAAGTTCTTTTCCAAGAATAGATCGTTACAGGGTGAATATCATGAATCCGAGCCAGATCCGATAACGACTTAGATCCTGCACTGGTTTCACGTAAAATTTCCATTTTTTTGGCCTTTGAAAAGGTCCTCCTTCTTCGTTTTTGGGTGGTTTCCACCGTTTCCTCCTGATTTGGAGGTGTCTAAACTAAATGGGGGGACAAACATTAAGTACCTTTTTTCAAACACCAGGTGGTGTTGTGATGGTTTAGAAATCAAATGTTAGAACAATGAAAAAGTTTTCGTTGCCATTACTTTGGATTGCCATGACCGCGAGTGCATAGGATTTGTGAACTCTAAAGAGCCACTTCAAGCCACGCATATTCAAGACTTGATGGTAATGTCGGTTGAAAAGCGTTTTAAAGAATTAAAGACGCCACGAGAAATCCATTTTTAAGCTAAAGAGGATCTATTTACAGAGCCAAAGAAACCATAGCTATAGGCAGGTCCCTTGGCCTTAAAAGTTGCTTCACGGCTGCTTATAGCCCACAGTCTAACAGCACGTCAGAGGCTTTTGTGAACACTTTGAAACGCGATTATGTTTACACAAACGAATGCTTTGATGCAGAGACCGTTATGAAAATGCTTCCAGGATGGATTGAGGATTATAACAACATCGGACCGCACTCGGGCCTTGGCATGCGAAGCCCACAAGAGTATATCAATTTAGATAACCAAGCTGTCTAAAACTTTGGGGGCCAAAGCAAAAACTAATTAATTAATTCAGGTAATTGCAGGCTTCCAATATTGGAGTAACCAGTGGCATTGTTTGGATCACGTGCGATTGTAAATTGATACTCGCTGAATTCATCTAATCTTAAACCGCCATCTTTTGTCAGCGCGCCCCGAACAATTAGTATTATCGTTGCATCACCATTAGAGTCTGTAAAAACTACAGACTTCATAAGATATCCACTGATTTGAAAAACATAAGTCTGTTTATCAAAAAAATCAGTACCACCTAGTGTAACTATAATATCATGCTCTTCTAAACCTTTAAGGTTTGCCTTTGAGAGTATTGAAATTGGATAAGAGGTAACAGTGTCTTCTTCAGAATAATAAAGGTCAGTAGCGCTGAAGTAATCGATTAAAGTAGGGTCGATTTTTACTACTTGTGTGCTGGCTGTCACTTTTTGTGAAGTAGCAAAGACGTTAAAAGAAAATCCACTAAGAATTATAAAAAATAAATATTTGTACATTTTTCCCCTTCTTTAAATTATTGTTTTATTCCAACATTTAAATCAATACTTCGTCTACAGAATGATAGAATAATAGGCAACCATAAAAGACTGTGTTGTCATCAGCTTGGCTCATATTCGTGCTAGCTCATGTTTTTTTGTGTGAGTTGTGTAAATTTTTTGTAGCCCCCATCTAGTTGAGGCACCTCCAAATCTGGAGGAAACAATGGAAACCACTCAATAACTAAGAAGAAGGACCTTTTCAAAGGCCCAAAAAATGGAAATTTTACAGGAAAACATGAAAAAGCCAGACGATATAAATATTGATGAAGTCTTAAAAGAAAATGGTCGATTCAAACTTGAGAACTCAGCTTTAAAAGAAACAGTGAGTGACCTTGCTATTCCAAACTCTGACTAACCAAGACGGCGTAAAATTTAAAATAGTAAAGATAAAATTATAGGCTATTTTTATCTGTTGATTGAGTATAATATTGGCGACAACTTAGTCATTTTGCTTCACGAACTACCTATTAGGATTTTTATGAAAAATTACTTAAAAATTTTGAAATTCGCTATTATTCCATTACTCTTTTCTCACTTTGCCTCTGCTGACCTTACAGAAGGTTTAAAATATGATGAAAGAATTGAGCTTCCAGGTGAAAATGTTGAAGTGATTGCGCAAGTTGTGTTCACTAATATTTCTTTCGACCTTGGAGATCATGAAAACCTCTATCTATATCCTGTGGATGTAACCGCGAAAGGCTCTCACACCAATCCAGATCCTTTTATACTAATTGAGATGTGTAGAGACCTTACAGACGGTGCAGCTGATTATTACGCAACTTCGGCAACATTAAATAGTGGAGAAACAGTTACAATGACAGCGCCAAGGCCTTTTTTACTTTTTGGTGGTTTAAAAATAATATCTTTTAAAAATTCACATCAATGTGGTCCTTGGGAATCTCAAATTGCTGATTTCCCACGGGGGACTTCGTATATCCGAAATTTAATTTGTATCAAAACAAATCATCGCTTTATGAGAAGACAGTTGAGCGATCTATATTCTAATGAATGTTATTAAGGTATCTGGTCGCCTAACATAACTACAATTGACCCTTTATAAGCAAAAGAATCATAACAGCATTGGTACAATCTATAGATTGACACTCACTATCTACTTTTTTGATGGCTTTGTTGTAAACTTTTCCTATAATTTTGCAGATCTGTATATTATCTCCAAATTTTGATATAGAAGCCAAAGTCTTTAGTTTAAAAAAGGAGGAGAAATGAAATCTCTACTATTAATTTTTGGCACATTGCTTTCAGCGTCAACTTTTGCTGACACAACGATGCTTAAATGTGTTGTTGAAACAAGTCAAACTGGTGATGTTGTAACTGAAACAATGTACATAGAAAACGGATATATTTACGCTCCAGTTTTTGGTGGTGACGTTGCCGCTGGTTCAGGAGCAGTTCAAGTGACTCGAATGATGGGTGATGACCTTACCTTTACCTTTGAGAAAGATGTCGAAGAAGGCAAAACCATTGTAGCTCTCACGAAAATTGGACAGACTCTGTCTCTTGGTCAATGGAAGTACGTGGAAAGAATTGTTCTTGACGGAACTCCAGGCTCTTTGAGAGCGGGCTACTGCACGTCTCAAAAAGTTAACTAAACTTTGTTCCTTCGATAAAATCAGTCACTTCTTAAGCACATGAGGGCTGCCAATTAGAGCAAATAGTTTTAAGGAAAGTATGAGAAGCTTAAAGTTTTTTTTAGCAATATTCAGCTTCATGATTCTTCAGGAGTCATGGGGAAGTGAACCTAAAGTTATTTATACAATGGGTAATGCTTCAGGACTTCTCTCTGTAAATGTACCTTTTGATGTCACTGGTAGCTCACCTCGGCTTCTTCAATATAATTATTCGATTGTTAAACCAAGAGTGCCTGTTGATTCACCAGTGACAATTGTCTGGCTCGGCGGCGGCCCTGCCGAAGCCCTGGTTAACCATCAACAGTTGGTCTCAGAAATGTTTCCTCCAGAGGTACAGGTTTTATTGGTCGAGTATCGGGGCTTTGGAGTTAACAAACCTATTGCCTCATCTGGACCAGGCAACGAAGTGACAGAGTTTGTTGATAGTGCTTTTAAAGATTTTAATTCTGATACAATCACCACTGATGTGATTGAAGTGTTAAAAAGCGAGAAAATTGAGAAATATATTCTTTTTGGACAAAGCTTTGGGACTATAGTAGCGACAAAACTAGCTGCTTTATCTGAGCAAAATGGATTAAAAAAGCCATTTAGAGTGGTACTGGAGGGAAGTATTGCGAAATCTCCAACACTGGAAGAGGCTCAAGAAACAGCTAAGTTATTTAATGTTCTCCTAAAGCAACTCGATACTGCTGCTCATAAAGTCTTACAGGATAGTAAATCTTTTGATTATACAAGAGCTGAATGGGACATACTTTTTAGGTATTTTGTTTTAGCTAATGGCGGGGATTTTGCCGTAGATCAATTTAATACATTGATCCCTTATTTCTATGGGACACTTGAGCAAATTGAAGCTGGCAAAGCATACGTCGCCCCATTAATTAAGGCAGCAAAGGATGCACTTGGCGAATCGTACAAGGAGTACGGACAGCATGAACAAAGTTTTGAATCTTTGGCAACATTGGCCCAGAGACAAATTGCTCCAAAAATTTTGCTGTCAGAAATTCGCTATGACTCTGCCGAACTTGTTCTTAGAGATGGAACTTACTCAGTAGAACAAAATCAATTTGATGAGAGCTTAATTAAACACTTCAATCCATTTGATTCTTCAAAATGGCAAATATCCTCTCCGGTATATTACATACATGGAGAGTTGGATACTGCCACCTATCTTGGTACAGGGAAGAGTCACGCAAACTCTCAGTTTTCCACACCATTTAAGTGTTTTTCTGTGGTTGAAAATGTAGGTCATTCACCACTTTCGATGTTGGATAGCTCAATGAAACATCAAGTTTGGCTGAAAGTGATTTCAGGTAAATTGCTCAATGAAGTAATACCAAACTCCAAGTTGGACCTATCTACTTCAAGTGAGACTTGTAAGTCTTTACTAGAAAACTAAAGGTTACTGGCTGTCGTACCAATCTCTAAATGAAGTTGACGTTGTTAAAAGTCGCGCCTTTATCACCCACTGGTTAGTCTAGATTGAATGAAGAACACTCACGAATTAGAAGTTCACTCTATTAATTATGGCCAATAACAAAATTCGGTTGATTCAGACTTTCCAGGTGGCTAGGAAAAATTAGAGGGCTTAAAAAGTATACCTGCCCCTTCCCTGCTAAAAAAGGGCCTCCCCAATCGGGCCGAAGGCCCTTTATTCAATTTTGTTTAAGGTTTTATGTGACGAATTCTTTTATAAACACAGCTTTGTATGGAGGTGATCATCATGAATCAGAAAAAGTTATGAAAACTCTATCAATTGACCAACAAAAAAAGTTCATGGAACTTTCAGTTTATGGAATAGAGAGAATTCTAGATGGAAAGCCAGCACCGAAACCAGCAAAAGCCCTTGATTCCCTGTTTGACAGCCTCCTTTCAAATGTTCCAGTAAATTATAAGGATCGATTTTTACGAAATTTAAATGAAAAAAGAATTTCTGATAAAGAGGCATGTTGGACATATAAAACTTTGATTGATTCGTCTTTAAAACTAAGTAGAAAAACTAGAATCGATTTATATCGAAGTATTTTTGCTGTCCGCTCTTCATAAAATTTAAGCAAAATTGCTTTAATTGATACCTATTTTTAAAAGTTATCCATAGTTTAATTGCGGATCGATTTCCCTTTTGTTGGTGAAACTCCACAATACCACTTTCATTGCTACCGTTTCGACTTTTTTAATTACTCTTCGACTCTTTCTTTTTGGCTTTAGCGCTGCCCTTGATCGTTTCTGCACCAAAAACAGGATTCTTTTTTCGCTTTACCCTCTTGTATTTTGGATCTAGAGATTTCTCAATCCCCGCTACATTAGCTTGCTGACAGCGATAAAACTTCCATCTTTCTTCGACGAACTGATCGCATAATTTATAAGAACCCGTAGAGAGAGCTACCAATCCGATGCATTTGATAAAAGGTCTTTGCTTTTTAAACATCTTACAAACCTGAGCATTTCGAGTTTTGTAGGCTTTCCAAAAAATACAGACAGCAGTTGCAGGCAAAGATAATCTAGTATCCGAGCAATGAGCAGCATCCTTTTTCCTATCATTTTTCCGGATAAAATCAATCTCACTCTTTTTCAAGACTACAGGGAATGAAGTTCTTGAAAGAGAAACTGTTGAACCTAAGAGAATAATAATTGCTGCAAATATTTTAATTGAATCCCTCCTTCAGTTTTCTAAACTCTCCCAAAACTACATCTTTGTTTTCCCCTGGCTTAAGAATAGCATTCAATTGTTTTTCAAAGAGCCTCAACTTGAATTTTAAGATATTTTCTGCAACTCTAGCTCTCCAACTATTAACCGAATAGGACCCTAGCTTATCTATTATTTTATCACAAAATATCGCTAATTTCTCAAGCAGCCTCAATCGGGCTCTTTTCCCTCTATTTTTGCGACCTTTTACTGAATTGACCTCAATCAAGTTCACCACGTCTCTGAATGAGTCAATATAGTAGTTAACGGCAACAATCTCGTTGTTCCTAAAAATATTAACTCTTATTGCTTCAGAATTTGCTGGTAGCGCTGTAGCAAACGGAACTACTCTCGGGGCAATCTCAATAGCTTGCCCTTGAGTTTCGATAAAAAACCTTTTACTGGAAGCAAGTTGGATTGAATCAATTGCTTGCCCCTCACTATTTAATGTTTCAATTCGGATGTCTCCTGCTGAATTTTCCGAAGGTAACTGTCCGGCACTTGAATATTCTACGAAGCTCTCTAAAATTTCATTAGACTCAAGGTCAATCAATCCACTTACTATCAGAATCTCTGGATCAACTAATGACTCAGTCAACGACTTGAGCACTTTCTCGTAGGTAAATTTAGGTATCCAAAGAAAATCTGGACTAGAAATTTCAGCTGCCGCCATCAACGAATTATATTCTTTCAAGTCCATTGAAGTTGAATTATCGAAGCCATTGACCCTTTGGTCTACGTGAGAAGATCCAAATAAATGTCCTAGTTCGTGAGCCAAATCATCATATGACTGCCTTTCTTTTAACAAAGCTATAGAGCCAGTTGCAAGTACGTCTTCGACCATTGCAATCCCAATCGTTTCATCTTCAGCGGAATCCTGATCATGATATTTAAAGTAATCTTCCGGCACGACACCTATTAGCTTTCTAGTTTCTGGTAAAGTAAAAGACAGCGCTCTCAAAGCTCGAAAATCTTCAACGATTCCAAGCGTATAAGCGAAAACTCCAAAAGCCTCAAGTACTGAGTTCGTGTTCTCTCCAGAGTATCTAAACGGAATTCTATCTATTTTAGTATTGCTTGAAGTAACCGGAAATATTTTAGCAAATTCCTCAATGGTTTCATCGGAAGTGTACACATCTACACTACTTGGATCAGAGGAGCCATAACAACTCAGGTCGGAATCACAGTCGTCGAATCCCACAATTCCGATTGTCAGAGGGTAGGTTTCCACAACTTGAAAAGTACTTGAAGTACCCAGATTATTATCTTCTGAATCCTCTTCGACAGTATTCTCAGAATCAAGTTCGTATTTTAACGAATAAGTTCCCGAGGTAGTCTGAGGAGGGATTTGGACGAACATCTCTATTGGTCCGTTTCCACCTGTGAATGGCGCAGAATCCAAAACCGTTTCATTTCCGGTCGACTGATTAACTAACGATAACCTGTAGTTGAATGAATCCTCTTCTTCAATACCACTTATGTTACCTAGAACCTCTAAATGAAAAGGTTTATCTTGCACGACACCTACCTGTCCTGAAGGGAGCTTTGGGTCGTAAGATGTTTGGGCTATTCTAAGATTTTCTTCAACTTCAATATCTTTGTCGTCAGCTTTTTCAATTACATACTCAATAATGAAGGCAATAGAAATAAATCCGGTAACTTGACTAGGAAGAACAGATGGGGCTGGTGTTGGTTCTCCAGGGGGCAACCCAAAATCAGAAAATACTACGTAATCTACTTGAACTGGCCCCCCAAAATCTTCTAATGAGAAAAACGGTCTACTTTCACGAGCTTCCCCTTCTATTGTAATTATTCCATAGGAGCTACCCCCTGGAACAAACACTTCGTCATTAATAAAGGTTCTTTCAGGGCATGGGAACTCAGCACCGTTAGTAAGATCTAATACACGCAAACTGGCTCTAAGATAAAAGTTTCTGAAATCTCCAGGTGCACCAGAAAGAACCGCAGGAACACTTAAATTACCTTCAATTTCGACGATACAATTTTTCTCGACAATTACATCATTCGGTTCAATTCCAGCAACCTCGTTACTTGGTTCAATAAAAACAGTGTTCCAGTCTGCTACCCTAACCCCACCTGCATATATTGGATATACGTCCTCTACTCTCTCAACTACTTGAGCGTTTGAGATACTCGAAGCAAAAATTAGATTAAAAAAAATTAGCGCAGAAAATCTCAACATACGTTCTCCTAATAGCAATAAATAATTATAATTTACTTCATCGGATAAGGTCCTCAAGACTTAAGTGTTGATTTTTCTTATAGTGAGATTTCTTAATAATATTCAATCTGTACGCTAGGTTATCGAGGTATTAAAAATAATCATGCATAGAGCGTAATAACTAATTGTGGCTAGGAAAA
>CAYGNH010000015.1:0-58484 GCA_964351315.1 uncultured Pseudobdellovibrionaceae bacterium
GTTAGGATACCCCCCCCACCCACTGCGAAAAACTTTTGCTTCAGCTTCAATCTGAATGCGATAGTGCGGTTCAGACATAATAATTTCATCTTTGTGAGTCTCTAAAAAATCTTGGACGAATTCCTCGTCACTTTCTGAGAACTCAACCGATATCTCACCGTTTTTCCAATGAACAAGGTACTCACCTTTGATGCTTTGATCACCACACTCGGGCGTTCCTGTTTTTGAAAAATTACTTGAGGGTTCAGAGGCCTTTCGCTGATCGCAATTAACAACCAATAGACAAACACCCAAAAGAAAAAGCAGTTTTTTAACATCCATGTTGGCCCTTTCAAGCGCATCCATGCGCTGAAAATTAATTATATTTCTGATTTGAAATCCTGCGGAGTCCAGCTCTTGTAAAAGGCCTGCAAAGCGGACTTGAAGCCTTTATTGCAAAAGATTCCGGTTCTAGGTCGTGATTGATTTCCCTTTTAATTTTCTGGCGGGTCGCCCTCAACTTTTAGCCCCCCAGGGTGAACAAAGTTTTGACAGTTGTCGACGCGCTAATTGACAAACCTCTAATATTCCTTGGCATTTTTTAGTCAACGGCCATCAGGCGGCGCTTAGGGGTGTTTCAAAGTGGTACAGGCTTTGTATTAAATTGAGACGAATAGGGCCGCTGCTCTTTTCAAGTCCAGGGCAAGGCTCAATCACAATATCGATATTTTCGATGTTTCGTAAGCGAGTGGAATGTAAACGGTAAGGAAACACATGAATCGAACGATCTATTATAGAAACTTAATTGTATTTTTCCTGTTCGTTGCGGTGATTTTCGTAACACCTTATGTGTTCGCGCAACAGGTAACATCGCCCACACTGTTGAGAGTTGATAACGTTTCAACACAACTTCTTAATCGAGATAATCCTAATCAATTAAATACAACTCTTGAAGAAGGCTCGATCATTCGTCTGCCTAACCCGATCGTGGAAAATATGGTGTACGACGAAAACGGAGGTATTGCCATGGCAGAAACCCTTCGCGTTTGGCACACTTTGGCAGCGGGAGACCCTCGACTGATGCCTCGTATGGTCAATGGTCGATTGGTTTACCCGGTGCAAGTATTGCAGGCCACCGACGAAACTTTTGATTCCCAATCTCGCGACTCTGTTGGCTATATTGCCCTGAGTGATTTTTTACGCCCCCACTCTTTCAACACTGTAAGAGCCGACGAAGATCTGTTGATGAATCAGCCGGTGCAAGCCGACCGCGAACCCATTTTAGGTGGACCAGAAGAAACAACACAATCAGGGGGGCCCGCTCCAGTTACAAGTCCCGACGATTTTCCATTTTTATCCGGAGAAGACGACACAACTGGCCCGGTGAGTGGGCCCTTGTCGGGGGGCGAAACAACGGCACCCACCACAAGTCTTCGCCCCCAATTAAGACCTGACCGCCCAGCGGAGCCGCCTGCGATTCCAAGCAACATAGCCAATGCGCCCTCCCTAGATCGACAATTTAACTGTAACAACAGTTGGAGTGGAAATTATTCTCGAACCAATTGCTTTGCTCAAAATGGAATGACTTTGACCGAAAAAGCGGAACACATCATGGGTGACATTCATGCTCTTAATTCCATGCGAGAACTGACTATCGATCCACGATTTAGCGTTTGTGTGGCCTACCGAGAGTCTCGTTTTGCCCCGAACGCCGACAGTGGGCGCGGCGACTGGGGTCTCTATCAAATTCGCGACACCACTGGCGAAGAGGCCATTGCCAATCACGGAATGGTGACTCCTGGTTTCGAAAATTTTGACCGCGCCAGCGAATATCGAAGCCTGCGCAGTGAAATGGTTGATAGCCCCTTGGCTCAAGCCGACATTCATCACTCGGTAGTTGTAGGAAAAGCAGCGATCGCTGACTTCCTACGCGGCACCAATATCCGACAAAGACTGGGCAACGGAACCATGCGAGTCGAAGACTATCAAATACTGGCAGACTATTATAATGCCTCAAGCCACCGTCGCCAATATGCAAGAGCCGTTGCGAACTGTTATCGAGCCATGTTGTCAGTGGCCACAGAGGATGGACAAATTCGATCCGGTCAGGCATCGGCCCTTGCTGGCGCTTTGAATTTGGCGACCCAGTAAAGGAGACTTAAGTGATATTGCACCGAAAAATTATTTGGATTTCGTTTATTACTCTGCTTGGTTTAATTGGCCTTGCTGCGGTTAATCCTCAGCCACCCTGGGTCTCTTGCTATGATAAAAAAACCAACGCGATCCACTTTCAAGCTTTAGGGAAGAAGATTAAAAATGGAAACTCCTGCATGGGCAAAACGAAGTACGATGCATCGGGCGCCTTTAAACTAATTGAAAACGTTAATGTTAAAGAAGGGTTCGGCGAGGCGCGGGCCGGCACCAAAAGGCAGGTCGTTCTAAAAAACGGACGACGGCTTCTTGTTTCCCAGTGGTCAGGACTTGGCAAAAGCAATCAGATTTTAGTACTAGAGCCCGACCTGGCAAGCAACAGGGTGACTCGGCACTGCAACATCGAAAACTTTAGCAACGCCTTTTCAACCCGCTTTGATCGTCGAACGGGCAAACTTATGGTCCTCGTCGTTAAACCCAAAGACTCAAAACTCCTTCAGTATAAAAAAACCTGGCAGTCTTGTGAAATTTAAACCTCGGTTTTAGGCTGAGATGGGTTCACTTTTTTCTGGTCAATAAAGTGCTGAATTTTTAAATTGACCATTTCTGGAAAATCCAACTGAGTGCAGTGGGAGCCGTAGGGAACTGGGTAGAGTTCACTGGTTGCAATCAGCTCATGCATTTTTTCTTGCTCATCCATTGGCGTTAAAGCATCTTTAGAGCCACAAATAATCAGGGTGGGAATTTTAATCTTGCTAAGAGTCTCTTCTGCATCAAATGCAATCATTTGTTCAAAAAAGGTGATGAAAACGCGAAGATCAATTGAAGACATTCCTCGAGCATAAATTTCGATATCTTTCATCGCGGTTTTTGCAAGGTTGAAGCCACCGGCCAAAGAACTGAGTGGAACAAGAAGAGGGTTAGTCACTCCCTTTTCCCAAAGGGTTGAAACTAAACCCGGTGCTTGATTGTATATTTTCTTAGCCTGATTAACAATTTCAACAGCCTCTTCAACATCCATTAAGTGGGCGAATGGGTTGCGATAAAGTCCGTTTACAAAACTCATAGTTTTAAAAAGGTCAGGCCGCTTTTGATAGGCCGCAAGCATAACCTGGCAACCAAAAGAGTGGCCGACAAAATCAACTTTGTTAAACTGATTTTGATCGCAAAACTCAATAAGGTCTCGGCTTAAAGAATCTATTGTCAGGCTTTCCTTGTCTTCGGGTATTGGGGTTTTGTGGTGCCCTCGATAGTCCAACATGCAGGCTTGTTTGAATTTCGAAAAGTGTTTGATTTGAGGTGACCAGTGATTAAACAGACAGCCAATTCCATAGCAAAAAATAATTGGCGCGCCGGTGCCGCGAGACTCGTAGTAAATGTCGGCCCCATCAAAACTTTTAAAAAATCCCGTTTTCTTAATTACCGAATCCATTTCCCTCGTCAATTTCCACTAAAATTTCACTTTCTCCAAAGGAAATTATATCTCCCGGAGTCAGTTGTTTTTCGTCAACACTACGGCTATTGAGTCGAACAGCC
Source organism: uncultured Pseudobdellovibrionaceae bacterium (assembly GCA_964351315.1). Lineage (GTDB taxonomy): Bacteria > Bdellovibrionota > Bdellovibrionia > Bdellovibrionales > JAGQZY01 > JAGQZY01. The sequence continues at coordinate 3,667 of CAYGNH010000015.1, forward strand.
GAACTGTTCTCTGTGTAAAAATAGCCGTATTTTCCTTTTACTCTAATTTCAAAACAGTTTCGTGGTGCTTTCTCATCGTAAAGACATATGTCCGTGCTTTCTCGCCCTGCCTTACGTGGGCCAAAGAAAATATCCCAACTTTGCCCATACTGTATTCCCTGTATGACCTTAAGTCGAATTTCCGGTTTGATTTCCTGGAGCTGGGGTTGAGAATTCACTAATTTTTTATAAAGGGACTGCACCCAGACCTGAAATTTCTCAGAAAATTGAAAAACACCCGCTTCAAGCATACGAACGCGAAAACTTGTTCCCCCAATTAGTACCGTGTCTCCATCTTTTAAAACAACTTTCGACTCTTTCAGGCCATTAACCCAAACACCGTTGCGTGATTTGTTGTCGACGACTAGCCAGCCGGAGTCTTGGGAGTATTCGAAAAACACGTGAATTCCCGATAGCTTAGGGTCATTCAGCTGAACATCAGCATCCTTGCGTCCAAAGCTGGTTTTTTCGCTCAGGCTGTATTTTTGACCCTTATGGGGCCCCTCAATGACATCAAGATATAATCTCATCTCTTAATTTTTGGAGATTCTCTCTGCTAAATCAAGGGTTTAGCTAATGAAAGCCGGGTTTTTTTCCTTGTTCCTTGTCGGGGTCTATGGTACGAACTGCTAAATTTTTAAGCCTTACTCATAGACATAGGGTCTGTGGGTTTAAACCGAAAGGAAACTATGTTGGAACTCAACCGACCGACCGTAACTCGTCCCTACGAAGCCGTCATCATGATGGATGAAATGGCCTCCGAGCAAGACCAAAAAGATCTCTTTAAAAAGAATAAATCAATTATCGAGTCTTTTTCTGGAGAAATGAACCACATCGATACTTGGGGAAAACGAAAGCTAGCCAACCCGATCGAAGACAAATCGAGAGCTATTTATTTTCACGCCACTTTCATGGCCGCTCCCGATGCCATCAAAGAACTTGAACGGACAATGAAGATTAACGACAAGGTCTTGCGTGTTGTTCACACTCGCCTGCCAGATACCATTCCTTTGGCCAAGCAAGTAGAGAATTTCAAAGAGCGATTGGCCGATACACTACAAAAAGAAAAAGAAAAAGAAGCTAAATATAAAGCCAGAAAAGCAGCTCGGCCCAAATAAGCTTAGGAAGCCATTGTGACTCATCGTTATTGGAGTCGACTGGCGATTACCTCTCTTTTAGGTTTGGTCTTGTCTTACGCTTTTGTGTTTTTGGCCGCCCTACCTATTCGATACTTGAGGTTAACCTTCGGTCGAAAGACATTTTTACTAACCACCATAGCCCTACTAGGGGTTGTGGTCACCTTTGGTCACCTAGATATGGCGATTAGCTACGGATCTATTTGTTTGCTCATTGGATTCTATCGTGAATTGGAAGAGAAAAATGTTTCGATTTTCTTTGCCTCTTTGTTTGCTGTTTTGACAACCATGAGTGCCAACATTTTTGCTCTAATGGGGTACGCCAGAATATCCGGGTCTAACATCCAAAATTTTATGACTGAAAAGGCCCAACCCCTGCTTCTGCAAATTCAGCAAATTCCAAGGTTTCAAGAGGCAACCCTTGAAAGTCTCATTTGGTACCTTCCCTCTATGTTCACAATCACATTGATGATTGTGATTTTTGTGTCTCTGACGGCGGTCAATCGCCTCCCCCTATCTCGAAACCAAAACATTGCTGTGAGGATGTTTCGACTTCCCGATTGGATGGTATGGGTTTTTATTGCAAGCTTGGGCGGCACGTTTGTGCAAACCACCCTGGCCTGGCTCCCGCTCGTCTCAATGAATGTTTTGGCTGTGACACTGGCGGGGTACTTCTTCCAGGGTTTGGCGGTGTTCACCCACTTCCTAGATCGTTTGCGTATTTTTGGTTTTTGGCGAATGTTGGCCTATTTTTTAGTTTTTTTTCAAATGTTTATATTTATTAGCGGCCTAGGGATTCTCGATTATTGGTTTGATTTTCGAGTTCAAGGCTTAACCGGTTCAGACAGTAAGAATATTAAAAGGAGTACGAAATGAAAGTTATTTTAAAACAGGATGTAAAAGATCTTGGTAAAGTTGGCGAATTGGTCAACGTTGCCAGTGGGTTTGCTCGGAATTTTCTTTTCCCAAGAAAGTTAGCCGCCGAAGCCACTGAAAAGCGAGTTAAGGAGTTTCAACACTGGCAGAGGGTCGCTGATAGCCGACAAAGGAAGGCCATGGCGGACCGAAAGATTGTGTTGGAAAAAATCGCCGGATTGCAACTTGTTTTTCGTTTAAACGCTGGTGAAGAAGACAAACTCTTTGGTTCAGTAACAAACAAAGATATCTCCGACGAGCTTGAAAAGCAGGGTTATGTCATCGACAAAAGAGATATCTCGCTCACTGAGCCCATCAAAATTCTTGGTCAGCACAAAGCATTGATCAAAATGGGCGAAGGCCTTGAACAAGAGATTGTGATTACTGTAGAAAGACTCAACGACAAGTCTGAATAAATTTATTGTCGCCAGCAGCCACTTCGCTGAATAGGTTTTGCACCAATTCAACCAGTACTTCTCGAAAGTCCTCAGAACTAATGTTTTGGGGACTTCTTCCCGTTTGTAGAATCCACTTGTCTATTACTTCTTTTATTTTTTCTTCGGATAGCCCGGTTCCTAAGGCCACTTGTTTAATGAGAGTATCGTCCATGAATCTCTCCCCCTTGTTGAAATTATTCAACCAAAGTCTGACCAGTTTTGGCCACTGACAAATAAATAATTGATCTAAAGTCGGGGATTTTTACCCAGCAAGCCGTCTCGACTGGGGTTGGTGAAGTCTTTTTTGAAATTCAAGCTCTCAACAGGGGACAAGTTCCTAATATTTATTGGGATTATTCCATTCAGCTCGGTGGCAATTTCGGTTAAAAATATTTTTAATTTTTCGCGACTCCAGTTTAAATTGACTATTTGCTCATGGGTCACATCAAGCCTCGGAAGAATCTCGGTCTCCAAAAAGTCATCAATCCACTGGTAAGAATTTATCAAACTGTAGTCAAACTTTTCTACTACGTTCTTTTTTAGCCCAAGCCGGGCACCGAGAATGCTCCAACATCCATTTATCGTGTCGTCGCCAACCTCACACCAAACTTTTAAACGCTCCCTGTTTTGTCTACCTAATTCACTTTCAAAATTTTCTTTGTTTAGATCCACCTGCTTTCCCCAGGCCAAACTCATCTTGACCCCTTCGCGAAAACCGGCTCGAAAAGCTTGTTTGTATGTGTTGTTTATGACGGTCTCGGTGACATAGTCATCAACCAGATAGTAATCCGCGATAAAACAATAATCCGTCCGATCATCATTCTGACCAGCATTTTCGTGACTCGATATTCGCTCGGCCACAGCCTTTGGCCACAGCTTCAAACCGCCATTTCCATAAGCAAGGCCGTTCATTGTATTCAATGAAGACCAAGACAAAACCCAATGATCTCTCGGGTTCTCAATTATTAGGGGGCGCGTAAAACGGTCGGGCAAGAGCCTATTGTCGCCATCAATAAGGAAAAAAAAGTCTGTTGTGGATTGCTTTGCACAAGTTTTCAGAGCACGATCAAAGCCAACGACACCCTCAACTTTCTTTGCTTTTGGTAACATGGTTTTGATTTGTTGCCAGTTCGCTTCCTTGTTGGGCTCATCGAAACAGACGTAAAAAACATCGAAAATCTCCAGAAGCCCCTTCACAGTCAGCGGTTGCGAGAGTTGAGAAATCCTCCGTTTTCTTTTTCTTCCAAAAAAGGAACGCATTAATTCCAAAGCCCCCCCCAACGGCGCGCTAGAACTCCACTCAGATTTGCCAAAACACCAATCCCTAAAAACAAACAGAGCGCCGGCCAGTAATTCACTGGACTGCGAAAATATCCAAAGCCGGAGCGAATAGGGTTGTTGCGCGAAAAATTATAATATCCTGGGTTGTAGTTTTGCCACCAAGCCCGCTTTGCAAAACCGAGTAAATTCAGATCATTTTTATGGATGGATTTCAACCGGTAACTTAAAACAGTAAGCTCTTTCTTTTTTCGAAACCGATTAATAAATTCCAACTCTTCGCCACCCCAACCAATTTCTGCCGAAAAACCACCAATTCGTTCAAAAGCTTCAGCCTCAACAAGCAGTGCACCACCTAAAAGTTTGGTGGCGGGATAGAAAAAGCCAACCTTGTCTCTCTCTAATCCTCCAAAGACCCAACTCCTTTGAATAAAATTATAAACTCGTCCCAATAGGGTCTGGCTTTGATTTTTATACACTCCACCCACTACTTTGATTTCTCGCTCTTTCAATTCGAGGTGGGTACAAAGTTTTTCAATCTCGAAAACATCAATTTTACAATCGGGATCTTTAAAAAAGAGCCAACGCCCCGTCGCCACACGAGCTCCCCGGTTGCGCATCACAGCCGCACTGGGCCCCAATACGGGCCCAATCCATTCGGTTTTATCATTAACAAATCGCGCCGGTGGCCGGCTAGTGTTCTCAGTCTCGATTGTCAGCTTTGAACTACACTCGACTATGCTTAACAACACCGCCGGTGCTCCTAATTTTCAGTGAAATTAAAACTTTCAGAAAAGCCCAACCATCACTTAAAACTGAGAGTTTCGACTCTCCCAAGCGAGGGTCGTATTGAATCGGGATCGGCTTAATCTGTGTTTGAGAAATCATTTTTAAGGTCAGATGAATAGAAAAGTCCAACCCCTGCTCTGGGATCGCAGTCACATCTTCTAAGTGTCGACGGTGGAAAAATCGAAACCCACTACAAACGTCATCTAGATGAGATTTGTAAAGGACCTTAGCGAGAATGACATAAAGCCAGTTTCCGAGCCCCCTGGTGAGACTCATTCCCTGTTCTGAAAAGTACCTTTGTCCCATAATAAAATCAGCATTCCCCTGATTGATTTCATCTACAAACAAAGAAATGTCTTCGGGACGGTAACTGTTATCAACATCCAAAAACCCTATCCAGTCGCCCTTCGCTTGCAAAAACCCTAACTTTAAGGCTTTCCCATAACCCCTTCCCTCGCCACGGGTGTGGATCACCTGAACCCCATCAAAAGAATTGAGCATTTCAACAGACAAGTCGGTGGACTGGTCATTAACAACGATAAGCTCAAAATCCGATATGGCTTTTTTAGTTTTCAAGAGGGAGAGACAATCCAAAACACGGGGAATGACGGAAGGAATCGCTTCTTGCTCATTATAACATGGCATTACTATGGAAATTCTACTCAAGTTCACTCTCGTTTGTTGCTGTGCTTGAGGGGCCATAATAGGAAAATCTTTAAAACAAGGCAAACTGAAAACCCAGTCTAATTGAAATTTACTTTCAAAATACGACATTGGAAATACCCGCTCCCTCGGATAATATGGTCTGCGGAGGTCCCTTGAAAAGCACGAGCGAGCTAGAATCCACCCAATTGTTGCTAAATTCCGTATCCGAGTCTTTTTGTCTGGCGAAGTGGAAAAATTCGACAATTCACTTACACAATGGCCATACTCAGAGCTGTCACCATGTCAAAAGTCATCCTTTTCAGTTCGACCCCAAAAACCTCAGTGGAATCCACAACAGTCAGCAAAAATTGAAGGCTCGAAAAAAAATGTTAGCTGGCCAAAGGCCACGAGAATGTGAGTATTGCTGGAAGGTTGAAGAAAAAGGAGAACTCAGTGATCGCGTCCACAAAAGCTCCGAAACCGTTTACCGAGATTTCTTTAATGAAATTATCGAGTCAAACCTGGGCGAGACTATAGCCCCCTCTTTTTTAGAGCTTTCTTTTGACCATCACTGTCAGTTCCGATGCATGTACTGTAGCCCGGCTTATTCGAGTCAGTGGGAAAAGGAAGTCATGGAGCATGGGGAGTACCCGACATTAGGAAACTTAATAAACAAAACCGCAAGCAAAAGTCGCCGTCCATTGCCAAAAAAACAAAGAGAACAAAACATTCATCATTTTTGGCAGTGGTGGCCCGAGCTCAGAAAGGATTTGCAATATTTACGGATCACCGGTGGTGAGCCTCTTTTATCCAAGGAGACCACAAGACTTATCGATGACCTCATTGAGAACCCACAGCCGCACCTGCGATTTGCCATCAATAGCAATCTCGGTTTTTCCGGTGAAAGAGTGGATCAATTTATGACCAGGCTCAATCGCCTCCAAGACGTTACCAAAGAGGTTCTGGTTTTCACTAGCATCGACACGACTGGAGAACAGGCTGAATATATTCGCTTTGGATTGGACGAAATACTTTTTTATTACAACGTCGAAAAGATTTTTAAAACGGCGGCTCAACCACTTACTTTTTGCTTTATGATCACCGTCAACTTGCTAAGTCTACCGGGGCTTTCTGGTCTATTAAACAAAATCCAACTTTTAAAAAATCGATTCCCTCAACACAACATTCACATCGACACACCCTATCTTCGGCAACCTGAGCACCTGAGCGTAGAAATCCTTACTCCGGAATTTCAAAAATATTTATTCGATACTGAATGGTGGATGAAGAATGAGTCCACCTTTAGTTCATCCGAAATTCAAAAGGTTTCTCGAATTATTCCGCTGGTTGGAAACTCTTACAAGAACTCAGCAAAAAGATTTCTGCTTCGCAAGGACTTCGCTCGTTTTATCCGAGAATACGACCGACGAAAAAACCTTTGCTTTGAGAAGACTTTTCCCGAGTACCTTCAATTTATGGAACTTTGTGAGTCTGATTCGCGGAACTTCCAAGATTTATTTGTAAATAAAAATACTTGAAAAACCCAACAAGCTCACCCAATCCGTAAAACAAAAATGATAACAAAAAGAAACGAGTTCTCGGCAACATCAGAAAAAAACTTAGGCTAACAAAACTAATCAACGGAAAAACAAACAAAGACAGATTTAAAGCAATACAACTTAACAGCGGAATAAATTTTTCGGAAGGAACTCCACCTCGATGTTTCAAGAACACGAAGCTTTGGGCTCGCCCATAGAGTGCCATTTTTCTGTACCAAACAGAGATTTCTTCCGGCAAAGCATGATCAACCGCGAACAGGGGATCATAGAAAATTTTTCCCTTCTTTAAAAGTCGGACATTAAACTCTAAATCTTCTCCTACTCGATTGAAAAAGGAATCAAACCCTCCTATTTCCAATCCAGCTTGTCTTTTTAACAAATAGTTGTTTGTGGGGGCGTGGCGAACCTCTACTCTCTGGGATTGGTTCCTTCCCATTGGAAAATAGTTGGCAATAGCTTTTGCAAAGTGATGCCAGGGCCTTGAACCCATGTACTCAGCTAACCCACCAACGGCGACAACATTCGCAGCCATGTCATTGGCAACAAAAAGCGCGTGTTTCGGCCAAAGCTCTCGCAAAGTCGCATCCGCGTCAACAAAGGCTAACCAGTCCGTCTCCGTTTTCTGAATGGCCTGGGTCCGCGCCTCTGCCAAGTGGTTTTCGGTTCGGCTATAAACTCGAGCTTTAAAATTTTTATTTTTTTCTAGCCACTTCTGCAACAAAGGTACTGAAGCGTCGGAACTACAATTATCAATAAATAAAAAATTAAAGTCGGGCAGAGTGTCTTCAGCGAAGCTGTGAGAAAAAGACTCTAATAGCTTTGGCAAATTTTTTTCCTCATTGTGGAAGACAACAACGAGTGTAATCGAAGGTTTTTTTGCCACTACCGATTAACCTGGGGCGCGAAGTTCTTTGGCTTTCCGCCACCACCATGAATAGGCGTCGGTGGAGGCGGAACGGGGCCTTGTGGAGAGGTTCCGTCTTGCCAGGGAGAAAATCGTCCATACTGAGCTTCCCATCTTAATTTCAGCTCTCCGACGGGTCCATTACGATGTTTTCGAATCAATAGATCGGCTTGTCCCTTGATATCAGGGTTGTCGGGCTCATAATATTCCTCGCGGTAAAGCATCATGATCAAATCCGCGTCTTGTTCGATAGAGCCTGACTCACGTAAATCCGAAAGAACAGGTTTTCTCGATTCGCCAGTTCGCCCCTCGACACCTCGGTTAAGCTGAGCCAATGCGATCACAGGCACTTCCAGTTCTTTGGCAATGGCCTTTAGGCTCCTTGAAATTTCCGCAACCTCTCGTTCGCGACTTTCAATTCGCGTCCGTAATTTCATAATTTGCAAGTAATCCACCAAAATCATATCCAGCCCGTGCTGTTGTTTCATACGTCTCGCTTTTGAGCGAATTTCTTGGGGAGAGATTCCACTTGTATCATCAATATAAAGATTCGCCTCTCCTAGTTTTGAGGCTTTGTCGATCAGGCGGGGCCAGTCGTTATCTTTAATACGCCCCACCCGCAAGTCTGACATGTTAACCCGGGCTTCCGTGGCCAACATTCTCATCATCAATTGTTCTTTACCCATCTCGACAGAGAAGAACGCCACGTGCTTTTTGTTGTGGAGCGCCGCGTTTAAGGCCACATTCAAGCTAAACGCTGTTTTCCCCATCGAGGGACGAGCCGCTATAATGACCATATCCCCAGGCTGAAAACCGGCTGTCAATTTATCCAAGTGCCCGTAACCAGAGGCCACTCCGGTGATATCCTGCTTCTTTGTCGATAACTCGGTTAGCTTATCAATACTGACCTTGATCAGCTCGGCCGCCCCAACAAGCCCCCCTGAGGTTTCACGCTTTTGACCGACTCGAAAAATCTTACCTTCCGCCTCGTCAACAAAAGCGTCCATGTTCTCATAATCTTGATCGTAGGCTTGATTCACGATTTCGGTGCAGGATTTGATTAATTCGCGGGAGATCGCCTTTTCTTTAACAATTTTAGCGTACTGGTGGATGTTAATCGCCGAGGGCCCCTCGTTCATAATCTCGGCCAAGGCGGCATTACCCCCCAGCTTCTCGAGCTCCTTTCGCGACGAAAGCTCATTAGAAACCGTAAGGATATCAATAGGTTCTCTGCGGTTATGGAGATCCGCCATGACCTGGTAAAGCTTTTGATGAACCAGTTTGTAGAAATCTGAGGGCATCAGAATATCAGAAACAATTTCAAAGGCTTCCGGCTGAACCATGAGACCACCGAGAATCGACTTCTCAGCGTCAACATTGCTCGGCGGTTTCCTCATATCCATAGAAATCCCCCAAAGATGCTTAAATTAGATATAGAGCGAGCCTTATCGAGTTGAGAATCTAAGGTGTGCCCGCTGATGCCTTTGTGCTAGTGGTGCTTCTTAATTTCGATTTTGTAAGTATCGATTTTCTTTTTCAAGGTATTTCTGTTGATACCTAGTAATTTTGCAGCTTTAACCTGATTGCCGTTATATTGACGCAGCGACAACTCGATTAAAGGCTTCTCAACTTGTTCGATGATAATCTTATGAAGTCCATTCAATTCGACATCGGCCTGTTTTTGCTGCTCAAATAAAAGCGACAGTTTACTTTTTACCAAATGCTCTAAGCTAGTGGACTGTAAATTAGTTACGTACAGATGATCGCGTTGAGTTTCAAAATTTTCCATGACACTCCCAGGATTTACAAGCGGAAGACTTAGATATTCTGAGAAGAATGGAAATGCAAACTATGTTCTCCGCAACATGAAAAAAAAAAATCTTGCCAAAAAAAAACTCCTTCCACCGCGAACATCCTTTTTTTGCAAAAATCGCTGGACCTCCGTTGAGTCCAAGGGTCGAGTCGCCCCCTTAATGCCTACACTTATTGGTAAAAGAAAGTACACTATCTATATGGTATTGCAGCGCTTGAAACAGCTTCGCGCCGATGTTGTGTCGGTTCTTTGGTTATCCCTTAGTTTATTTCTTGGACTTTCTCTTTACAGCTATAGCCCAAAAGATCCTTCGTGGAACTCTCTTGGACAAAGCAGCGGCCCCAGTAACTGGTGTGGATATTTCGGAAGTTTCTCTGCCGACTTTCTTTATCAATTCTTCGGTATGAGTTCCTGGGTCTTCGTGTTTTTTCTTTTCGTTATGAGCTATCAAGTATTGCAAAAAGAACACAGAGGGGGGCGCGTTAAAAAGCAAGTTTGGCTTGTTCTTCTACTCATTAGCTCGGCCTCTTTGTTTGAACTTTATTTTCACCACCTAAAATTTTACAGCCAATATGTCGGTGTCGGCGGAACAATTGGCGCTTTTTTATCGACAAGCCTGGTTAAGGTTCTTAATACTTATGGTGCCACTCTTTTTCTCGGAACTTTTATGGTGATCGGATTGATTTCAGTCACCGATTGGACCTTACAAAACGGGGTGAATCGTGGGGTTGGATCGGTCCAGACAATCCTTTCCGTTGTTGGAAAAGCTTTGCTGGCTGGCTTCACCTCGCTTAAAGCTCTTCGGTTCAAGCGCCCTCAAATCTCGATGCGCGCTATTAAGCCGACTCGAATCCCGACCATCTTCAGCAATGACCCAGAACCCTTTACGCCCAAAAAAGAGGTTCCCCGCACAATGGAATTTTCAGAAGAGGAAGAGGAAGAAGAAGACGTCGACACTTCAGAGCCCTTGGCGCCTCGAAAAAAGCGCCGAGTGCAGCTTAAACAAAAAGTTCAACGGAAAATCGCCAACTGGAAACTGCCAGACATCAAGATGCTTGAAGACCCGCCGGCGACTCGTTATCGGGTTGACCAATCCGAAGTAAATAGAAAATCGAGTATTTTAATCGATAAGCTGTCTCAGTTTTCTGTGAAAGGTGAGGTCAAGGGTGCCAAACCGGGACCAGCCGTGACAATGTTTGAGTTCAAACCCAATGCGGATGTCAAAATTAGTAAGATTACCGAACTTGCGGATGATCTTTCGTTAGCACTCAGTAGTGAGTCTGTTCGAATTATTGCGCCCATCCCTGGACGAGACGTTGTCGGAATTGAGACCTCCAACTCCAACCGAGAAACCGTTTACTTAAAAGATATCGTGGCCCATGAAAAGTTTTGGTCGGAAGACGTCAAACTTCCCATGGCTCTTGGTCGTGAAGCCAATGGCACACCAAAGGTCGTTGATCTACGCCGAATGCCACATTTACTGGTCGCTGGAACCACGGGTTCTGGGAAGTCGGTTTTTGTCGTATGTGCCCTTACGGGGTTGCTCTTTCGGCACTCTCCGAAGACTCTGCGTTTGATTTTGATTGACCCCAAGCAGGTCGACCTTTCCACCTTCAACGACATTCCCCACCTTCTTATGCCTACCATTTGCGAACCTAAAAAAGCTGTCGGTTCTCTGAAGTGGGCCGTTAAAGAGATGGAGAAGCGCTACAGGTCTATGTCCAAGTTCGGAGCTCGCGGCCTCGAATCCTACAATGACAAAGTCGCAGAGTTTGACAAAGAGCAGGTCTCCCAGCACGAAGCCTTCAACGTTGAACTTGAAAGTCAAAACCGCCACAACGAAACCTACTACTTTGAGCCCCAACCCTATATTGTGATTGTTGTCGAAGAGTTTGGGGATTTAATGACTGTCGACAAAGCCAATGTGGAGCAGCTGGTTGTGCGCCTCGCTCAAATGGCCCGCGCCAGTGGAATCCATTTAATCCTCGCAATGCAATCGCCAAGAAAAGATGTGGTCACCGGTCTGATCAAAACCAATATTCCTGGTCGAATCAGCTTTAAAGTCGCCAGCAAAATGGATTCACGAATTATTTTAGATGAGTCCGGTGCCGAACGCTTGCTGGCTCGTGGGGATATGCTTTTTCTTGCCCCAGGAGTGGCCAAACCGGTTCGCCACCATGGCCCATGGGTCACTGAAGATGAAATCAGTTCAGTCATGGAATATTGGTCTGAGCAGGGCGAACCGGAGTACAACGAAACCGCTATCAAAATGACAAGCTCACCATCTGGTGGCTCCTTATCCGATGGCTTTTCTGATGACACCGAGGCCGACTATGACGACAAATATGATGAAATACTTTCATGGGCATCAACCATGAAAGAGGTGAGTGCTTCCTTGATCCAGCGAAAATTTAGAATTGGTTACCCCCGCGCCGCACGTCTTATAGAAACCATGGAGCGGGAAGGCGTTATTGGACCCGCCAATGGGTCCAAACCACGACAGGTTATGGTAAACTCCTACACCGATCCCGCATAGGGTTTGATGGCCTAGCGATTCTATTGTAAGTTGGCTTCATGAAAAATCGAGTCGTCTTTTTTGTTTTCATTTCTCTGATCCTCAGCCCCGGCTGTGGCGTTAAGGGCAAGCCCCTGCCTCCAGAAAATCCACGCGAAATTGGAATCGGTAAGCCCCTCTATAAAGGGGTAGACCAAGAAATGAATGAGTCTAAAAAAAAGACCAAGGCGAATAAGCAATGATTCCTTTTGACAAGTTGGTGGGAGCTGGAAACGACTTTGTCTTTATCCATCACTCAGATCTACCAGAAAGTATTGACCGACGACTCTTGGCGCAAGAAATCTGTCATCGCAACAGTGGGATTGGAGCCGATGGGTTGGTTATCCTTCACCGAGGTGAACCTGCTAACCTTTTTGTTTGGGATTTTTATAACCGTGACGGCTCAAAGGCCGAAATGTGTGGCAATGCGGCCCGCTGCACGGTTTTATTTATTCATAAGCACTTTCAGTTAAACCGATGCGAGTTTAAAACTCTGGCTGGCACCGTCCAGGGCGCCTTTAACCCTGGGCACATCGAGGTTCAATGGTCCCTCGCATCGGAAAAAATGGCCGAACTTTCTATCGATTTAGAAAACTTCAAAACCTTTAAGGGGTTTTATATTAATACTGGAGTTCCCCACTTTGTTTTGCATAACCATGTTAATGAGGTGACCCTGCAGGATTGTGCTGAAATTCAGGCACACCCACGGTTTGGTGAGGACCAAACCAATGTCACCCTTCTTGACTCCGACGAAGACGGAGTACACAAGACTAAAACTTTTGAACGAGGAGTGAAAAGTTTCACTCTAGCTTGTGGAACGGGCGTCATTGCTAGCGCCTTTGTTTTAAAAAACATAGAAGAAAAAGACGTCTACCAATTGCAAGCCCCCGGGGGCGTCCTTTCGGTCAAAATTTCAGGTGACTCAGTGACCCTCATTGGACCAGCTGACTTTGTTTTTTCTGGACAATACAACTTAGGAGAAAAAGAAAATGTTTAATGGCGTTTACACAGCATTAGTTACCCCCTTTAAAGATGGCCAGGTCGATTTTGAATCCTTGGGACGCCTGATCGACAACCAAATACAAGAGGGCATTCAAGGATTCATTGTTTGTGGCACCACTGGCGAAAGCGCAACCTTGAGTAGCGAAGAGCAATTAGACGTCCTCGATTTTGTTTGCAAAAAAGTCGACAAAAAAATCCCCATTCTTTTTGGCTCGGGAAGCAACAACACCGCAAAAACAATTACTTGGAGTCAAAAGGCCTGCGAGTTTCCAATAGACGGCTTACTCGTCGTCGTGCCTTATTATAACAAGCCACCACAAGAAGGCCTGGTTGCTCACTTTAAAGCCGTAGCCGACAACGTTGAAAAGCCCATCGTCCTCTACAACGTTCCTGGGCGAACGGTGGCAGCTCTCTCCCCTCAAAGTGTTGTTGAGCTTTCTAAACACCCAAATATCGTTGGAATCAAAGAGGCAAACGCCGATCTCAATAATTTTTCAATGTATAAGAGCCAAGTCCCTGAAGACTTTTCTTTAATGAGCGGGGATGACGGAAGCTGTATCAATTTTTGCTTTCTTGGAGGACATGGGGTTATCAGCGTTTGCTCCCACATTGCTCCTGGAAAAATGGTCGAATGGGTAAAGCGCGCCCGCGAAAGAGACGAAAGCGTGAAAGAAGAGTTTCGCCAACAGTTACGATGGATCGATAGTCTTTATATCTCATCCAACCCCATTCCCACGAAGTATGCCTTGATGCAGAAAGGAATTCTCAACACCGAAGATGTGCGACTGCCGCTGGTGCCAATGTCGGAAAATCTTAAAGAAACACTCGCCGTGTCGTTCCGCGATTTCAAGGGCCTGCTATGAGCATATCGGTTTTTATTTTTGGTGAAAGCGGGCGAATGGGGCAAGAGGTTCGTAAAATTGTTGAAAACACCGCCGGACTTGATTTTGTGGGTGGATACAGTGCCCAAAACCCTCAGTTGAAACCCACAAAAAAACCCGATGTGGTCGTTGATTTTTCTTTGCCAGAGACTCTTCCTCAGCTTTCCAATTTTATTTTAGATCAGCAGTGCGCTTTGGTTTCCGGAACCACAGGCTGGAGCGAAAAACAGTTCTCCACACTCCAAACATTGGGCCAAAGCAACTCGGTTTTTTGGTCGGCGAACATGAGTTTTGGTGTCTATTTAATGTGTCAACTGACCGAAATGTTGGCAAAGTTTCATCAGTTCTATGGCTTCCACATTGAAGAAACCCACCACATCCATAAAAAAGACAAACCCAGCGGCACAGCACTAATCATAGAAAAAGCCGCCCGAAGAAGTACCACAGACTTAGAGCCAACCCTTTCTCTGCGAGAGGGGGAGGTTTTTGGGATTCATCGATTTATAGCGACTTCAAAAAACGAAAAAATTGAGATCCGTCACGAAGCCCATAACCGTTCGTTATTCGCCCAAGGCGCCGTCGATGTGGCCCAATGGTTGGTTCAGCAAAAAGCCGGGTTTTACAACATGGACGATTTTTTCAAAAAAATTCAAAGCTAGCCCTATTCGATTTGGGCTCAGAAAAGGGGTTGAACTGCCCTAGTCACCTATGGAATATAGTGGTAAAAGTTCGTTTTTAAAGCCAGGTTCGGCTCGAATGAAGAGACCGAGATAACAAGGAGCAGGCATGAAGTTTTTTATAGACTCAGCAGATATTGAAGAGATTAAAGAGGCCAATAAGCGAGGCTGGGTTGATGGGGTGACGACGAACCCTTCATTGGTTGCTAAAACCGGACGCTCAAATAAGGAAGTCATCACTGACATTTGTAATGAAGTCGATGGTCCGATCAGCGCTGAGGTGATCAGCTTAGAAGCCGATGGAATGTACAAAGAGGGGCTTGAGCTCGCAAAGATTCACGACAATGTTGTGGTCAAAATACCCATGTGCGAAGATGGCCTTATTGCGGTGCGTCGCCTGAAGGCTGATAACATTCCTACTAATGTGACTTTGGTTTTTTCGCCTCTTCAGGCACTTATGGTAGCAAAGGCTGGTGCGGTTATGGTTTCTCCCTTTGTTGGGCGCCTGGACGACATCGCCACCCCCGGAATGGAATTAATTTCACAAATGCAGGCCATTTTTCAAAACTACCAGCTGCAAACAGAAATTCTGGTAGCGAGCGTGCGCCACCCTATGCACATCTTGGAATCGGCCATGATTGGGGCCGATATTGTGACCGTTCCCTATAAGGTAATGCAAGGGCTAACCAAACACCCCTTAACTGACAGAGGTATTGAACAGTTCCTTAAGGATGCTCAGTCGATTGGTTAGTCAGATTGGCTATCTAAAATTCATTGGCTGGATACTCATTTCGATGATGATTATCCAGTGCTCATCAGCCAGCAAGGGCGGTATCCAAAGCCAAGAGCTTCGCCGTCCCCTTAAAGATCTTCGTAAAGCTGTCTATTATTCTTTGCGAGGCAAGGTCTTACGGAAAAGCCAAAACAACCGCACTTATTATTCACCCTATCACAGGCCGGGCACGGATGTTCGTCTGGCTGCTTACAAACAGCCTGAACGTGGGCAGGTGGCAATCACCATCCTCGGAGACCGACGCCCCTACCGAGTCGCAGTCGTTTACACCATCGACAAACTCAATGGCGGAGAATACATATTCAACCGCTATGACAAAGGTCTCGCTCAGCAGTACCTTGAAAAGGTAGAAAACTACCTCGCCTCCCGTCCTGAAGAACGGGATATCATTGACGATTTTCGTCCTTACTAAATAGACTTTTATATAAGGACAAAAAATCTTTTCCACACGAGGTGGATATTTGTTCTAAAACCATGGATGGGCTTCGATGAAACAATCAACAGTGTGTGAAAAACTAATAAATTGGGCGGCTCCAAAGTTTTTCTATATGGCTTTCGTTGGGTTTTTTCTGGTGGCCAGTCAAAATTATATTGCTCATGACAGAAGCCTTGGTTTTGTTTCACAAGCCTTCGAAGTTAGTTTTAACGAATTCTCTCCAGCCTTTGCCGCCTTTGAAGACGAATTTCTTTTCGAAAAAATAGACTCTGTGATTCCTGAAGATTTAAAACCAAAGGAAGAGAGTCAAATATTTGAAGAACTCTCCGCTGTCGAAGCTCAGATTTCAGCACCGGCCCAACCGGTTGTCACATTAAGTAAATCCGAACCTTCTGATTTTCAGAGAATGCTCAACCATTTTGATGGAGAAAGGGCTATCGCCGACATTCAGCCACTCTCAACAAAACTAGACCTTTCTTCAAGAGCGAATAATTTCAAGGCAATCGCCAAGAGCCCCAATAACGAAGGGGAGTTGGCTTTTGGATCGTTGGTAGCAATGGTCGGGCCAGGGCCTCATCCCACCTCCAACCGAACACCATCTAATTGGGCCGCACAAGCACGTCCCTCAAAACCGGTATCCAAACCTCGCCCCAATGATTCTGAAGACTTCCAATCTCATAGCAAAGAAGGGCCTGTTCCGACCGCTCCTGCGGACTATGAATCTCATGGCAAAGAAACCCCTGATCCAGCGATCATCGACCGATATATCGTCAGTGGTGGAATTCGACTTAAACAAGGCTTGGCTTTTCTAGGCTCCATGGAAGTCAGCTGGGTTGTTGGAGACTACGAACTTCAGCGGGGATCCATTAACACTCCCGACGCTACTTACGAGATTGAAGTGAATAAGCTTGTTGGAGATATTATCATTTCTCTTTACGACAATAAGGATGAGCTGATCGGCGAAGGTGTTTTTGATCTCACCCAAGTGGCGGTCGGTTCCCCTTCGATCGTTGCAAGTATCGAAATACTGCCCATTGACTGGGATTTGGCCGGACATGTGGTTCACTCCAATTCTCTGGGAACCGGGATCAATCAACCTGTTGAGGGCGCTCAAGTGGCTCTTTACTCTTTCAACGACGCCACCGAATCTTCCCAAGATGGTTCATTTCGTTTTTTCAATTGGAAGAAAACAAACTCAAGGACTCTAGCCATCGCCTCAAAGGAAGGCTTTTTTGATTCTGTCTTTATGATTGATTCAAAAACGGAGTCCCAAGTCTTAATTTTTGAAAACAGTTATATGAATTCATTTTTTGAATTCGTCCAAAGTCTTGGAATCTATAATGTGAAAGACAAAGGGACGGTGTATGGGGAGATTCAAGGCATTGGGCGCAAAGAGGGATAT
This sequence comes from uncultured Pseudobdellovibrionaceae bacterium, assembly GCA_964351315.1. Taxonomy (GTDB): domain Bacteria; phylum Bdellovibrionota; class Bdellovibrionia; order Bdellovibrionales; family JAGQZY01; genus JAGQZY01. The sequence goes on from CAYGNH010000015.1 coordinate 20,927, forward strand.
TCTGTGCGACTCGAGAAAGCTCAACCTCTCTATTTTTTGGCGGCCGGATTTGCCTCCATCGACCTAAAGACAACGTCCTCGAATGGAATGTTTTCTTTTGTGGGACTTCAAGATGGTGATTACGAACTGGTCGTCGAAAAAGAGGGTGAAGTCCTTGATCAACGTCTTGTTGTTGTAGAACAAGGCAAAGTTTCCCCCGTTATTGTTGACCTCTCTAAGGTTTCAAAACATCTCGAATTTTTTGACCCTATGGAACCAAACCGCAATATCAAGTCGGTTGAAATCAGCTTCTTTGATGGCTCTTCGACAAAGAGCCTAGATTCAGACAATCAAGCCCGTCACAAAATCACTCGTGGCCAAGATTTGAGCCTGATGGAATTTCAGGGAAAAAATGAAGTAAACAGAACACTTCTGTCGCGCCACAAAGGCCTCCAAAAAATACCTGTCGTAAACGACAAAAGGTTGCTTGAAATCGCCCGATCCAATGACCTCTCAATAGAAAAGGGAATGGTTTTTGGGTTTGTCGACTCTAAGGAGGCCTATCAGGTTTATCTGGCCGAGGAAACTGTGGGAAAAACTATCTATTTTGATGAAAGTGGCCGAGAAATTGAGGCCAACAGCAAGAAGCCCGCTCGAGGTTTTATCCTTGGTGACTTCAGCACCGGTTTGAGGTCCGTCATTGTCGAACGCGTTTCTGACAAAATGATTTTAGGAACCGATCTTGTTTACAGCAATCACGAATCGATTTCCATTACACATTTGGAAATCTTACCTGCAAACTAACTTGGGATTTTTTGATCGAAAAGCGAGATTTGCTCATAGTTATCCACATCTCTTTTTTCTTTTTTATCCATTTTAGGCACTTCAGGTTTAGGGCGAGTGAATTCACTTTTTTGTGCTTCCCGAATCATATTTTTTATAAATGCTTTTTTAACATCGTCTGAAGCTTCGGGGCGAAAGCCTAATTCTTCCATAATTTCAGCCATCTTTTTCATAAAACCTCTCTGTTTTATTCTTCTTCGGTGCATTTCTGTGCAAACTTGATGAAGATCGGGCTGAGGTCTAGGTGACAACCTAATTGTGATTGCGACCCCGGCATACCCGCCAGAGCCTTATTGAATTAGAAACACGCGCTTTGCAGCATGGTTAAAGGACTTTTACCTTTTAGAAAGACTCGCGCTTAGGTAATCCCTGTTCATTCTAGCGATGTTTTCCAATGAAATTTCTTTAGGACAAGCCAGCTCACAAGCGCCGGTATTGGTACAGTTACCAAACCCCGCTTGATCCATGGCCTCGACCATATCAAGCACGCGTCGGCTGCGCTCAGCTTGGCCTTGGGGTAAAAGAGCATATTGGGAAACCTTGGCGCCAGTAAACAACATAGCTGACGAGTTCTGACAGGCGGCGACGCAGGCTCCGCAACCAATACAGGCGGCAGCCATAAATGAAAGGTCCGCTTCCTCTTTTGGAACTGGAATTGCGTTCGCATCGGGCGCATTTCCAGTGTTTACAGAAATAAAACCTCCAGCCTGTTGAATTGTGTCCAATGCCGAACGATCAACTTTAAGGTCCTTAATTACAGGAAAGGACTGGGCCCGAAAAGGCTCAATGGTTATAGTGTCTCCGTCTTTAAAGCTGCGCATATGAAGCTGACAGGTGGTCACTCCTCGCAGCGGGCCATGCGCGGCACCATTAATGACCATAGAGCACATTCCGCAGATACCTTCGCGACAGTCATGATCGAATTCAATAACATCAATACCCTGTTTGACCAGTTGGCTGTTTACCACGTCCATCATCTCTAAGAATGACATATCATCAGAAATATCTTTCGCTTCAAACTCAAAGAAACCGCCTTTGTCTTTGGCGTTTTTCTGTCTCCAAATCTTTAACTTTAAAGTCATAACAGCCCCTACTTATAGCTTCTAGTTGCAAGTTTAACGTGTTCAAACTTGAGTTCTTCTTTGTGTAACTGAGCCGCTCCACCTGTGTATTCCCATGCAGCCGTGTAAGCAAAGTTTTCATCGTCACGCTTGGCTTCATGTTCTGGAGTCTGATGTTCTTCGCGAAAATGACCACCACAAGACTCCTCTCGATTGAGTGCGTCTTGCGCCATAAGTTCTCCCAACTCGAGGAAGTCGGCTACGCGATTGGCTTTTTCTAACTCGTGATTGATTCCATCCGCTGTTCCCGTCACCTTAACATCCGACCAAAATTGTTTCTTAAGATCCGGGATTTTTTGCAAAGCTTCGTTAAGACCTTTTGCATCCCTCGACATACCAACATATTCCCACATGTAGTGACCCAGTTCGCGATGAAAATCATCCGCTGGTCTTGAGCCTTGAACATCCATTATTTTACTAATTTGGCTTTTTGAGGCCGAAACAGCCTCCTCAAACTCTTGCATGTCGGCGCTTACTTCTTCAAATTTTTGCGAAGCTAAATAATTGCCAACGGTGTACGGCAAAATAAAATATCCATCAGACAAGCCCTGCATAAGAGCCGAAGCTCCTAAACGATTGGCACCATGGTCAGAGAAATTCGCTTCTCCGCCCACAAAAAGACCTTCTAGGTTACTCATTAAATTGTAGTCCACCCAAAGACCACCCATTGTATAGTGCACGGCTGGGTAAATTCGCATCGGAACTTCATAAGGGTTTTCACCTGTGATCTGTCGATACATATCAAAAAGGTTGCCGTATTTTTCCGAGATTTTGTCTTTGCCATCTCTACGAATAGCATCGGCGAAATCAAGATAAACTGCGACACCGGACTTGCCAACACTTCGCCCTTCGTCGACACGAAACTTGGCTTGGCGGGAGGCCACGTCTCGGGGAACAAGGTTACCAAAACTTGGGTAGATTCTTTCTAGATAATAGTCACGCTCCGACTCTGGTATTTGGTTCGGGGCTCTTTTGTCACCCTTCTCTTTAGGAACCCAAACCCGCCCATCGTTTCTTAGAGACTCCGACATTAAAGTCAACTTTGACTGATGGTCTCCGGAAACAGGGATGCAAGTGGGGTGAATTTGTGTGAAACAAGGGTTTGCGAAATAGGCGCCCCTGCGGTGGCATCGCCAAGAGGCAGTCACATTTGAGTTCATTGCATTGGTTGAAAGATAAAAGACATTACCATAACCACCAGTACAAAGAACCACAACGTCAGCGACGTGCTTCTGAATTTGACCACTCACAATATCGCGCGTGATAATACCTCGAGCTCGCCCATTGACCATGACTAGGTCTAACATTTCAGTGCGGTTATGCATTTTAACTGTGCCGGCTTTAATTTGTCGGTTCAATGCCGAGTAAGCCCCAAGCAATAACTGTTGGCCGGTTTGTCCACGAGCATAAAAAGTTCGAGAAACTTGGGCGCCTCCAAAAGACCGGTTGGTTAGCATCCCACCATACTCACGAGCAAATGGAACCCCCTGAGCGACACAGTGATCAATAATGAGGTTTGAATTTTGCGCTAACCTGTAGACGTTAGATTCTCTCGATCGGAAGTCTCCACCTTTTACAGTGTCGTAGAAAAGTCTATAAACAGAGTCTCCATCATTCGGGTAGTTTTTCGCAGCATTGATCCCACCTTGCGCGGCAATCGAATGGGCCCGTCTAGGTGAATCCTGGATACAAAAGTTTTCAACATGGTAACCCATCTCGCCCATGGACGCCGCCGCCGCGGCACCTGCTAACCCTGTCCCGACGACAATGACTTTGTATTTCCTGCGATTCGCAGGGTTTACAAGCTTCATTTTAAACTTGTGGTTTTCCCACATTTTATTAATAGGTTCGTTTGGTTCATTTGATTGCAAAGACATCTGCGACCTCACCGGAAGAAGAAAACGTAAATGGGTTGAGACATAAAGCCAGCAGCCACAATAAGAGCATAGGCAAAACCTGCTTTTTTGATAACCGGGGTATACTTTGGATGGTTGGCCCCCAGGCTTTGAAAAACAGATGAGGCTCCGTGACTCAAGTGAAAACCTAAAAGAAAGAGACAAACTAAATACCAGGCCAAATAGGTGGGTTGAGAGAAGACTTCAATAACCAAACGATGTAGGTCACGCATAGTTTCTCCGCCATATTCAACCCAATGCTCTTCACCATACTTGAACGTGTTGAGATGGGTGATAATAAAAATCAGAATGATACTTCCTTGAAGGGCCATGGTTTTCGAAGCAAAGCTGGATTTTTTATCTGAAACAGGTGTCGCTGCATATTTCTGTGGTTTGGCTTTTTTATTCTGTAAAGTTAAGAGAATGCCAAGTCCCACATGGGTGACCAAACAAACAATTAAAAAAGCTTCGGTTCCGTAAAGCAGAAGTTTGTTGCTGACAATTGCGTGACCATAGCGATTAAAAGCCTCTGGTCCAGCAAAGATAAGCATGTTTCCGGCCATATGTCCGAGCACAAACAGGGTCCAGCCAGCACCGGCTAACCCCATTAAATATTTTTTCCCAATCGAAGAGCTAAGAAAGTTCAATTTTCACCTCTAATTACACGATATGTTATTTTCCGCTTTTGTTCAAGGATATTTGAACGATGTTGACAGCACCGCCCCATGCCCCTTAAAACGTAGACTCTCACGAAGTATATTTTTTAAAAGAGTTTACGGATAAATACGACAAAAAACTGATTTTTATACGGTGAATCTGCTTTACAATTTTGCCTTATTTTAGCAAAAGAAGAGGTTCTAAATAAGGGGATATTATGCGTGTTTTTGTTTGTATCAAACAGGTTCCAGATACAGAAACCCGAATCAAGCTGACTGCCGATTCACAAGGCATTGAGACCAATGGAATCAAGTGGGTTATCAACCCCTACGATGAGTTTGCCATTGAAGAAGCCATCCGATTTAAAGAATCCAATAGCGACGTGCAAGTGACCGCTGTAACGATGGGGCCAAAGTCTCGAGTTAACAATGCCCTGTTAACAGCTATGGCGATGGGCGCTGATGACTCTATTTTGATTAACTCCGAGGCTACCCTTGATGCTGTTTCTACCGCCAAAGCACTGGCCGCCGCCATCAAGGCCGAGGGCGAGTTTAGTCTGATTTTTGCCGGAAAGTTAGCTATCGATGGAAACGTCGCTGCCGTACCTTTGATGGTCGCCCAGGTATTAGCCATTCCCCATGCCTCCGTGGTTAACAAAACCGATTACGTCGATGGCCATGTCATTGCCAGTCGAGAAATCGAAGGTGGAACCACCGAAACCTTTAGCTTAAAAATGCCCGCTATGGTCACGGCCAACAAGGGCCTTAACAAACCTCGGTTTGCAAGTTTGCCTGGAATTATGAAAGCTAAAAAGAAACCCATCAAAGAAGTTAACCTGGACGACCTAGGTATCTCTGTCGATGCTGTTAAAACCAAATTTACAAACTTTGAACTTCCGCCAGAAAAAGCCGCCTGTAAAATGATTCCGGGCGATCCCGCTCAGCAGGTTGAAGAATTGGTAAAACTCCTTCAAGAAGAAGCAAAGGTTCTATAGGTGTATGATGAAAATTCTCGTATTTTTAGAAACAAATAACGGTGAAATTAAAAAAAGTGCGCTCGAGTGTCTGTCTGCGGCCTCCTTGGGTGGTGGCGAAATTGCGACCTGTGCCATCGGCCCGGGGAGCGAAAACTTACCCGGCAAACTTGGAGCCTGGGGTGTTTCAAAACATTTCTCTTGCACCGAAGACCGAGGCAACACTTACAATCCTGAAACCTATCAAAATTTTGTCGACAAAGTCGTTCAACAATTTGCTCCGGATCTCATTTTGGCCAGCTCAAACAACGTGGGGCGCGATGTTTTTCCACGAACAGCGGTAAAAAACGATATGGCTTTTATGAGCGATGTGACTGAGATTTCAATAAATGGTGGTATTTCAGCAAAACGACCTATGTACGCTGGTAAATGCTTGGCGCAAGTAACATTTACCGATGACTCTGGAAAGATTGTCCTACTCCGGCCCAACCAGATTTCTGTCATTGAAGCAAAAGGAAGCGCGTCCACCGAAAGTATCGCGATTTCTTTAGATGCGGCCTCTGGTCGGTCTGAAACTCAGTCCATCGAAAAGGGCGAATCCGAAAAGCTAGACCTCACTGAAGCGGACGTCATTGTTTCAGGTGGCCGAGGATTAAAGGAAGCTGATAATTTTAAACTTCTTCAAGATATGGCCGAACCCTTAGGGGCCACAGTTGGTGCCTCCCGGGCCGTTGTTGACCTCGGTTGGGTTCCTCACTCTCTACAGGTTGGACAGACCGGAAAAACGGTTGCACCAAGTCTTTACTTTGCCGTAGGGATCTCCGGAGCGATACAACACATAGCGGGCATGAGTGGCAGTAAAAATATTGTCGCCATCAACAAAGACGATAAGGCTCCTATTTTTCAAAAGGCCACTTATGGTATTGTTGGCGACCTTTTCGAGATCGTGCCATTGCTCACTGAAAAACTGAAAAGTATTAAGTGATACCTTCCTTCGTTTTTATTAAACTGGACCCTAAATGTTAAACAGGGTCGTCATTCCCTATTTAGTCTTTTTTTTATACAAATTGCTTTTTTGGTCCTGGCGTATTGAAATTCAAGAGTCCGAAGCTGTGAAAAGCTATATGAACGAAGAAAAAAGTTTCATTATCGCTCACTGGCATGGTGATGAACTTGGAATTCTCCATCTTTTAAAAAAATATCACGTCTCTTGTATCATTTCGACCAGTAAAGATGGAGACATAATGAATAAAGCCGTCCAATTGTTAGGCGCCGAAACTGTTCGCGGATCGTCCACCCGTGGTGGCACCAGCGCCCTAAAAGGCATTATTCGCTTGAAGGACCGAGGGCGTCGCCCCAGTGTCGCGGTAGACGGCCCCAAGGGGCCCATTTACAAAGCGAAACCTGGGGTTTTTCAAATTTCACGCCTTACCAACCTCCCTATTGTGCCGATTTCTTTTTATGCCTCGAAATACCATTTGTTTGAAAAAGCTTGGAACAAATCTCGACTTCCTCTACCTTTCGCAAAGGTCACAATCATCTGGGGTGACGCCCTTCCACCCCTCGGTCGAAATGACGACCCAAAAAGTGAATCCTTGGCCCTACGGCTCGAAGCAGCAATCGACCAAGCCAAAACTGACGCTAGAACCAAAGGGCTTTCTAGTTAGAAAATTCCCGTAAAAAATTAAAACAATAACCCATTTTATGGTAGGAATGACCTTTGGATTTGCGCCCTAAACCACGCCTGGTTCAAGGGGACTGCAGAAAGAGAAGGGAGAACCCGATTATGTCCCAATTCCGTTATCAAAGCCCCATACTCCTTTTGGCCTTGGCTTGGTTATTATTGTGTACTCATGTGTCTCAGGCCCGTGTTCTCGAAAAAATTTATGGAGTTGTGAATGGGGAAATCATTACCCTCACCGAAATCAAAGATTACCAAGAAAAACTGAAAAGTGGGGGGTTCTTGAATGACCTTCTTTTTTCGGACCCAGAAGTCAGAGAGCGAGCGAGCAGTGATCGTGATTTTTTACTTAAACTCCTCGTTGATGAAAAAATTATTGATTTCGAAGTCAAAAAAAATGGCCTATTGGTTACAGAAGAGCGCGTTTCTAGCGAAATATCTACGATCGCGAAAAGACAAAACCTGACTGTCAATCAACTGAAGAGAACGCTTCGAGATCAAGGTGTCGACTTTGCCGATTACCGGGACTTTGTTAAAAAAAGTATCGAACGAAGGCAACTGGTGGAAAAAGAAATCACCAGTAAAATTAAAATCTCTGAGCAAGACATTGTCAGCCACTATCTCTCTAAAAACAAAACAAGTAAAACTCAAGTCTTCGAATTCAATATTGCTCACATCCTTTTAAAACAGCAGGACACTAGTAAAGCGAAAAAACTAAAAGAAGAGCTCAACGGTGGGGCCTCTTTTGAATTATTAGCAAAAAACAACAGTGTTGATACAGACACTAAAGACAAAAATGGTGTGTTTGGGACCTTTAAATCTGGTGAAATGATTGGCTCTATCGAAAAAGCCATCTCGAATCTAAAGATTGGCGAAACATCCAGTGTGGTAAAAACCCCAATGGGGCTTCATATTTTTAAGGTGTTAGACAAAAAGCTTGTAAAAGACCCTGCAATTGAAAGACAAAAACAAGATATCTATCAACAACTTTTCGCAAATGCTTTTAAGGAACAACTTGATTTTTGGTTATTGCAAAAACGAAAAGACGCCATCATTCAAATCAACAAATCATGATAAATTATAAACGAGTCGCAATTACAACCGGAGATATCGGTGGAATCGGCAGCGAAGTCACCGCCAAAGCGCTACATCGGGTTAGACCTCAGCGCGGAACAATCTTTTTTCTTTGGAGAAGCCCCAGTATGCCTCGACGAGAATTACGATTGATCGACCGCTATTTTAAACGAGTCACAGTTCAATCATGGCCCGAGGCCTTACAGGTTCCGGCTAACCACAAGACTTTGATCGACATCGTCAGTCTATTGCCACCTGCGCGCTGGGTTGAACTCATGGCTAAATGCGGCCTTTCGAAGTCGATTGATGCCTTGGTTACTGCGCCACTTTCAAAAACAGAGATTATTCAGTCGGGTTTAAAAGACAACGGGCACACGGGAATTTTAAAGCGAGTCACCCGCGCCAGCGATGTTCATATGTGTTTTTTAGGTAAAGAAATGAATGTCACCCTGGTGACTGGCCACGTTTCTATAAAAAAAGCTTACGAACAAATCCGACCCGAAACTATTGACACCGCCTTGGTTCAAACTCATCGATTTTTAAAAAACTTTTCACCTCGCCTACAAAAAAAACCGATCGCCTTAGTCGGCTGTAACCCTCATGCCGGGGAAGAAGGCGTAATCGATGAAAAAGAGCTGCGCATTTATATTCCTGCTCTCAAAAAAGCTCGGCAGCGAAAGATAAAAGTCGAAGGCCCTCTGGTTCCGGATGTGTGCTTTCAACCAAAAGAACGAAAGAAGTATTCTTTTTATGTCGCTAGCTACCATGATCAAGGCTTGATCCCCTTTAAAATGTTACACGGCCCCCAATCTGGAACACAGGTTTCATTGGGTTTACCTTTTGTTCGAACGAGCGTCGATCATGGAACCGCTCATGACATCTATGGAAAAAATAAAGCCGAAAGTGGTTCGATGGAATCAGCCATTCGAATTGCTTTAAAACTAGTTAACAAACAAACCGTAAGTTGGTGATTTATGTTTAGCAGTCATATTTTTCGTGAATACGATATTCGTGGTGTCTATAACTCTGATTTCGACCTGGCCTTTGCAAAAAAGTTAGGGCGGGCCTTTGCGACCTATCTACAAAGTCAATCGAAAGAACCACTCAAGTTATCCGTTGGCTTTGATGCCCGCCTTTCGAGCCCAGCAATTGCCGAGTCAGTGATTCAGGGCTTTTTGATGTCGGGAGCAAAAGTTTATAACTTAGGTTTGATCACCACACCAATGTCTTACTTTTCTATGTTTGAAATGAATTTGTCCGGGGGAATCATGGTAACCGGCTCCCATAACCCACCTGAATACAATGGCTTCAAATTATCTAAAGGGAAAACCACCATTTTTGGCGATCAGATACAAACCCTAAAGGGTATTATGGAGTCGCAAGATTTTATCAGCGGACAAGGATCTGTCGTCGATCATGATATTTCACCTGCCTACATTGAGCGATATAAAAAAGAGTTTTTAGATTTGAAGTCCATTCCCGTTGTTCTCGATTGTGGAAACGGTGCCGCTGGCGCCATTGTTCGACGCCTTTATGAAGGTGTTGGACTCAGCCCAGAAATTCTTTTCGAAAAGCCAGACGGCCACTTTCCCAATCATCATCCTGACCCAACTGTTGAAGAAAACGTAACGGATTTGAAAAAAAGAGTCCTCGAGTCAAAAGCATCCATTGGGATTGGGTTTGATGGAGATGCTGATCGAATTGGTGTTGTCGATGAAAAAGGGCGCTTCATTTTGGGTGATGAAATCATGATGGTCATTGCTCGCGATATTCTGACCACTCAACCAAAGTCTAAAATTATTGGAGACGTCAAGTGTTCTGACCGCCTCTATGATGATATCAATTCCCATGGCGGTCAGGCTATTATGTGGAAAACAGGGCATAGCCTTATAAAAAATAAAATTAAAGATGAAAAATCTCCCTTCGGCGGAGAGTTAAGTGGTCATATTTTTTTCTCTGATAGAAACTATGGATACGATGATGCGCCCTATGCTGGCTTGCGATTGGTTGAAATTCTGGGGCGGACGGGGAAAACCATCGATCAACTTCTTGAAGGAATTCCAAAGAGCTTTAGCACACCAGAAATTAGGTTGGAAACCACCGAAGAAAACAAGGTCATTTTAGTGCGAAAATTGCAGGAACATTTTTCTAAACCCTTGGAGGGTGTTTCGGTAAATACCATTGACGGAGTTCGTGTGAGCTATTCTGATGGGTGGGCTCTTGTGCGGTCTTCTAACACCCAGCCCGTTATCACTCTTCGTTTTGAGTCTCATAGCCAAAAGGGTCTTGAAAGAATTCAATCCACCATTATGGAGCTTGTGAACCCACTATTATGAATAACATGATCGTGGTTCGTGGCGCACGCGAGCATAACCTAAAAGGAATAAACGTTGAGATCGCCAAAAATCAAATGACGGTGATCACCGGTCTTTCAGGAAGCGGAAAGTCCAGCTTAGCTTTTGATACTATCTATGCCGAAGGTCAACGTCGCTTTATCGACAGCTTATCAACCTACGCCCGCAATTTTTTGCTCCAGTTAAGCAAACCCGATGTTGATTCTATCCATGGGCTTTGCCCGTCAATAGCGATCGATCAAAAAACAATTGGTCATAGCCCCCGCTCAACGGTGGGCACAGTGACCGAAATTTACGATTACCTTCGGCTTCTTTTCGCCAAGGTCGGAACTCCAACATGCCCTAACCACAAAATTCCTGTCGAGGGCCAACCTCTTGATCAAATCCAAGAAGACATTCTTGAAAGCTATGTGGATGAAAAAATTATTCTTTTGGCCCCAGTCGCCAAGAGTAAAAAAGGGGAGTTTAAAAAAGAGATCGATAGTTGGATTAAGGCTGGCTATTTGTCCGCAAAAATTGATGGACAATGGGTATACCTCGATTCTATTGAGGGTCTTAAAAAAACTAATCGACATGACATCGATATTGTCATTGATAAAATTCACTTAAAATCCAATGAAGATTCTAAACACCGCCTGGCTCAGGCCGTTGCCGGTGCTGTTAGTTTAACGGATGGACTTTTAACGGTGGAACGAAAAGATGGGGCTCGAAGAAATTTTTCAACTCGCCTTGCCTGCCCAGAATGTGGCTATTCATTTTCTAAAATTGATCCACTGCTTTTCAGTTTTAACAACCCAAAGGGTGCCTGCGAAGATTGTAATGGTCTCGGAACACAAGATATCTATGAATACGAAGTTTCTGAACACCTCCCCGGAGTCGGCCAAAAAAAACACATCGAATATGAAATTGACAGCGACAATCCAGATCTTGAGTGGAAAGACACCAGTAAATGTGCTTCTTGTGCCGGCTCTGGATTAAGAGAAACAGCACTTAATGTTTTTTTTGAAGATAAAACGATTTACGATATGAGCCAAGCGTCTGTCACATCCTTGCTTGAGTTTTTTAACAATGTCAGTGCCTCTGAACATCGAGGCGAAGTTGCTGATCAGATTATCCCGGAGATCCAAACTCGACTAACCTACCTTGAAAAAGTGGGAGCCGGTTACCTTTCGCTCTCAAGGCGCTCTAAAACTCTTTCCGGTGGAGAGGCTCAGCGTATTCGATTGGCCTCTCAAGTGGGGACTCCTTTGGTTGGAGTTCTCTATGTTTTGGATGAACCCAGCATTGGTCTTCATCCTAGAGACCACCAAAATGTTCTTGCGGTCTTGAACGAGATTAAAAATCGCGGCAACACCATAATCGTAGTAGAACATGATGAAGATACCATTCGAGCTGCAGATCAAGTGATTGATATCGGTCCTAAAGCGGGGCGATTAGGTGGTGAGCTAATTTTTCAAGGACAGTACGAAGATCTAAAAAACTCCGCCGGACTAACAGGAGAGTATCTTTCCGGTAAAAAATCCATTCCACTTCCAAAAGCTCGAAGGGAGTTCAGCAAAGACGCTCTGTTGATTGAAGGAGCTTCAGGAAACAATTTGAAGTGCCTTGATGTGTCTTTGCCTCTGGGTCAATTGATTGGGGTCACTGGGGTCTCTGGTAGCGGGAAAAGTACTCTTATTATTGATACTCTATACAAAAGTGTCGCCAATAAATTTTTAAAACGCTCCTTTTTACCATCTGTACATAAAGTTATAAAAGGCATTGAAAAATTAGATAACATCATTCAAATCGATCAAAAGCCTATTGGCCGCACTCCGCGCTCCTGTCCCGCCACCTATGTGGGAATCTTCCCACTTATCCGATCTCTATTTACTCAGCTTCCCGAATCCAAAATTCGCGGCTATGAGGCTGGTCGGTTTAGTTTCAATGTCAAAGGGGGTCGCTGCGAAAACTGCCAAGGAGCCGGCCTTTCTAAAATTCAAATGCAGTTCTTGTCTGACGTTTATGTCCGTTGCGACGTTTGCCAAGGGAAAAGATACAATCCTGAAACTCTTCTTGTAAAATACAAAGGAAAAAATATTCATGACATTCTATCTATGACTGTTGAAGAGGCTTTTTCATTTTTTGAACATCATAAACCCATCCGGCGAAAGTTGGAAACTCTGATGAAGGTTGGGTTGGACTATATAACTTTGGGCCAAAATTCCACCACACTCTCTGGAGGAGAGGCTCAACGAGTTAAACTCAGTCGAGAGTTGTCAAAAAAGATCGCCGGACACACTTTATATATTTTAGATGAGCCGACCACTGGTTTACATATCCATGACGTAGCAAATTTAATTCATCTTCTTGGTGAACTTGTTGATCGCGGCAATACCGTTATTGTCGTAGAACACAATTTGGATGTCATTAAATCCTGCGATTACCTTGTCGATCTTGGCCCAGAAGGCGGCGAGGCTGGCGGTCATCTGGTTTTTGAGGGTCCGGCCTTAGAAATACTTAAATCTCAAGAAAGTCTAACCGGGCATTACTTGAACCTACACCTAAAAGAAAACAAAAAGGGGAAATGATGAAGGAACTCTTCAAATCTCATATTGAATTGAGAATCCAACAAACGAAAGCATTAATGGAAGATCTAGAAATTGATAACCTCTTTATCGAAAGTGGGTTTCCCGATTTTTACTTTCTTGACGATCAGCCCACTTTTTTTAAAACCAACCCACATTTTGCTTTTTATTGTCCAGACCCGGGGCAAGGGCATGTATTAAAAATCAGTCTCAATGCTTCTAAACCTGAGCTTTTCTACCATATTCCAAATGACTTTTGGCACGAAGTTTCCTCTTTAAGAGGCGATTTCTGGGAAGACTTCTTTAATATCACTGTCGTCAACGATTATAAGGCCGGGTGGTCGGCCAGTGCTGATTCTGGAAAAAAGAACATATTGATAAGCCCCAATACTTCGACTGGAGAAACTTTTTCTTGCACTCCTGCGGGAAGCAAAGTCTTTTCCCACATGCATTGGTTACGATCACAAAAAACGGAATATGAAATCGAATGTATACGTCGAGCAAATCAGTCTGCAGCCCTTGGCCACATAAGGGCGAAAGAGCTTTTTCACTCCGGTGCAACCGAAAACGAAATTTTTATGCAGTATTTGATTGCCTCCGGCCAGAAAGAAAGTGAATTACCCTACAACAGTATCGTTGCTCTTGATAAAAATTCTGCCATTCTCCATTACCAATTTCCGAAGAAAGTGGGGTCGGGTCAGACCTTTTTGATCGATGCTGGCTATCGCTACAATGGTTATTGTAGCGATATCACTCGAACCTACGCAAAAGACTCCGTTGATTCTGTATTTAAAGACATTCTCCAGCGTGTCGAAGATAATCAGAAAAAGCTGTGCCAGATGGTCATGCCCGGCTTGGACTATGTTGAGATCCACAGAGAATCTTATCGAATGGTTGCGAAGATCCTCGTTGACTTTAATCTCTTCAAGGGTTCATTGGATGAGGCGATGGATAAAAAGGTACCGTTTCAGTTCTATCCCCATGGGATCGGACATCCCTTAGGTCTGCAAGTGCATGACGTCGCTGCAAAGCAAAGTGACGCTGACGGAAGTCTTATGAAGCAACCTGATGACTTCCCTTACCTTAGGACTCTTCGACCGATTCAAGAAAACGATGTTTTAACCATTGAACCAGGCTTTTATATGATTCCACTGTTGTTAAATGCTCTGAAAAAGCAGGAGGGCGTTTCAAAAAGTATTAATTGGGACTTGCTCGAAACATTAATCCCTTATGGAGGCATCCGCATAGAAGATGATTTAGTTACGAGAAAAAGTGGACCCGAAAACTTAACTCGACCCTTTCTCCCCTAAGAGGCTTTGCTTTTTTTATGAAGTTCGAATTCCCAATTTAGGGTGTTTCGAATATAGAACTTTTCGAACTGCCGCTTCTGGTTTTTAGGTAAGTAGAGTTTCTTTTGCCCATCCTCTTCCATGTGACGCTTGGCTTGTTTTAAACTCAAACTGCCGTTTTCCTTGAGGTATCGGACAAACCTGTTATTCCGAGGTAAATAGATAAAAGCCTCAAAGTTCACAGGGGTTTGTGGCGGAATAATTTTAATATCAATAAAAAACATGTCGGGCTTATCCGATTCGGAAAGAGTTGGCAAAACAACCTCTCTCTGAACAAAGGCTACATTAAACATCTCTCCATTGGAGGCTTGATGATTAACGTTGAATTCCGAAAACTCCGCAACAGAGGGAATATAGTTTTCAACGGAAAGGTCAAGACGATAGGGCTCACTAACATCTCCAAAAGCTCCGTTTTCCTTTAGCGCTTCTATCAAGTATTTTTTAAAAGAGCGAACCTCATCGTCCACAGCTTTTCCGGGAACCGAGGCTAGAAGCAAGTAACCTTTGATGCTGCCAAGATCGACTGTAAAGACTGCAATGTCTTCGAGATTAAATCTTTTAATTTCTTCCGACTTAGGTGCTTTGAAAGTTTTTTCTAAAGAAAGTTCACAACAGAGTTCTAACACACTTTTCTTTTTGACTTGCTCTCGTAAGCTCTTTTCTTTTGTCTTTTTAACTGCCTCTTCTTTTATTTCTTTTTCGTCTGAAAGTTGAACCTTCCCAAATTCTCTCTGATTTTGATTATTTCTCGATTCGCTCTCTTTGGGAAACTGATCGAGGACATCGCCTTGCTTGTTCTTAGCATTTTTTGATTCAGGTCTTGTCAGGTTTTCTTTAGAACTCCCTAGGGATGGATCGGTATTAAGAAGGGAGTCTAGTATTGAGGCCTTCTTATTCACCACTGCCGCATCCCGTTTTCCGGTATTGATACTTTTATCATCTGATTTATTGTCGCGACCATTATTTGATGTGTCTCTGCCTTCTATAGAATTAAGGCTAGAAGTTTTTTTCTCTTTGCTACTAGTTGTTCCAACAACATGGTTCATGTTTGATGTTTTCAACTCAGCTGATTCGGAAGAAGTATCATGGTAGGTGGTTGTTGGCTTGTTTCCATCGTCCGAAGAAAAGTGTTTAAAGTTTGATTCGCTTTTTTCAGCACTCCCATCTTCATTAAGTGCTGAGAAGAGACTACTCAAAATGCTGTTTTTATTACCTGCGCTTTTGTTCTTTCCGTTTTTTAGAAAGATCGAATTCGGTTTACTCTCACCTGATTCAGTTACGCCGTTTTGGGCTTTTTCTATTTCTTCTTCCTGCATTTTTTGAAAGTTAACAATTTTCATCCACAGGTTGTGGGCTGTTATGACTCCCTGTATTTGCAAATCTCCAGTCGTAGAAGATAAGGCTTTTCTTGTTTTAGCATCTTGAGCCTCTCCAAATGTTAAGACCGGGATGTTTAAAGCCATTTTAAAAATTTTAGGAAAACGTGTGATCTGTTGATGGGGATAGGAAACGCTCACGCCAATTAGATCCGGTTGCTGATCGAGACAAATAGCTAAAAAATCTTTTAGATCCGTACAATATTGTACTTCGACAGGCCTCTGGCTATTGACCCTATCTGCAATGCTTTTTAAAAGATTTTGATTAAAGCCAATTAATATGACTTTTAATTTTGCTTGATCCACGAAAGACTTATCGGCGGATCACTCTAGAGATTCAAGGTTTTCTTCAGTGTTTTTTTGGGTTTAGACCGCAGTACTTTTTAAATTGACGACCTCATTAAACAAAAAACACGGACTTTTGTCCGTGCTTTTAAATTCGTCAATTGATGACCCTGATTTACTGGCCAAGAACTTTAGTAATGGCTCCACCAATTCCACTAGTCACTAGGAATGATAGAATCACAAGAGATTCCATAAGGGCCAAAGAAAGAACAAGAGGCACAAACATTTTAGGACCAGCAGAAGGGTTTCTTGCAATGCCGTCAAGAGCCGCTGCCGCCGCTTTACCCTGTCCAGAGGCCGCACCAAAAGCTGCTAGGCCAACGCCCAGTCCAGCACCAAGACCCATAAGTCCAAGAAAACTACCGTCTGTTAAATTTTCCATACCAAAATGGGGGGCATCACCCGCCGCAAAAGCTTGTACAGTAAAAAGTAGAACACCCAGCACAGTTGCAACTTTGTTAATTAATTTCATCGAAGTTTCTCCTTTATAATTAATGATCATCTTGAGGTTGGGCCATCATGACATAAGTCATTGATAACAGAGTGAATACAAACGCCTGAATACAACAAACAAGCAATCCAAGCGCATAAAAGACTATGGGAACAAAATATACAAAGGGCGGCGGAAGCAACTCTAAAAAGAATCCTACCACAGCATGGTCCCCCGTCATGTTACCGGCCAAACGCAACCCTAAAGTTAAGGGACGAAAGGCGTGAGACAAGATTTCAATGACCAACATTAATGGCCAAAGCCAAATAAAACTAATCGGAAGATGTCCCGTAAAGTCTTCGTAATATTTAAATCCTTTTTTGCGGATCCCAACATAGTTGTAGACAAGAAACGAAAAAATACCGACAGCAAACGTCGTATTAAAGTTGTCCGTAGCTGGCGTCATTCCTGGCAGAAGTCCAACCAGGTTGTTAATCAAAACAAACGTAAATATAGACGCAAAAAGTGGAACGTACTCTTGATTTCCCTTTCCAATCACCATCTCCGTTAGACTGACAATCAACTCAGTCAGAGTTTCAAAAATTCCTTTTATTGAGACTTTTCCTGCCGGAACAACGGCTGATTCGCCGGAGCCCAAAGCCATTCGGCCAGCTAAGGAAAAGAGGATGAGACCACCCGTAACGATAGCAGCCGTTGCAACGTGAGTATTGGTGTGATTCACACCTTCTATCATTTGGGTCCAATTAAAATGAGCTGCTGACAATTGTAATCCCTATTCTTTTTGAAAAACCGCCCAGATTAGCGAACTCAGTACAACCGGAAAGAAGCCAAGGGCTAAGAATACCGGAGGTGAGTTCACCATCTCCGTCAGTCGATAAACCACGTAAATCAAAATAGGCCACTTAAATACAATGACACCAACTATCAAAGCAATATTTTTTTTCAAAAAAAACAAATAGACTGAAAGGCTTAGAGATAAAAGACTGAGCCAAACAATAAGCTCACCCGTCGCAAAGTTAAGCGCCCTTTCCCGCTCGAAGACGCTAAGCATTAAGCCCGTCGCGATGACCGTCACCAGACCGTGAACCCCTAGAAAAGTACTAAAATTAGTCTGATTTCGAGCTGATAGAGAAGTAAGCATGCAGGGTCCATATCATAAGAGAGAGGCCAAAGAGAAGCGCCAGAGTGAGATTGGTGTCCCATTCAAATGATTCAGCCAAAATGGGGGTCGCTAAGTAACTGATAATAAAAAAGCTGGAGAGTTCAAAACCAAGTCCCAGAGCCTGTTTATAGTCCAAAACAGGCTCCAGCGAGTTTAATTCGAGTCAATGGGGTTGCCATGTTCGTCACTATCTTCATCGTGAATCAGGGCCACACCAGTCACAAATTCACCCGGTTTTAAAGATATCAGACGAACACCCTGGGTGTTTCGACCCATTTTTGAAATATCGCCACAGGACATTCTGATGGTTTGGCCTTTATCGGTGGTAATAACAATATCGTCGGTATCAATGACACCACGAGCGGTTACCACATCTCCCAGTTTCTCCACTGACTTCTGAGTAATAATCCCTGAGCCGCCACGTCCTTGGGTTCGATACTCCTCAACGGGAACACGTTTCCCGTAACCGGCGGCCGTGCAAATCAAAAGATCCAATTTAGAATCTTTTGGTAGAACTTCCAAACCGACAACCTGATCGTCTTTGTGTAATGTGATCGCCTTTACTCCACGCGCCGTGCGGCCCATGGCTCGAACATCTCCCTCATCAAAACGGATGGATTGCCCCTTATTAGTCGCTGCTAAAAAGCTACACTTCCCATCACTGATTTTGGCTTGTAGCAATTCATCTTCTAAGTCGGTCGTTAAAGCAATGATTCCAGAAGGACGAGGTCTTGCAAAAGCACTAAGAGGAGTCTTTTTGATAATTCCATTTTTTGTAATCATCACGACGAAGCGGTCATCTTGGAATTCTGTTACCGGTAGAACGGCTTGAACGGTCTCTTTGTTGATTTCAACAACATTGACCATGGCTTTACCCTTCGAAGTTCGGCTTCCCAATGGCAATTTATGAACCTTCGTCCAATAGACCTTTCCTTTATCTGTAAACACAAGAAGGGTGGTTTTTGTATCGGCGACAAAAATGTTTGTAACGTAGTCCTCTTCTCGAGTTTCTGCTCCTTTAACCCCTTTTCCACCTCTTTTTTGCTGCTTGTACTGTTCAATTGGAATGCGCTTTATGTATCCAGTTTGAGTTAGGGTAACGACCATCGTTTCGCTAGCGATTAAGTCTTCGTCATCGATTTCTACATCTTCATGAGAAATTTGTGTTCGCCGAGCATCGGCGTACTTGGCCTTTATTTCTGTTAACTCTTCTTTAATAATCGCATAAATTTTAGCAACGTCTTTTAAAACATCGCGAAGCCATTGAATTCTTTCTCGCAGTTCAACTAGTTCATCAATAATTTTTTGTTTTTCTAGACCGGTTAGGCGAGCCAATTTCATATCTAAAATAGCCTGTGCCTGTTTTTCAGAAAACTGAAATTGGTCCATCAAAGCCACTCGAGCTTCTCCGGTTTCTTTCGATGCACGAATGGTTGCAACGATTGCATCAATATTGTCGAGAGCCTTTTGTAAGCCCTCTAAGATGTGGGCTCGGGCTTCTGCTTTTTTAAGTTCAAACAAACACCTTTTTGTTACAATGTCTTTTCTGTGAACGATAAAGGCTTGTAGTGCCGCTTTAAGATCAAACATTCGAGGTTGGTTTCGAGCGTCCAAGGCTAACAAGCGGATACCAAAACTGACCTGTAATTGCGTGTACTTATATAAACGATTTAAAATCACATTGGCGTTTTCGTTCTTTTTAAGAACGATCACAATTTGCATACCCTCACGACTGGATTCATCACGAATATCCGAAATCCCTTCGACACGCTTATCGCGAACCAAGTCGGCAATACTTTCAATCAAACGGGCTTTATTCACTTGGTAAGGAATCTCAGTGATGTGGATTTCTTCTCGGTCGTTTTTCTTTTGGATGATTTCTGCAACCGCTTTAATTTGAATTATCCCATGACCTTTTTTATATGCCTTAACCAGACCTTGTCCGCCTGAAATCACTCCTGCCGTTGGAAAATCAGGACCGGGAATAATTTTTATCAGTTCATCCAACGTCGTATTGGGGTTATCGATGAGCGTCATACACCCGTCAATAACCTCTCCCAAATTGTGAGGTGGAATATTTGTAGCCATACCCACAGCAATTCCAGAGGACCCATTCACCAACAGATTAGGGAACTTCGCTGGCAAGACCGTCGGAATAAGCAAAGAATCATCGTAGTTCGGCTGAAATGGAACGGTTTCTTTTTCAATATCCTCAAGCAAGGCTTCCGCAAGCCGTGTCATCCTAACTTCAGTATAACGTTGGGCTGCTGGGCTATCTCCATCAATCGAACCAAAGTTACCTTGTCCGTCGACCAAAGGGTAACGAAGAGAAAAGTCCTGGGCCATTCGCACCATCGTATCATAAGCAGCGGTATCACCATGAGGGTGATACTTACCAATGACATCCCCGACAACACGCGCTGATTTTTTGTAGGGTTTGTCATGGGTATTTCGCAAATCATGCATAGCAAAGAGAATGCGACGGTGCACAGGCTTCAATCCATCTCGAATATCCGGAAGCGCACGACCCACAATCACACTCATTGAGTACTGAAGATAGGCATCCTTCATTTCTTTATTGATATCAATCTGGGAAATATTTTCTTTAAATTCTTCGCTCATAATTTAACCCTAAACATCTAGCTCTTTTACAGAGAGTGCATTGTCTGAAATAAAGTTTCGGCGAGGTTCAACACTTTCACCCATAAGTATACTAAAAATTTCATCGGCGGCTATGGCGTCATCGATTGTAACCTGCAACAGATGGCGGTTAGCCGGGTTAAGAGTGGTTTCCCAAAGCTGCTCTGGGTTCATTTCTCCAAGACCCTTATAACGCTGGATGTAGGCTCCTTTACGACCAAGTTCCATAAAATAGTCATAGAAACTTCCATAATCGTAGAAAGACTCTTCCGACTTATCGTTTTCAATAACAATTGGAAGAGTCAATACAGAGGTCAGTTCAGCCCACAGTCTCCATACTTCTTGCCAATCAGAGGCCTCAACTTTTTTTATTGTTAAAGCGTTGTCTTGATAGTGACCAAATCGGCTGGTTCTAAAAACAACTTCGTCTGCAGAATGGCTAACCAATTCAATGTCCGTAATATTGTAGTGCTCTTCTTCAGAAATTTTCAGTTTCAAACCAGAAACCAATTCTTCACTACTTGTTTTACTGCTCAATAAGTCGGCTACTCGGATGTTTTCACGCAACAAATACTTAATAAGGTCCGGTTCCATTGTGTGGGTATGATTCTTAAGTAATTTAGAAAATTTCAAGGCATTCATAATAAATGCTCTAAATTTTGGGTCTGTTGGTTTTGCGTAACCTCGAACCGAAAGATTGGTTAAAGTGTTATCCAACAAAAATTCTGTGAGGTGTTTTTCATCTTTCAAATAAACTTCTTCTTTACCTTTTTTGTATCTGTAAAGAGGGGGCTGAGCAATATACACATAGCCTCGTTCAACAATTTCAGGCATCTGTCTAAAAAAGAACGTTAATAGAAGCGTCCGTATATGTGAACCATCAACATCCGCATCCGTCATAATAATAATTTTATGATAGCGAACTTTGTCAGGATTCATTTCATTTTTTCCAATTCCCGCACCAAAGGCCGAAATCATCATTTTTATCTCTTCATTAGAGAGCATTTTATCAAACCGTGCTTTTTCAACGTTTAAAATTTTACCTCGAAGGGGCAACACAGCTTGAGTTCTACGGTCTCGGGCTTGTTTCGCAGAACCACCCGCAGAATCTCCCTCAACCAAATAGATTTCGCAAAGTGATGGGTCTTTTTCTTGGCAATCGGCCATCTTCCCTGGCAAGGAGTGTGAGTCCAAGGCTGATTTTCTTCGCGTTAACTCTCTGGCTTTACGAGCCGCTAATCGCGCTCTTGCTGAATCTACACATTTACCCACGATAGCTTTTGAAGATGTGGGATTACGGTCAAACCAATCAGCCAACTTCTCATTTACTAACGTTTCTACAATTCCTTTAACTTCATTGTTACCGAGTTTGGTCTTAGTCTGCCCTTCAAATTGAGGTTCGGGAACTTTAACAGATACAACCGCTGCCAGCCCCTCTCTGATATCGTCACCGTCGAGGTTTGCTTTCAGGTTTTTAAGAAGATTTTTTGCTTGGGCGTAGTTGTTGGTCGTTCGCGTTAGGGCTCCTCGAAAACCAACCAAGTGAGAGCCACCCTCGTGAGTATTGATATTGTTACAATAAGTGTAGATCTGTTCAGAATACGAGTCATTCCATTGCATAGCGATTTCAATATCAACACCTTCTCTGTTTCCTTGAAAGTAGACCACGTCGCTATGGAGTGTTTTTTTCTTGTTGTTAATATGTTTTATGAACTCTTTAATTCCTTCCGAGTACTGGAAATCGGCCTTTTTTTCTGTTTCGGCTCTTTCATCAACAAGTTCAAAATGCAATCCTGCATTAAGGAAGGCCATTTCTCGAAAACGATTTGATAGTGTTTCAAAATTAAATGCTAGGTCTTCCTCTTTAAAGATGGTTCGATCGGCTCTAAAAGTTACAATCGTTCCTGTCTTATCTGTCGTCCCGGAGTCTTTAAGTTCTGTTGTTGGCTTGCCTTTTTCATAGGTCTGTTTCCAAATTTTTCCTTCTCGATGAACTTCGACATTACAAACGGACGAAAGCGCATTGACTACTGAAGCACCAACACCGTGTAATCCTCCAGACACTTTGTAGGTGTCTTTGTCGAATTTTCCCCCAGCGTGCAAAACAGTAAAAACAACTTCCATGGCGGATTTGCCACTTTTGTGTTTAGACACAGGAATTCCGCGTCCATTATCTTGAATTGTAATACTCTCATCATTGTGAATATTAATTTTAATATTATCACAATGACCCGCTAGGGCTTCGTCGACAGCATTGTCCACAATTTCGTAAACGAGGTGATGGTATCCACGAACTCCCGTGTCACCAATGTACATCCCTGGCCTTTTGCGAACAGCTTCTAGACCTTCTAAGACCTGAATTGAATCAGCATCATATTTTTTAGTATTTTCCGTAGGTTTATCCACAACCACATCCTGACTTTCAGACACTCAGGCCTCCCGTAAGCAACCTGTCACTTTCATTAAAAACACCCTCTTTAACTTCGAACACAGAACGACTGGCTACTTGTGGTATTGCTGTCGCATCTGTTGTCGTTAAAAAAATCTGTGCCTCCGTTGATAGCAAATAATTTACAAACCTCATTTGTTTTTCCCGATCCAGTTCTGACAGCACATCGTCAAGAAGCAAAATGGGAAACTCTCTGTGGGCCCTGTAATGTAGCCTAGTTTGCGCCATTTTAAAAGCTAATATAATAGCTCGCTGTTGTCCTTGTGAACAGAAAAAACGCGCTTCTTGGCCGTTGAAATCGAATTGAATATCGTGTTTGTGAGGGCCCACCAAACACTGTCCAGATGCCCATTCTCGATCTTTCAATTCATTCCATCTTTTGTACATAGCGTTACGGATTTCGTTCTCTGTCCAAGTTCCTATTTTTATTCCGGACATAAAATAATGGATTGAAATATTACCGTAGTGTTCATCCATAATTTTGAGAAATTCATCTAAAAGAAAGGGTTGAATTTCTTCAATCGCTTGAAGTCTAAAACCGGTTAATCTGGCCCCTTTTTGGAACAGAATTTCGGTCAAATTTTGGTTCACTCTTTTACCTTGAACCTCATCAAACTGCCCCTCTTTGACCTTTTTTAAAAGAGTATTTTTTTGTCGATGGACCTTTTTATAGTCACTTAAAACCTGTGCAAAACTTGGAAACAAAGAAAGACATAAATCATCCACCAGATCTCGTCTTTTTTGGGCTGAATCTTTAACGATCAAAAGGCTTTCAGGGGAAAAAAGCAGTGACGGAAAAGTTTGACGCAGTTTTGGTGTTTGAGTTGCTTTTTGATTGACAACCAAACTCCTTTTTCCTTTTAAATATTTGATTTCTATAGTCTTTTCTAAATCTTCTTGACTGATACTGGCGCCCAAATAGAATCCCTCTTGAAAATTTTTATTGATAAAATCGGGCCAGCGATTGGTTCGAAAAGACTTCCCATGGGTTAAAAGATAAAGGGCTTCAACGAAGTTGGTTTTTCCTTGTCCGTTTTGTCCTCGAAAGACATTCAGACCGGGGTTAAGGCAAACCTCTTGGCTTTCAATATTTCTAAATTGCCGTAATGAAAGCCTGTTAAATTTCATTTATCTTAACCTTTAAAAACGATATCGGCCCTCAAATACGCATAGGCATGACAACGCAGGTGTAGTCCTTGTCATGGGATGGGCGAATCAGGCCTGGGGACAACTGACTATCCAACTCGAGACAGAGTGTATCGTCGTCAAAGCTGTTAAGAATATCTAAAATGTATTTGGCATTAAATCCAATTTTTAAATCTTCCCCAGTGTAATCCACATCAATTTCTTCTTTTGCATCTCCAAGTTCTGGATTGTTTGAAGAAATCTCCATTTTACCTTTTGCTAGTGAAATAGTGACGCCTTTGGATTTTTGATTCGAAAGCAGCGAAACTCGTTTAATCGAACTAAGTAAAGATTCACGACTGATCGAAGCCATTTTTTTCAAGTTCTGTGGAATGAGCTGTTGATAATTAGGATACTTCCCTTCAATCAAACGAACCATTAAAACGGTCGTTCCCGTTTTAACGATGAGCTGGGAACCCTCGACAGCCATTTGAATAGCCTGATCACTGAAATCAATAATCTTTTTGACTTCAGCTAAGCCTTTGCGAGGGATGATCACTCCGGCTGTGATTATATTTGCTGTCTCATCATTGGTAAATCGATCAACAAGACTCAATCGGTGCCCATCCGTTGCAACCATTCGGAATTGTGTTCTTCCATCCACGGTTTTCTTTTCAAAATAGACACCATTCAAGTGGTAACGAGTTTCATCGTTCGAGACGCTGTAGATAGTTCGTTCGATCATGTCGTTCAATACTTCGGGATTAACCTCAATAAAATCATTGGTTTTAAATGTGGGAAAAACTGGGTATTCCTCGGGCGAGATTCCCACAATGTTAAACACAGATTTTGCCTGTTTAATTTGTAATCGATTGTTGGCTTTGGCCTCTAGAACAATCGGCCCTTCACCTAGTTCTCGAACGATATCAAAGAGATTTTTTGCATTAACTGCGATTTTGCCTTCGGTTTCTATTTCAACAGCCACTTGATCTGTCAGGCTCACTTCCAAGTCGGTGGCGAAAACTTGTAAATATCCTTCTTCGGCTTGTAGTAGAATATTAATCAAAATCGGCATCGTGTTTCTTTTTTCAACGATGTTCTGGGTTTTGCTTAACAAAGCCACGAGATCTTTTTTATCAACTTTGATTTTCATTTTGCTCCCCTTTAGTTTTCCTGTGAGCGAATTTTCAAAATACTACCCAGCTCCCTTGAAAAAGTCTCTGAGAAAATATTTATTTTTTTTGGCCCTTTTTATTTACTACTTCTTTAAATATTTAAACTAGTAGTAGTAGTAGGCCCTGTTAAAATCAGGGTTAACTACCTAAGTTACTAATAATGCAAACCAAAGTCTGTGGATTTTTTCTAACAAAAAGCTTTGTCAAAATTGAGTCAAATTGTGGATAAGAATTTTCCCTATTTCATTCAACCCAATACTCACAGGCTTTTCCACATACGATATTCACACCCCTGTGATATTGTGGATTCTACTCTGTAAGTCTTCGAAATCCTTTTTTAAATCTGAATTTTTAGTCAGTTCTCTTTCGATTTTCCGCAACGCATTCAAAACCGTGGTGTGATCCCTTCCACCGAAGGCTCGACCGGTTTCAACTAACGATTTATCAAGATGATTTTTGATTAAATACATACTCAATTGGCGAGCTAGTAGAAGAGGTTTGCTGCGGTTTTTGGATTTCAAATCAACCACACGAACTTTAAAGTGTTCGGCAGTTAGTTTCTGGATATCTTCAATAGTCATGGTTGTTGTTTCATCATGCACAGCCAAAACTTTTTTGGTGAGTTCCAAGTTGATTTGCAAACCTTGTAGGTCTGAGAACATTTTGACCTTATTTAAGTTACCTTCCAGTTCACGGATGGATCGTTTAGAAATTTTAGCTATGTAGGTGGCCACCTCATTAGAGATAGACATCATTTTTTTCTCTGCCTTATATCGAAGGATGGCCAGTCGGGTTTCAAACTCTGGCATTTGGATGTCGGCAATCAGTCCCCATTCAAGCCGGGTTCGGATTCGATCTTCTAAACCCTTTATATCCTTAGGCATTCTGTCTGATGCCACCACAACTTGTCGGCCTTTTTCAAAAAAGTCGTTTAAGGTGTGGAAGAACTCTTCTTGAACAGCCTCTCCTTTTCCTAAAACCTGGATATCGTCCATTAATAGGAGGTCGACTTTTTCTCGATAACGGTGTCGAAATTTATCCATTTCGCCGCGACGGATACTTGAAATACACTCGTTTAGGAATCTTTCCGCGGAGATATAGGAAATTTTTAAATGCGGCAAGTTTTCTCGAATATGGTTGCCAACCGCATGTAATAAGTGGGTTTTTCCCATTCCAGTGGGGCCGCAGATGAACAAGGGATTGTAGCCTTCGGAACCTGGGCGTTGAGCAATTCGATAGGATGTGGCGTGGGCGAACTCGTTATTTCGGCCCACTACAAAGGTGGAAAAACTGTATTCTGAGTTCAAAAAATCCATATTTTTTTGTGGCGGTTTCATGGTCATAAGAGAAGGAGAATATTGGGGGGGCCTAGGCTCACTAAAGGTTTCATTGCTATTCATGGCCTGGTGGAGAGCCGTTGGGCTCTCTGGGTCCACAGGTAATGATTTCCCGGTAACGACCAATTCAACTTCAAAAGGGTTTTGAATTAAGCAGGAAATTTCCGAGCAGATTCGATCAAATAAGTTCTCTGATATCCAATACTTATGAAGTTCTGTCGGAACCCCGAGCTTAAATCTTTGCGAGTTGCCATTTAAAGATTCAATTTCTAAAAGATCGGTTGGTTCGAACCAGGTTTGTAAGAGTTTGTTACCGGAGTTCTTTGAAGTCAGGTTATTCTTCACAAGTCCCCAAAATTGTTCTTTATTTTCTTGCACAATGAGTCCCCAAAACACTGAAAAAAATTCAGATTTCCACAGTTCATAGCAAGTGATGCGTACACATTCAACAGCTTGACGTATTTAACGCTTTATGGTTTAAACTGCGTTTCCAGAAACTTCAAGAGAGACGTACATTTAGGTCGTAAGAGGTAGAAAATGAAACGAACGTATCAACCAAAAAGAAAACGCAGAAAGACCACCCACGGTTTTCGTGCCCGCATGTCGACAAAAAGTGGACAAGAAGTCATCTCTAGAAGAAGAGCAAAAGGGCGCAAAAGACTGTCAGTAGCTATCAGCGGTAAGTAATTTGCCGTCCTTAAAGCGTCAGTCAGAATTTCAACTCTTGAGAAAAGAAGGACAATTCCTTCACATCACACACTGGCTTGCTGTTAGTTTTAAAAAAAACGAAAGACAATCTTTGCAATGGGGTTGGTCCATTTCAAAAAAAGTTGGAAATGCTGTGATAAGGAACCGCCTGAAACGGTGGGGTAGAGAGTTTGTACGTGAGTTTAACAAAAATGGAATCGACATTAATTTCATCTTTAAAACAAAAGGGAAAGAGTTTTACAAAGATCTTTCCCATAGCCAGTTTAACGAAGCTTTTGAAAAAGTCTTTATTAGAATCAGCTAAAAGTTTTCAGAAATATATGTTTGCTTTTTATAAAGTGGGATTAAGACCTTTTTTTGGGAATGCTTGTAAGTTTCATCCCTCTTGCTCCGACTATTCTCAACAAGCCTATCTGAGGCATGGAATCTTAAAAGGCACAACTCTTACAACTTGGAGAATTTTACGCTGCCATCCTTTTTGCGAGGGTGGAGTGGATCCTGTTCCCCCTAAAAACGAGATCGCCAATGGATGAAAACAACAATTTCTTAGATAAAAATACTCTTATTGCTATTGCCTTATCCATTTTATTTTTCGTTGGCTGGCAAACGTACCTTCAGAAAAAGTATCCTGAATCTTACAAAGAAAAAGACACGGCTAAACTTTCGGTCGCGGCGAACAATAAAGACTCCGTTAAAACAGAAGGCGGAGAAGTTGGAAAACTCTCAAGCAATGATGAACAACCTGTGGAAATGGTTGGCGAAAAGTCACCGAACCAGGAAGAAAAAAAGGTTTTAGAAAAATCCTTTAATATTCAAACGGAAGCCTGGGATTTAGAACTCAGTAACCAGGGAATGGGAATCGCGACCGTAGAGCTTAACAAATACACAAATCGTGAAGATAAGAAAATAAAGTTTTTTGATCCTTCTGAAAAAATTCGAAGTTTTTCAACGTACTACAATGATAAGTTAATCGAATTTGAAGTCGACAAAAAAAGTGATCTTCACTTTATAGGAACGGCTGTCGTTGCTGGGAATTCCTTGATCAAAGAAATGATCTTTGACCCAAAAAATTACACTATTTTAGTAAGTATAAGAACTCTTAGCGGATCGGCCTCACCAGGAGATCTCATCCAAACCAAATTGGGAAACCAGGTTCTAAAAGTTAAGTCTTCGATGTTTACTCCAGCTTACGAAGGGACTGAGTTCTTTGCCATTAATGATGGGAGTGAAGAAAGAGAGCGAATTAATATCGACGAAGCCTTCTCTGAAAAGTATGGAAAGTCCACCTTGGCCGCCATCGGAACCCAGTACTTTGCTATTGCTTTAAATGATCAATCCGACCTGATTCCGCAAACCAGCGTGAACTATTCCCCAGAATCACAAGTGGCCTACGCCACCATGACTCATCCAGCAGCTTCTCAAGGAAACAAAACCAATATTGAGTATATCGGGTTTGTTGGTCCTAAAAAGTACGATGTCTTAAAAAACTTAGAGCCTAATTTTGTTAAAATGATTAACTATGGAATGTTCAGTATTTTATCTAAGCCGATGCTATCAATGCTGAAGTGGTTACACGGTCTGTTTAAAAACTGGGGTCTGGCCATTATTTTATTAACAATTTGTATACGTCTGTTGCTTTTGCCGATTAACGTCTCGTCTCTTCGGTCAATGAAGAAAATGCAGAAACTTCAACCCCAATTGAAAGCGATAAAAGAGAAGTACAAGGAAGATCCGCAGCGGATTAATCAAGAAACCATGGCATTGATGAAAAAAGAAAAGGCAAATCCTATAGGGGGGTGTTTGCCAATGCTCCTCCAACTTCCAGTTTTTTTGGCTCTTTATTCGGTTTTAGGGCAAAGCGTTGAACTCTATAAATCACCCTTTATTTTTTGGATTAAAGATTTAAGCTATCAGGATCCATTTTTTGTTTTACCAATCGCAGTCGGTGCTCTCTATTTTATTCAGATGAGTTTAACGCCACAGCCGACGGATCCCGCTCAAGCTAAAATTATGAAGTTCATACCATTATTGTTTTGTTTTTTTATGATCACTGTTCCTAGCGGACTCACACTTTACTTTTTTGTGAATACAGTTTTTGGAATTGGTCAGACATTTATATTTCAGCGCGAAAAAAGAAACGCCGCGGCCTAAGGAGGAAGAGATGGGATTATTCACTAAGATATTTGGCGGAAAGTCTGGGAATGCAGAAGGGAACGCCCTTATAACGGAATTGCTTGATGGAACCATCGAGAAAGCTGGGTTGGAAATCTCTTATGATTTGAAAACAATCAAAGAGAAGGAACGGAATACTATAAAAATTGATTTTTATGGTGAAGATGAAAAGTTGTTTACGAACAAAGATGGCGCCTTGTTGGATGCCTTTCAATTGTTTTTAAAAAGAGCTTTGCAACATGATCAGCCTGAAGACTCAGCTAATTTGGCTTGTGACTGTAATGGGTTTCGGGAAAGAGCCAATCAAGATTTAGTAGAATTGGCCGAAAAACTTAAAAAAAGAGCTTTAGACCAAGGCAAATCTGTTTATGTGCGCGCCTTACCTCCGAAAGACAGAAAGGTCGTGCATCAATTTTTGGCTGAAGATGAAAGAGTTAAAAGTCGGTCCGTGGGCGACGGTCTGTACAAAAAGATCAAAATATATCCTGCAAAAAAGGATGGAGATCGCCCCTCCGCTCAATAAATGATTCAATACCGAGATCTTCTTAGCGACACTATTTGTGCTCCGGTGACGCCCCCTGGGCACTCCGGGGTCGCTGTGATTCGGGTCTCGGGAAATCAGGCATTCAAAAATACCTTAGAAATAATAAAACATTCTAGTTTGAAACCCGAAACCCATCGCAGTTACCTATCTGAGGTTTTAGATGGTGAAGGTCAAAAAATTGATCAAGTTTTACTGACCTTTTTTAGTAAGGGGAAATCCTTTACCGGAGATGAATCGGTAGAGGTTTCTTGTCACGGTAACCCCCTATTAATCAATTCGATTGTTCAGCGTTTTTTAGAAAAGGGTTGCCGGCTGGCTGAAAGGGGCGAGTTTTCTTTTCGAGCCTATTACAACGGAAAAATCGATTTGGTTCAGGCGGAATCAATTCAAAATTTGGTAACAGCGAAAATTAAAACAGGTTCTCGAACTTTTGTTAAGCAATTAACCGGCAAACTCTCTGATTCTTTTAATGGGTTGCAGGACGATTTAGTGACAGCAATGGCGCACCTAGAGGCCTCTATAGATTTTGTAGAAGAGGACATTCAAACGGGTGATTTAAAAGTCGTGGGAGAGTTGTTAAATAAAGTTCTCATTGTCACAAATCAACTTCTGACTTCGTACGACCTTGGGAAAAGCTTAAACAAAGATTTGAAAATACTAATTCTTGGCAACACCAATGCAGGCAAATCGAGCCTTTTTAACTCCTGCTTGCAGGCCAATCGAGCCATTGTTACAGAAATCCCAGGAACGACCCGTGATTTGGTTTCGGGACAAAAGTTTTTAGGAACGAGCTCCGTAGAGTTTATAGACAGCGCTGGATTGAGGAAAACGGTGGACCCTGTAGAAACGCTCGGGATTCAAAAAAGTTTGGCTGAAATTGAATCGGCCGACCTCATTTTATTTGTGATTGACCTCACTGAGCCAGGAAGTTTGGATATTTTGCCATCGTTGCCCAAGGACAAGGTTCTTGTTGTTTTCAATAAGGTGGATTTATTTGAATCAGAACCTGAAATGATGAAATCAATGAATCTTGTTTTTAATAAAATTGGCATGGAGTTCCAAGAAAATGAGATTTGTTTTGTGTCTTCTTTAACAGGCTTTCAGATCGAAGAAATGTTGAAAAAAGCCGAATCCTTTTTGGCAAAAGATACAAGTGAATATGATTCTGGTTTAGTTGTGACTCAAGCTAGGCACTTTAACCATCTTTTGGAACTCAAGAGTTACCTAACGGGGGCTAAGAACCTGATTTCCTTGGGAGAAAGCCCCGACTTGATTTCCCAAGAGCTTTCTTTAGGACTCTCAGAGGTCCACCAGCTTCTTGGTAAGAAATATGATGACGAAGTGTTAGATAAAATTTTTAGCCAGTTCTGTATAGGTAAATAATGGGCGTCAAGTATCAATCTATAATTGTAGGAGCTGGGCACGCAGGAATCGAAGCAGCCTATGCCTGCGTAAGACGAGGATTAAAAACCCTGCTAGTCACCTCTGATATTTCAAAATCTGGATTTATGAGTTGTAACCCCTCAATCGGCGGATTGGGTAAGGGGCATATGGTCAAAGAGATTGATGCCATGGGTGGTGCCATGGGAATGATTGCGGACCGTGTGACGATACAATTTAAAAAACTAAACACAAAAAAAGGTCCAGCTGTTCGGGGAACTCGCGTTCAATGCGATAAATCTTTGTATTCAGCGGAAATCGTGCAACTCCTTGAAAGTTTAATTGGTTTAGACTTGGTGGAACAAGAGGTTCAGTCCTTAGTTATCGAAAGTGATCGAGTTGAGGGCGTTGTTTTAAAAGACGGCAGTCAAATTCTAAGCGACACGGTGATCATCACGACCGGTACCTTTATGAACGGAGTGATGCACATCGGGGATAAAACAATTAGCGGAGGGAGAGTCGGCGAAAAAGCCACCATTGGACTCTCGGATCAGCTTTTAGAAAGGGGCTTTAATGTTCTGAGGCTCAAGACAGGAACTCCCCCCCGTTTAGAAAAAGAGTCCATAGATTTCGAAAAAACCCTACCTCAATACGGTGACAAAAAATATCAGCCCTTTAGTTTTAAAAGTCAAAAAACTCTGAGGCTCCCTCAAATAGCCTGTTTTTTAACGAATACAACAGAACAAACCCACGAAATAATAAATAAGAACATTCATCGCTCCCCGATGTTTTCAGGAAAAATTCAGGGTCTTGGGCCAAGGTATTGCCCAAGTATCGAGGACAAGGTGACTCGGTTTGCTGAAAAAACCTCTCACCAAACTTTTTTAGAGCAAGAAGGCCTAAACGATTCATCGATTTATTTGCAGGGCATCTCAACAAGCTTACCAGAAGATATTCAACTAGAGTTTTTAAAAACAATTCCCGGTTTAGAAAATGTGCGAATGATTCGGCCAGGTTATGCTGTTGAATATGACTTTATTGTTCCAACCGAATTGTTTTCCACACTTGAAACTAAAAAACTGAAGAACCTATTCCTCGCCGGACAGATCAATGGAACCAGTGGTTACGAAGAAGCCGCCGGACAAGGTTTAGTCGCTGGGGTGAACGCAGCTGCAAAAGTTCTGAATAAAAGCGAATTCGTTTTAGGCCGCGAAGAGGCCTACATTGGAGTTTTAATAGACGACCTAGTGACCAAAGGTACCAAAGAGCCTTATCGGATGTTCACATCTCGTGCCGAACACCGACTTGTTTTGAGAGAAGATAATAATCTCGAGCGTTTACATGAAAAGGCGAAAACCTTTGGTTTATTATCTGAGGGGCATATTCAACAAGCAGAGGCTGTTTTAGAGTCACGCTCTCAGCTTTTAAGTCGATTGGACCGTCGGAAAATTAGCCCAACGGAAGAGTGCCTCAATCAATTGAATCGTTTGGGGACAAAACCCATCAATAAACAGATTAGTCTGTCTGATTTATTGAGACGATCTGAAATTAAAATTCACGACTTAAAAGTGTTCGATGATACCATTGAAGATGATGAGTTTATCCTCGAGCCTGTAGAGATTCGGGTGAAATATCGAGGCTATATCGATCGGCAAAATGAGTTCATCCGGCAGTCTAAAAGGCTCGAAAATATGAAAATTGATTCGAAAATTGATTACAATAAAATCTTGGGTCTTTCGAAGGAAGAGATGGAAAAACTGTCTTATTTGCGCCCCCAAACCATAGCCCAAGCCCAGAGAATAAGCGGAGTCAATCCGAGCGCTATTCAAGCAATTTTAATGTATTGCCGGCGCGAGTATGGGAAATAATGAGTGATATTAATAATTTAGAAGAATTTGTGCCTTTTGTGAGTTCGGCTCAGATCGACGCCTTTCGGGTTTTTTTTGAACTCATCGAAAGATACAATTCCAAAATTAATTTGGTTTCAAAAAGTTCAATTTCCAGTGCAGGCAGTAAGCATTTTGCCGACTCAGTATTGGGAATGGACCTGATCTTTAAAGACCTCATAGATGGTGAACCCCTATTGGATTTTGGTTCAGGGAATGGGTTTCCGGGAATCATTGCTTCTTTGTTACAACCGGATTGGCCCGTTATTTTGGTTGAACGAGATTTAAGGAAGTCAGAGTTTTTAAAGCTGGCGATAGACAAACTTCAGTTAAAAAATGTTCAGGTTCATGGGGGGGCAGTTTCCGAACTGACCCAGGGGTCTTGCTTTAATGTGGTCAGCCGAGCTATGGCTCCTCTTCCGAAATTCCTTCTTGAGGCTCGTCCTGTTATGGCGGTTGGTGGTACGGCCTACATGTTTAAGGGTGATTTTTGGTCCACCGAATTTTCAGCCATTCCGGCTCAATTGTTTGAACATTGGGATGTTGAGCTGCACAGTAAATATGAACTCCCAGCCGGCAATGGCTCAAGATATATCGTTCGTTGCACTCGAGAATAGTCTAAATAAGCGTCCGATGAGCAATCAAAAAGTCGTCCCAGGATTTTTTTTCTGTAAAGGCCTAATTAAGGCCCTTCACACAAAAAAATGGATTCAATGTTCCACGTGGAACATGTGTTGGCCTTCAAAGGAATGCCAACAGAATGTCTCAACTTTGGAGGATTTAAAGCTCAATGGCCGTTCGATAGCGCTCTTTCCACTCCCGGTGGATAGGGTTGAGTTTCTTGTCGACAAAGTAGGCTTCCACTTCTTTTTCCGCCTCTTCTTTCAAAGTTGTGGACCCCTTTCTATCAACAAGAGAATTATAGCGTTTTTTTCGGCGAATCTTCAAAAATGCCACCCATTGCTCAATTTCTTTTACAAACTTTTCACCTTGATGGATTTCTCTTCGAATACTTGCCCTTAACTGAGCATCAATATCAGGGTCATCCAAAACTTTGCGTACATCGGCGAGTTCAGATTTAAGAGTAGTCAGGTCTTCGGTCAAAGATGTGATTCGAATACCCAAGTCTTCGACGGCTCTATCGGACCCAATATCATAAGAATTCTTAGACTCGCAGCCCAAAAATGTACTGATGAAAACAAAAATAATGAGGTTCTGGCATATTTTGGTCATGTTCCACGTGGAACATCGGCATTTTCACTTGAAAAGTTAAGGAATGAAGAGATACTTTTTATGAAAAGGTAGGTTTTATGGCCAAAGTAATATGCATCGTTAACCAAAAAGGCGGGGTAGGCAAGACAACGTCCTCAGTGAACATCTCAGCTGGGCTAGCCATGATGGGTAAGCGAGTACTCATCGTTGATTTGGACCCTCAGGGTAACGCTTCTAGTGGCCTAGGGCTGAAGCGGCACGAGTTTCAGGACTCGAATGTCTATCACTTATTGATTAATGAAGCCAAAATAAAGGATGTTATCTATAAAACAGCCTTTGAGAACCTTTCTGTCATTCCAGCCAATGCTGATCTGGTCGGTGCTGAAATTGAATTGGTTAATGAACACAAAAGGGAACACCGTCTAAAAGAGGCCTTCACTGAGATAGATAATGACTATGACTTCATATTTATTGATTGCCCTCCTTCTTTGGGGCTGTTGACCCTCAACGCGTTGACTTCGGCTCAATCGTTTTTAGTTCCTTTGCAATGTGAGTACTATGCTCTTGAGGGATTAAGTCAGTTATTGAACACGGCAGGACTTGTGAAGAAAAGTCTCAACCCACAACTTCGAATAGAGGGTATTCTTTTGACCATGTTTGATAGTCGAAATAACCTATCTCACCAAGTGGTTGGAGAGATACGTAGTCACTTTTCGGACAAAGTATTCGATTCAATCATACCGCGCAACGTAAGATTGAGTGAGGCGCCTAGTCATGGAATGCCCATTTTTGACTATGATGCTAAGTCGGTCGGATCTCGTAAGTATATGGAATTAGCCGAAGAAATCTTAAATAACAACAAGCCCGCTGAGCAAATCCTGAATACTCAAGGAGAGCAAAGTGCCCAGTACTGAGAAGGCGAAGATTATGAATAGTAAAAAGCGATTAGGCAGAGGGTTAGGCAGCCTACTCAGCACGGATGTGAGCGATTTTGAAAACGATTCAACACCTGTGGCCCAGCACAAACAAGAGTTAAAGAAGCAAACCCCATCAATCAGCGAAAAAGTTCAGCCCGTCCCCCAAAAAACAATTAATACTAGAGACTTAGACCCCTCTCTAAGGGTTTGGAGTTTAGCAGTTGAAAAAGTAGTACCCAACTCGACCCAGCCGAGAAAAGATTTTTTAAAAGAACCTCTTGAAGAGCTCGCAAAATCAATCAAGGAGCAAGGGGTTATTCAGCCTATAACGGTAAGAAAAAAGGGTGATAACTATGAAATTATCGCCGGTGAGAGACGTTGGAGGGCGAGTCAATTAGCAGGTCTTCAAGAAGTGCCGGCTATTATTAAAGAGGTCGATGATCAAAAATCAATGGAATTGGCCCTAATCGAAAATTTACAGAGAGAAGATCTAAACCCGGTCGAAGAAGCTATGGGCTATCAGCTCCTAATTGATGATTACGACCTTTCTCAACAAGACCTGGCCACAAAAGTTGGAAAGAGTCGGTCAACAATCACAAATAGTTTGCGAGTATTAACTTTGCCGCGAGACGTCAGACAGCTGTTGCGACAAGGCCTACTTAGTTTGGGGCATGCGAAAGTTCTTTTGGGAATTGAAAACCCAAAAGAACAGCTCACTTTGGCTAAAAAAGCAGTTCAAAAAAAACTTTCTGTAAGAGCTTTAGAAAAGGAGATTCGTAAAGGGAGAAGCCAAAAACCTGAAGATATCGATGGTTTAGCTGTCAGTGAGCGTTTGGCCAAGGGTCTAGCGAGTGATCTTCAGAAAATTTTAGGGACGAAGGTGAAAATTAAGTATTCCGGTGGGAAAGGAAAAATCGAAATATCCTACTACTCGGACGACGAGCTTTCAGGGCTATGTGAAAAGATCAAAAACATTAGAAGATAAAACAATCGATGTGGACCTTTGGACTCTTTTCAGAGGTCTCCACAGCCCCATTTATATCGAATCAAAAATTGCTGAAACCACTTGACCCATTAAGCTAAGACGCTTAAATCATACCTGAATTTTCAAAGAACGGTTGTATATATGAGTCAAGTTATCGAGATTCTTACGTCCCTAGGCATTAATAATACGGTTTTTTACCAATTCGGAATTTTTTTCGTCGCTTTTATATCGATGAAGTACATTGTCTTTGCTCCCTATCTTAAGGCCCATGATGAGCGAGTGGCTCGCACTGTGGGCGGCCAAGAAAACGCAGAAAAACTTCTCAGCGAAGCTCATGAGAAAGAACAAGCCTACAAAGAACAGGCGAAAAAACTTAACAGCAAAATTAAAGAACTCTTTAGTGAACAGAATGCTAAAGCAAAAAAGGAAATTGAACAGATAATGGCTGTCGCCAAAAAAGAAGCGGACGAAAAAACAGAAGAGGCAAGATCCGAGTTGGATCAAGCTGTACGTTCGGCTCGGAAAGAAATGGAAAATCATATTTCCGAGATCTCCGGGAACATTGAAAAAAAGTTTTTAGGAAATTGAACCTTATGAAAAGTAATATTTTGTTCTTTCTTATTTTATTTGTTGGGCATACGGCACTCGGATTTGAAGAAACTTTTCAAATCGAAGACGACCTTCCATATTGGACGATACTCTCGCAGCTTGCCAACTTGGGCCTCTTGGTAGGAATATTGTTTTTCACTCAAAGAAAAAATGTAGCAAAAGCCTTTGCG
Organism: uncultured Pseudobdellovibrionaceae bacterium; assembly: GCA_964351315.1. Taxonomy (GTDB): domain Bacteria; phylum Bdellovibrionota; class Bdellovibrionia; order Bdellovibrionales; family JAGQZY01; genus JAGQZY01. The sequence continues at coordinate 58,063 of CAYGNH010000015.1, forward strand.
GAAAAAAAACAAAACTTCTTAGACAGTGTTGCCGCGGCATCGCGCTCTCAAAAGCAGGCCGAAGCCAAACTGAAAGAAGTCTCAGATAGGCTTGCAAACATGAAAGTAACTTTTGAAAATCAAATAAACGAAGCCAAGAAAAATGCTGAAGAGTCTTACCGAATTCAAGTCTCTGACGCGAGAAATAGTGCCGAAAAAGTTAAAAGCATGGCACTCAATAATATAGAGTTCGAAGTACAAAAACAGGTGGAAAACCTTAGGGTCGAAACCTTCCAAAAGTCTGCTGGAATCGCAAAAAAGAATCTGGAAGCGAGTATGACAGCCGAACAAATTAAACTTTGGAATTCACGATTTTCTAGCAAACAGGGGGCTCACTAGATGTCACAGCTTGCAGAACGTTATGCTACCGCCCTCTACGAAGT
>CAYGNH010000016.1:0-56958 GCA_964351315.1 uncultured Pseudobdellovibrionaceae bacterium
GTTCAGGAAGTTCAGGAAGTTCAGGAAGTTCAGGAAGTTCAGGAAGTTCAGGAAGTTCAGGAAGCTCGGGAAGCTCAGGAAGCTCAGGAAGCTCGGGAAGCTCGGGAAGCTCAGGAAGCTCAGGAAGCTCAGGAAGTTCAGGCAGCACCGGTAGCCCTGGCAGAACCGGCAGCACCGGCGGCGGTGATGATGACGATGATGACGACAGAAGAGTCTCTTCCGGCCCTAAAACCAGTGAAGAAAGACCAAGTGATCGACCTCAAACACCCAGTTCAGAAAAAGAGCCCAACCAAAGGAACGACTCCGATCGTGACAATGAATCGGAAAACCGAGACTCCGACGGATCACAAAAAAATGACGACGAACCGCAAACAGATGCAGGGTCCGACCGAGATCAACAGAGCCCGAATGCTCGGCGGCGAGACCGCGGGGAATCCCGAGATAGAAACCAAGAGCGGCGGCAACGACGCAGAGAAGAAGCCAGACGAAACGCTCCCCCACGCGAGGACCTACTGGATTTTTTTAAACGAGTCTTGACTCGCCAAGACCCAGCTCCTCAGACCCCAAGACAACCGGATTATTGGGAGCGCAGTTGGGCCACCCCCCCCTATTCTCGTCAAGCTTTGCCGGAAAACCCTGAACCCCATTTGGAAATGGGTGGCTATCCTGCAATTCAATCTGGACGAAAACTTGTTCCTGTTGTTCCCCGTTTTCAAGACGTTCTCGATCTTTTAGCTGACTTGGGTGCCAATGGGCCCCTCCAACCCGACGCCGACGGCAACCTCTATCTGAAAGACGAAAAAACCGGGGAGTATTACACATTCAACAGAGAAAAACTGGAAGTTGAACAGATTCACCCAAGACGGCTTCCTGATGACGGAGAAGATATTATTATTGAAAACGGCGAATCGATTGCAATGGCTGAGATTCATCCGGATTTTCGGGTTGGAATTATTTCCTTGGCCGAAGGTCAATTGGCAGACCTCTCACTGTTGTTCCGCGATTTGGACGACGCTCTTCAGTTTTTCTCTAGTCCTTATAATATCGGAGAAGAACTGCGAAAACGCAACGATGGCAACTTCTACCTACAAGAAGAAGGGACTGATAAGTTGTACCGGTTTAACCCTGAAAAGTTTGAACTCGAGGAGATCACGCCCGATCAACTTCCGCCCTCGGGTATTGATGGAGTTTTTCTTCCTAAAGAGGGCATCCAATTGTCTGAACTGGTTGAAGGCGCGAAACAACGAATGGCGCAAGTCGAACAAACTCTTGCTGAAAACAGTCAGTGGCAAGAAAACAGCCGTCGAGTCAGCAACTCTGTTTGGGACAAATCCTCTCAGACTTTCCGTGGTCCTGAAAAGATTTATAAAGCTCAGACCCGAGAAGAGTTCATTGAAAGAGCCACCGAAAACGGGGTCTCACAGAGCGCTGCGAGCTCCGCCTATCAGAAAATAGAAGACTTCAAAAATGCTGAGTTTATGATCCCCTTTTCTCCTGAAGAAAATGCCGCCATCGTGCTGAACTACTCGAACATTCAGGAACCTTCCAGAATTATCGCAACTCCTAAAATTCCCATTGAAGTTATAATGAGCGCCTTGGTGCCTACCCATATTTCTCCGGGAATGAATGGCGTGGCCCGATTGGCGATTGCGGGCTTGCAGTCTTTTCCCGTGTTCATTGTTCCGGATGGTGGAATCAATGATGAATCCATCGACAGAGAGGGACAAAGAGTTCCTGAAACTTCAGAAACATTGTCTTATTTCGATGCCATAGGCATTACCAACCCAAACAGTGGCGCCGGAATCGTTGCGGGCGCGATAGTGATGACTGAAAGTGACTACGCCAACAATCCAGGTCTTCTTTTTCACGAAGCCATTCACGCCGGCATGTTGGCCGCGCGAGCCCAGTACTATGATTTCGCGCAAAGAGCTTTGGTCAACCCCTACGATCCAGACACCCAAACCAAACTGGATAATATGGACCGTTTTATTGATGCGATGGAAGTTGTAGAAAATACTTTGCCTGTTATTATCGAACAGTCCATTCGCTCCAGAGAGAATGTTCAAGGCCAAGAAGAGTATTTAGGCAATGGCGAAGAATTTGCGGCCCAGTTTTACGCGGGCGTTATGGCTGACACCTTAGTGCAAATGGGACTTCCAACGGAAAACCCAGAATCTTTCGAAAACTTGAGCCACTTGTTGAATGATCTTATCTATGAATCGGTAGGCCTCAATCCAAGAACAGTTGATAGCGTCACCGAGGCGGGAATCGACTTAATGATCAGCAGTGCCTATGCGACCTACATGATGGACGAAGACCTAAACATCGCTCTCCAGTCACTGGCTGAAATTGCCGAAACCCGAAGTGGCCTAAATCTTAATAGCCCCCTCAATGATTGGGAGCTGAAGGAAGAGATGAGACGGCATTTTGCCAATGAGCGAACTTGGACCCAGATGGTTCGCAGAGGCGTCGAATCGATTCTAAAGAAAGGAACCGGCTCCGACTAAAAACTCGCGGTCGGTCAGATGTTGAGGCTCCCTTACAGTTTCAATTCCTACCCAAACAAAAAAAGGAGGCCAGAGGTCTCCTTTTTTTGTTTTCTCAAATCGAATGGATTTATTCGGAAGAATGTCGAATTTTTGCCAACAACACCGAAAGTCTCCAGATTCTGTCGAAATTTTAGTGCCCCAATATAGCAAAAATATGAATATTTATAGTGCCTTACAAAACAAGACTCTATAATTAAAGACGAACCAATAATCGATGGAGGTCCCCCATGTCTCGCATCCTAGACCAGTTATTTTTGCTCGTATTAGCCATTTCTCTGACATTTTTAACCGGGTGTTCTCAGGGTTTGTTCGGAGCCAAAGAGATCACCAACGACGGTGAAGTCAATCAACAGGAAAACAATCCACCTAAACATGCTTATGACGTGAATCTTTATAAGATGAACAAAGTGGTGTGTGATCCTATGGGTGGAGGTGGCGACCCCGGAATGCAATCGGGTTTGAAAGCCGAGCTCTATTATTTAACAGCTGGGCAACCCCACTATCAAAATGTACAAGAGTATTACGACCACGGAACCAAATCGACCCAAGATCTTTTCTTTTCCGACCTCAACGTCCCCACCCGACTTTTTGGCGAAGGCTTTCCCATTCAATCCGGAGGCTTGGTGCAAGATGACCAGGGTCAAGATTTGATCGAGTATTTTGCTTTACGCTTTAAATCCACTTTAAAACTCACGCCCGACGATCCCGAAGGCGATTACGAATTGGCCCTGCTGTCTGACGATGGATCGCTTTTACGATTCAATGGTCAAGGGGTTGTCGACAATGACCACAATCACCCCACTCGAATGGGATGTGGCGACACTGTGTTTATGAGTTACGACTCTAGCTTTGAAACGGAAATCGATTACTATCAAGGACCTCGTCATCACATTTCACTGATTCCTATGTGGAGACGAGTCACCGCCGGCACCCAGCCTGAAAGCGAATGCGGAAAACTTGGAAACAGTCGATACTTTGATTTTAACAACGGATCAACGCCCACAAACAACTATTTAGGTCTGTTGGCGCGCGGCTGGAAACCCATTGCCAGTGGCAATTGGCATCTACCCGCCGAGGCTAGTTACAACCCTTGTGTCGAGGGAACCAACCCCGTTATTTCTAACTTTGCAGTGATTGATATTGGCGAAGGCTTTGCACAAGTGGTTTGGAATACCGACATTCCAGCCACCAGCCAAGTCATGGTCACCGATGCCAACGGCGTACAAACGATCACCGACAGTGATAATGTTCTACGCACCAGTCACCAAATTATTATTGATGACGGCATTGATTTCGGAGAAACCTACCAATTTCAGGCCATTTCGATTTCTGCTGATATGGGTAAAAGTTTAAGCGAAATCATCGAAGAAACTTTCTAAACCAAATAGGGGGTCCATGAGGACCCCTGCCCTATTTCGAACTGTTTTAAACCTCACTGGGGTCCTCTTGCATTGGTCGCTGCTCTCGCCCTAGGTCCAGTCCAGATAGCCAAAAACCTGTGATCTATCCTTAGATAAACCCAAAAAAAATCCGATGGGTTTTATGAAAAGGTGTCTTTATCTATGAATCATTCGTCCGCGAAAAGCGAGAAACAATCCGACCATCAAATCTTGATTATCGACTATGACGGGAACACCCGTCAGCAAGCGGCTTCGATTTTGATGGAAGCTGGCTTTAAGATTTTGTTTGCCGAACGCTTTGCCCAGGCAAAAGAACTTCTTGAGACCCACCCGATCGACCTGGTGGTTACGGAATTGGACATGCCGGGCGAATCCGCCGTTGAGTTTATCAAATGGGTCCGACGCATTCATGATCGCACCCGACCCCACAGCAAACTCCTACCGGTGATTGTCCTCACGGGGTCTCCTGAAAGTTTGGAGCAAAGCGGTCTCGACAGTTACCGGCTGCAAGGCTGCTTATTTAAACCCGCCGACAGCGAAGATATTTTAGAGAGGGTTAACACTCATTTGGGATTTGCCGAAACCACAACAGAAGAGTCTGGCCTTGGCTCACCCCTGATCGATCTTAAAGTGGCCCCCGGTGACTATTGCCGCATCATTCTTGCCGATTTTTTGAATCAAAAAACCTTGCAAATGAATATTTACATTCGTCTTTCTAATAAAAAGTTTGTGCGCGTGGCAAAAACCGGCGAAAAAGTTCACTCCGTACAGTTTCGACGCTATTTCGATAAAGGAGTAAAACACCTCTACGTCAAAAAAGCAGATTATCAAAAAGTTGTGGACTATAACTTGAAACTTAATAAAGCGGTGGCAATTACCAAAAATGTCGACTTGGCTCGAAAGAAAAAGTTTTTAGCTAAAACCGGTGAAATTGTTTTAGAAAGCGTTTTCGTTCGCGGTATCGATAAAGAAACCTTCAACGATGCTCACACTTACATTTGCTCAAGCATCAATACCTTGCTGCAAGATGAGCAGGCCCACGGCCTTTTAGAAACCTTGAATGATCACAATGATTTTCTGTACGCCCACAGTTTGGGGGTTAGTCTTTACTCGGTGATGATTGCACAAAACATCGGCTGGACTTCAGGCAACAACCTCTACAAGTTGAGTGTGGGTGGACTTCTACACGATATCGGAAAGTCTGAACTTGACCGAGACCTTGTCAACAAGCCCAAGTCCGACCTCACTTTTGCCGAAAAAGCTCTTCTTGAAACCCACCCAGAGCGGGGCAAACGCATTCTTGAGGCGATCAAAACCATTCCATCCGAAGTGGCCGACATTGCCTTTGAGCACCACGAAAATGTGGCTGGCCAAGGCTACCCACGCATGCTCCCGAGAACCCGAATCAATCCTTTGGCAAAAGTGATCCACGCCGCCGACGAATTTTGTAGCCTGGCCATTCAAAACCCAAATCACCCAGGGACCGATGCCGCCTCAGCTCTGAATCTGTTGGACCAGTACAAACACGACCTGATCGACCCCGAAGCTCTTCGTGCTTTGCGAAACTTGGTCAAATCCCCCAATAAAAAATTGGCGTAATCCTGATTCACCACTGACAAGTCACAGCATTTTTCCCTAAAAACTGAGCAAAAAGACTCCAGATTCGTTCGACTTTGAAAAATAAAACGCCCTTTTGTCCGAATCTCGCCAAACCGGACGACCCACGCCCCCCGCTGAGAGACTTTATGTTCAGCTGTGTGTTTTAAATTTAAAATGAATTGATAGGGTGTTTTTGTGCCTGTTGCAGTGGAAGTTGAAGCGGATCCCGTGGACGTTGAATTTGAGTTTCGTATTGATGGCACCCCGGGGCGTTCTTAACAGAACGCCTTTTTTTTTGCCTAAAGGGTCACCAAACCCAGAGCCTTGTAAGCTTTTTCGCGGGTCTGGACAGCCACAACCCGAGCGCGCTCAGAGTTTTTTCTCATGATGTTTTGTAAATGATCCGGATGCTTCATCAAGTCGGCATATTTTTCTTGCACGGGTGCAAAAGTGTCACAAACCAAATCGGCCAGAGCCACCTTAAGGTGCCCATACATTTTGCCATCAAAATCGTTTTCGATCTGCGACATGGAATCGCCGCTCAATACAGAGTAAATGGTCATCAGGTTCGCCAAGCCCTCTTTCTTTTCGGGGTCATAGACAATCCGCGCATCAGGGTCAGAGTCGGTCACTGCCGATTTGATTTTTTTCTGAATCTGTTTAGGAGGATCAATTATAGACACAAAGGACTTCGGGTTTTCATCAGACTTCGACATTTTCGATGTTGGGTCCTGCAAAGACATAATCCGCGCCCCCGACTTGCCAATAAAAGGTTCCGGAATTTTAAAAACTGGAGCGTAACGTTTGTTAAAGGATTCGGCCAAATCGCGAGTCAGTTCTAAGTGCTGCTTTTGGTCCGCCCCCACAGGCACCAAGTCGGCTTGGTAGAGTAGGATATCAGCCGCCATCAAAACCGGATAACTATAAAGTCCGTTGTTGATCTCTTTGGTCTTCCCCGACTTTTCTTTAAACTGAGTCATGCGATTGAGAGCCCCCATCGGGGTCATGCAATTCAACGCCCAGCACAGCTCCGCGTGCTCGGGCACATGGGACTGCACAAACACCACATTCTTGTCGGGATCTAAACCGCAGGCCAAGTACTGGGCAAAGAAACTAAGACTGCGTTGATGCAATTCTTTTGGGTCTTGGTAGACCGTCAGACTGTGCAAATCCGCCACGGCGTAAAAGCAATTGAATTCCTCTTGCATCAAGGCCCAATTATTGATCGCCCCAATATAATTTCCAAGGGTCAGATCTCCGGTGGTGGTACTTGCGCTAAGAACAGTCTTTTTGTTGGCCATATGGGGGTTTTACCCCATGGCCCCCAATCAAGCCAAGCGAGAATTCTTGCAGAAGTTAGGTGCCCTGCAGTGAGTGCAAATCTCCCTGGGGCTGAGCCGGGTGAAACACCTTTAACCAAAGCTCATCGCCTTTTGATGTCAAATGGGCGTGCCACCGGTTTTTCGAAAAGTCCAAGGCGTCGCCTAAAGGCACCGGCGCCAAGATTTCACCCTTTTCATTCAGCACCACTAACTCTTTGATTTTGCGCCCACTGTAGCGTGCACCAATCAATTTGCGTTGATCTGTATCGAAATGGATGGCCATTAAACTATACCCCACTCGCCAAGCAAACATGCGCCAGGTGGAGGTGACCACATTGTAAGCAAAGATTTCTCCACCCCGATCATCATTGTAAACCAAAATATCACTGGTCAGAGGATTGAAGGTCAGCGAACGAGGCCAGTACATAGCTGGCATTCGCAAAGGTAAATGCAGAGGTTCAAATTTTTTGTCCTCAGCATTCCAAGTGCCAAATTGGTGATTGTTGATTAGAAACAGGCTGCTATTGGCCATTTCAAAGTAGGCTTGGGTTGTTTTTTCGGGAACATCCATTTCAAAAATTTGACCATCCCGTTTATATTTATAAGAGGTGGCCTTCAACTGCTCCCCTTCTCGCTTCCATTGCAAACCCAATTCATTATTATTGGTAGAGGCCAAAGACCGGGTGGCGGCCTTCTCTTTGTCTCGGGTTTCAGCCAAGAGATTGCGAAAAGGCAGCTTGAATTTGCGACCGATTTCACGGCCCTGGAAACTGCTGATGTCGAGACCGGTGTATGCTTTTAACGCCAAAGTCAGGCGTCGAAATTGATTTTCGGGATTACTGATTTCTTCCCAAGCGATGGGATAGGCACACAGTTGATCTTGATTAAAATAAGTGACCTTGGTGGATGCTTCCAAACCTTCGATCCAAACCAACTCTGGGGAAATAACAATCACCTCATCGATCGGACGCGGGTAAGAGATGTTCCAGTTTTGCTGATCAATGTAGGCTGTCAAATGCGACAACTGCAATGGCTCTTGTTCTAATTGAGATTTCACCTCTTCTTTAAAAGTGGAGGACCCCACTTCTAAATCTAAATCCCATAGCATAAAGGCTTGGCTCACTAAAACCAGCTTCAAGGGTTTTTCTTTTTGAGCAATTTTAACGTCAACAAAATTTCCGCGCTTAAGACTCATCCCTTCCCAACGGTAGGGCCAAGGCTTTTCCACCGACAGAACATGCAACTCGGACTCTGCATCTGTGTTAGCAGAGCCTTTGTAAAGAGACTCAGGGCAATCTAAATCAAGACAGGACTCTAACAACTGTGGTTGATTTTTAGAGACATCCCAATAGTTTTCATTTTTATTAAAGTCCCCACATTGAAATTCCACTTGGGCCTTGTTGTCTTTCACATACTTTTGCGCCTGCTGGTAACTGCTGCGCAAAACCAGAAGACTTCCCAACTGAAAGAACATTAAAAAAACGAAAAAATTGAGCGAAAACCGAAACCATTTATCATATCCAGACATAATGGCTTATCGGCCGTTGTTGCTGCTAAATTGAGCGAATATATTTTGCTCGTAATTAGCGCAAAATCCACTTGTAAACTTTCAACATTCAGCAAAAAAAAAATGATTGTTTCCTATACAAGTGTCTAGAAAGCGGGCCAAAATAAGGGCTTCCAAGCTGTCACTTCTTTAAAAATGCTGAAATCCCTGGACCTTTATAAATCCTATTTGACAGCCCTAGGTTGTCCCACTACCGTCTTTAATCAGGGATACACATCAAACCTAGATGTAGTATTAGCGAAAAAAGAAAAACCTAGATTTAGTTGTCTGGAATCATTTTCAAAGACTAAAATCTGGGGATAAGCAAAGGAGGCCAGTGCCTTCTTTTCGCGTCTTATACGCTAAATTTTCCATACTAAGATCTAGGTTGTGGAACTTCAAGCCAGTGGGGAGGGCTAAAAGATGGAAGCAACAAAAGACAACACAACAAGAGCCAAGGCCAGCAAACAAACGCCTGAGAATTTAATGCGAGTCCGTAAAAGAAATGGAACTCTAGAACCCGTCGATGTCACAAAAATTGTGAAACGAGTGACCGAATGTTCGGAAGACCTCCGCGATATTGATCCCCATCGGGTGGCGATCAAGTCGATCAGTGGTCTTTATGATGGGGCCTCAACGAAAGAGCTCGACAACCTAAGCATTCAGACGGCCGCGATGCTCATTGGTGAAGAGCCTCAGTACTCGTTACTCGCCAGCCGACTACTTAGTATTTACATTCAAGAAGAAGTGAAAAACATTGGCATCAAAACTTTCGCGGACTCTGTCGAGTACGGCGTGAAGAAAGGCTTAATCGCCCAAAAGACCTTGGACTTCGTAAAAGAGAACAGCGAAGAGCTGGAAGCCGGAATCAAACGACGTCGCAACGAAAAGTTTCAATATTTTGGATTGCGCACCGTCTACGATCGCTATCTTTTAAAAGATCCACAAACCCGCGAGGTTTTCGAAACGCCACAATACTTTTTTATGCGCGTGGCCTGCGGACTTGCTCATAGTGCCGAAGAAGCCATCGAGCTTTATACCTTAACTTCGAACTTAGATTATCTGCCAAGCACCCCCACCCTTTTTAACTCGGGAACGGTGCACCCGCAGATGTCGTCTTGTTATTTATTGGATTCACCGCAGGATGATTTAAGATCTATTTATACAAAATACCAAGACATCGCCCTGCTTTCTAAATTTGCCGGTGGTATTGGTGTGGCCTTTCACCGTGTGCGATCTCGAGGCTCATTGATTCAAGGAACCAACGGCCACTCCAACGGTATTGTTCCTTGGTTGAAAACTTTGGACTCTTCCGTCGCCGCCGTCAATCAAGGTGGAAAACGTAAAGGTGCTTGCTGCGTTTATCTTGAAACCTGGCACGCCGACATGGAAGAGTTTTTAGAACTACGTGATAACACCGGCGATGAAGCTCGGCGCACTCACAACCTTAATCTCGCCAACTGGGTCCCTGACCTTTTCATGAAACGTGTTGAAGAAGACGCCATGTGGTCTTTGTTCGACCCCAAGGTGATGCCCGAACTCACTGACACCTACGGCGCTGAGTTCGAGCGCATTTACACCCAGGGCGAAAAAGACGAAAAATTTGTCAGCCAAGTCAAAGCTCGAGACCTATACCAACGCATGATGAAGTCTTTGGCTCAGACCGGTAATGGTTGGATGACTTTCAAAGACCATTCAAACCTTAAAAGCAATCAAACGGCCGAGAAAGAAAACGTGATTCACCTTTCTAATCTTTGCACCGAGATTCTTGAAGTCACCAACGACAAAGAAACAGCTGTCTGCAATCTGGGGTCGATCAACCTTTCTCATCACGTTACCGAGAACGGCGTCAACTATCGCAAAATTCGCGAAACAGTGCGCACCGCTGTGAAATTTTTAGATCGCGTAGTCGACATCAATTTTTATCCCATTGATAAGGCGAAGAAATCGAACTCGAAGTGGCGTCCCGTGGGCCTTGGCTGCATGGGTCTGCAAGATGTGTTTTTTAAATTGGGACTTCCCTTTGATAGCGAAGAGGCTCGTAAAATTTCTCGAAAAATTCAAGAAGAGGTCTATTACGCGGCCGTGCAAACGTCTTGTGAATTAGCAGCCGAGCTGGGTGCCCACGAAAACTTCCATGAAACCCGAGCCGCCAAGGGCGACCTGCAGTTCGATCTTTGGGGCGTTGAGCCCGAAAAAGCCGATCGTTGGCAAAAGCTAAAAGGCGAAATCAAAGAGCACGGCCTGCGCAACTCTTTGATTATAGCCATTGCTCCGACAGCCACCATCGCCAGCATCAGTGGATGTTACGAAGCCATCGAGCCACAAGTTTCGAACTTGTTTAAGCGTGAAACCCTGTCTGGCGAATTTTTGCAGATCAACCAACACCTAGTAAAAGATCTTAAGAAAATCGGACTGTGGACCCAAGAGATCCGCGACCAAATCAAAGCCAATGAAGGATCAATTCAGAACATTTCTGAGATCCCCGAGACTTTGCGCTTAGTCTACCGAACCGCTTGGGAGCTCCCCATGAAGAGCTTGATCGAAATGGCTGCCGACCGTGGCGCTTACATTGACCAAAGTCAGTCGTTGAATTTGTTTATGGAAAGCCCCACCATCGGAAAATTGTCTTCCATGTATATGTACGCTTGGAAGAAAGGCTTAAAAACAACTTATTATTTGCGAAGCCGACCAGCGACTCGCATTAATAAGACAACCATCAGCAACACAAGCAAGAAGTACACCGATGAAGAGGCCTTAGTCTGTTCTTTGGAAAACCCGGATTCTTGTGAAGCTTGTCAGTAGAATTTTGATTTGTGTGAAACTGAGTTGAACGAGTTAAAAGGAGTTAAAGAATATGATACTAGATCCTGGATTTGATCTAACTTTAAGACCGATGAAGTACCCCGTTTTTTACGAAATGTACAAAGACGCCATCAAAAACACATGGAATGTGGATGAAGTGGACTTCTCGAAAGATGTTAGCGATTTAAAAAACAAAATGACCCCGGCCGAGCGCCATTTGATCAGCCGTTTGGTGGCTTTTTTCGCAACCGGGGACTCCATCGTTGGTAACAACCTGGTTTTGAACCTTTATAAACACGTGAATTCGCCCGAGGCCCGTCTTTATTTGTCGCGCCAGTTGTTTGAAGAGGCTTTGCATGTTCAGTTTTACCTGACCCTGCTGGACACTTATATCCCGGATCACGCCGAGCGCGCCCAGGCTTTTTCTGCCATCGATAATATTCCTTCGATCAAAAAGAAAGCCGAGTTTTGTTTTAAGTGGATGGACTCGATCAATGACCTCAACGAAATTAATACCGTTGAAGACCGTCGCAAGTTTTTAATGAATATGATTTGTTTTGCCACTTGTATTGAAGGTTTGTTTTTCTTTGGCGCCTTTGCCTATGTTTACTACCTTCGTTCGAAAGGATTACTGGATGGCTTAGCTAGCGGAACCAATTGGGTTTTCCGTGATGAGTCTTGCCACATCAACTTTGCGTTAGAGGTTGTGCAGACGGCTCGTAAGGAAGACCCCGAGATTTTTACGCCACAAATGAACGACATGATCACATTGATGCTTGAAGAAGCCGTCGATTGTGAAATGGCGTTTGCTGAGGACGTTTTAAAAGAAGGGATCGCCGGTCTTTCCATGAAAGACATGCGCACCTACTTGGAGTCTGTGGCTGATGCTCGCCTTGAGGCCCTCAACATCCCAAGACGATTTGGTTCGAAAAATCCGTTCTCGTTTATGGAGCTTCAGGATGTGCAAGAGCTGACCAACTTTTTCGAAAGAAAAGTCTCGGCCTACCAGGTGGGCGTCACCGGCGACGTCTCTTTCGAAGAGGACTTCTAAAGAAGACCCCTCTGCGGACGCGACGTTTCATAAATTTGGACCTTACATCTGCAATAGAATTAAAATCTTTGACCAAAAATTGTTGCCAAAAACTTCAAGGAGCCCGGGGGCTCCTTTTTAGTTAATCAAGACCTTGACGAAATCCTTGAAAGCCCCATAATGAGGGGGTCTGTAGGAGGTTGAGATATGAAACGTATCTTCCTGTTTTTCTTAACAAATATTTTAGTCATGTTTTCCGTCATCGTGGTTTACAACCTACTGGCCGCCGCCGGACTGGTTCCCCAGGGTTACTATGGAAACATCTTAGTTTTCTCGCTATTGATTGGTTTTGGTGGATCGATCATATCCTTGCTTTTATCCAAGTGGATGGCAAAAACCATGATGGGTGTGCAGATTGTGGATTCTCGCAGTCAGTTTAGCCCTTTGGTTAACAAAGTTCACACTTTAGCCAAACAAGCCGGACTTCCCAAAATGCCCGAAGTGGGTGTGTACGAAAGCGACGAGGTCAACGCCTTCGCAACCGGCCCCTCAAAAAGCAATTCTTTGGTGGCCGTTTCTACTGGCCTGCTTCGGCGTATGGACGACGAGGAAGTGCATGGTGTTTTGGCCCATGAGATTGCCCATATCGCCAATGGCGACATGGTGACCATGACCTTGGTGCAAGGGGTGGTCAACGCCTTCACTTATATGGTCAGTATCGTGGTCACCAACATCATTTCCAGTGCCCTGCGTGGCGATAGCAATCGAGGCATTGCCGACAATTGGTTTGTTCGCCAATTTATTTTTAGTTTGGTATATGGCCTGGTGGCTTTTGCCGCTTACCCTCTAGTGGCCGCTTTCAGTCGCTGGCGCGAGTATCGAGCCGACGCCGGTGGTGCTAAATTGGCGGGTTCGGGCGTTATGATTGCCGCATTAGAGAAACTGAAAGGCAGTGTCGATAAAGTTGAGACCCAAGAGGCGGCTTTTCAATCACTCAAGATTTCGAACAAGAAACAGTTTTCCGAGTGGTTTTCAACCCACCCACCTTTAGAAAAAAGAATCAAAGCCTTACAGTCCCGGAGAATTTGACTGTAGCCATCGCGAGCGGCAGGATAAAAGAACTCCATGTTTTTTTATCGGCCGCTTTTTTGTGTCATTTTATTGTTCCTTGCGGTGGGCTGCGCCTCGATCACTGACCGTCACCAGTATGTGCGAGTGGTTCCAGATACCTCCTCCACCGAAATTTTTTACAATAACCAGAAAGTCGGTCAAGGCGCCAGCACTCTCTACATCACCCGATCGAAGCGACCCCACTTTAAGTTCAAATCCAATGGCCAATTGCGCCCCATCAACCTTGAAACCAGCTACCGCTGGGGGCAATCTTTTGGTGGCAACATTTTGCTGTATCCCTACACCCCCGGCGGGTGGCTCATTGACTATATAACCGGCGCGGCCTGGGATGCCGAAGATCGAGTCGACACTAAAAAAGAATACGACGTCAACAAAGACTCTCGATTGCTGATTCTTCCCACCACCAACACCAACAGCGTGGATTCGCGCTTGATGGGTCAATCCATCCAAAAGTGGCTCGAGCAAAACCGACCGGATTTGTATGTTTTGTCTTTTGACAAGACTTACTACGGTGTTGTCGGCATGGGTTTTGACCACGAATCCGCAAAAGTCCCAAAAGATGCCGACGCCTTCAACGAGCTCATCCACGCCGAGAAAGTCACCCACCTGGTCTTCAGTGATTACGACAGCTACAAAAAGGAAGTTCACCTTCACATTTACAGTCCTTATAATGAAAAAGTCGTGCAACGCTACACCCTGCCCAATGTCGAGAGTGAAGTTAACAAGTCGACCTGGAACTGGATCTATTCGGAAGCTTTTGAAATAGTCCCGAACACCCTCTCTATTGGGACTTTAAATACCCTTTACAGCGGCTGCGCATCCCGAGCCAACGGAGACCTTAGCTACTGTGCCCAGTCTGGCAAAGAATCGGCTCTCAGCTATTTGTCATCCATCAGCCTAACCAGTGTTTTACATTTCAGAAAACGTAGCCCTTGGGGCTTTTACTTTCGCTTCTACCCTGACTTTAATATCTCTTATAACCAGGTGGAGTTTGCCAAAGCCGACCCGAGCCTTCCCGACCTGGATTTGGATTGGATCTTTATGAGTATGGGTTATGGCCCACGCCTGAGCTTTATTCTCCCTATTGGAGAATTGTTTTTGGAAATCAGCCCCTTTATCGCCATGAACTATTTGCGACTGCATTCGAAACCGGTCTACGACAACACCCATTGGGTCGGTAAAACCGGAGTAACGGCTCAGACAGGTCTTAACACCTGGTTATCCAACCACTGGAATATGCGCTGGTTTGTTAAAGTCCAGGCCCAGGGCCTTTTAGAAAACAGAAACATCAGCGCCATCGATACCGGTAGTAATTTTTTGGGCGGATTGGCCATCGTACAATCGGGTCTCTCCGTGGGTTATTACTTCCACGAAGAGAAAACCAAGTTTTTTGATTGGTTAGGACTTTTTTGAGTCTGAAACAATACTGCCAACGGCATCGTGAGCGTGCAGGCTTTCGTAATGGTGAGTTTTAACTTTGAAACTTTCCACAGAACTACAAGACTCCAAAGCGTGTTTCATAATCCGTAAAGCGTCTTCGACAAACATGGTGTTTTCACCGTTTAAGCGGGCAAACTCTTGTTCGTCTTCTCGCTTCACGGCACTTTGCACAGGTGTGGCTAGCTGTTCTTCAATTTTGTCGATAAATGAAATCACTTCGATTTCGGCCTCGGAATCCTTCATCACCAACTGAACATCGGCACGGCTGCGTTGCGAATGAGGTGAGGCAATTTTACTTTCACCCAACCACTGATGGACTTTATCAAAGCTGATATTGTCATCGCAGAATTCTTTGGCAAAGGCTTGCTGATAAAGTTGCCGAGATAAAGCCGCTGAACAGGGGCAAGTGCTTGAGTAAAAAACCGAAAATCCCAAAGTCAGAGTCATTTGGCCCTTGTGCATTTCTGCATCGATAAAAACTGGATACTCTTTCCAGCCTTTGTTGTCGCTTAACAAAGCTTTTCTTTTGTGAAGCTCTTGCCAACGCAAGACCACTTTTGCTCCGTCTGCTAACCCTTGTTGGGATTCTACGAAATCATTGAGCAATCTTTTGAAACCCGAAATGTTGAGACGTTGATGCTCTAACCCCTTTTGCAAGGTCATATAAAGACGAGACATATGAATGCCTTTGGCATCTTCTTTATTCAGGTTTACAAAAATATCGGCCTCACACAGAACTTGGGCTCCGTGGGACAGAACGATGGGCAGGGCCACATTCTCCATCCCAACCCACTGTAGAGTGCTCATAAGCTCGGGGGCCTCGCTGGTGGCCACATCGGGCATTTGTTTTTTCTGGCTAGGGTCTTTTAACATAATTATCCTTTTAGCAGATCCCGAGTTAAAAACAATGGATGACTCAGTTTGTTCAAGATTTCTTGATCATTTCTTTATATTACGCGTCAAGATCCTGTAATTGCAACAAAAAAAAAGGAAGTGCTTTCACACTTCCTTTAAAACTAGCAACAAAGACCATCGTTATTGAGTTGGCTTAACCAGTATGCCTATGGCGATGAGTTCCAAGCAAAAGAAAAAAAAATCGACATCCTATATTAGGACCCCCTGACAGATTCAAAACTATGGTCTAGTCCCCAGGGTTTAAGGTCCTCTTCCCCCAAGCCTTTGATATACTTAAGCTCTTATGAATATCCACAACAGAGCTTGTATCGTACTTTTTATGTTCCTGTTTTTTGTGACTCCCATCAGTTGGGGTCAAACCCAGGGACCCGCCCCGCAAGCCAGTGGCCAAGGCTATTTTGATTTAGGAGTGAAAACAGGATCCTTTCTTCCTTACGACATTGAAGGGGTTCGTGAACTCTTGCCCGTCTGGGGAATCAAAATGGGTCATGATGTCAGTCGCACTCTGGCTTTGGAATATGATCTAGATATCGCCAATGCCAAAGGTGTGCAGTACTTTTTGGCTTACTTCAGCCTACGCCATGATTTTGTTGTTGGCGATGTTCTCCCGCTGTTTTTCACACTTGGAGTCGATGCCCACTATTACAAAAGAAAAGACACCTACGGAGAAATAACCGGGCGTCTCACCGAGTACTCTCATCAATTTAGCACTGGATGGCACCTGGGTTTTGGAACCGAAACTCTTGTTTATGGTGATATTTTTTTTAGAACAGATTTTCGCATGGGATTCAGTCCGGGGCGCCAGTTGTTGGTTTCTCTGGCTGGGGTTTATCGTTTTTAACAAAGGGTCAACAATATGAAAAAGTCATTTGCAATCCTCGTCATCACTGGTCTGCTCCTTTCGCCAAAGGCCAAAGCCAACGTGGTCGGGATCGACGCGCAAAACTTTAATCCCACGAGTAACGGTCTTGATTTTGTCACCGTTCAGTCCTCTGAAACCTTAGAACCCGGAATTATTAATCTAGGGCTATTTTTTAACTACGCGATCAACACCTTACCGAATTACGAGAACACCACCACTCAAACACGAACCGAACCCACAGACGAACTGATCTCTATGGATATAAGCATTGGTTTGGGTTTAACCAAAAATTGGGACGTGGGCTTTACCATTCCGCAAGTGTTGGCACAAACCGTGGACGACAACAGCTCGGTTTTTCGCGGTCGTTTTGGCAATACTGGAGTCACAGAGTACAGAGTTAATACCAAGTATCGTTTTTTCGGAGACTCAAAAGGTGGCTTAGCCACCATCCTTTCTGTGAACTGGTTTGCGATTGAAAACTACCCTTTCACCGGAACTGACCCTGGCCCAACCATCAATGCCGAACTGGCCTACGACTTCACAGTTGGCGATTTCAATTTGGGCGTGAACGTGGGTTATCGCTTTCGCAACCCCGGAGAGCCTATCCCCAATATCCCTGTGCAACCC
This sequence comes from uncultured Pseudobdellovibrionaceae bacterium, assembly GCA_964351315.1. Classification (GTDB taxonomy): domain Bacteria; phylum Bdellovibrionota; class Bdellovibrionia; order Bdellovibrionales; family JAGQZY01; genus JAGQZY01. The sequence continues at coordinate 17,227 of CAYGNH010000016.1, forward strand.
TACCCCGACGAATTTATTTTCTCTTTTGCCGGAAGTTATTTGTTAGACAGTATCAATACTAAAATTATCGCTGAAGTCTTCAGTGCTATTCCCACCGAGACTGTACAGTTCACCAGTGACCGCGAGCTGTCTTCTGCCGAATTCTTGATGGGAGCCAAGTGGAACCTTTCGAACTCAATAGCCCTGCATCTTGGGGGTGGTACCGAACTTTACCAAGGCGCGGCTTCTCCCGACTGGCGTGTCTACACCGGGATCAATTGGGCAATTGGACCTCTTTTTGGCAAACAGTACGAAGCCGAACCCCAGGTCGCTTTTATCGAAGATATGGACTTCAATGCCAACCCTGATGGCAGCGAAACCTTTATCGCCAAAGATGTTTTGTTTGAATTTGATAGCGACCAAGTCACTCCCGACTTCCGAGCAACCTTGCAAAAACTGGCGCAATATCTGATGAGAGGCAATGGCTTTCAAACTTTGGTGATCACCGGCCACACGGATTCTATTGGTAACGCCGAATACAACGACACTCTCAGTGGTCGCCGTGCTCGGTCGGTTAAAAGAGAATTGCAAAGCTTTTTACCACCATCGGAACACGACAAGGTGCGCGGGATCGGTCGTGGCGAGCGCGAGCCCATTGCCGACAATGGCAACTATCAGGGACGGGCCCTCAACCGAAGAGTTGAGTTCAACGTCGTTCGTGGCTCTTAATCAATACAGAAACGGATTTCAACTTCTCGCCCTAAAGTGGATGGACGAATCAAACTGTTGCTCGCATCAATGGTGTAATTGCTACGTCGACCATCGACGAAGACTTGCATGTTGAAAGTTCCGTTTAGTGTTTCGACACGATTCAGACTCAATCGATTTCGAGCCGAATCATAAATAGGATACTGTGTATGGGTTCCAACAGACTCTTCTGTAATACTTGCGAGCTCATTCACCATTCGAGTCGCGATCGAAGTCAAACCTGATGTTGAGGCCGTTGCCAAATCAACTGTGGCTCCTTGGCGCCCGGCTTTCGCTACAACCTCTAGGTAACCCCTACCAATGTCGGCTTGGGGGTGAGCGCTGGAAGGGATGGTTCGACGATCCCGATAGACCATGGCACCAATGGCGTAAGGACGACTGCCAGCAAACCTTACCGCTTCGGCATAAACCTGACTGGCCGAGATACCGCCGCAGTACCATTCTTTCATTTCGGCTTCATCGCTGCGGTGAGAGTAGTAGTGTCCGTTGACCTCGAAAGAGCTTCTTGAAGAGTAACTGGTAAAGGGGGCACAGGCGTCATTCTCGTCGGACAGGAACATCACCACCCAACCATTGTCGGACGGGATACTTGTGCGTCTCATGGCATCGTAAAAGTTGCGTAATCCTAACTCGTCCGACCCAGAGTGGGGTCCACCCAAAGGCCAATTTTTAAAATAGTCGGTTAATACTTCAATAGAACCCCCGTTGCGTTTAGCGATAGAAATGGGGCTCTCTCGCATGTACTCGTTCAACTTGCTTAAAAGCTGGCTTCTCTTGCTCGAAATTTCAGAGATGTTTCGAATTGTAATTGTTAATGGTTCTGTTGTATGCCGATAAAAGACCTCTGAATTCACAGAAGGAGCCGACGAACGGACTCCTGAGTAAGATCCACTTGGCGCGTGGCCAGCAATCACTGACACTCGAACTTCCACACCGTCACGAACCATATCGGCTATAAAATGATCCGCCAGAGCTTGCCCTACCGCCACGCGAGCGGCATCGAAAGATCCGGAAGAATCGACCACCAACCAAACATCAACTCCATTGATGGGTGTTCGCCGGGTATCACGGTAAACATTTTTAAAACAGTTGCCGCTTTCGCTGGTGATATCGCAGCGAGGTGGGTCGTAATTCAGGTCGGGAACATTGTCGGTTAATCCATCATCACCACGATCGCAAAAGACTGCATCAGTGTTGTCGCATCGAACCGCATCAGAATCATCGAACGAGGTAAAGGGATCTTCTACATTGTCTGGCTCTGGTGAGCGCTGGGCTCTGGTTGAATCGTCAGCTTCAAAACTGGCTTGACTACAAGCTACCTGATTAAAAATCAGAGCTGCGGAAAATAAAACCAAAACCTTGTAAATCAAAGATTTGGATAGCATAGAGTTTCTCCTCTTCTCAGTCCTAATAAGTACAGAATTCAATGATCACTTCATTTCCAGATCGACTAGGCTGAACCAGATTGTTGTCTGCCGAATACGAAACACGAGATCCATTAACAAAAACCTGCAAGTTCATATATCCGTTAATAATTTCCAGTTGATTGAAGCTCACCCTTTGACCTGAAGGTCCATAAACCGGGAATCTTGAAGAGCCAGCATCACCGCGGTAAACGTTACGATAACAGTTGCCGGTGTTACTAAGAATGTCACAACGTGGGTAGTTCGGATCATTCGGGGTTGGATCCTCATAAGATGTGGGTGGATCGTAAACCGGCGGATCATAGCTAGGATCTGTAAAACCATTGTCGCCTGTATCATTGGGCTCAAAGGCTTGACTACAAGCTACCTGATTAAAAATCAGAGCTGCGGAAAATAAAACCAAAACCTTGTAAATCAAAGATTTGGATAGCATAGAGTTTCTCCTCTTCTCAGTCCTAATAAGTACAGAATTCAATGATCACTTCATTTCCAGATCGACTAGGCTGAACCAGATTGTTGTCTGCCGAATACGAAACACGAGATCCATTAACAAAAACCTGCAAGTTCATATATCCGTTAATAATTTCCAGTTGATTGAAGCTCACCCTTTGACCTGAAGGTCCATAAACCGGGAATCTTGAAGAGCCAGCATCACCGCGGTAAACGTTACGATAACAGTTGCCGGTGTTACTAAGAATGTCACAACGTGGGTAGTTCGGATCATTCGGGGTTGGATCCTCATAAGATGTGGGTGGATCGTAAACCGGCGGATCATAGCTAGGATCTGTAAAACCATTGTCGCCTGTATCATTGGGCTCAAAGGCATCAAAGTCACTATCGACACTATCGGGACTGGGCGTGGTTTGAGCCTTATTCCCTTGGTCTGCATCAAAGCTGGCATTGCTACACGCAATCTGGTTGAAAACCAACAAGGCGGTGAACAGAATTAAAACCCTGAAGCTTAAAGATTTGGATGACATGATTTTCCTCCATTTCATACAGCCCACTTATGTGCAAAAAGCGTCCCAGACAAACAGAAGCTGTAAGTGACTGTAATTACTTAAAATTCACTAGCCTCGACTCCACTTAGTGCCGAATTTGCGCTTTGTAAGTGTTACCGACTGCAAAAATTGTCACAAAGGTGATAGATTTTTCAGACAGACAACGTTAAGAAAGTTTTTGCAATTTGTGGAGCCCGAGACCTGTGAACGAGTTGAAACACCTGGACAATCCAGAGTTAAAAAAAATCTTCCAGAAACAACTTCTTCGCGGTCTTCTTTTCTTACTTCTACTTGTCGGCCTGATCTTCATCGTCGCACTCATTTTCAAACCACAGATCGATCAACTGGCCAATTGGATGATCGATCATTTTGGTTTTATGGGGCTTAGTGCTTCCGTTTTTATCGCCGATCTCATTATTTCACCCATCCCTCCCGATGCCGCTCTTTATCTGATTGGCCAAAGCACCATGCACGAGCAATGGGTGCTATGGGTACCTTTGTTGGGCTTGGTCTCAGCCGGCGCTGGATTGTGCGGTTGGATGATCGGCAAGCGTTTACAGCACGTTCGATTTTTCAGAAGGATCACCGTGACTTACCGTCGTGAGCACAAAGGACAAATCAAACGCTTTGGCTTTTGGATGGTGGTGATTGGGGCCTTAACTCCCCTCCCCTTTTCATTGACTTGCTGGTTAGCCGGAATTTTTAAACTTCCATTACAAACCTTTGTTCTCGCCGCCCTGGTGAGAGTGCCCCGCTTTGTCCTATATTATTGGGCTATTTTTTATTCCAGCGAAATCGGCAGCCTGCTACGAAACCTGATGTGATCAAGCGCAGTACAGCCGCCTGAACACCAGATAAAAGTGATAAGGCTTGATCTCGGCTTCGCTGCTATTGCTATTGCACATGAAGGATGTGGACTCGCAAATGCTTTCTTTGCTGCCGCCCACATAGGAGCACTCGTCATCTAGACCCAAAATATGACCGAACTCGTGGGCGATGGTGGCCACGCTCCAATTGATATTCCATTTTTTAAAGTAGGGACCTCGAGTTTTGGGAACCAAACGAATGTTGCGGACATGGGCGCGCGTCGGATCGTCGACGATTTGAAAAGCGAACTTCACTGGGAAATCAAAAGGATTGTTGCGATCCCAAATTTTAGCGGCCTCGGCCAAATTTCGTCGAAGCCGGTTCTGGTGGAACTCTGAAATTTCGTCGAAGTTGCTAAAATGAACCGTCGTCTGAATGATCAAATGACCTTTTCGCGAATACATCCAGTACCCATAAGGACCCCCCAGAATATCGGCGTAAAAAACCTGACCTCGCACCTGTTTAATGTTTTGTTCTAAGCTTTTAAGCTCTGAGCTCATATGATCCACATCTCTGGGATGGGGCAAACAGTTGCGGTGACTGTCGCGTTGAATGGATTTTTTCAAGCGGTTGCACTCCACCTTGTCTTTGCACTGAAAATAGCATTGCACCAAATGGATGGAGTTGGCAGCAATCCCCTCGCTGCAATCTAAAGCCAAACTATTTTGAGCAAAAAGGAAAAGGCAAGACAGGAACAGTGTTCTTCTCATGCCTTAATTGTATTAATCAGGATGGAATCAGGGTACTGGACCTAGGTCAATTAATCGAAAACCGAGGAGACTTTTTTCAATCAAAATCATTCCAGCATGGGGAACAGGAGGCTCCCTGAATTCCCCGAGATGGGTTGATATTAAGTATTTAGGCTGCTGGAAGCCCCAGAATTTGAATGGTATTCTTTCACGCTGTTATTGGATTCTACTTTCTTTTGAACAAACAGGATCCTTGGCAACATAGTTTAGGTAAAGTATCGCAATAACATCACCCGAGGGACCAGGTTCGGCAGAGCTAAAGAGGGTCTCAATTTCCATACTGCAATGGCTAACTTTGGTTATTTCTTCTGAATTTGCTTGGGCCGCTTCGACCCGACTGTAGCGGAACCTGTTATATTCAAGAATCAGGCTTTCTGAATTTCCAGTGACCTTACGAATTCCAGTGATTTCCAATTCCTGATCGCCATCAAAATTTAATTTTTCTTGTACAGATTCGGCACTTAAAACTTCGCGAACATCATACATAAAGTTAGTTAAAGATGCGTCGATGCCAGCCACATCCTGAGGTTGATCTTGGGTCGGAAACACGTGCTGAGATTGAGCTTGGATCGAAAAAGCGAACGTTAGAATAATAAAAAAAGTTTTCATGGACACTCCTTACTTGGGTTCGTTAAGAGTGATTTTACCCCCATAGTTTTACTTAGAGGCAAAAAAAGAATTTATTTGTAAAAAAAACAGGATTGTCAAAAGCCTACGCAAGTTTATCAATCAGCAAAGAGGTGCAGCGTCCTCGCCATTCACCGATAGTAAACTTCGGCGTCGTCGTAATTAACCCTTAGTGAATTTCTAGATCGTAAGGCAAACGCATTAAAATCTTTTCGTGCAGACTTTGGGGTTTGCTCTCTTCCATCAAAAACTTCAAGCGCTCAGGAATGATGCTTTCAAAGGCCAACACCGAGGCTTGTCCCATTTGTTTTAAGAACTCTTGCACGGGGGAAAGGTCACGCGGGTAAGCGTGCACTTCGTATTCCGAAAGTTCAGCGAACTCGGCGGCTTTGGCAATCGCAGCATCCAACCCGCCTAACTCATCGACCAGGCCAATTTCTTTAGCGGTGCTGCCGATCCAAACGCGGCCCTGGGCCAATTCGTGAGTTTTGTCACGAGTCTCTAAAGCCGTACGGCCATTGGTGACCACATTCAAAAAATCTTCGTAGATGTTTTCCACCATGGTTTGAATTTTTTGACTCTCTTCAGGATCAAGCAAACGCACTAGGCTTTCCATATCAGAAAACCGATGGGATTTAGCCGTGTCAAATGTCATCCCTATGTTTTTATTCCAAAACTTTTGGGTGGCAAAGACGTAACCAAACACACCAATAGAGCCGGTGATCGTTGTCGGCTCGGCAAAAATGTATTGGCTGCCGGCGGCCATATAATAGCCTCCACTGGCGGCCACATTTCCAAAAGACGTCACGAAGGGTTTAGAGTCCTTCAACCACTGGGTCGCTGTCCAAATCACATCCGAAGCCAAAGCCGAACCGCCCGGGCTGTTGATTCGCAGCACTACGGCCTTCACTTTTTCGTCTTTGCGAATCTTATGGAGAATTTTGGTCAAAGCCCGAGAAGAGATCCCGTCGTCATCGCCATTCTCGGTACGGATGCCACCTTCGGCAAACACCACTGCAATCACGTTGTCCGCATTTCCATCAATTTCTTTTTCGACTTCTTTATAATAGGTTCGCCATCCCACGTATTTGGGCTCTTCTTCTTGCTCGGTTAACTCTTTTAATTTCTCTTCGACCTCTTCAAAAGAGGCTAGAAGGTTTACAAATCCTTTTTCTAAAGCATCTTTGGCAAACATCACAGAGGCCTGGTCGGCTAAGGCGTTCAGGTCTTCTGTTGACAGTTTCGTTTTTTCATTGGCATACTTAAGCAGCTGCGCCCAAGCGCCATCCAAAAGGGCGGTCACTTGTTCTCGACTGGATTCACTCATTTTATCATTAATCAAAGGCTCGATCGCCGATTTGTACTTACCGACTCGAAAAATCTGCGGAACCACATCCACTTTTTCCAAAGTGTTTTTGAAGTAACCCATTTTTGAATAAAGGCCATCCCACTCAAAAAAACCTTTCGGGTACAGAATCACCTCGTCCACCACTGAAGCCACCATATAATCAAGCTCAGAATAAGTTTCACCATAAGCAATCATAAACTTACCGGATTTTTTAAATTCACTGAGCTCTCGACGAAGAGCCTCGGCGTTGGCCATTCCACTTTGAAAATTTTGAAAATTCAAAAGAACACCCTTGATTCGTTTGTCATTGGCGGCTTTTTTCAAAACCCCAGACAATTCGAACAAACCGATGACCGGCGGTTCATCATACTTGAGGATCGAGGTGATTAGGTCTCTTTTTTTAATGTGATCCTTCAGAGGACCATTGAAGTCGATGCGTAGAACCGAGCTGTCTTCAATCGATGCCATCTCGGAGTCCCAACTGGACTGGCTCATCGCCGACAGTCCGGCAAAAAAGGCAATCATCACAAAAAACATAAAGAAAAGGGCCATAAAGGTCCCAATCAACGAGGCTATTAGGCTTCTCCAGAAATCTTTCATTCCATTCCTCCAAATTCACAAAACATCTTATTATCCTTTTTTGACCAGTTCGGCGCAAGCCTGGATCCAGTCGGGATCATCATTCAAACAAGGGAGGTAAGAAAACGATTCTCCACCCTTGGTTAGAAAGGTTTCTTTACCTGTCATAGCAATTTCCTCGAGAGTTTCAAGTCCGTCCACGGGAAAGCCCGGGCAGATCACCAGCAATTTCTTGTGCCCCTCCTCCACCAAGGTCCCATAACGATCCTCGGTGTAGGGTTCGATCCACTTTTGACGCCCCAGTCGGGACTGAAAGCTCACTGAATACTGCCCCTCAGCTAAACCCGCGGCCTTGGCAATTCCTTGAGCGCTCCGGTAACACTGAGCCCGGTAGCATTTGTTCAAAACCTGTCCCTCCGCTCGCTGGCAGCAGTCAGAGGACCCTAAACAGTGAGCCCCTGTCGGATCGGCCTTCTTTAAATGGCTTTCTGGCAGCCCGTGAAAACTCATTAAAAGATGATCAAAATCGGCATCTGCTATTTTTTTTCGCAAAAACTGTCCATAGGCCTTTAAAAAGGCTGGATGCTCGAAATAAGGTGGAACCACTCGAACTTTATCTTTATCAAAATATTTATAAAAATGATCCAAACCGGTTTGCACTGTCGAGGCGGCGTACTGGGGATACTGGGGAAAGAAAACAATTTCCTCACAGTCGCTCAGTTGCTGCTGGCAGTCTTTAAAATTTGGTTGCCCATAGCGCATCCCGACAACCACTTGATAGTCCTTCCCCAAACTTTTTTGTAAAGCTTTCGCGGCTTTCTCAGTTTCTACCAATAAGGGCGACCCCCCTTTGGTCCAAACCTCTTGGTAGTTTTTCGCAGATTTGGATTTTCGAAAGGGAACAATAATCCCTCGAACCAACATCAGTCGAACCGGGTAAGGAATTTGAATGACGTAAGGGTCCATCAAAAACTCGGCTAAATACCGTCCTACGGAATCAGGATCGGGCCCGCTTGGAGTCCCTAGGTTAGAAAATACTACGCCCACTTTAGCCAAAGTAGCCCCCTTGGATCAATTCTCGGTTTTGTTTTGCATGGGATAAAATTTTACTGAGACCTAAATCGCCCAGGAAGTTTCCAACCAAAAGAAAGGGTGGTTTCTCCATTTTATGTTCTTGTAAAAAGTTTTTAAGAGCTCGATTGTAAACGGGAATCCGCTGTGGCCACTGACTGACCTTGCAAACATCGGGTTCTGCCACGTCACGACTTAGAAGACTGCGGTCGGACATCACATACCGCAACAGGGCCGATCCACTCATGCTTGAAAACTCGGATTTTTGATCATTCAAAATCCAGGTTTCACTGGCTCCTGTGGTGGTTCTTCCCGGAAAAATACTATGATTAAACAGAACGCCCAAAGAATGAAAGCCCTCAGCTTTAGGAAACAAACAACCAAAGCCTTCTTGCAACCGCTGGTGAATGTCATCGAAAGCCAATGTGACTGAAGTTAGTGAAGCACACTCGGTTTCTAAAATAGATTTGTGGATCGGTATCTGTTGTTGATTCGCCAGCTTTTTCAAAGCACTGAGACCCAGGGCAAAAATGGTGGGCTCGGTGGCGGCAAAGTTTTGTACCGGATGAGAAAGAGAGATATCGACCCCACGAGCCAACAAGTAGAGCACCATTTTATCGACCCATTCTTGCATACCCCCGCTCGGAGCAATCGACCCTCGCAATCTCCCTTTTGGCAATTTGTTGTTCAAACTTTGTAGAATGAGCTGAGCATCTAAATTTTTTAGGTCGGTGGCATAAACGCCTTGCATCGCGGGCTCAAGAAGATTGTCCGTTACGACTTCCCCCAAATGGCGCAGCCCCCAATCTCGCAAGGTTTCGGTATCAGTCGCAGCAGTATTCCGATTTTTCCATTTTTTCCCAATTAGAAAAGGTAAAAGGGGCAGAGATTCACTAAGGCTCAGTGGCCAACGGGCCATTTGCCCATTTCGGTAAATAAAACGACGCCGGGCCGCTGGAGTTTTACTCACCCATTTGACACCGATGACAGCTCCGACTCTCTCTAATTCTTGATTGGCTAAGAAGGCATTGGCCGCCTGTTCGACTAAGTTTCCCTGGTGTCGGCTTGAGCCTAAAAGGCCACCCAAACGAGGCGACTTTTCCAGCAAGCGCACTGGGATGCCAGCTTCAGACAAGTAAAACGCTTGCACTAAACCCGAGAACCCACCACCAATAACTGTTACGCGCTTCGTTTGCTTCAAAAGATTCCTACATTGATTTCGAAAAGATTTCAGAGTTGGGCTTGTTACTTAACAAGCGTTCGTCTAAGGCGACACAGGCGTTTCTTAAAAAAGGTTTACCTTTTTTGGTCAGAAACAATTCGTTGCCTTCTATCTTAACAAGTTCATCTTTCAACATTTCGTCTAAAATTTGACGGACTTGCTGCTTCTGCTGATCACTCGTAAACTCAACCCGTCCTCGGGTCATAAAGTTCAAAATCTGCTCACGGCGAACCTGATCTTCTTCGGTCAGTTTGTGCCCGCGCAACGTGGGAATCTCGTGATTCCCCACCCGTCGTTCATAAACTGGCAGTGCTTTTTCGTTTTGATGAAAGCAGTCGGGCGTTTCAGAAATCGCCGACACACCCAGGCCTAAGAGAACCTGAGTTCTGTCTTCGACGTAGCCCATAAAATTGCGATGCAGCTTACCGGCGGTATCACTGACCGACAAGGGATCATTTGGCAAAGCAAAGTGATCCATACCAATTTCGATATAACCTTTTTCAAGCAAAAACTTTCGAGAAATTTCGTAAAGTCTGCGTTTTTCTCGGCCATGAGGCAGATCTTCATCTTTAAATAATTTTTGCGCCGGCTTGATCCAAGGCACGATGGCCAAACTGTAGAGCGCGATCCGGTCCGGCTTTAACAACCATGTTTTCTCCATCATGCTCATCACTTTTTCTTCATCCTGAGTTGGCAAACCATAAATGAGGTCGAAGTTCACCGAGCTGTAACCCAACTCACGAGACTCTTCAGTGATCTTTTGAGTCATCTCGAAAGGTTGGACCCGATGCACCAGTCGCTGCACTTCTGGGTCGAAATCCTGCACCCCCAAACTGACCCGAGAAAAGCCTATGTCGCGCAAGCGCTGCAAATGCTCTCTCGTGGTTCGACGAGGATCAACTTCAATGGAACCGTGGAAAGACTTGGGAACATTCATGCCTTTCATCAGTTCAAACGCCAAGTGCTGCAAATTCTTGGGGCTTAAGAATGTGGGGGTGCCGCCACCAAAGTGAAACTGCTGCATGGGCGACTGCGCCAGTTCGGGAACTTGCTGCAAATAGGTTTTGTACTCATTGAGAACCATTTCAATGTATGGCTCTTCACGTTTGTGATTCTTTGTGATCGAAGTATTGCAGCCGCAAAAGGTGCACAGGGTCTCGCAATAGGGAATGTGCACGTAAAGGGACCACGGCGGGCGCTTTGTAAAAGCCCTGTTCAGTGAAGCCACCCAATCCTCTGTGCTAGGACTGTCTGACCAATAAGGCACCGTCGGATAGCTGGTGTAACGTGGCACGGGGACATCATATTTATAAAAAAGTTCATCGCTCATGAAGAAAATACCTCGCGCACACGTTGGACAAAATATTTAACATGGGACTCAGGAGTTTCTGGAAGGACACCATGGCCCAGTCCACAAACCCAACCCTTGCGTTGTTCGGGTGCCAATTGGAGAAAAGGCTGCAGGTACTGATCAAGATAGGTTTTGAATTCAACTTCCGGCAAAAACAGCATGGATTGATCAAAATTCCCCTGCACAAACCCCTTGTTCGAACCAAAAATTTCGTGCAAATTCCAGCGATGATCGTAGCCGAAACCACCAAATTCAGCTTGGCTCCACAGATCTCGAAGGTGCTCACTCACCGTGTTTTTTGAATAATACCCCAGCTGATTGGGAAACTGCTTCGAAAGATTTATTAAATAAGGGTGCAAGTGAGTTTTAAAATCAGTGGCAGACAGCTCACCAGCGGCGGTGTCAAAGATCATGACTTTCTCAGCTCCCGCCTGCAATTGGATTTCGATATTCGCCTTCATTAGAGGGGTGATCATTTCGCAAAAAGCGGGAAACAAAGTCATACGTTTTTTCACCGGCACCATAGTCCCCTTGTGAGAACCGGCCACAGCATAAACAAAAAGAGTCCACGGACTACCGACAAAGCCAATCAAACTTTTTTCATCTGGCAGTCGCCCCCGGGTTCGGGTGACGGCTTCACCTTGAAACTGCATATGAGCAATGGCTTTCTCTAGCCCTTGCATTTTTTTGAAGTCACTGACTTCTTGCAAGTGCCACCCCAAACTGGGCGCAGGATCGTAATCCAACCCCATCCCCAAGGCTTCAAGTGGGAACAAAAGATCGCTAAACAAAATAGCCACGTCAAAATCGAACTCTTCAATTGGCCCCATCGCCACTTCGGCGGCCAAATTCGCGTTTTTGCACAGTTCAATGAAGCTATGTTTTTTTCGAAGAGCTTGATAGTGCTGATGGTAGCGACCCGCTTGTCGCATCATCCACACAGGTGGTACGGGTTGAGGTTCGCCCTGACAAGCAAGAGTAAATTTTTTATTGGCCATTTTTTATCCTTTGTAAACCCACTGATATCCCTCGCCCCGAACCGATCGAATCCAACTGTGATCGTTGTCGCTCAGCATCTGCCGAATCCCAACAACCGCATTGTCCACTGTTCTTTGCGAAGGCGTTTGTTCTTTACCGTACACATAATCCATGATTTCGTCTCGACTGACGACTTCAGGAGCTCGATTGGTGAGTATATCCAACAAGCGAAAATCTCTTTTATTTAACAAATGAATCTCTTCACCGTTCTTAATTTGTCTTTTGTTTAGATCCAAAGTCACGGCGTTTGACGACCACACTCGGGATTGCCCCAGCTTCTCGCCCAAGGCGCGATCAATTTTTAGAAACAACTCCTGAAGCAAAAAAGGTTTGGGAATAAAATCAATGGCTCCCAATTCAGCCCCCTTCAGGCGGTTCTCGGGGTCACTGAGAGCACTCATAATAATCACAGGGCATTGCACAGGACGAACCAGCTCAAAACCTTTACCGTCGGGCAGATTGAGATCAATGATGGCTAAATCAAACTCGGTTTTCTTTAAAAGGGTATTGGTCTGGGCTAAATCCTGTGACCACTCCACTTTGTACTGGCGAGTCTCAAGCTCGGATGTGATTAGGCGCCCAAGGTCGCGGTCGTCTTCAACCAACAAGATCTTCATGAGGGGGCTCCAGGTAAATCGATACTCACCTGCAGCGATTGGGTTTCGGATGCGGTCAGTTGAATCTTACCACCCATGCGCTTCACCCACTCTCTAACGATATAAAGACCAAACCCCGAACCGATGTTCGAATAGGTGGGGCGCTGCCCCCACTGACTGGGGTCTCCCGAAAATTCTTTGCCGTTGTCTTTGTATAGAATGTGGAAACGATGGCCTTGTTTTGTTAAAGACACCGTGACTTCATCAGCCGCCCCGTGAACCATGGAGTTGTGTAAAAGATTTTTAAAAATACTATGCAGGGCCTTTTTATCCACCAAAAGTTCATCGTCGCCGGTGACCTTGATGTGAAACTCGGGCCATTGAGCATGCAGGTCGAGCAAAAAGTTTTTCAATTGCACTTTTTCAAAATAAAGCTTTTTGTCCTGCCCCACAGTTGAATCCAAACTGTTTTCTAAATTTATCTGCATCTTTCTTGTTTGATTCAAAATGCTTTGCACCCCCGGGCGGTCTCCCATTTTTTCGACTTCAAGCTGCATACGAAAGAGCGCCGTTTTCAAATCATGGGTAAAGCTCGCAAAAAACATCTCTTTGGCGGACTTCTCGCGATAAGTGGAGTAGGTAAAATAAAACAGAGCAATACCTCCCACCAAAAGACTAAATAGAAGGACGGTGCCTTCGGTGAATAACATCCGTTGGTGGCGCGCCAATTCTGAGGGTATTCCATAACTGGCGGCCGACGACAAAGTGGTGACTCCAAAATAAAGCCACCATCCGGCCAGAGACATAACGAACACCAGCCAAACCAGAATGGTACCGAAAACCCATCTCACGACGACCAATTCTCCTTTAATTTTGTAAAGGCTCTTTTAAAACGATGGCTGCATTCCACCATTATTTTTTCATCGTGGGCCCAAGATAAAAAAGAAACCTCGTATCCATTGGGAGCCAGGTAAAGTCCTTCATCCAAACAATGGAAAAAGAGTTTTTTGAAAATATCGGCTTGGTTGGGCGAAATGTCCTGCAAGGTGCGAGGTTCCTTTTTTTCAGAACCATGGATCCACATCAAAGAGCCAAACTGAACAATCTTCAAAGGTAAATCCAGCTCCTGCATATGACTCTCGAGAGCTTCAGCAAAATTGGCAGCGCGTTCGTCCATCTTTGCAATCACCCCTTCCTTTTGCATTTTGGTCAAGGTGGCTAAGCCGGCTACCATACCCACTGGATTTCCACTCAGAGTCCCCGCTTGATAGACCGGACCTGCGGGGGCTACAAAATTCATATACTCTTTTTTCCCACCGTAGCAGCCAACGGGGAATCCTCCACCGATGACTTTGCCATAGGTGACTAAGTCGGGAACAACTCCTGAAATTTCAGCCATTCCCCCCATTGCGACTCGAAAGCCTGAAATCACTTCATCAAATATCAGCAGCGAGCCATGTGCATGGCACACCTCCTGAAGATGTCGAAGGTCATCACAATTCGGCTTCAACAAACCAAAATTGGCCGGCAAAGGCTCAATAATCACTGCGGCTATTTCGCCTTTGTGCTTTTCGAAAGCAGCCTCCACAGCTTGACGATCCGCCAGTGGCAAAACAATGGTTTCAGAGGCTACGTTTTCTGAGACGCCGGCACTGTCACTGGCCGCCACTCCGGCGAGTCCGCTTCCCGACTTCACTAACAGCGAGTCGACGTGCCCATGGTAGCAACCCTCAAATTTAATGATTTTATTACGACCGGTGACTCCGCGAGCGACTCGGCAAGCACTCATCACGGCTTCGGTCCCCGAGCTTACAAAACGACAACTTTCAACATGGGGAACGTTTTCGACGATCCACTCTGCCAACTCTAAGCTATAGGGTTCGCAGGCGCCGAAGGTCCAGGCTTTACCAATCATTTCTTCGACCCGTGCTGACACATCGGGATCACGATGCCCTAAAATCAATGGGCCAAAGCTTTGGCAAAAATCGATGTATTCGTCACCATCCACCGAATAAAGCTTAGCGCCTTTGGCTTCTTTAAAAAAAAGGGGCGCTTGCCCTAAACCTTTGAACGCGCGCACCGGTGACTGCACACCACCGGGAGACACTTTTTTGGCCCGCTCAAAAAGACTTTCTGATTTTGAATTCATTTTTTCCATTCCTCGACAGCTTGCAACCAAACCCCGCGACTGGGAAGAGCTTGGGGCGGGTTGTTTATGTTATTGGCTTTTAACACTTCTAAAATTTTATTGTAGGTATGACCGGGCCCGCAAAAATGACGGGCCTGCATTATTTCTGGCTGCAATTGAATGGCTCTCTCAAATTGGGTGCCACTCATCCAATAGAACTCACGATAAGAGCTTAAATTCAGCTTTTGATCCCTCGGAATCAATTCGTAGGTGGCTATGACTTTTTTTTCATCGGATGCCGGTGCAGAACGATGGGTCCAGCGGGACCAAGATAAATCTTTGAAAAGGGGGCCTATTTGTTCGGCAGATTCTTCTCCTAGTCCATCGCTACAACCTGATACCCAGTAACCCCGCTGCGCCAGTTTTTCCCAGGTAGTGACCCCACTGCCCCAGAGCACCTCATTTTCTGAAAAAACCGTCCCATCAGGGATTGCGGTGTCGCGAGAAACAAAGTGACCTTGGATTTTAGGGTCTCGATGAAAGGCAAGAGGCCTGCGATCGAACAATTTCAAACTCTCAAGACAAGGATTTTCTAAAGTCAGGGATTTGGAAAACACAAGTTCTTGCAAAGATTCACCCTGCTCGGTTTCTCCCCTCAGTATTTCCATCGTGCCATAGTCTTTTTTACTCACCGACACACCAATTTTTTGGTGACAACCGCCACCGTGGCTTTTCAACACCAAACGCTCGCGGTGAGCTTCGTCCCAAGTCCTGGAACAGTGAATCTTTGCAAGGGCCTCTCGCAATCCGATATTGTCTTTGCGAATCTCTATGGCCAGAGCCCCTTGTGCCGCAGCCGTTGGGTTTAAGGAAAGGGGTAACACTTGAAACCGGCAATGGTGCAGATAGCCCACCAGTTCCTGCTGGCCCTTTAAAAATTCTTCGCCATTGACTAGAAGCAAACGGTCCAAAGCCGCTTTTGCCACCACTAGGCCATCCACCTCGTCATCCTCAATCAATTTTCGGACCCGGGTTAGAATATTGCCGCGCACATTTTTAAACACTATGTTTTTGAGAGAACGTGGGAAAAACTTTTTCAAAACCGCATTTAAATTATAAATTCGGCGAGGACTCGAAGACAAAACGGTCAGAGTTTCACTTTGTTTGTGAAGGCTCGATCGCTTGCAGAGAAACACGTCGCGCGCATCGGCACGAGGCAAGGTGGCCACAATTTCGGTTTTCGGCAAGGGATCAATGGGGAGGTCTTTCCATGAGTGCACGACCAGATCCCAGTCTCCTTGGACCAAGCCTTCACGAAAATCTTCAGTGAAGACTCCCTTTTCGGGCATTTCCCAAAGAGGATCATTTTGATTGATATCACCCAGGGATTCACGAAAGTGGTACCGAACTTGGTGACCTTGTTGAATTAGCGCTTCTCCCACTTGGTAGGCCTGCAAGCGAGCTAGGTCGCTTTGCCTTGAGGCTACGAGTAGGTCCATAAATCTTCCCAGCCAAAAGGTCTGGGTCTTTCAATCAATTTCAGGTGGTCGGCATGCTTGTGGATCGCCGAAATGGCTTGCTCTTTGATACGTTCGGCTTGGCGTTTGTTTTTTTCTATACTCGCAAACAACGAATGCAAAGGTACAACCTCGCCTTCATTGATGGGGTCGGTTTGCGACTCTCCCCGTAGATCATAAATTCGGTCAAACGAAGACAAATCAAAATTTTCACTGACCCAAATCGCTGTCACTGGCGCCGCTACCACGAGGATTCCCCCGTCTGAACTTCCCGCCATGTCCTGGAAACCCATAAGCTGCAAATTTTTCTGCTGAGAAAGGTCTTGGTATTTTTGAGGGTTGCGCGTGTACAACCGCACAGGACTCTCGGATTTGGCAAACCAAGGCAAAATATCTTGAGCCAAAGATCCGGCCCCAATTAAAGTTAAGGGCACTGATTTGTCTTTCAACTGCTTGCGCAAAAGGCTTCCATAAGAGGTGCAACCCAGATTTTGTAAAAATTCTGAACGCACCTTTTTAGCATCGCGGTTGAGGTTCTTTAAGATGTCGCGCAAAGGTCCGGAGAAGTTCTTTTCGTTTTCTTTATAAAAAGTTTTAAATTGACCCAACACTTCGGTTTCTCCCAACAAGGGGGAATCCAGACCGCAGATAATCTTCAGCAAAAAAGAGTAGGCTTCATGACCCTGCATTTGCTGGTGCTCCTGTAGGGAGTCCGGAGCACTCGCCTGATCGGAAATCACGATAGAGCGCAAACAGGTGGCCAAATGCCAATAACCTTTTGGCAAAGGTAGGTCCGGGTTGCCCGCCTGTTTCAAATGATAAACTTTTAAGAGATCAGCCATTGCTTTCCTCAATATAGCTGAAAACCAAATGAGATTTGTCACAGAAAAGTCAGGACCTTTGTTTTTTGATTGGGCGTGTCAGATCGAGACACCTCAAGCTTTACTTGAGGTTTTTTTCCAGATCCTGCATTTCGCGGATTCTAACTTTTAGTAATTCTTTCAGACCTTTAACGATGTACTTCTCTAGGTCTCCATCGGTGGCACCGGTGTTTGAGACGACGCGATCGTAAATCTTGCGAGTTTCTTCAGTCACCGAAAGGGTGATTTTAAAATCGCTTAAATAATCATCAATAAGGTCTCGAATGAGTCCACTGACATTGAGACCGGAATCCAAAAGCATCTGGTGTTGGTCCTCTCGCACCATCAAGCTGATTCTACGCAAGTCTTTGTTGGCCTTTCCAGCGGTCATGGCAACACCCTGTCCTTTCGTCAGTCAAATCATACATTTCATACTCAAAAAGGCAAAAGACAATTAAAATACCACTCATGACACTCTTAGACTACTTTCCTGAAACTTTTGAGCAGCTGGATGAAAGCGCGCTCAAAGACCTGATGGGCCATGTTGAAGCGTTCTCCTTTGATAAAGAGGACCTGCAGCAAGACACCAACTTGAAAGGGAAAGTGGCGGTCGGCGACCATATTCAAACAGCGACTTTTCTGCAGGCCTTTGTAGAAAACAAACTGTCCAATGTGGTGCAAACATCGAACGATGACCTTCCCTATGAGCTCTTCATCGCCTCGATTATCCTTAAAAAACCGCGACTGTTTTTGAACAATCCACTGTCCATCTTAAACTCCCAGGACAGTTCGGCAACGGCTATGCGGGTTTGGCAAGAGAACTTCAATGCAACGGAACACAAAGAAAGAATTTTAGAAAGCATTCACAAGTTTATCGGCCGCAACAAATCCATGAATCGATTGGCCGACAATATTCTAATCGTTATCGATGAATTGTTTTCTAATGCACTTTTCAACGCCCCAGTCGATGAAGATGGGTACCGGATATTTCGCAACATGAATCGCAATGAAAAAGTAAGATACCCTGGAAACAAAAATGCAAAAATCTTTGCCGTTCACACCTCCAATGATCTTTTTATCGGAGCCGTGGACCCATGGGGTTCGGTGGATCGTGACAAGATCTGTCAATCTCTCTTTAACGCTTACAGTGAGCGAAAGGTCTCGGAAGACTCCAAGGGTGCCGGCTTGGGACTGCGAATGATGCTTGATCGTTCTCGCTCTCTCTATTTTTTGTCGGAAAAGGGAAAAAGAAGCTTAATTTGCTGCCATATGCGACTTAATATAAGCTTAAAGAAAGTAGAAAATGTTCCGAAACAATTTCATATCAACGTATTCTAAGGTGCAAAATGAGTGGATTTAAAGTCACGAGCAAAATTGATGAAAACATGAAAACCCGCCTACAAATTGATGGGGCCATGGATGAACACTCAGATTACTCGTCAATTGAAGCGAAGTTCACTGACGAAGTTGTTTTTGACTTTAACAATGTCGAGCACATCAACTCGACCGGCATCAAACATTGGGTGCAATGGGTCGCCTCGGTTCGAGAAACCAATCCCAATCTAAAATTCTTTTTTGTAAACTGCCCTAAACCGATCGTAGATCAAATCAATATGGTCGACGGCTTTCTCCCCGAAGGATCGGTTGTAAAGTCCTTCAAAGTCCCCTATTTTTGTGAAGTTTGCGATAAAGACGTGACGAACACTTTTGTCCTCGGCCGAGAATACAACTACGAGGCTGGCAAATTGGTCCTGAATATCCCAGACAACACCTGTGACCGTGGCGATTGCGAGATGGAACCTGACGTGGTCGAGCAAAAATACTTCAAATTCTTAGGGCAATAGAGCACAGGCCGCTCGACTCTCGCCCAGCCGCGTTCGAATTGGAAAAAAAACACTAAAAAACCCGTATCGATTTGAGAAAATCCTTAACCCCTTAATACAATTGTCCGATATTACCAGTAAGGATAAAAGGAGGGGCTCGAAATGTCAGTCTTAGCAAGATACCGAAAGCCAGGGGGATTCAAGCAACTGCTTCAGTTGATTGAAACCAGTCAGCCTGTCAAACAGGAAAAGCTTTTGGAAGTGGTTGAAAAAGAGGACCCACGTTGGGCGCGACTGCTAAGAGAGAAAAAGATCACCCCGGATATGGTTTTGTCATGGAATGCCGATCATTTGGCGACTATTTTTGAGCATATGATGCCACGCCACTGCGCTGCTATCTTTAAGAAACTTGGTAATGATAAATTTTCTGAGTATTCGACTCTTCTTAAAGAGGATAAGTATCGTGACCTAAAAAATATCGTTGATGACTCTAGCTATCCAAGTGATGGCGAACTTGTTGCCGCCCACAACAATCTTTTAGAAACAGTGCGCTTTTTGGACGAAGAAAAAAAGATAGACCTAAGGTATATCAACCCACAGTTGGATCTTAGCGAAGCCTCTTAATTTTATTTTTTGGGGAAGTAGCAAATAAATTCACTGCCGAGCCCAGGCGCACTCTTAAGATCCACTGAGCCTCCCAATTTTTGCATACAGTTTCTGACGATGGATAGGCCAAGGCCAGTGCCTTTCTTGTTTTTATTGGCGTCGTCTCGCACTCGGTAAAAGCGTTCAAACAAACGTCCTTGATGATAGCTTTCAATACCAGGTCCGTTGTCCTTAACACTTAAAAAAGGAACTCTCTCTCTCTGACCCCAAGTAACTTTCACCATTGAATGATTTGGGGAATACTTGATCGCGTTTTCTATAAGGTTTAATAGAACATGCTCTAGAAGGTCGCGATTGGCAAAAATCTCTCGCACATCATAGGTAAAAATCAGCTCTTGTTGTTTTTCTTTAATCTGACCAAGTAAGTCGTGAACCACTGATTCGGTGACTTCTATGGTTTCTATTGTTTCAAAGGTCAAGGCTTCGGCTGACTCAATTTTAGAAAGCTGTAGTAAATCTTGGATTATGGAGTTCAAGCGTTCCATATTGTTCTCCACTACTCGAAAAGACTCTTCTACATTTTTTTGGTTACCAACCTGAGACTTGATATGTCCCAAATAGCCCTGAATAGAAGTCAGTGGTGTCTTCAGCTCGTGAGAAGCATTGGCGACAAAGTCCATTCGAACTTTTTCGACTCTTTTGTGGTCGGTGATATCGTGGAAGATGGCCACCGCACCACGGGGTTTCGATTTTTTATCATCTAAAAAAGGCGATATGGAAACTTTAAAATAGTGAATGGCGGAATCCAGAGACATCTCTTGCTGAGCTTCAACCCACTGTGACTTTTCAGACCGGATGGCTTGTTGAAATCCCTCAATAATTTTTTGGTTGCGGATAACTTCCGTCAATTTCTTTCCCCAATTGCCTTCTTCTTTTTGATCAAAAAGAAGAGCCATCGGAGCATTGTAGTAGCGGATATTCATATCACTATCAACCGCCAAAATCGCATCGCTGGCAGCAGTGATAACGGCCTCGAGTTCTCCCCGCTCTCGCGCCACATCAGCTTTTCGAGTTTTAAGTTCTCGCCAAATTTTATTTAGCGATAGATCCAATTGGTACCATTCGCCCCGACTCTCTTTGATAAGATCACTTTTTTTGATACTTAACTCGCCTTTGACAATAGCTTTCGCTTTTACAATCAAAGAGCCGAGAGGTCCAAAATAGAGACGACTAAAAACAACTGCCGCTAAAAAGGCGGCCAAAGCCAAAGCCCAAAAGGCATAGATAAGAACAAGATCCAGTCGGCTTAAGAACTCGACGGTCCAATCCCCTTTGTCATTCAGATTTTTATTAATAAAAATTCGAAAAAGTGTTCCAATCAACAAAAGGTTGGCAATAAAATAACCGAGTAGCCATTTGATGGCACCTCGACTGACTTGCTCTGTTTTATTGAAAAAGATCATCCCGCACTCGATATCCAATGCCACGCACTGTTTCTATCAATTCGGCGTGGTCGCCTAATTTTTTTCTTAACCCAAAAACATGTGTATCGATGGTTCGTCCAATAACAGAAATCCCTTCACCTTGCACTTCTTCGATCAGTTTTTGCCGTGTTAAAACTCGCCCGCGAAACTGTAACATAGTCGAAAGCAATTTAAATTCGGAGGGTGTTAAGTTCATCACTTCACCATCCAGAGTGGCCTTGTAGGTTTTTAACGAAACCTTCAGTGGCCCAATCTCAATTTCTTCGCTATCAGCCGTGGCAGGTGTGTGAGCGCTAGAGATTTCACCACGTTGCACACGCCGTAATAGCGAACCCATTCGAGCCTTTAAAATGTCTGTGCTAAAGGGTTTGGCAATATAATCATCCGCACCGGCCTCTAATCCCTCGACAATGTTTTCAGGGTCCGACTTGGCCGTCAGCATCAGGATAGCCAGGTCTTTCATCGAATCCATTTTTCGCACCAATTGAGCAATCTCGATCCCACTTAGCCCCGGCAACATCCAGTCGAGAAGCATCAAATCGTAGTGATTGCGGTTGAGCAACGCTAAGGCTTCCTCTCCCGATGACACATGCTCGGCTTGATAACCCATATTCTCTACTTGCATGTAGAGCAAACGACCAATATCCAGTTCGTCTTCGACGATTAAAACTTTAGAACTCATTAGGACCTCCCCAAAATTGATTCTTTAATTTCAAACTTTTGATGTCTGACGTCTTCGCCAGAAATTAAAAATATCGCTTCTTCAGCAATATTTGTGGCATGATCGCCAATTCTCTCGAGATTGCGAACAATGGTGTAGAGTTCAAGCTGAGCATCCAGGTTGTGATTGCTTTGTCTGAGACTTTCTCGGATCTTTCCTGATAGCTCATCTCGATAGTCATCCACCCTATCGTCCATTTTTAAAACCTCGTAGGCTCCGGCTTCGTCGTTCTGTAAAAATGAATCCAAGCCTTTCCGCACCATAAGCCGAACCAAATCCGCCATTTTAGGAATTTCATTGGCCAAAGGGACCGGCTGATCTTTCAAATAATCAGCGATGCAATGAGAAATTGAACAAGCCAAGTCTCCCATGCGCTCGAGGTCCACGCTCATCTTTGTGCTAACAATCAGTAGGCGTAAATCGGAAGCCACGGGCGACTGCCTGGCTAAAAGTTTAAAGCAGTCCCGATCAATTTTTTTGTGAAAGCCATTGATTTGCTCTTCTAACTCAAAAACCCGCTTAAGGCTGCCCGCTTCTTTACGGGCCAAAGCTTTCGTTGAAATCACAATAGTTTCTTCAACCAGTCCGGCCATTTCATTGACCGATGATTTTAAGTCATTCAAGTATTGCTGTAATAGAGTATCCATTCTTTTAACCAAACCTTCCGGTAATATAATCTTCTGTTCTTGTATCTTTAGGATTCATAAAGAGTTCTGATGTTTTCCCCACTTCGATCAGTTCTCCGTTTAATATAAAAGCCGTTCGATCAGAAATTCGCGCCGCCTGCTTACGACTGCTGGTGGTGAAAATCACCGGCGTTTTTGCCGAAATCTCTCTGATCAGTTGCTCAAAGGCCATAGTCTTTTGCAGACCGACCGTGGAGGTTGCTTCATCCATTAAAATAATTTTAGGTTTCAAAACCAAAGTTCGAGCCAAGCAGATCAACTGCTTGTCGCCAAAACTCAAGCCTTGCGGCGAGATATGTAAGCGGTCTTTTAGGTCACTCCAAAGTCCGACTTTTACCAGCGCCTCTTCCACCGCTTCGCCGATATAGGCACCGGATTCGACGCGATCCAAACGTAATCCCAAGGCAATGTTTTCAAAAATTGTCATATGTGAAAACGTGGTGGGTTTATCAAAAATCATAGAGAACTGTCGACGCAACTTGAGA
This sequence comes from uncultured Pseudobdellovibrionaceae bacterium, assembly GCA_964351315.1. GTDB lineage: Bacteria > Bdellovibrionota > Bdellovibrionia > Bdellovibrionales > JAGQZY01 > JAGQZY01. The sequence continues at coordinate 40,157 of CAYGNH010000016.1, forward strand.
ATATTGATGTGCTCTCGATAAATACTTTTATCGTTGTAAAGAATATCTCCAGCAACCCGGTTACCTAATCTCTCTTCAAAGAGGCGGTTCATACAACGCAGCAAGGTCGATTTACCACTCCCCCGTGGCCCAATGATACTAAGCACCTTTTTATTTTCCACATTCAAATTGATGCGGTCTAAAATCTGGCGTTGATCGGACCAAGCTTCGAGATTCTGCACCTGCAGAATGACTTTAGCCATACTCCACCTCCCAATAAGCCGTCTTTTGATCCAAGTAGACTCGAAGACCATGAATCAAAAGCAAAACCATTGCCAGACTGGCTGCCAATGAGGAACTGTCCATTACCGAGACCAGGAGTTGCAGGGCCAAAAGACTTTGCCGATCCGGCTGAACTTCTACAAAGCAAAGAACCGGGGTCACTAACACGAATAGATTGCAAAAAACTGAAATCAAATGACTTAAAAAAACTGGAAAAAATCTTCGAACATAGAGACTGTAAACAATATTTAAAAGCCCCATACCAACAGACTGCATACTTTCGATTTCAATTCTTTTTACTTTTTTGACGACACCAACCCACCGGCGTGTGAGTTGAGTGCTACCAATCATTGCAAATGTTAAGGCAAGAGCCGTTGTGGTTTTACCCAATAAGCAAAACAGGGCCAGCCCAAAAATCAAAAGGGGAGCTCCTTCAATCATAGCAATACAGCTACTGAAATAGGGATACCAACGAGTATTGCTCCAAATTGCAGCCAGATAGGTCAAACTGGACGCCATGGTCAAAGCAATCAACATGGCCAAACTGTGCACCCATAAAGTTGACTTGAGCACACTCCCTAGCAAAACCCAATCGAAGGTCTTCAGCAAAGCCAAGGTTTGAAACCAGAGGGTGCCAACAAAGGACATGATTAGCAAAACGGCCACACTCGACAGCGAGTACAGGCTAAACATCATCGATCGACTTTTCTTGGTTCGAATACCGGTTTTAGACATAGTCTCTCTCGAATCGGGAACCTTGTTTGCTCCTCAACCAAAAAAACAGGAAATATGTCAGCAACAGAAAACCTGAAATTGAAAGCAATTGATCTAGATTTTTAGTCGGCAGTAAAGATTGGCGAACAAACACGGAACTGAGGCTAGAGCTCCAATGATACTGATCGCTGTCACCAGCAAAGAAGAAAGCATTGAGCAAAGCAAAGGTTACCAGTCCCTCAAAAAAACACAATTTAGTGAAATACAAAATGATTTCATTGAATCGTGTTTTCATAGACTGCATGACTGTCAGATGAATACTCTCCCAGGGGGTGCCCCCCAATGATTTTATGATTTCGGTACTCCGCAAGTTGTGATCTTCCAGTAAAAGTTTCCGAATGCACAAAACCATTTTTGGAAGAACAAAAAGAAACAATCCCGCAGCCACCACGGTGGCCACCAGGCCCACCTCAGCAAACTCCACCACCCCATCCAACATTCGACGGAAAAATAAATCAATGGTCGGTTGTTCTCCAGCACCAGGCAACCCGGTCAATGGATACAGTAAAAGGGTCAGGGCAAAGGCAATGGCTTCGGTAAAAAAGTTTTCGGTGGCAAACAAAAAAACCCAAACGGATTTAATGGTGTAGAACCCCCGATGACCAATAATCGCTAAATAAGCGAAGACAAACAACACCAATGGCAGACTGGCTAAATAACTGAGAATGCGCAAAAAAATATTGGCAAGGGGTCGGGATTTGTTGTGTTCAAGTAACGTCGACAAAGAGAGAGCAAAAGGCCAGGCCGCCAGACTTGATAATAGGGCTAAACTGATGCCCACCGTGAACCAGCCAAAAAGATTTCGCCATGGGAGCAAAGGTTGCCCGAGCTGGTCTCGCACGAATACAAAAATGTAAAGAGCTGAGGTTCCAACAAAAAAAGTGAGGTAGATTGTAACCAGAAGAAAAACAAGAAGTCCTAAAATTTTTAGATTCCAAGGGGATTTCATTCCGCCCGACCTCTTTTGCAGAATTGCTTACCCGTTTGTATCGACTCCCCGGGTCGATGTCTAGCGTCCTATGTCAAGATTTGGTCAAGAAAATGGAGTTTCCAATTTGTAAGTCACTAAAATAAGTGTTTTTTTCAATTCTTGCTATCTTAAGAGGGGAACGGTAGCTTCAACCCATGTCGGACGTTCCTCGCAAGATTATTCACATTGATATGGATTGTTTTTATGCGGCCGTTGAAATGCGAGACCGCCCCGATCTGCGCGAACGTCCAATGGCGGTCGGCGGTCGCCCCGAAGGTCGCGGCGTCATCACCACCTGTAATTACAAGGCCCGCGAGTTTGGGGTGCATTCGGCCCTATCCAGCCGTGAAGCCGTCCGCCGCTGCCCCAATTTGGTGATTCTCCCCAACCGTTTTCAAAAGTACCGTGAAGTCAGCGCCCAAGTGCGAAAGATTTTCAACTTGTACTCGGAAAACATCGAACCTCTCTCGTTAGACGAAGCTTATTTGGATGTCTCGGACAACCAACAATTTGACGGCAGTGCGACTCGGATCGCCCAGGCCATTCGCCAACAAATTTTTGAAGAGCTAAACCTGACCGCCAGTGCCGGCATCGCCAACAGCAAGTTCTTGGCAAAAATTGCCAGTGACTGGAACAAACCTAACGGGCAATTGACCATCCCACCCCAGGATATCGAAAAATTTGTCTGCGACCTACCGGTCAAAAAGATACCGGGTGTTGGCAAAGCCACCTATGCCCACATGCAAAAACTTAAGGTGGAGACCTGCAAAGACCTACAGAAGTTTTCACTGGACGAAATGCGCCACCACTTTGGGCAATTTGGGCTTCGCCTGTATGATCTGAGCCGAGGTGTCGATCACTCACTGGTGAAATCCAGCCGCCAGCGCAAGTCGATTTCAGTCGAAACGACTTTCTCAAAAGACATTGCCGATTGGACAGAAGTGCAACGGCAGGTGGAAAGTCTTTTTGACGAGCTGGAGCTGCGTATGCGCAAAGCTGAGATTTCGAAAGAGCAATTTAAAAGTTTGCAGGTGAAACTCAAAACCCATGCCTTTTTGATCACCAGCAAAGAAAAGGCCCTGCCTTTTACCCGAGAGAACTTTCTGCAATTAGCCGAAGACCATTTTAGGGAAACAGGTGAAGCCATTCGACTGATCGGCATTGGCTGCAAACTGGATGTGAAAAGCCGTAAGAAATCCCGCGGTCAGCTGGATTTATTTTAAGCAATCCAAATAGCGACGAATGGTGTCTTGCCACCCGTAATTGAGAGCATCACAAACCAAGGCGTGGCCAATAGAAACTTCGGCAAGCTCTGGAATGTGCTCGGCAAAGTACCCCAGGTTGTCCAAGTTCAAATCGTGACCGGCGTTGATCTTGAGCCCCATGGAAGCACAGACTTGGGCGCAGTTTTGGTAGGCTTTGATTTCTTCCTCATGGGTGCCAGCCTTAAAGGCATCAGCGTAGGACTCGGTGTACATTTCGATACGATCCGCCCCCATGTCCCGGATCGCAATCAGCTCTTTTAATTTAATGGCATTCGGATCAACAAACAGAGACACCCGCACCCCTTTTTCTTTAAGGCGAGAGATCGATCCTTTTAAAATTTCTTCATTACCCTCAAGCCGCCAGCCAGCGTTAGAGGTGAGGACCTCGGGCGGATCAGGAACCAAGGTGCATTGAGCCGGAACCACCTGCCCTACTTTCTCTAAAAAGTGGGTGCTAGGGTAACCCTCGATATTTAGCTCGACCTTGATCTCGCTTTTAAGCTCGACCACATCGGGCCACCGAATATGCCGACCATCCGGACGCGGATGCACCGTGATTCCCTGCCCCCCAAACTGAATAATTTTTAATGATTCTTGCAAGACGTTCGGCAAGTCCCGCCCCCGCGCATTCCGCAGAGTCGCCACTTTGTTCACATTCACACTTAAATTCGCCATCCTCGGGTATATACCTAACTATCGAAAATAAGGAAAGTTTTTTAAATAAGAGTTAAAATCATGAAGATCAGCTCTCCTAAGGTCCGTAAGATCAAGATTTTACAAGCATAAATTGGGATTCAAGCATTTAGAAACATACAAGTTTTTCCGATAAAAACTAAACATCAAGGAAGGTTCATCATGACACCAAAACCGAGACGAAAACGCTTTTTTTTAAAAGAAGGAAAAGAAATTTCGATTCATCTCCAGTCTTCAACCTGTTCCGATTTTAAGGGATCGATCAATGATATCTCAAAAACCGGCTGCTCGTTTTTTATTAGGGAAACAGAAGGTCTTGAAGAGCTTCAGATCGGCGACCTCTTGCCGGTAGGCAAAATGACCTTTGATGGAAGAGAGTGGGCTTTTGGCCGAAGTGTTGTTAAGTTTAAGCAAACCAAAAACGAATCAATTCTGGTTGGAATCATGTTTGTCGACATTATGGCGCCCGTTGATACCACTTTATCAAAATTTTTGGAATTAGATTTATCTAGTAACAACTCAAGAAGTGAAGTTGAAATTGATTCTAAGGGATCATCTTTAGCTGACTTTCTAGGCATCGATGGAGAATCTTCCGACATCTTCAAAAAGGCCCATGACTACCGGTACTACCTTGAGTCACTTCAAGAAAACGATCGATGGGGTTACTGGTTGGCCCGAAAGCCTAGCTCTGGAGTGCGAATTAATCTAACAAAAAAGAGAAGTAACGGACGAGATGACTTCATAATAATGGCATCAAATGACTACCTAGGACTATCCAGTCACCCTGAAGTTGTTGAGGCTGCCCAAAAGAGTTTAAGTCGATATGGTTTTGGAGCGACAGGCTCGCCCGTAACGACTGGTCAGACCGAGGCTCACGAGAATCTTCAGAACATGTTGGCAAACATCTATCAAACCGAATCGGCAACTCTTTTCAACTCAGGATATTCTGCAAACCTGGGCACGATAAGCTGCTTGGCTGGGGTCAATGACTTACTGTTGGCTGACTTTCTTTCGCACGCTTCAATTGCAGATGGAATGCAGTTGTCAAAAGCGACATCTAGAATGTTCAAGCACAACGATATGAGACACCTTGAAATCATTCTGAAAAGATATCGCGAAAAAGCCGACGGTGCTATGATTATTGCTGAAGGTGTATTTTCAATGGATGGCGACTGCGCGAACCTTCCAGAAATAAAGAAACTTGCTGAAAAATATAACTGCAGAATCATGTTGGACGATGCCCACTCTTTTGGCGTACTTGGCTCACAAGGCAAAGGTGCTGCTGAAAAATATGGACTCTTGGGAAGTCTCGATCTAACTATGGGAACATTCTCAAAAATTTGCGGGACAATTGGCGGATATATCTGTGGGAGCAAAGATGTTATTGATTGGATCAACGTCTCGGCACGATCAGTTTTTTTCAGCGTTGGCCTGCCCCCGTCTACAGTTGATGCAACAATAAAGTCTCTCGAAATTTTTCAAAACGAACCCGAACGAAGGGATAATTTGAAAGAAAACATTCAATTCTTTGTCAATGGTGTTAGAAATCTAGGTTTCGACATCAATGAAAATCATGAATCCGCCATTGTACCTCTCATTATCGGTGACGAGGACATTTTAGGGAGAATGTATAAAGATCTTTTCAATGCCGGTGTCTATACGATACCTGTGGTCTATCCAGCAGTCAGTAAAAATTCCTCTCGTTTTCGTTTTACCGTTTCAGCAATCCATACTCGGGCCGACTTAGACTACGTTCTACTCGTTATAGAAAAGTCAATGAAGGAGCTAAACTATAGGCCAAAGAGCAAATCCAACGATGCTGCTTAGACTATTTATCTCCGTTATAGGAGTATTAATTTCACTGAATCTATTTGCTGAATCAAGGATTGAGCCATGGCAGGTTATTTCAACCGAAAACAATTTAATGGTTTTAACCAGTGAAGCCAAAAGTTTAAATTGCCCTTCGGGATCATCCCTTCGATTCCCTAATATTATGCATAGCTCGCAGTACATCTTCCTAGATAGTATTTTATTTAGGAAATTCGGTAATCACTACCCAGCGTTGACCCACTCAATTTACGGTGCTCCAAGCGTTCCATGTGAGTCTTTGAAAAACGTTAAAACAATTAAGTGGGAAGTCTATAGCCCAATCGATTATTTTGCAAAAGTCGACATCCCCCCTTATATTTCGACAAACAACAGCTCTATCCACTTCTCTGATGCCTCAAACCTTTCAATCATTGGCGGACTGTTTGTTTTTGCCATTCTACTTATCTCGTTTTCACTAAGCTCTCCTCTCCAGCCAGAAGGCTTTCGTCTTGCCGGTTTTTCAACTTTTATGGGGCTCTTTTTTGTATCCAGTGTCCTTGGTCATTTTGGCTTTAACATTGACTACCTTCTCGTAGATAAGATCGCCTGTGTATTCTTGGGTTGTGCTGTTATCTGTTTCTTACTCTTTTTAGAAAAGAGAAAACTTGTCAACACTAAGATAGCTTACCTACTTGCTGGGACGTCATTGATATGTACAATTCCGATTCCATTCCTTTCGAATGGTGACTCAATTCAAAATTTATTGAACATAGTTTTTCTTCCTGCGATTCTTGGTGTATGGATACCACTACTTCAAATTTCACAGTTCTTTAAAGGCAACCATTCTGAAAACCAAACCTTCTCTTATGTTGCTCTCGCCTGCTTTGCAGCAGCCACAACCTCGGACATCCTCTATACCTTTGGCGTTCATCATTTTGGTTTTTCTCTAGGGTATGGTGTTTTTGGTTGTATTTTGTTTTTCACTACCGCAATACAACTGGATATTCGCAATACCTACCTAATGTTGAAGCATTTAAAGTCAAACCTTCAAACTGAAGTCGAAGAAAAAACGGCTGTACTTAGAGAAACCCTTGCTGAAAAAGAAAAAGCTCAAGCTGAACTTATTCAGAATGCTAAGCTGGCTTCCCTTGGAACTCTAAGCGCAGGGATAGCCCATGAAATTAACAACTCAATAAATTACGTCAATGGCGCGGTCACACCATTAGAGAAAATTCTCATAGGTATATCTATGGAGGAAAGTCAAAAAATTAAAATTATGAAGCTACTAAAATCTATTAAAGACGGCTCAAACATGACCGTGGATATAGTGCGATCTTTGCGCAATTACACTGGCCTAAATCAAGCCAAATATTCTAACGTCTCTCTTTTTGAAGCAACAAATAGTGTAGCGACTATCTTGAAATCCAAGATGAACAATCACATCACCTTTCAGAATAATATAGACCCCAAAATTCATGTTTTTGGGAGCAAAGTAGGCATCAATCAAATTATTATGAATATTGTTTCCAACGCAATCGACGCTATGAATGGAAGTGGTATCATTGTGGTCGACGCCAAAGCAGATGATGCAATAGTTTCATTAACTATAAAAGATAACGGACCTGGAATCCCAACTAGTATTCAAGACCGCCTTTTTGACCCATTTTTTACCACCAAAGATGTGGGAAACGGCACAGGACTAGGACTACATATCGTCAAGAATGAAGTGAATAAACACAACGGAACAATCTCTCTGGAAAGTGGAGCCGACTGGGGTTCAATGTTTCAAATTAATTTCCCGGTCAGTTTGCAAGATAAAGAAATTGAGGAGGCGGCATGAATCCAGTAATCGTTTATGTCGATGACGAACCCAATAATCTTGTGATTTTTGAAGCTTCTTTACCTTCTGAATGGGAAATCCATACTTTTACCAATCCTCTTGAAGCCGTCGAACATATTGAGTCAATTAACCCCTGGGTAATTGTTTCTGATCAAAGAATGCCAGGCATGAATGGCGTCAAACTTCTTGAGTTTGCCAACAAAATTCATCCTCAGTCGGTTAAGATGATCACAACGGGATATTCAGATGAAAGCTTAGTAATCGATTCCATTCGAAGGGCCCAGGTTTTCGACTACATTGTTAAACCTTGGGATGTAGAGGATCTTGAAATTCGCCTTGAAAAAGCCAACCAGCACTTTTTAGGGATTCGAGAACGAGCAGACCTGACAATTCAAATCGAAAACAAAGCCCGGTTGCTTGAAGAGCAAAACCGAGAGTTAGAAAAAGCTGTTCGAGAGTCAAAAGCCGCACGAGAAAAAGAACATTCACTGCGCAAAGAGCTGGAGTGCTGGATCCCTCCCATTGTCACTTGGGCCACTAAAAATAAAAAAGAGTTTCCAATGCATCGAAACCTTTCGTTGATGGCTATCGACATTGTGGGCTCCGGAGCTCTTCATAATAAAAGTATTGGTGAGCACACGGCACGTCAGAAAATCCTTCTTGAATTTTCAATGTTAGTTGTTAAACACGGTGGATACGTTGAAGCCTTCGAGGGCGATGCTGCCTACGCCAACTTTGGTCTGATGGATAATGGACTCAACCCTTGTGATGCGGCTTTTGCCGTGGCTAATGAGTTTCGAGCCGCCTTGATTGGCTTGCAAAATCACTACAACACTGAAATCGAGTGCGGCATCGGCATGCATTACGCCGAAAATGTTAAAGCCATGATCCATGAATATTCCGTCACTGGAGCCCAAGGAATTATTGTGCAGAAAAGATTTTCGACAGAATCTTCGGGGATTGATCTGGTTCACCGCATGGAAAAACTGACCCATCAACTTCCTGGCTCCAACATCGTTTTTACCAAAGCTTTCCAAGACAACCTTAATTCTCCCCTTCCAGAACAAGACCTTCGAGATATCGGCAACCATCTGTTTAAAGGACAAAAAGAAGGTTACGACCTAACTTTGATAAAAAGTCGCAAGGCCAACGACGATGATGTCTTGATTATCACTGGTGAGAAAAAAGCCGCCTAACAAGGCATTTCAATAACTCTATCGGCAAACAGCTCGGAATCCCGGGGTGAGTGGGTCACCATCAGTGACGTCACTTTTAATTTATCGAACAAAATTTTTATTTCTTTGATCAAGAATTCGGTTTGGTCTGGGTCGATGTTTGAGAACGGTTCGTCCAGTAAAATAATGTCGGGGCGCAGGGCCAGGGTGCGGGCCAAGGCGACTTTTTGTTTTTCTCCACCGCTGAGCTGATGGGGCAGTTTTTTTAGATGATCTTCCAGCTTCATTAGATCAATCATTTTTTGAGCCTCTTTGCGATCCTCTTCGGTTTTACAACCGTAAAAGATATTGCGCTCCACCGAGACTTTTTCAAAAAGAGCAAAGTTTTGAAAGACAAAGCCCAGGCCTCTTTTTTCGGGAGGCACAAAGGTTTTTGTATCGGCCACCACTTGCCCACGCAACAAAACTTCGCCGGATTCAGGACGAGCCAAACCCGCGAACAGGCGCAGCAGACTGGTTTTGCCGCAGCCACTGCGGCCCAACAGGGCCACAGATTCTGAAGGATTGATTGCGCAATCAAAATCTTGCAGGACTTTTTTACCCGGATACGAGTAGCTGACTTTCTGAGCTTGCAACGCCGGTGTCATGAATGGGACCTCCGCAGATTGATCAGACTAACAGAAATCACACCCACGGCAATCAATATCAAGCTGGGCAAGGCCGCTTTTTCCCACTCCCCTTCCGAGGTGAAGTTAAAAATCTTGATCGACAAGGTTTGAAATTCCGAAGGTGCCAACATCAAGGTCAGTGGCATTTCTTTCATGACCTCGATCACCACTAAAAGAAGTCCAATCACGCAAGACTCTCGCAAGGCCGGATAGAAGAAATCACGGAACTTTCTAGCAAAAGAAACATTAAGGACTCGGGAGGCGTCGATTAGGTCCTGAGACAAACAGTAAACGGTCTCGGCGATGGGGCGCATCGCCACTGTCAAAAACTTGTAAACCAAACCGACCACCAGGCCTGTGATTAAAAAAACTGAAGTGATCTCGCTGGTGGTTTTCAGAAGCAGACCGTAAATCGCCACAGCCAGAATACTGCCCGGGATGCTGTAGCCAATGGTAGAGAACACCGTCCACAGTTTGGGATTGAGCTGCCGCAATCGCAGAGGAATGTGGATTCCACAGGCAACAGCAACCACCAACACACCGGCCACCAAGCCCAACCCCACGGTTTTCCAAGCCCCACTGAAGGTGTCTTGCCATAAAGTCCATTGGCTGCCCTCGATCGCCCAAAGGGCCAGCTGCAACAAAGGCCATAAAAAGGCCAAAGAAACAAAAATGACCATTGGAAGCACAATCAACCAATGCCCGAACTTTGTTGGCACTTTCCCTTGCATGGGATCGCGCTGGGTGCTGACGTTGCGGTCTTGGTAACTTTTAAAAATCAACTCGGCTGCTAAGAATAGCAGGATGATGAGCGAATACTTCAGAGACAAATGCACAGCGCCCGAAAACGAAAACAAATCGAACCACAATTTGTAGATCATGGTGGTCACCACCGGCACATTGATCACACTGGCCGCTCCAAAATCGGAAAGGGCTTCAAACAGAACCAAGATTTGCGCCGATATTAAAAAGGGAAACCACTTCGGCCCGACATTCGAGGTGAAAAACCTCCAAGCTCCCCCTTGAAGCAAGGTCTCGGTCTCGACTTCACTTTGGGATATGGTTTTGAAACCTAGGCAAGAAAAATAGTACACATAGGGCGTGAGAGCCATGGCCAGCACCCCAATCAAAAACCAAAGCTCTCCTTGCACCTCAACATGTTTTGACCAATCGGTGCTGGGGCCAAGGGCCCCCAAGTAAATAAAGGCCAAAACGTAGGCCGGAAAAGCCAGAGGCATTAACATCAAGGCGTGCAACAGCCTTCGCAAAGGAAAACTATAGAAGCTGTAGAGATAGGCGAAGCCACCTCCGAGCAAGGTGGTGATAAAAACCACGCCCACCGCTAGCTTCAGGGTGTTCAGGCGGGCTAAGTCGAATAGATCTTGGCTGATGACCTCAGAGGGGCCCTGTTGAAAAAACAGAAACAAAAGGGGCGCCAACAGCACCAGCAAGAAGGCTCCTAACAGAGCGTTTACAAAAGAGCTGTTGGTTTGTTTTTGCACTACCTGTACTTCGCCGAATCCATTAGCAAGACGGCTTTCTTTTGCAAGGGTGCAATCGAGTCAAGCGGCACCATCTCTCGGTCGAACTGACCCCACTTTTGTAAAACCTCGGTCAGCTTCACATTGTCGATCACCGGGTATTCATTGTTCAGACCAGCGAAAATCTTTTGTGCTTCGTCGGTAACCAACCACTCCAAAAATTCTGTGGCTTGTTTCTTCTTGCTACTGGCTTTGACCACGCCCGCACCCGAAACGTTGACGTGAACGCCTCCATCTTCTTTAGCCGGCCAGAAGACTTCAACTTTTTTGGCTTCGCCTTTTTCAGCCAAACGAGCCATGTAATAGGTGTTGGCAACACCGACCTGACAAATGCCTTTGTCAATCGCCTCTAGAAGTTTGGTGTCGTTGGTGAAGACGGGTTTGGCTAAATTGGCCACCCAGCCTTCGACCACTTCTTTGGTTTGCTTTTCGCCTTCTTTTTGAATCATGGCGGCGACAAGAGATTGGTTGTAAACTTTTCGGCTCGTTCGCAAACACAGTTTGCCTTTCCATTTTGGATCGGCCAAATCGGCGTAGCTTTTTAAGTCGGCTTTCTTTACCAGGTCTTTGTTGTAAAAAATGGTGCGAGCTCGTAAGGAAAGGGCCACCCACTGATTGTTTTTGCCGCGGTTTTTTGGCCCGACTTTAGAAAGAAGGGTTTTCGAATCGATCGGCGCCAACACGCCTTTTTCGGCGGCGTTGGTCAAGTTGCCGGCATCGACAGTGATTAAAAGGTCAGCCTTTGTCTTGCTCCCCTCTTGTTGCAGCTTCTGAATCAGCACCCCGTCCTTGCCATTGACGTGGTTGATCACCACACCGGTCTTTTTAAAATAGGCTTTAAAAAGGGGCTCGATCAAATGGGTTTTCCTTGATGTATAGACCGTCAGCTCCGGCGGCGCTTTTTCATTGGCTGCGGCGACCAAAGGGAAAACCAAAATCAGAATCAAAAGTGGCTTTAACATGGAATAACTCCTTTGTAGGTTTGGTAGATATAGCGAGGGGTTAGAGCCAGAACAAGAAGAAAGGCCTCATTGGGCCTTAGAACCCAGGGCAGTTTCAATTGTCATTCAATTGGTGGACTCCAGCCCCATAAAACGATATAACAACTTGTAAATGCAAGGGAATTGAGGATGTCTATGAAGCTGCAGACCGTGCGAGGAACCCGGGATATTTTTGCCGACGAAGCTCAACTTTTTAGCGAAATTGATCAACAGTTTCGAAAAGCGGCTCGTCTTTATGATTTCCAAGAAATGGAAACTCCCATCTTCGAGTTCACCGAGGTTTTTAAGCGCACCTTGGGCGACCAATCCGATATTGTTAATAAAGAAATGTACACCTTTGAAGACCGAAGCGGCGACTCACTGACTTTACGCCCGGAAGGGACGGCTTCGGTGGCGCGAGCGGTGATTTCAAACAGTATGCTGCGCGACCTGCCCCTTAAACTTTTTTATTCAGGCCCCATGTTTCGTCATGAACGCCCGCAAAAAGGACGATACCGTCAGTTTCGCCAGTTTGGCCTCGAACTGATTGGGGTCGCCGACCCCTTGGCCGACCTTGAAGTCTTGGCTTGTGCCTGGGATTTGCTAAAAAAATGTGAACTGACTGACAAAGTCGAGCTAGAGATCAACACATTGGGCGATGATGAAAGTCGAAAAGCATACCGAGACAAGTTGGTGCAGTATTTTGAAAAATTTAAGGACCAATTGTCTGAAGACAGTCGAGTTCGCCTTCAATCCAACCCCCTTCGAATCCTTGACTCCAAAGACGATGCTGACAAAAAAATCGTAGAGGGTGCACCTGATTTTGCCGATTCTCTGACCCCTGACTCCCAAAGTTTTTTTAACGAGGTCACCCAAGGTCTCAAGACCTTGAATATTCCTTTTAAAATTAACCCTCGATTGGTCCGCGGATTGGATTACTATAACCATACGGTTTTTGAGTTCGTCACCTCCCACCTTGGTTCCCAGAATGCCGTTCTCTCTGGTGGGCGCTACGACAATTTAATCGAAACCATGGGGGGACCAAACACGCCGGGTGTGGGCTGGGCCGCTGGCACCGACCGCTTGGCATTGCTTTTAGAAAAGCCCAATCAAAAACATCAGACCGTGGCAGTTTTGGCCGCGACGGATGGAGTGAAGAATCAGATTTTACCGGTGATGCAAAAACTGCGAGCCCAAGGCATTCCGGCCCAAACCATTTATTCGGGAAATATGTCCAAGCAAATGAAAAAAGCCAATAAAAGAGGCTGCAGTCATGCCGTCATTTTGGGTGACGAATGGCAGTCCGGGCAACTTGTATTAAAAAACTTAACCGATGGCAGCCAGGACACCATGGATGAAGCCACTTTAACCCAGCAACTCAAGTCGTTTTATGAATGCTAAGATCATTCTTGCCAGTCAGTCGCCTTTTCGCAAAGCCCAGCTTGAAGCTTTAGGATTGCCTTTTCAAAGCCAAGATCCACAAGTCGACGAACGAGGCCTTGAAGACAAGTGGACCGGCGATATTCTCGATCTTCCCGTCTATCTTTCTCAAAAAAAAGCCGAGGTGGTCGCGGCAAGTGCCCCCGAAGCAGTGGTGATTGGCTCAGATCAGATGCTTATTTTTAACGGACAAAGTTTTGCCAAACCCGAAACTATCATCGACTGTCGATTGCGGCTTAAACAATTGCAAGGTCAGACTCATGAGCTGCACACCGGGATGTGTGTAATCCGCAGGGGTGAAATCAAAACAGCTAAAGCCATCGCCCGCCTCGAAATGATTCCCCTGACCGACGCGCAAATTGAAAAATACGTCGACCTGGACCAGCCATTGGGCTGTGCGGGGGGCTACAAAATAGAGCAAAGAGGCCTGGCTTTATTCTCAAAAGTCGACACGCCCGATCACAGCTCCATTGTCGGCCTCCCCCTGCTTTCTTTAGTCTCGATCCTAAGAGAATGGGAAATTTCCATACTCTAGTCGGGTGATTCTTTTATTCGGAATGCCGATAAATGAGTATGGGATTAGCTGTAAAAAAAGAAGATATTCTTGCTCCTTTGAACGAACAGATCAATCTGGAGAAGCGACGCTTGGGGCGTTCTGAACTTATGGTTTCACCCATTTGTTTTGGTAGTCTGCGATTAACACCTGAAAATGGAATTTATAAAGAAACTCTTTTCCAAGCATTGAGTGGCGGTGTGCATTTTATCGACACCAGCGGCGCCTACGGAAACGGCGCTTCCGAAATCGTTATTGGAGAGGCTCTGCAAGAATACTTGTCTTTGTATCCCGAGCAGAAAAATTCCATCGTCCTTTGTACGAAACTGGGATTGGTACAGGGTGCAACTTTGCAAGAGTTGCAGATGCAAAACCAAAGAGGCGTAAAAATCCCTGGTTCTTATCAAGTCAACGAACGCCTCAGTTACTGTTTGACTCCAGAGTATATCGAATCGCAATTGACACTGTCTCTACGACGCCTGCAGTCCGATAAGGTGAATTTGGTCCTGGTACAAAATCCCGAACACCTTTTAAAGATTTTGAAATCCAAAGACAACTTTATGTCCTATTTGCGACGAGCCTTCGAACACTTAGAGGTGGAAGTTGCTAAGGGCCGGATCGATCACTACGGAATTAGCTCCAGTGCCTTTTTAAGAAAAGAAATTTCTTCAGAGTTCTTAGATCTGGACGAAATCATGAATTTGGCCGAGTCGATTTCACCAAAACACCATTTCTCGGTGGCCCAAGTCCCATTTAATCTTTTTGAAACTGCACCTCTGTTTCAACAGAATCAAAACAAGAAAACTTTTTTTCATGCAGCCAAACTTTATGATCTAGGAATTTTGACTTGCCGACCCCTAACTAGTCACCATCGAGACAAAGTTCACCACTTCATCACCTTTCCTGGAAAAGATGAAGTTTCAGTCAAAGGCAAGATGCACAAGACATTAATGGAAGTCATTGAACTTGAAAAAGAACTGATCAACAAACTGCCAGAACACAAAGAGCTTAAGTGGGGTCATCTTTTACGGTCAAACCTAAATAAGATCAGTGACTGGTGGAAATGGAATGTCTATTTACAAAAACAAATCATGCCCAGCATGCAAGCCAGTATCGAACGCCTTCCCCACTCTCCCGAGTGGAACCACTGGAAGGTCAATTACGTCAATCGCTTGCACACACTGTTTGGACTGGTCACTGACAGCCTGCAAGGGATTGCCAACCTTCGCACCAACCAAATTTGTCATTATTTAAACCAAGAGTGCGCCGTTTTAGAGGACGAAACCAAACTGTCCAACAAAGTCACCCGACTTTATCTATCGCTCCCGGAAATTCACTCTATCGTCATGGGCCTCTCACACCCCCAGCACGTGGGAGACCTTCTAGAACTGGGACCCATCCCCAGCGAAGCAACCACCCGCGACATCCTAAGCAAAGTAAAAATGCACTTCTAAAGGTACGCCGTTCCCTTTTTTCGGTACGCCGTTCCTTAATGCGCAGCCCAATTCCGAAATACGTAAAAAATTTCTATCTGTATTCAAAAAAAAGGTGTTTCAAGTGGCCTCTATTCTTGCAAACAGCATGTGCCTATGCCACGAGCGAAAACAATATTGCAGTCCAAGTATCCCTACCACGTAACTGGTCGATGCCGAAACAAAGAATGGTTTAAACTACCATTGCCGTTGGTTTGGAATATTTTTTCCGAGCAACTCACCTTCATGAATTGGGCCTATGGAGTTGAAATTCACGCTTTTGTTCTGATGAACAATCACTTTCACCTGATGGTTTCGACTCCCAAATTAAATCTTAGTGAAGCCATGTGTTTCTTTATGAGAGAGATCACTCGTTCACTCAATAGAGAAACCGGTCGAATCAATCAAGCCTTCGGTGGCCCTCATTTCAGGTGCATTGTTGAGTCTCCTATCTATTACCTTCATTGCTATAAGTACATCTACTACAACCCCGTCAAAGCCGGACTTTCTGAAAGTTGTGAATCCTACCCCTACAGTTCTCTGCATTTTCTGCTGGGTCAATCGAAAGCGACTTTTTCAACAGCCTATGATGACACCCTTTTCGCAAGTCTAAAACAAACCCTGGAGTGGCTCAACCGACCGGTGGATGATCAAGCTTGGAGTTCGGTCGAACTCGCACTTGCTAAGAGTAAATTTAAACTGGCCAAGATTAACTACAGCCGAGGTGAAAACCCGTTAGAGCGTCGAAGACTATAACGCTGCTGGATAAGGAACGGCGTACCGAAAAAAGGGAACGGCGTACCTTAGGCGGCTTTTTTGGTTTGGTTTGGAAGGTTAATGATTGGTGAGCGGTGTTGTTTTTCAAGGAGCTTTTGGTGGGACTTGATAAAGACTTCCACTAAATCACCATCAAACTGAGATCCCGAAAACTTATCCAACTCTTTGTAGACGACATTCATTGGCAAACCTTTGCGATAGGCGCGGGTTTGGGTCATGGCGTCTACTGTGTCGACAATCAGAATTAAACGCGAAAGATAAGGCACTTGCTCGCCATCTAATTCGAAGGGATAGCCTTGACCATCAACACGCTCGTGGTGGTGTAACACATTCAGACGGACTTCTCGAAAAAATTGTGAACTTTCTAAGGGCTCGAGTAATTCGGCACTAAAAATCGCATGACGCTTCATTAGTTGATACTCGTCGTCATTCAATTTCCCAGGTTTGTTAAGCACACCGACAGGAATTTTCATTTTTCCTACATCATGCAAGAGCCCCGAAAACTGCGCCATTAGTCTGTCTTCTTCCGACATATTGGCAGCGCCCGCTAGAAACCGACACAACTGAGAGACACGAACACAGTG
>CAYGNH010000017.1:0-42641 GCA_964351315.1 uncultured Pseudobdellovibrionaceae bacterium
ATTACGCAGAGGAAATCTACCTTTAGACAGCTCTGATGTGTGTGGATCGACGCAGTTTGCTTGGATTCTTCCGGAGTCCAATGAAATTAATGCCTTTAGGAATACAAGAGCTTCTCCCGGAGACGTTTTGAAGGTTTTTTCGGCTTTAGCGAAGATCAACCTGGAGTCTCACCGTAATCAAGTGAAAAACTTTATATTAAATAGAAGAGGAGAACTTTTTGATAGTCTATCCTCCGAAGATCCACCTAACTGCCGAGAAGATGCGAATCAGGTCTTTTGCCGATGGGGGCGTGAGCTCTATTGTAATGAGACCATTTTTCCTAATGTGTATCAGTTTTTCAGAAACAATAAATATCGGTTTCTTCGAAACCCTGAATTTGAAGAGGACGAAGAAGCCACGGCCCACCAAACCATGATCGAGATTTTCGAAGAGTTTACCGATGGGCCGCGCAGTACTTTGTGTGCCTTCCCGCCTGTTTTTGAGGCGAGACGGTTTGAAGCGGTCAGCCAAGTTGCCGCTGATTGCGTGACCGGAGAAGAGGACGACGCCACTTTGCTTGAGAAAGGTGGACAGGCCATAGAGAACCTTCAGCAGGGTCTCAGTGATCTTTGGAATTCATTTTAAGCGACGTTTTGCATAATTTGATTTTCAATTAAAGACTGAAGTTGTCGACGATTTCTTTTACTTAAATTGACAAATTCAATGCCAATTCCTTTCGGGGGCAAGTGGTTGTCAGAAAAGTTGTAGCGAACCACCCGAGCCTGGCAAGAAATTTGTGAAAAACGTCCGGTGTAGACCTTAATGTCAACCAGGTCTCCGACTTTAATTCCAGATCTTTTTCCAATCAAACTGGTGAAGGCCATACTGTTTTTTAAATCTTCGTAGGGCAGAAAAGCTCCAGTCAAAGAGATGTCAAAGGTTCGTACTGAAAACTCTTGAGTCACCGGAGTGTTAATGACAAGGGGCAGGGAGAGTTTCGCTCGCTTCGAACGCTGTTTATTGGCGTAGGCCTTTTTTCTTTTCTTTTGATTGAATAGGTGCGAAACTCCAGCTCCCAAAAAAAGCAACAGCAAAATTCCAGGAAAAAACTCCCATGTCGACATCTCAATCTGAGATTTTTGTAGGGTGCTGTTTAAAATGGGACCGAAGTTGATCAACAGGTTCATGTTCTCAAGGTTGCCTTTCATTTGCTAAATCAGAGGGTGCCTTCCTCCTATCGACAATTTTCAGAAAAAATTAAATGAAATCGACCCGGCAAAACCTTTGGAAGCCCCTTTTTCAGGGTCTCCATAGCGACTTTTGAAGCGCCGCGCGAGTTCTTTTCCCCCGGGGTTTTGGTACAACCGGAGCTTTGGAGGTGGGATGGCTGAGATGGATCAGTGGCTTAAAACCACAGCGGAGCTTTTTAAACAGCAGAATCTAAGCAATAAGCATCAAATGTTTTCTCAGCTTGAGATTTCTCCCCTGGCCGTTGAAGGTGATTCATCGAGACCCGAATCATGGCGATCAACTGGGCGAATTTTTTATAACATCAACTCTTTTCAAAATGAGACGATCGATGAAGAGTTTCTAAAGAGCCCCGGCTGCGGACTGTGTATCAAAGGTGAGTGGCCATCAAAGTTGAATAGCAAACAACTCTTTATTTATCTCGAATCGACCCCGGTCCTGACTTCTTTCAAAAAAGCGCTTGTTGTAGAAAAAGAGTGTGCACAACTGAATGTGGGGCTGGATCCTTTTAGTCTTGGACTTTGGAAGTCCAAACTTTATAAATCTGAAATTGAACCAGAGATTTTTCAAGCCGCCCTTGAGCAGGGCGCCAAGATTTTTCGTTTAACGAGTCAACCTTACGCAATGGCTGGAGCCACTGATACTCAGCAATTGGCCACACTCTTGTCGTCAGTGGTCCAGTTGGTCGATGATTTTGAGGGGCAACAAAGTCGGCAAGAAATTTTTTCCAGCCTTTCCTTTGAACTGACTCTGCGTCCCCATTTGTTCGGTGGAGTGGCTAAAGTTCGAGCCTTAAAAACTCTAATTGAACGTCTGGCAGAAGTTTTTGAAGTCCCACATCTGCAAGTCCCAATTTATGTGGCTCCCTCGGCTCGATATTTAGCGACCCGCGAGCCTTGGAATAATATTTTACGATTAACGGCTATAGCTGCTGCCGCGAAAATGTCGGGAGCTGACGGATTTGTTGCTTTTCCTTATGATCTTTTTGAGAAGAAAGAGGATCAGGGTTTTCGCACCAGTCGCAATATTTCTGAAGTCCTCGAATTGGAATCTTTTTTAGGGCAGGTCAGTGATCCCATTTATGGAAGCTACACTTTGTCCCAGATTGAAGACCAATTGGTTCAAAAAGCCTGGGAGCTATTTGTTGAAATTGAAAACAAAGAGGGGATCACTTCGGCTTTACGTTCGGGTTGGTTGTTGGATCAAGTGGAAGTGGAGGCCGATCGTCAGCAAGAGTGCTTCCGCAAAGGACTATTGAGTTTAACGGGGGTTAATGATTACCCATTGTCTCGTTCCCTCAGTGATGAAAACCCCTTACCTATTGAGGATCACTGTTTAGATCTAGAAGATTGGTGGATGACTCAATACAGTGAAGGTTCAGCTGAAAAACTGTGTGATGTGGCGCGATTTATTCCTCAATCATTGGCCAGAATTTTTGAAAACTGGCAGTTTCGTGCCGATCGTTTGCGATTGACCAAAGGGCTCAACCTAAAGGTGCCTGTGCTTGTTGAAAAGGGGCTTGAGGGATCTGCCAAGTTTAAAGGTTTAAAAAATATTCTATCCATGGCGGGCCTTCTCTTAGAGGTCTGTGAACAAGTCCCGGAGGGCCCATCAAAAGTGGTGGCCGTGGTCGCCGCCGACCCTGAAGGAGACTTTGTAAAAGATGTGCTAAGCCAGTTTTCACAAAGGAAAGTGGGCCTCAAAATTTGGGTGGGCGTGAAGCAAGTCTCTGGCTTTGATGAATCTCTCGATATTCAGTCTGATACGCAGCTCTTTTACGAAAATCTGTTTAGTGTTCTGGAGGATCGTTAATGTCACGGATTGATTTTTCTCAAATGAAGTGGCAAGCCCCTCAAGCTGAAAATTCTGAGCCTCCGGTTCAGTGGCAGTCGCCAGAAGGTTTAACTTACAAAAGTTTTTACGGCGAAAAAGACAGAGAGATTTTTAGTGAGCGCAAGAGCTTGCCTGGGTTTCCGCCTTTTTTACGAGGGCCTTACCCTTCGATGTACGCGACTCGTCCCTGGACGGTTCGGCAGTATGCTGGTTTTTCGACTGCCGAGGATAGTAATGCTTTTTATCGTCGAAATTTAGCGGCTGGCCAAAAAGGCTTATCGGTGGCTTTTGATTTGGCGACCCATCGCGGTTACGACTCTGACCATCCGCGGGTCAAGGCGGATGTCGGTATGGCTGGGGTTGCTGTTGACTCTATTTTCGATATGAGAACTCTTTTTCAGGGGATACCTTTAGATAAAATGAGTGTTTCTATGACCATGAATGGAGCGGTTCTGCCCATTTTGGCTCTGTACATTGTTGCAGCCGAAGAGCAGGGTGTCGCTCAGAAAGATTTGTCTGGAACGATTCAAAATGACATCTTGAAAGAATTCATGGTTCGTAACACCTACATTTACCCACCCGAACATTCCATGCGAATCATCGCCGACATTTTTAAATACACCTCAGAGTTCATGCCGAAGTTTAATTCTATCAGTATTTCCGGGTATCACATGCAAGAAGCCGGAGCCACACCTGACCTGGAGTTGGCGTTCACCTTGGCCGATGGCATTGAGTATGTGAAAACCGGAGTCAATACCGGTTTAGCGGTTGACCAATTTGCTCCTCGACTGTCCTTCTTCTTTGCCATGGGTATGAACTTTTATTTGGAAGTGGCGAAGTTAAGGGCAGCACGAACTTTGTGGTACGATCTGATGCAAAGTTTTAAACCAAAGTCTGAAAAATCCAGTTGTTTGCGGACTCACTGCCAAACTTCCGGGTGGAGCCTGACAGCGAAAGATGTTTTCAACAATGTGACTCGAACTGGAATTGAAGCGATGGCTGCAACATTCGGGGGAACACAGTCTTTGCACACCAACTCTCTTGATGAAGCCTTGGCTCTTCCGACCGACTTTAGCGCGAGGATTGCAAGAAACACCCAATTGTTCTTGCAAAACGAAGTGGGTCTCTGCGATTTTATTGATCCTTTTGGTGGCAGCTATTTTATTGAAAATTTGACCTTTGAAATGATTCAGAAAGCCAAAAAGCATATTGCTGAGATTGACAGTTTGGGTGGAATGTCAAAAGCCATAGAACAAGGTTTTCCGAAATTGAAAATCGAGGAAGCCGCTGCCAGAACCCAGGCTCGTATTGATTCCGGAGCACAACCAGTAGTTGGGATTAACTGTTACCGCAACCCTCATGCTGAGACGATTCCTGTTTTGCAAGTTGACAATCAAGACGTCCGTGACAAACAAATTCAGCAATTAGAAAAACTCAAAGCAGAACGAGACACGCAAAAACTGGAAATCAGTTTAAAGAATTTGACGAGGGCCGCTGAATCGGGGGAAAATTTATTGGCAGCCTGTGTAAAGTCCGCCCGAGCTGGCGCCACCCTGGGTGAAATGAGTGATGCGATGGAAAAAGTTTTCGGGCGTCACCAGGCCAAAGTTCAAAGTTTAACAGGAGTCTATCAGTCCGAGATGAACCAAGACATAGAGAGTTTTCAAAAAGCCCGACAAATGGTTAAAGATTTTAGCAAACAACAGGGGCGCCCTCCGCGGATTTTGCTAGCCAAAATGGGTCAAGATGGTCACGATCGAGGGCAAAAAGTGGTCGCTACCGCCTTTGCTGATCTAGGTTTTGATGTGGATATCGGACCCCTGTTCCAAACTCCAGAGGAGTCGGCGAAGCAAGCCGTCGAAAATGATGTACACATTCTAGGAGTTTCCAGCTTGGCGGCTGGTCATATGCAGCTGGTGCCGGCTGTTCGCGACGAGCTTAAAAAGTTAAAACGTGAAGACATGCTAATCGTCGTAGGAGGCGTGATCCCTCCCCAGGATTATGAAAAGCTAAGATCTTTGGGTGCGGCCGCCATATTTGGGCCGGGAACTGTCATTGCAGACGCCGTAATTGAATTACTAGAGTTGTTGAAGGGGTAGTTTTTTGGATTCTCAAAAATGGATGCAGCAAATTGTGGAGGGTGAGACCACAGCCTTAGCACAGGCAATCACTTTGTTAGAAAGCCAAAAAACCAGTGATTGGCAACAGGCTAAAAAACTTTTGAATGTTCTGCCGAAATCCAAAAAGCCAACTTTTCGATTGGGCTTTTCAGGGCCGCCGGGAGTGGGCAAAAGCACTTTTATTGAAAGCCTGGGTTTAGCCCTTATCAATCAAGGCTTTCGGGTCGCTGTTCTTGCCATTGACCCTTCCAGTGAAGTCACCGGTGGCAGTATATTGGGTGATAAGACCCGCATGGAGCAGTTGTCCAGACGACAAGAGGCTTTTGTTCGGCCTTCTCCGACGCGCGGCCACTTAGGGGGAGTCACATCCAGTCTTCCAGGGGTGATTCAGCTTTGCGAAGCCGCCGGTTATCAGTGGATTTTAGTAGAATCTGTAGGGGTCGGACAGTCCGAGATCGAGTTGAGTCGAATGGTGGATGTGTTCACGTTGATTTCTCAACCGGGGGCTGGTGATGAGTTGCAAGGAATCAAGAAAGGGATTCTTGAGTATGCGGATTTGATTGTGGTTAACAAAGTGGATCGTGATCCGGCTTTGGCCAACACAGCGAAGCAACAGTATTTAGCGGCCTTAAAGATCATGCGTGGACCTGGAGTTCCGGTTTTTTCGGCTTCGGGGCTGACGGGAGAAGGTTTGCCCGAGATCCTAGAAGACTATCAACATCGGTTTCAAAGTTTTGATTATACAAAAAGAGACGCGGTTAATTTGTTTTGGTTTCGTTCGTTGTTGCAGTCTGAATTTAAGAAACGACTGGACCAAGAAGGGGACCTTCGGAAAACCTTAGAGTCTTTGAAGCTTAAGGTCCAAAAAGGGAATTCCAGCCCAGTGGAAGCTGTGGATGAGTTCTTTTCAAAAATTGGGTTACCTAGCCGTTAGGCCTAGGTGGCCGCAATCAAAGTCCAGTCTGTAAAGGAAATGCGTGTTCCTTTCTCTATATATGGCTAAAATAACCTATGCATTTTCGTACGACTCCTCGATTTCTCGTTCTTTTTTTTCTAATCCTTGTTTTGCCATTTTCGCAGATTTCTTGCACTTCCAGCGATGAGGGAGACTCCTCGATTCTTGAAGGCGAATTGGAGACGATGGGTGATATTGAAGACCCAATGGTTGATGACCTCGAGGGGTTGGATGACATCGCAGAAGAGGATCTTCAAGACATTGTTGGTGAAGAGGGCAGTGAGTTGTCCGAACTGGATGACGAATTTGCCGAAGCCGGTGACGATTCCGTAGAGGGTGATGAACTCTCCGGAGATCTAGCGGATGAAGAATTTTCTGATGATGAATTCAGTGACGAAGATTTTGCAGGAGACGGCGGTAGCGATCAAGTGGCTGGTGGCGGCGATGAGTTTGATGAATTCAATGAGTTCAATGAGTTCGATGAGCTTGAAGGTGAAGGGGGCAAAGATCCCTTTGCTCAGGATGAACAAGCCTTGGCCAATGAGTTAAACAAACAAAACCCAGGAGACTATCCTGTGGCGCAAAATGCTCAGCCACAGTTTCCAGAGGAAGTGGTTGGTGCAAACCCAGCTCCGGGAACGGCGCCACCTCCAATGCTTCAGGGAGTTCCCGGCGGTCCTTTGCCTCCCGGCGGCCCCATTATAACCAGTGAAACCCAAAATATCATGGACGACATGCCCGATCCGATCGAACCGACCATTCCACAAGACGACCTAGGAATGTCTGACCCCCTTGTTCCTCCAGCCGATGGTGAAATGCCGGACGAGCCCTCTTGGGTTCCCGTCGTTAAGGTTAAGACCGATCCCTTTTTTCGCAACCAAAGGTTGATGAATGCAGTTTATATTGCGCGTCCTGATGAGTCTTTAGGAGACATCAGTCAAAAAATTTATGGTGAAGATCGCTCCCGAGAAATGTTATCTGACAATCCTCATTTAGAGAAGGGGATCGATCCTGGTGATAAAGTCTATTACAATTCTCCCAACCGGTCGGCTGATAAATCCACCCTCAAGGTCTATTATGAAGATGTTGGGTTGCCTCCTCAGTTTTATAAAACCAAGAAGAACGACAATATGCGACGACTTGGAACCAAGCTGCTTGGCTTTTCAGAAGGTTGGAAAGAGATTTGGGCCCTTAACTCCCAGGTCGACTCGAAGTCGATCTTAGAGTCGGGACTGGAGTTGAAATACTGGACGGGGAATGAAGCGAAGCAATCCCTGGAGTTGGCTGACAATTCTAGCAAAAACGACACGACCATGGATCCCATGGAATCAGAAGAGTTTGGGGGTGGTGCGGGTTTAACTCAGGACCCTTTTCAGGAATCGGAACTTCCTCCTGAGCCGCCTTTGCCAGAAGCCCAAGTCGGGGGACCCGATCCAACACTAGAGCCCCAAGACGTACCCGATATCGAGCCTTTTCCAGAAGATGGAATTGAGGAAGCACCCATTCCTCCACCTCAACAACAGGCTTCGGTGCAAAGAGTGGAGGACAATGGATCATTGCTGTCCATCGGTGCGGTCGCTCTATTGATTATGGCAGGAGCTGGGTTGGTTGCTATCCAAATCAAAAAACGAAAAGATCACACAGGCATGAGTCCCGGTAGTCTTGAGTACACTCAAGTCTAAAATTTATTGGATTTTTTTAAAGTCTTTTAAATCAAAGCGGATTTCGTCGCCTCGTTTTTCGAACACATCCAGTTGTACTCGGTCTCCTCGGTAGATCAGCGGAGAGGGACCCTGTCGTTTCAGAAAACTAAGAAACTCTCGTTCTGGTCCTTGGCATATCATCCATCGGGTCTTGCCTTTTTCGACTTGGGCATCACCGACGATACGGGCAAAATCCGGCTTTTGTAAGGGAGTACGGCTGGCCAACAAATAAGAAAAAGTGAGAGATTGGTTTTTGATCGGCATCAGACTTTCTAATCGTTGAAACCATTCGGGTTGCTGCCAGTAAACACGATCATGACACCAATCTTTTTTTGACTCAGATAAAGGACATTTGTGGACGTGGGGGCATGGGGCGACAATTTGATAATTTTTCTCTAATAACTTGTCACGAATTTCCAACAGTTTTGGAAAGGCCTGCTTGGTCGAAGGCTCAAGAATCATTATTTTTTCAAAATTGAAAAGCCAAGGAGGGATATCTTTGGTTTCATTAAGAGCATAGGAGGCCACCAAAAGGCTGCCCTGGGCATTCACTTTAGGCATTTGCAGACCAAAACTAATCCCGGCAGTTTGCCCATGATTGTTCAAATAAAGGGGTTTGAGATCATCAAACAAATCCACTCCGTGGATGCGTTTGACATTGATCTCTGGATCCATCAGAAAGGCCTTTGTCGAAGTCCCCGGGCCACAACCAAAATCCACCATCTGTTGAACATCGTTGAAAAAACCCCATCGTTTTCCTTCGTCGATCACTTTTAAGGTGCGAATATAATTAAGCGGGAAAAAATAAGACAAGTAGGCGGCAAAAGTCGCGTCATCCTGCCAAGGAGTGGTTGATGCCACTTCTTGGTAATCATTGGAGACCTGTAGAATGGCTTTGGCCAAAGGCTGACTTTGATTGAGGTTGAATCCAAGGGCTTTGAGCTGTTGGTCAATCCACAGAGTCAAAGCTGTTGGGAATTGGTACTTTTCCATAGACTTTTTTAGTATAGGTCATAGAAGCGCCTCGTCAACTGTTCTAAACCACCAGAACTATCGTTTAAGCTGCGGCCAGACTGAATCAACGAGGAGAGCCAATATGCCTGTAAAAATAGCCACGGTCGGGAAAATGGTTCCGGCCTTCAAGTTACCCGCCACCAGCGACACTCAGGTGCAAATGTCGAAGCTAAAAGGGAAAACAGTTGTTTTGTATTTTTATCCGAAAGACAGCACCCCTGGATGCACCAAAGAAGGTGAAGATTTCCGTGACAGTTTCAAAAAATTTAAAAAACTGGGTGTTGAAGTGTTTGGGGTTTCTCGAGACTCATTGAAGTCCCATGAAAAGTTTAAAGAAAAATACAATTTTCCTTTCGAATTAATCAGTGATGAAGATGAAAAACTCTGCCAGATTTTTGATGTGATCAAAGAAAAAAATCTTTATGGACGAAAATTTATGGGGGTTGTCCGCAGCACCTTTGTGATTGATGGTGCAGGAAAATTGGTTAAGGAGTGGCGGAAAGTTAAAGTTCCAGGTCATGTTGACGAAGTTCTTGAGTTTGTTAAGAGTCAAAAATGAATTTGATCGACATCAGCCCCCTCATTTCTGAACAGATCAGTGTCTGGCCTGGAGACACTCCCTTTCAGCGCCAGGTTTTGATGGATACCGATCAGGGTGATCACCTTGGTCTTTCAAAGGTGACATCGACCTTGCATTTGGGAGCGCATACGGATGCCCCCAACCATTACGCTGCCAAGGCCGAAGGGATGTCAGAGAGGTCATTGCATTACTATTGGGGGCCTTGTCAGGTGATCAGTGTGTCGACGAAAAAAGGCCAGAGAATTCAGTGGTCCGAGTTGGCGAGTCAAGATATTCAAGCCCCTAGGGTTTTGTTGAAAACAGGCAGTTTCCCTAACCCCAATCACTGGAATAACGATTTCTGCGCATTGTCGGAAGAATTGGTGCGAGAGCTAGCTCAGCGAAATGTTTTATTAATAGGGATTGATACACCGTCGGTGGATTTGTTCGATTGTAAGAAACTTTTAGCACACAACCAAATCTACCATAATAATATGGCCGTTCTTGAAGGGATTGTATTAGAGGCGGTGGCCGATGGATTGTACCACTTGAGCGCTTTACCATTAAAACTAAAAGGTGCTGATGCCTCTCCGGTGCGCGCGATACTGGTGCCTCAATCTGAGATTTAAAATCCAGGGCAGCCTCATAATCCTAGTGATTTCAGGTGCTTAATAAAATAAAAAAAAACCGCAACTTTGCTGCTGTTTCGACGTTTTCCCCTTGTTAGATCGAGAACTCAAACAAGGAGATTAGGAATGAAGAAAATAGTCCGCTTACTTTTACTAGGATTTCTGGTGACTCAGTGTAACCCGAAAGACAATGCCGATAGCTCTGCAAATGAGGCTTTGACAACATCCGTTGAAGACGCCGTAACGACAATGAGTGCGGTGCTGGATGACCAAGAGGGGGAAGGTTATGCGGTGAACAGTCAAAAATCCTACCCTGAAATTTTGGATGAAATCTTATTTCCTAAAGCTTATGCCGCAGGCTGCGTTCGTCCCGTGTTTAAAGTTTGTAACAATGGAAGCAAGTCCTCGGTTTTTCAGGATTGTTCATTGTTTAATGGGCAAGTGTTAGCCTCTGGCCAAATCGATCTCGATTATAGCGAAAACGACTGTTCGATGGATGTCGTTGGCAATCAAGTGGCCCGAACCTATAATTATGAGCTTGTGGGTCCTCGCAATGGTCAACTAACCGTATCCAGTGAAGTGCACACCGACTACACTGGTGCCACGATTGGTGGCGGGGCCCTTTTGACTCGTACGGCCTCCGGATTTGATCTGGATATTTTAGGGAAGCATAAGGTTTTCACTCGCAATGGTCGCGAACGTTTGGATCGAAGCATTCAAACATTGTCTCCGCTAGAAATTGCAGGAGGTCTTGAGCGTTCCGTTCGAAGAATTACCAATGGTCAGTTGCAAGTCAGTCACAATAAAGCAGAATTCACGGCCATTTACACAGCCCAAGACTTACGATGGTCTAGCTCGTGTTGTCATCCGGTGTCAGGAAGCCTATCTGTTGATTATACTGGAAGCCGCGAAGGCTCAGCAACGGTCACCTTCGGGTCTTGTGGAAGGGCCACTCTCGAAAAAGACGGGGAATCCCATGAATTGGCATTTAGTTACTGCGAATAATCAAATCATGGACTCGGGAAGTCTGGTGCTTCCCGGGTTCGAAAACCTACTAGGATTCTGGCAAAATTTTGTTTCCGGATCGATCCAGGTTTTTCATAAAAGCTTAACCTCTTTAGCTCTTCGACAAATGACAGACGACCAATGTTTAAAAAGAATTGCAGCCGGTGAAGAAGAGCCTTTTCAAGTGCTCTTTGAAAGATACGGGGAACTCGTTTTCGGTTATTGTGTCAAGCTACTAAAAGACCGGGAACGAGCCGAGGATGCCAGTCAAGAGGCTTGGGTTAAAATCATTAAGAACGCCAACAAGTATGAATGCCAAGGAAAGTTTCGAGCCTGGTTACTACAGATAACACGCAATACTTGTTTTTCTTTGTTTCGGGATCTAAAGAAAAACCGTACTGAAGATGTCAGCGATCATGAGATCGAAGATATGTCGCAAAAAAGTATCCTCGACTTGATGAGCGCCGAAGAGAATAAAGCAAAATTAAAAAAATGCATTGAAGACTTGCCTGAAAATCAAAGACTTGCCTTGCTAGTTTGGATGACAGAGGACAAGTCTTATGAAGAAATCGCTGAGCACATGCAAACCTCGGTGTCTGCAGTCAAATCGTTACTGTTTCGCAGTCGGCAGTCTTTAAAGGAAATGTTAGGTTCAAACAATGGATAAGAAAGACTGGGAAGACATCATAAAGGAGCCAATGAGCGAGAGTTTAAAAGCTCGAACCATGGCCCGAGTCCGGCAAGAGCTGGATAGAAATCGCGAGGTCAACTCCCGTTTCAATTGGGCTTGGCTGATTCCCCTTGTTCCTGTGTTGGGTGCTCTAGTTCTATTTGTACGCCAGCAAAAACAGGGAGAGGGTCAGCAGTCGTCATTGGTGCAAACCGACTATTTGGACGACCTCACTCAGTTGTCGGAAGCCGAGTTGGCCGATTATGATCACGAGTTGTTGACTGATTTAGAGCTATTGGAAGAATTAGAAGTTTTGGAGGAGTGGGATGGCACGACAACAGAATCCTGATGAAAAGAAGTCGGACTCCGTGGACCCAGAGATGTTGAAGAATCTGGATCTATTGATGAACATGGATGTTGTGGAAAATGAATCGGACTGGGATTCCATAGAGAACTTGGATGAGGATGATGAAATTCCCGAAGAGGAGTTAAGTGATGAGGCGTAGGCAATTTTTAAAATCCACGGGCTCTCTCGTCAGCCTAGGTTTAGTTCAAAGCCTAAGGTTACCATTGGCTCATGGTCAATCACAACAGCAGTTGGATTCTTGGAACAGCTTAGACGACCAACAAAAAGAAGTAATCAAAAAGCGTTGGGAAAAACTTCAGTCGATGAAACCCGAGCAGCGCGAAAAACTGAAACAAGCCTTTAAGCGATTTAAAGAATTGCCTCCTGAGCGACAACAACAAATCCGAAAAAATCTTAAGCGTTGGCGAAAAATGTCTCCAGATCGAAAACGAAAAATGCAGGAGCGAAGACGTCGGTTTCGCAATATGAGTGCCGACCAGAGACAGAAAATGCGCGATCGCTTTAAAAAATGGCAAAGGTTGAATCCTGCCCAAAGACAACGGTTGCGTCGTCGGTTGAGACGGTAGAACCTCTAGTGCGTTTGTTCGGCGTGCTTCTTTTTTGTTTTTTTGCTTATTCGGCACAGGCCTTTGTTTTGCCTTCTAGTGTCGGTTTTTCGCAAAGCTTTGATAATGATAAAAACCGTTACAGCGCTTTAAATTTTAGTTTAGCAACACCCATTCAAGCCATGGTCCATGGCGGAATCTCCCTTTCAAATTTGCAGTTTGATGAAAACAATAGCGGAGAAAATAGATTTTATTCCCTGGGCATCCAGAGCAACCCTTTGCGCGATTGGGTGTTTTCAGGAGATTTCTCTTACATCGAAGTTTCTGATCAAATGCGAATAGCGAATCCTTCGGCAACAGTTCAAAGCTACTTTCGTAGGGTGAATTTTCGACTGGAGGTCGGCTATAGAATGATCGAAACCGAGGTCACTCCGGCCTTGGGGACATTTGTTCAGTCATTTGGCGATCTCATTCGGGATGAAAATTTCTGGTGGGATCTTTCTGCTCAACTCGATCCAACCGAAAATATTGTAATCGGTTTGAACTATCGTCAGTATCAGTACTCGACACGATTCGATTTTTTTACGACCGCCTTGGCTCAGCCTTTGGGGTATAGTTTGGCGACAATCAATTTCGGCGCCAGTTTTGCCGACTTTATTTATTCGATCAACGGTACATTTTATCGCAATCGATGGGACTTCTCATTGGATTACACTTTGATCGAAAACGAATTTGAGGACTCTAGAACCTCGATTTGGACACCTTCGGTTGGCTTTCGCCTCAATCAAAAATGGTTTTTTAATATGAGTGTGGGTCTCAGTCGAGGAGTCACAAGCGGAGAAGAAGATCGAACCGGCGGCTTCCTGAGTCTTGGCACCACCTATAGTTTTTAAGGCTCTCCTTTTTGAAAATGAAAGGTGCCTGTTTCGATATCAAAAACAAGTTTATGCAATCGAGCTTCGGTGATTCTTTCGGAAACTGGTTTCGGGTGAATAAAACCTATGGGTTCGGGTTCCGCTGTTTCCTTAGCGCTCCCTTTTCGGTGAATAAAGCCGATGGGTTGTGAAATCACGCCATCAAGCACTTCTTGGTACTCCACCAACTCTTTGATGGACTCTTGCAGTTCTCTTTCACTTCTTCTATTGAAGCCTAAGGAGATGTTTTCGGCCACCTCGACTTCTGCGACCTCCTCTTTGGCTCGTGGGCGAAAACCAATGGGTTGTTTTTCACCTTTCTCGGCATGAAAGCTTTCCGAAGATTGATCGCGCCCAAAACCAATGGCTCTTCTCTGTTTGAGGGCCTCTGTTTTGGCTTGCAGTTCGCCGATTTCAATGTTCATTCGATTATTCATTGCTTCAGTCATGGCGTTGTTTCCAATGCGAAAACTTTGTTGCAGTTGTTCGATCAGGTATTCAGCCATATGGGCCCGTTGTGCGCTGATTTCCTGAGGCAGTCGCATAAAGTTAACGGCGATAATATGGTCAATGGCTTGGTCTAAAATGCGGTTGGCGGTGACCACGAGGCTGTAAAGGTGCTGGTTCGCTTCGGATAGCAAGTTGGTTTTTTGAGCCTCTTGCTTTGTTTTCTCAAATTCGAACAAGAGTTGTTGCTCTTCTAGAAACTCTAAGGGCCTGGATTGAATTTCCCTATAAACTTCTGAACAGCGACTTTGCGCCCACCCACTTTGGGTAAAAATGAGGATCGAAAGTCCTAAGATTGAATATAGAATTGATTTCACAGCGCCCCCCAAATCCCTGTTAGTCCCCGTTGAAACAGAATTGCTTCTATCAGAACTTTTGCTAATATGCGCTAATAAGAATCATAAATGTCGATATTATAAAATTTCTAAGCTGGGAGAGATTGATTTTATAAAAATTGGATGGTTGAGGGCGGGGCGTTCTAATGAGAGCTATTAGAGGGGCTTATAAAAGCTTTCGCTGGGGATCGTCGTCCCTGTTTTAGTTTTGCAGTCCTCTTTTTTTGGATGAAAGGTTGCGCTGAATGCGTTGGCATTTTTTGTGGTCGGAGAGTTTTGTGCTTGAATGTAGTTTGTATTTTTTAGCCACAAAAATCCATTTTTCGAGGTAGTCGCAGACAAATGAAGGGTTGGGAGGAAGCCACTGCTCGGGTGGCTTTGAGCCTTTTTGTCGATTTAAGGAATTGTAGACGGGTATGATATTCAGGGGATCATTGGCAAAATCTTTCTTTTGAGATGATGGCCAGTCGGCGGCACCGTGGGTGTGGGCAAACTGCAAGGGAACAATGTGGTCGATGTCCAGGGACTGAGCGTTGGTAAAGGCCTTGCCGCTATAGGGGTCCACCCAAAAACCAGATTTAACGGTGCATTGTTGCGAGCTTTTAAACGTCACTGGTTCAATGCTGGTGGCTATCAATATTTCTGCCCGCGTGTTTTGGCAATCGCCATCGGTGTCGATCCAATGTTTGTAATGCTGGCGCTGGTATTTAGGCGTAAGAGGGTTGGTTTTTCCAGGCTGGACAGAAACCTGCGCCCAGGCCGTGACGGTTAAAAACCAAGGGATAAGAAAAAGCAAAGTTCTCATGCTACTTCAGGCGAACGGGCAGGGGAATATTGCAAACACTGGCTCGCCCACCACGGTAGTGAAACCAAGATTCTTGACGGTATTTGCGGGCTCCGATCAGTTGCTTAAACAAGGGGGTGTCAGTGCGCAGTACTTGCAAAAACTTTTGGTTCTTCTTGGGCAGTTGAGTTCCCATTCGGATGGTTTTTATTTTCATGCCTTTTATTTTGTCTTTATAAAAACCCATAGGGCCTTGGCCGCGAGGAAGGGTGGACAAATGCTCGATGCCATAACGGACCTTGCCCACCAAAGTGATGTTTAAGTCAAGGTGTCTTGGAGAATGGCCGATGACCACATAAAGCTCGCTGCCGTTACCACTGTCGAAAGCCTCGCCACGACCGACCCCCAGAGCCCCATAACAATGGAGCATCCAGGTTTTGTCGCCGTAGTAACCCACCGGGAAGCCGTCAAGAAAGCCCACGTACTTGGTGTAAACGTCCTTGTCATCCAAGTCAGTAATGGTGTCTTCGTCAATTTTGGTCGAGAAGTACTCTCCTTTTAACTTTCCTTTTACATACCGCAGTTTCTTTTTGTCTTTGGTTTCACTGCCCCATTGCACCACGTAGTTGTCTTGAGCCCTGGAGATCCGTTGTTCGTCCCAGTATTTGTTTTCCGCCATCTGCTTGATATTTAAAATATGCTTGGGAGCAAACTTGTCGTTCAACTCGATCAGAACCAGGCCACTCTCCAACTCAAGGTAAAGGAGATCTGACTGGGCGATGGTGCGCCAGTCTGTGGTTTTTGAGTTTTCTAGCAGGTCTCCGGTTAACAGAGCTGGGATATCTCTGGGAACAGGGTCCATAGCAAAAACAAAACTGAAGAATAGACTGATAAACATTGATCCCCCCACAGGATTTAGTAATTGAAACCCAGTTTGCTCAGAACCGTGTCAGGCAGTTTCGGCAAAGCTGACTTCGGTATAAAAAAGGTAGCCAGGTTATTAAGATCTTGAAAAATTTTATGCTTGTCGCTGGCGGCTTTCAGATATTTATGGCCGCTGGAGCCACCGGTCCCCATTTTGACACCAATCATTCGATGAACCATTAAGGCGTGGCGGTAGCGCCACTGAGTGAAGTTTTCGTCAATGGTTTGCAGATTCTGCATCAAATGAAAGGGCAACTGCAGGATAGGCTCGTCTCGATACAAGTAAATAAATAGGGCCGCCGCTAAGGCGTTGTGGCTTAAGCGCCAAGCGCCATCGTCTTGCATCTGCCTGTACTTGTCTTCATCGAAAATACTTTGAAAACTCAGTTCCATTTGTTCTATGGACTGTTGTTGCTTTTTCTCAACCTCAGCATCTAGGCTAGCCAACTTCAATTTTTTACGACTTTCCTCAATGCGCTCTTCGACTGCTTTTCTGTAGTCTTTCCAAAAGTTAAAGTTTTCGTCCATCAAAAAAGGTGTACGCTCTAACCATTTTTCAAGAAGGACAAAAAGGGAAGGTGTGGTTTCAGAGCCCTGGGCCTTTTTTTGATCGGTATCGCTTAACGAGGTTTTATAGTCCTGTTTATTGTAGGTTAGACGGTTGTCGAGACCCAATTTGTTTTCGATCAAGCGAAACTGGCCACTTTGAAAACCTGAAGCGGGGTAAAGAAAGTCTCGAAACTCCAAGAAATCCATGGGGGTCATGGTTTCTAGCACATCAACCTGGGCAATCAATATTTTTTGAATTTCAATAATTCTTCCTAAGCGGTTATTTATTTTCAGCATATCGCGCTCATCCACTCTAGGTTGAGTGAAGCTGGAAATGGCAGAATCCAGTTCGAAAAGAATTTGTTTGAACCAAAGTTCATAAACTTGGTGAATGACAATAAACAACATCTCATCGTGGGCGGGTTGCCCGAACTCTTCGCTGCGGCGGTTTTGTAAGTTGGTGATCTGATCCACTTTTAAGTAGTCAGAGTAGTGGATAGGAGGATAGGTGCTCATGGGGAAACCTCATTTTTTAATAGACTTTTGATTTCTTTGACAAACAAGTCAATTTCTTCAGATGTGGTTGAAAAGCTGGTCATCAATCGAACTTCAAATGTGTTTTCGTCCCAAACGTAAAAGAAAAACTTTTTGCGCAAGGACTTGATAATATTTTGTGGTAGTTCACAGAAGACGGCGTTGGCTTCGACCGGACGAGTGATCGTGATGCTCTTGAAAGCAGTGAGTTTTTCTTTCAGTTGTTGGGCCATATTGTTTTCATGCTGCGCCAATTCAGCCCAAAACGAATTATCTAAATACTTTAAAAACGGCGCTGTCAAAAACCGGGTTTTTGCGGGAAGTTGCAACGACTGTTTACGATAGAATTTCAAGCCTTCGGCTAGGTGTGGATTGCGCACAATTACGAACTCCCCCAGCATCACCCCATTTTTAGCGCCACCAAACGACAACAGGTCAACACCCTCAACCAACTGAGAAAACTCACAACCCAAAGTCACAGCAGCGTTTGCCAAGCGGGCTCCGTCCATGTGTAAAAATAGATCATGCTTTTTGCAGATATCGCGGATGGCCTTCAGTTCTGAAAAATCATAAACCGTTCCATACTCTGAGGGCTGGGTGATCGAAATCATTTTAATTTGGGAGTGGTGTTGGTCACCTTTGCGGACGATTGCAGGTTCAATTTTATCGATACAGATTTTTCCATCTTTTGTGGGAACAGTGATAAGCTTGACACCGGCAATTTTTTCGGGGGCGCCACATTCATCCAAAACCAGATGGGACTGATCCGCACACAGCACGGCTTCGTAGCTTCTTAAACCCAATTGCAGGCAGACGACGTTAGCCGCGGTCCCATTAAAGACAAGGGCACTGTCAGCGGCGTGAAAGATTTCCTTCAAACGTTTTTTTAACTCTTGGCTCCAAGGGTCCTGTTCGTAACTGGGAGCGTAACCACTGTTCACTTTAGCCATTTCAGCAAAAAGCAGGGGGTGAACGGCGGCGTGGTTGTCACTGCCAAAGCTCACCAAACTCATCGAATCACTCCAGTGAACTGGTGAACAAGCTGGGTGGCTAATTTAACTGTGCACTCATCAAAATCCAAAGGCGGTGAAACTTCGTAAATCCCCAACACTTGCACATCAAGTCTTGAGTAAAGGAGGTT
Organism: uncultured Pseudobdellovibrionaceae bacterium; assembly: GCA_964351315.1. Taxonomy (GTDB): domain Bacteria; phylum Bdellovibrionota; class Bdellovibrionia; order Bdellovibrionales; family JAGQZY01; genus JAGQZY01. The sequence goes on from CAYGNH010000017.1 coordinate 18,317, forward strand.
TAGAACGGGAAGCACATCTTGAGGTGTAAACCCTGCTGGCCAAGCCTGACTGCAGCCCATGGCGTAGGCCGTTGAAAAACAATCGATGTCCATACTGACAAAAGTGGGGCGAGGCTTCACCATAAGCTCGGCAAACACTTCGGCAAGGTATTGATGGATGGGCTGCCCCGACATCATCATGTCTTCTAAAAAAAGAATACGAGCGCCGTGCTCTTTGGCCCACTGGATATGGGATAGAGAGTTGCATTGTCTTTGGATTCCTACCTCGAAAAAATCAAATTCTGGTAAACCTTCTTCGGTGAGCAGGCGAAAGAAAGGGGTGCCGCTGGAAAGTCCTTTGTCCAAAGGTCGCACATCCAAGTGCGCATCAAAGTTAATGACAAGAGGTTTGAGGTGACTGTCTTTGTTGGCTTTTAAAAAACCGGCGCCATCGGGATAGCCGTAGTCATGACCGCCCCCTAAGCCAATCCACTTCGCCTTTTTCTTCAAAACGCTTTCGCAGGCCTGAGCTCCGGCTTGGTGGCGGGCCTGTAGGTTCAGCTCGGTATTCAAGTTTCCTAAATCAAAAAGTTTAAAATCAGAATCATGGAATTCTGAAATAGAAGTTTTGTAAAACCGTTGTCGAATCGCATCGGGTGCTTGTTTGGCTCCAAGACGCCCCTTGTTTAAAGAAATGCCTTCATCGTCTGGGTAGCCGGCCAACACAAAACTTCCGGCTGAGATCTTCGCTTCATTAAAAGAAAGGGAGATCTCACCCATACGTGGATCTCCCGTTTTTTGCGACTGAAAAAATAAATCGCGGTGGGCAGGTAGAAAGTTCTTAAACCCGCTCAAAAGACTATCCCAAATTCTTGCTGGCGAATTCCCAATTCACAAGGCTCCAAAAAGCATTGATGTAATCAGGTCGGGCGTTGCGATAATCGATATAGTAAGCATGTTCCCAAACATCACAGGTTAAGATTGGCGTCTGTCCTTTTGTCAAAGGGCAGTCGGCGTTGGTGGTTTGTTCGATGCTTAACGAACCATCTGCATTTTTAACAAGCCAAGTCCAGCCACTTCCAAACAATGTCGAAGCGGCGGTTGTAAACTTTTCTTTGAAGTCTGCAAAGGAACCAAATTGACTGTTGATGGCCTCTGCGATCGCGCCTGTAGGTTCGCCACCACCATTGGGGCTCAATGAGTTCCAATAAAAAGTATGGTTCCAAACCTGAGCGGCATTATTGAATACACCACCTTCGGAGGAAGTGATGATGTCTTCCAAAGATTTTTCGGCCATAGGTGTGCCCTGGATGGCTGCATTCAGTTTTGTAACATATCCGGCGTGATGTTTGCCGTAATGGAAATCAAGAGTTTCCGGAGAAATATGCGGCGTCAGAGCATCCGTTGAATAAGGTAAACTCGGTAGTTCGATAGCCATGTCTGGCCTCCTTTCGGTTTTCAAAAATTAAAGTGTTTGCATTATATAGACAGCCCTTTGGGGTGTCCATGGAAGCCCCTGTCGACTCGCAATATCATTATGCTTTCAGCTGATTAAGCGTCCATTGGGCCAGCTCCCCCAACTCTTCATGGTTCAGATAGCTTTCAACCACCGACAGCAGGGGCTTCAGCTTCAGGTTGGCTATAACGATGAGTGCGTTTCGTTTCAGGCCGCGTCCACCGGCTCGACTGAGAGGGGAGTCCTTCACTTGACGCATGAGAGCTTTGTTGGATGTTTGCAAGATATGAGTCAAATCAGCCAACAAATCTTCGCTTTCGCTAGATTGTTGAGCAAAGTCAGGCTCTGTTTTGAACAACTTCAAATTCCAGGGGCACACCGTTTGACAAAGATCGCAGCCAAAAAACCAGGCTTCCATTTTTTCGCGAATTTCGACAGGGGGAACCGATCGACTCTCGATATTCCAATGGGCGAGGCATTTGTTGGCATCCAGAACACGAGGGGTGGAGAGGGCATCGGTGGGGCAGACATCGATACAAGCGGTGCAGTTGCCGCAAAAATCATGCATCGGAGGAAAGCTTTGGTCGCAATCAAAGCTACAGAGGATCTCGCCAATAAAAAATAAGCTGCCACGCTTTGGATGAATCACACAGGTGTTTTTTCCGACCCAACCCAAGCCGGCTTGAACCGCATGATCTCTTTCAAGAAGCGGGACGGCGTCGGTGAAGGCTAAAAAGCTCTCTTCTGGCCATGCGGCTTGCAGTTGATCAATCAGTTCGTTCAATTGGTCGCGAAACCAGAGATGGTAATCTTTACTTCTAGCGTAGTGAGCGATTTTTAAACTTCGAAAGTGTTGGTCGGGCTCTTGCTCTGGCGGGTAGTAACTTTGGGTAAAAACGATCATGGACCGCATCGGTGGAAAATGCTGAGCTGGGTCCTGGCGCACAGCTTGTTTTTTTTGCATGTAATCCATTTCGCCTTGTTGACCCTTTTCCAGCCATTTTTGGTAGTGGTTAAAGCTTAGCGGGCGCACCAGAGGTATGACTTCAAAAGCATCCACGGGGGCTTGTTTCAGAACTTGTTTGATCTGGTCAGGGCTTGGAATGGACAGAACTCCTTTTTTCGTTTCTAATACCAGAGTGACTTCTTTTGAAAGCCATCCGCAATGGCCAGCCATTCAAAAAATCCACCAAAGCCTGCGTGCCAAAGGCTATCGTTCGCTTATTGCTGGCGGAGCGGTTCGAGATTTGCTTTTAGGGCGAACTCCTCATGATCTGGATATTGCCACGAACGCGACCCCCGAGCAAGTTGAACACATTTTCGACAAAACCATTATGGTGGGTAAAGAGTTTGGCGTGGCCCGCGTTGTTTTAGAAGGGACTGAAATTGAGGTGGCCACTTTTCGAAAAGATGGTCCCTACAGTGATGGGCGTAAGCCTGACTCAGTTGAGTTTTCCGACGAACGTGAAGATGCCGAACGTCGAGACTTTACCATCAATGCCATGTTTTATGACATGGACAACAATGAGGTCATTGATTTCGTCGGTGGGCAAAAGGATCTGATGCGTAAAACCCTACGAACGGTGGGGGATGCCGACCTGCGCTTCAATGAAGATAAGTTGCGGATCTTGCGAGCCGTGCGTTTTCACGCCCAATTGGGATTTACCATTGATCCGGTGACCGCCGAAGCCATTCGTAGACACAGCATCCAGATTCATCAAGTCTCTATGGAGCGGATTCGCGATGAATGGTTAAAAATTTTGCTGGCAGAAAATGCCGTCAGTGGAATTCAGCGAACCTACGACTTGGCCCTTTGGGGACCATTGTTTGATCCATGGAAAATACAAAGCGAGGAATACAAAAAACACTTTAGCATCCCTCCCACCGATTCTGATAAAGCCTGGATCCTTTGGTTTTTAATCCATTGCCAAGAGTCTTCTGAAAAACTAGCAGCCTTAGGTCTTCACTGGAAGCTGCCTAAAAAACTAATCCAGTCCATGATGTACTGTTTGCAAAGCCTGCCCCAGCTCCGCAACATTCAAAATGTGGAGCCCGTAGATTTAGCCATTTTTCTTGTTAAACCCAATGGGCGGTTGGCTCTTGAAATTTATCAGGCCTTGCACCAGGGGCGAATCAAGGATTCCTTTTTCGAAAAGGTGAAATCAGCTGAGGCTTTTTTTATAAAGGGAAAACTTCCGGATCTCTTGATCAATGGAGATGATCTCATCGGTTATGGGCTCGCTCCGGGGCCTGAAATAGCCAAGCAATTGAAACGGTTGTATCGCATTCAAATTAAAGAAGCGATTGATCATAAAGAAGAGTTAATGAAAAAAATTAAGTTATAGGGTCAGTGAGCCGATTGGCTTTTGTTGGCGTCGGGCCCTGTTTTACCTTTGTGGTGGCGCCAGTCATAGTTAGGGTTTTCAGCCAGGCGATTGTTCCAATCCTCCCACTTTTTTGAACCCAAGTCGTGCTCGACGCGCCCCTTTTTGTTGAATATATTCGTCTGCTTTCCAAATAAAAAACCGAGAATAGCTTTCAACATTTTTCCTCCAGGACATTTCATCTATCCTAAAAAAGTGGACGGGTGTCCACAGAATTGGCTATTGACGGCTTGCAAAATACTGGAAGTGGAAAAGAAAAACCCAGTGAATCCACTGGGTTTCGTCAAAGGCTGAATTTTGATTTCAAGTTGTTAGATGCACTTGATGCTGTTCACGCAAGACTCGGCAAATTGGATTTGGCGATCTTGATCGGGCTGCATATTTCTAGATTTTACAAATTGTTGATTTCTACGCTGAAAACACTCGTCGGTGACTTTTGAGAAGGCATCTTCGTAGCTCTGACCTTTATATTTCAATTTTCCAATATCGCCAGCTTCCATCATGCAAATGTTCTTTAGCTTCTGAGGTGTGCGTTTTTGAACGGCGAGCTCAGAGGCTGGAAAGCGGTTCGCTATCGGTGTGAAGTTTACGGCCTTGGCCTGGAATCCGATCATTAAATACAAACTGATCATTAGTAGTTTTCTCATCATGGGGTCCCCCCTAGTTAGTCTGTTCACCCTTATATAGGGCAATAATAAGGCCAAGTGCCAGATTAGGTAATTTTTGTAACTACATAAAAATACTTGATTTTATTGCTGTTTCATTATGAGACAAGGTGTTTAGGTCATCGAAAAGTGCCCCAAAGCGTCACTTCGAACTGTGGCAACCCCGAAGGGGCCTTATGGGGTGAGAAGGGAGAGGCGAGGCATAGCGATCCCGTGAAAATTGTGTTACCACCGGCCCCATGGAAAACAGAGCAAAACAAAAACAACAGGCCATCCTAGCTGAATTTGAAAATTTGGGTGGTTGGGAAGACCGCTACAAGCACATCATTAAAATCGGGAAGGATCTGCCTCAGCAGCCCGAAGCTTTTTATGACGAAAAATTTTTAGTGAAAGGCTGCCAGTCTCAGGTTTGGCTGCATGCCGCCCTTGACGAGGAAGGGCAAGTGGTTTTAACCGCTGATAGTGATGCCATGATTGTTAAAGGTTTGGCCAGCTTACTGCTACAGGCCTATTCTGGATTACTCCCAAAAGAGATTTTGTCGGCGCCACCCCAGTTTATCGAAGACTTGGGATTTAAGGAATCCCTTTCTCCCAGTCGGGCCAATGGATTTTTGTCTATGGTCAAGCAAATCATGCTCTATGCTCAGGCTTTTGCCTTAACCTCAAAGAGTTGAATGGATTCTTGAAGTGTCGTCGTTCTCATCCAGTGAATCAAGAAACTCATAAACTTCTTTTCTCTGATCTTCGGTCAGGTCGGCTGTTTTGTTTTTAGCCACATAAGAAAGCTCACAGGTTGTGATGTCCCAGCCCCGTTCTTGTAAAGCTTTTTGCACGCTGTCCAGTTCGTCGGGCTCAGTGTAAAAAGAAAAAAGAGTGTCCTCGCCCTCAACTTTTTCGACCTCGTTGGCACCCGCTTCAATGGCCTCTTCTTCAGGATCGATGTCTTTCCCACTGGGAGCTTTGCCTTCGACAAGGCCCACGCGATCAAACATCCAGGCAACACTGCCTTGCTCTCCCATCTGCCCTTTAAACTTTTTAAAAATAAACCGAATGTCAGGCGCGGTGCGGGCGCGGTTATCGGTTTGGCACTCAACCAGGACGCCCACTTGGTGGGGGGCATAGCCTTCGTACATGACCTCTTCAATGGCTTTGCCGTCGTCCAGCTCTCCCGTTCCCTTTTTAATGGCTCGTTCTATGGTGTCTTTAGGGACCGACTCCGCTCGGGCGCTGTTAATGGCTAGGCGCAACCGGGAGTTGGCTTCAGGATCGCCTCCGCCAAGCTTAGCGGCCACCGAAATTTCTTTGGCCAGTTTTGAGATCTGAGCCCCTTTTTTAGCGGCATTGGCCGCCTTAAACGGGTTTTTCCAACCTTTTCCCATAAGTGAGTCCTTTCCGTTCCGGTCAATTTAATGGTCCCTGGATTTTCTGTCCACAGCTCCTCGCTCTTGCCCGGATGCGCCATAGCTTATGGAGTGTTGCCCCGGATCCTTTTCGAGTCCGAAACAGGGCGCAATCTGAAAAAGCTTCCCTAAACCTTAAACAGACTCACCCAGAGTTCGTTTTAGATCACACGTTCATTGTGTTTCATCAGGCGCCATTGGCCGACGGGAAGTTTGCCAATCTTAAGTTCGCCAATGCGAATTCTTTTTAATGAAGTGACGTGTAAGTCGACTTGCTCACACATGCGGCGAATTTGTCGTTTGCGCCCTTCTTTTAGTATAAAGCGTAATTTATTGGGACCATCTTGGGTGACGATGGCTTTCTTTAGTTTTTTTCCATCCAGGCTCATGCCAAAACAAAGTTTTTTAAGAACTGCGGGATTGATGTCACCCTTGGCAAACACAATATATTCCTTCTCAACATCTGAATCGGGAGCAATGATCTGCTTGGCCAATTTGCCATTTTGGGTCAAGACGAGAAGACCGGTAGAGTCGATATCGAGGCGCCCGGCTGGGGCGAAACCTTGATACTGAATGCGAGGCGCTGAGGTGCCGTAAAAGTTTTTAGGAACAGCCAAGCGAATGGCCGGTTCATAATCGCCTTCCGCCTGTGCCGAAACATACCCCAGAGGTTTATTAATAATAATCGTGAGTTTTTTCTTGAGGTGAGTTTGAGCTTTTTCATCAACTTGAACACGGTCTTTTGGAGCCACTCGATAGGAAAGGTCCTTTAAGACTTCGCCATTAACTTTAACCCACCCTTTGCCAATTAGCTCCTCGGCTTCTCTTCGCGAGCATAAACCGCGGTCGGCGAGGTATTTATTAATCCGTTTGAGCTTATCCGACATTGTCGTCCTCGAGCCTTTCAAAGAAAGCTTCCACTTTTTTGGTGTTTGGGTTCACAAGTTTGGCTTGAACTTGCATTTGCACGGTCACTTGTCCCTCTTTTTCTTGGCAATGGAAGTGATAGAAGTGACCAAATTCAAAAAAAGACGGGGATTCACTGATAAGGTATTTGTTGTCTGTTTTTTCTAACAATAACAGTTGAGGGTGAGCGGCCACCATTTTTTCGAGCTGTTTCTGAAAGGTCTTGAGGTCTCCCTGAAAATTTTTAGTCCAGTCGAACGAAGCCGGTTTGATCGGACGAGTGCGACGGGCCCAGGCATGACTGGCCAGCAAGGTCAGCAAGGTGACAATAAAGAAGAAAAAACTCATAAACATCTGAAACCCTTATCGGCAAAACGGAGTAAAAAAGAAGTGTTAGCTGTTAAGTAAGATGCCGCCGTCGATGTTAAGGATGGCTCCGGTCATCCACTGGGCCTCGGGCTGGCAAAATTGATAAGCTGTAAAGGCAATGTCCTCTGGGCGACCCGTGCGACCAAGTGGTTGGGCGGCCTGGACTTGTTGATAGGTTGTTTTATCTTCGGGGCGTTCGCTGCCAACGTAAGAATGAATGGGAGTGTCCACAATCCCAGGGCAAAGGGCGTTGGCCCGGACGCCATAAGCGGCCCCTTCGATCGCTAGCGAGAGCGTCCAGTTATTCATAGCGGCCTTTGAAGCCGAATAAGCGGCCGTGTTCGCAATCGGTCGGATTCCGAGGGTAGAAGAGATGTTAAGCACGCAACCTTTTTGCTTTTTCAATTGAGGCCAGCAAACTCGAGTTAAGCGGATCGCTCCTAACAGGTTGGTCTCCAACTGTTGGTCCCAAACGGCGTCAGAATCATCATCCATTGATTGTGGTATAAAAATTCCCGCGTTGTTGATGAGCGCATCCACCGTTTGGGTGCTGAGTTCATCTTGTATCTTGGCAATGGATTGGGGATCAGCTAGATCACAAACCAAGATTCGAGAGTTGGGCAACTCCTTGTTTAAATCCTGTAAACGCTCTTGGTTGCGAGCCATCAGAGTGACAGACCACCCGTTGTTGCTAAAAATTTGACTGATTGCTTTTCCAATTCCGGAACTGGCTCCGGTCACCACAACATTTTTCATGGCACCTTCTACCACAAAAAGGGGGCCGCTTCGCAATAGAGATTCACTGCGTAAACCTGCCAATCTCTAGGCTTAGAGGGGGCCTTTCGCCTTTAAGAGGCTTTTTTATGGGTGCCGAGGGTTGCATTGTGGAAGATCCCGGCTTCAATGAAAATTTTCAACAGGTAGCCGTCGACCTTGCCGCTGCGGGCGTCTTTGATCAGAATTTCCAGGGCCCGAGACGCTGGCAGAGACTTTTTGTAAGGGCGATCGAAAGCGGTTAAGGCATCGTAAATATCTGCAATCGTCATCATGCGAGATTGGATAGGAATTTCATCACCTTTAATTTGTCTTGGGTATCCAGTGCCGTCCATCTTTTCGTGATGACAGTGAGCAATGGTCGTCACGTGACTTAAATTGTCCGTCCAAGCGATCTGTTTTAAAAACTCATAGGTGTGGGAAACGTGGGACTCAATTTCTTTTCTTTCTGCCTGGTTTAGACTTCCCCGAGGGATAGAAAGAGTCTTCATTTCATCTTGGTTTAAGATTCCATTGTTGAAGTGTTCATTGGCTCGAACAATTTTCGCGATAAGAACGTCAATATCAAAGTCATCACTCATAACCTGAGGTTCGTTGGCCGTAATAACATTGCTACGCATGGTACTTATTCGATACTTCAACATTTCAATTTCTTTTTGTGCATTCTTAAAAGCTTGATCGGCATCGAAACGAGTGGTCACTTGAGTTTTTTGCGATTCCATCATGCGTTCGCAAAGGTCTTTCCAGATCCGAGTCTCTTCGTGATTTCCTAAAGTGTCAAACCGAAGGAGAACCGATTCCAATTCACGATCTGCCAACTTTTTCTTCTTAAGAAGGACTTGCTCAGTAACGCCAATCTTTCCAAAGTCATGAAGGAGAGAAGCATAGCGAATTTCCTTAATTTGCTCCTCAGAAAAACGCACATTTTTAAAGGGACCTTCGCCAATTTTATGGGTTGCCAACGCCAGTTCGACGGTCATCATTGCGACACGGTCACTGTGGCCACTGGTTGTGGGGTCACGAGCTTCAATGGCCTTGACCGAAGCGCGAACAAAGCTTTCAAACAAGTTCTCAATATTTTCCGTCAACTGAGAGTTTTCGAGGGCGATGGCGGCATAACTTGCGAAAACTCGCATCAGTTCTTCATCTTCTTGCGAAAACACACTGATATTTTTTAGTGAAGGGGATTCCCCTTTTTTCACTTTTTCAAGCCCGCTTTCAGAAAGTTTATTGATCAACTGTAGAACGCCTCTGACTTTGCCATCGGCTGTGATCATTGGAATCGTCAACATTGATTTAGTTTTGTAATTTGAGTTCAAATCGTAGGATTTGTTAAATTGAAAAGACGAGTCTTTAGGGAGGTTGTAGCAATCAACGACATTCAGAATTTCTTTGCTGGCGGCGACGTAGCCAGCCACTGAGTTTTGATCGATGGGTAAAATGCCGGATCGATCCTGCTGTCCTTCGCGGCGATTGCTAGACTTTAAAAATCGGAGAACAGACTCTCTTTGCAATGAGACCACATTTTCGACCTCGTGCTTGGCTTTTTCGTGCACCAGGTAAATGCTGGCGCCCTCGGCATCAGTCACAGATATGGCTTTTTCAAGAATCACAGAGAGCAATCGGTTCAGTTCTTTTTCTGAAGACAGGGCGACCCCAATCTCGATGAGACTGCGTAAGCGTTTCATATAATCATTTTTAGTTTTTGTCTTCATATCGTTCTCTTATTGTTTTCGGAACCTTAAAGACAAATATTTAACTATTAATCAGGGTGGACCTGACTAAGATCGAGCTGATTTAGGCCATTAAGTGTCCACCCAGCAAAGTCTTTTGAGGCCATAAGGGTAAAGTGCATCTCTCCTAGTGGAATGACTAGGTTTTGGTTGAGTAAAAAGTCATTGGCTTTTTGGCAAAGATTTCGGTAGGCCGGACTTTCCACTTGCAGGTCGCGCATTTTTTTAATCCATTCCATATAGCTTTGATTAGAGAGTTTAATAAAATTTTGCTGACTGTCCGTGGAAAAGGTTTCAAGAGCATCAAGGCAGGTCGGACGATCGAGCCCGACCCCTTTTCTAAAGATATCGGGTGGGTCCGAGCGAAGTTCATTGAGAAGTGTTTTTTGTTCGATTTGATTGATCTGAATATTTAACCCCAAATGCGTCTTCCATTGATTTTGAAAGAACTCAGCCTGTTTTTTAATATCATTGCCCCCCAACTGGCTGACCTTAAGTTGAAAACTCCGCTGCAACTTATCCTTGGGTACTTTTTTAAGGTACTGTTTGGCTTCGGCTAAATCGAAGTTGTGGCAGTGCTGTTCGGTCAGCCATTGCTTCGGGAGGCTGGGGCAGCCGGGTCTTTCTAGGGCGCCAAGCAAAGTTTTTAATTTTTCGTAATCGATGGATCGAACCAGAGCGGCTCTTAAGTTTGGCAGGTCCATGATTCTTGCGCCGAAGCCGATATAGTCAAAGCGAAGCATTGGCTGCTGGTAAAAGTCTTCACGCGCTTTTAGACTATTGATCAGCTGTGAAGGAATCCTTCGCAAAAAACTGAGCTGCTTTTTTTCGTAAAGTCGAAAAGCGGTGAGTTCATCATCGATGAAGTGAATTTGTAGCAGGGGACGTTGCGGATGACCTCTTTTGTAATAGGGGTTTGGCTTTAAGATCATTTGCTTTCCAGGATTCCATTCTGCGACCAGGTAGGGGCCATTCACAATAAAATCAAGAAAGGCATTTTTATTCGGATCATGATTTTTGTGAGTCGGGTAGAGGGCGGTACTGGCCAACTTATAAAGGAATTCATGATCTTGTTTAACAAAATTGAAAACCAGCTGTTTTGAATTTTTAGCTTCAATACCTAATTTTTCAGGGGGCCACTGGGACAGGGAGATTTCTCTGGCCCCCTCAACCTGACTCAAAAGGTCCGCCCTGGGTGAACCGGTGGCTGGGTTTACTAGTTTCTGAAAACTTCGCAAATAGTCTTCCGACGTAACGGGGTCACCATTGGACCAAAACTCACTTTTCAGGTCGCAAACCAAAGTTTTGCCATTTTTCCACCGGCAAATTCCGCCCTCTTCTTCTGGTTGGTTACGGGCGTTGATTTTATACAGTCCGCGCAGGGTGTTGTAGAAAAAGTAGCTAGCCGTAGAGGCTCGAGAACGGGCGGGGTCCAGGTGCTGGGGTTCCATAAACAGATGGAAGCTAAAGGAGCTGGCCGAGGGTGGTTTTTTATTGCAACCCAAAAAAGACAAGACAAGAAAAAGAATTAAGCTGAACTGTTTCATTTTGAGACGGGTATAGCCGAAAAAACTGGGAAGATATAGTCCTCATTGAAATCATTCGATTTTTTCTAAGAAAATGACGATAATAGAAGCTATGGGGGATTTTTGAAAGTGTTCACTTTACTCATCATTCTAGCGAGCCTGCTGCTGACTTTCCAGAACTGCGGAGAGACAGCTCGCAACACTGGATTTCTTGAGCAGGGGGCCGACCTTTTACAATCTAATTCTTGTCCCGGAACCAATTGCGTCACCTCGGCCGATTACCTTTGGATGAGTATTCGCGAATATGAACCTTACAAAATTGAAATCTCTACTTTAAATGTAGGTCATTTTAACATCGGCGGCCAGTGTGGAGTGGGTGACTTCCCCAATCATAGTTTTGTATGGGAGCTACGTGAAGGTTTTGGTGCGCAAAATATTGTGGGTCAGGGCTTTTCTGACGATCGTTGTGACAACGGTCGTTTTATCGTCCCGATTCTGCCCAACGGTGGCTTTGTGATTCAACCGGATCAACGCTATACTCTTCGAATGGAACTTGTGGGTGTGACCAGCACCAATGAAGAGGTCAGCAACCCTATGCCTAACAACCAAGGTTCTTTGGATATTCTTTTCACCACCAATCCGCCTTTTTAGGGGACACGCAATAGCGTGTCGGATTCGCTTTCGAATTCGGCTTCGGCAAATTCGACAACACAAACAATCGTGCCGTGCGAAGGTGGATTGTATTCGGCAAAAACAAAGTCTGCTTGATTCTCTAGGGTGGTTCTCTGAATTTCGACTCCATCGAACTCTAGAAAAATAGGGACTTGAACTCCGGGCGAGACCAAGGATTCGTTCAACTGACAGGTTACAATCGATCCCGTCGCTGTCTTTTGAATGTTTGTTATGAAGACAGCCCGCTCGACTTCAGAGCTCGGGGCGGCATCAGAGGGAACCGATGACTCAATTCCACAACCGCACAGATGCAGAGCCAATGTCATTCGAAAAAAGAGACTAAACACACGCACTCAAACCCTCTATGAAGACCGAAGTCTTCTCCTGAACCTATCGGCAGGGGAGGCGGAACTATTGATGGGTTTTTTTAAAAAAACAAAGACCGGTTGGAGCCGATCTTTGCATTATTTTGAGATGAGAGAGAGGGTGTTATCGTGTTATTGCAGACCGATAGGGTCGTAGTTAATTATAACAACAGAGTCTGCGTTTGGAACGGAGGTTCCGTGAAATTGGATGAGCATTGAACCCGGATCATAAGTCCACCCATTGACAGGGTCGTTGGGGATGCTGACTCCATCGATTTTAACGACAATGGTGTCTAAAGCCGGCTCACGGTCCAGCTTAAATGCTGTGGACTTTTCGATGATCAAATCTGAGATTCCAGCCATGACGTCGGAGAAATCGTCACAAAGGCTACCTTTGTATCCACCGGTTAAGTCTGACATGGCGATGTTTCTGGCAGCAATACCGCGACCAGAAAATTGCGTTTCGGTTGTGTTCAAGTAGTCCAAACAAGTCTGGTCGAGAATGGCAATTGTGTTGAACATAAAGTTCAGCTTTCCAGAAGTGCTTGAGGTCAGATTGAAAAGAAAGTCAAAGTAGTCTTTGTCCTGGTACCACTCCGGATCATTTCCGGGGTCAGAGGCGACGACAGAACCATCGGCTTCATCGGTTAAAACAATCACTGCCAGAAGAGCATCTTGTCTTGGAAAAGGCTCGTTCAAATTGTCATCAAAAGACAAAGCCTCGCGCAAGCTTTCTAAGCTTCTTTCATCTCCACTTCCATTGATCCCTTGTAGCATATTGGTGATGAAGGTGGACTCTAGGTTGGGAGTGTCGCGAGTGATCACGGTCACGCCAGTATGCGATGTCGCATCTGTGCCGTCCCTAAATCGAACCAAATCGTAGGCATCTTGTGGATCCGGCTCAGACAGATGCTCATAAGCGTCGGTCGTTGTAACCGCCATTTGAAAATCAAAATTCGTTTGTTGAAATTTGTTAATAAAGGATTGGAAATTCGCCGCCACATTGTTTTGCGAGTTCTCCATTGATCCCGAGTTGTCGATCACCCAAAGCACGTCGACTTTCACTTGAGTTCGGGTCACACTTTGTCTAAACACGCTACTTTCAGAGTCGAGTTTAAACCCAGTATCAGATCCACAGGCTGTTAGCAGTCCGGCCAAGCCGAGTCCTAAAATCCATTTGTACTTCGTAAACGTTTCCATAAAATCCCTCATCCCTTCTATAGAAGGTTTTGATTCCTTATCTCTACAGTCTATTTTACGGGGTCGAGGATGATATCGTGAAACAGCTGTAAGCCGGCGGAAAGCCCGGCCTATTCACGATTTGCACCTCTTTGAGGCGCTCTAAGCTACTGAAATAATTAGTAAAAGGTTTTTTATGCCATTTTCTGATTTTTTTTCTTTGTCAATTTTTTAATTAATACGTAGTGATTATTGATTCTTTTGAGATGAATGTTAAACCTTGTCGAAAAAGTTATAAACACTCTATAAGGAATGTTACTTTTTTGTCTAAATTTTTAACGGGCCTTTTGGGTGCCTAATAAAGGGAATTTATGATTCTAGACAATATCAATCTCAATTATTTAAGAATTTTTGAATCGGTCTATCGCACTCGAAGCATGACTCAAGCAGCTCAAGAGCTCCACTTGACCCAGTCGGGAATCAGTCAGCACATTCGTTCTCTAGAAGACTCCCTAGAGATTAAGCTTTTCGATCGCATCAAACAAAAACTGATTCCTACAGCCGCTGGTAAAAAACTTTACGAAAGCATCTCTCCCCAGCTCAAGAATCTAGAACACGCCCTACACAGTGTGACTGCAAAGGACCATATGCTAAGGGGTGAGGTCACAATCGGCATGCCAGTGGTGTTTGGTTTGAACTTAATTATACCTCTTTTAAAAGAGTTTGCGGCAATGCATCCGCAATTGCAATTCAATGCTAAGTTTGAGCTGGGTCAGGTTCTCAATAATATGCTTCTTAGTGGAGAAGTCGATTTTGCCTTTGTCGATGATTTCACTATGGATAGCCAAATCAAAACAGAGTCGGTCTATGATGAAGTTCTTAAACTTTATTGTTCCGAGGACTACTTCAAAAGTCGTAAGAAAGACGTCAGTGGGCTGAAAGGAAAACAGCTGTATGAGTCTTTTGAATATATCGCTTATGAAAAAGGCGAACCCATTCTTCGCCATTGGTTGAAACAGCACTTAAAAGCGGGACAAATTCAATTGAATGTCCGGGCTTATGTGGCAGATGCCTTGGGTATTTCTCGATTTATAACTTCGGGTTTGGGGTTGGGTGTTTTACCTGGTCACCATGGAGCTAAGTTGCTTGAGCAAGGCTACGTCCTTCATGAGTTCGATTCGAAGGGGAAAGAGTCCCACAACAAAATTAGCTTGGCGACAGTTCAAAACCGAACCCATTCGACACCGGTACAGAAAACATTAGAATTTTTGGTTTCAAAGTTAAAATGATTAAGAAGAGTTTTATTGTTTTCCTTTTGCTGGTGGGGTGCGCACAGCCGACCAAAGTGAACTTTGGTCCAAACTATGGTGCTGTCGCTGTTATGCAAGGGATGACTTCGGCGACCGAGGCTCAGTTTGTGGTGGCTGTTCCGAAAGTCGACCAAGCTCAGATTGAGTTGGTTTCGATGTCAACAGGGCAAACTTTACTCAAAGTGATTGCTAAAGCCATTGTCTATGATCATTCTTCTTGGAAACTTTTGCAGTTTCGATTTTCAGAACTCAAGCCCGACACCTCCTACGCATTGCGTATCAAAGGCAGTCAGGGGAATTGGGTAGATACCCGAGAGTTTAAAACTTTTTCTCTGGATTTCAAGCCGCTTAGGGTAGCCATTGTTTCTTGCATGAAGGACGATTTGAAAGACACGGCGGCGATCTGGCAGCAGCTACAGACTGAATCTGCCGACTTCTTTTTGATGATTGGTGACAACGCTTACGCTGATATCGGGTTGCCGGGAGTATTTACTAAAATGTCGGCTCAACGTTTGTGGGATCGACACATGGAAACTCGTAACAAGTTATCTGTTTTCCGTTGGCAAAAGTTAGTTCCTGTTTTTGCAACATGGGATGATCATGATTTTGGTCAGAACAACGGTGGTCGCGATTTCGAATTAAAGATTGAAAGCCAGAAGGTGTTTACCTCGTTTTTTCCTATGGGTTTGACTTCGGCTGATTTCTCAGCCGGGCCAGGGGTGGCTCGGCAATGGTCATTGGGATCACAAAACTTTATTTTGTTGGACAATCGAAGTTTTCGATCAACCTCTACCGATAAAAATCCTCCCAGTCATTTTGGGAAAGAGCAAACACAATGGATGTTGAAACGAATCAAGAAAAACTCTTTAAATTGGTTGGTCAGTGGTGATCAGTTTTTTGGTGGCTACCACCCTTTTGAATCGTTTGAAGGGCAACATCCTAAAAAGTTTACTCAATTTCTGGGTTCTTTAAGGTCTAAAAAAACTCCGACTCTTTTCGTGTCGGGGGATCGTCACATGAGTGAAATCATGACAATTTCAAAAAAAGAGCTGGGTCAGAACAGTTATGAAATCACTTCAAGCCCCATTCATAGTTCCATTTACCCTGGAGCCAGCTCTAAACATAAAAATCCAAGACGATTGGCCGCGATTGACGGTCAATGGAACTACGTCATTGTTGATGTCGAGAAAAACAAAAAGCAATTTGTTTTGGATACTAAGGCCAAGGGTTTGGGGCAGAAAGTCTTCTTTTCCAAGAAGTTACGTGTAGCTCGGTAGAAAATTAAAACTGATCGATGTCGAAGACGAATGCGAAAAATAAAGCGTAGTTTGTTTTGTGGACAAAAAGCGGACTGTTCTGGTTCACCGCGAGGCTGTAGTCGTAAAGATTCACCGAAGTTGATATTTCCCAGCCATCAAAGGGCAGGCTATGAAAAATACCGTGGACAAAGCCTAGGAAACCAGCGCCGGCGTGATAGGCCGGGCGTTCGGGAGTGGCATATTTGTCTTGAACCTCATAAAAGTATTGTTGGTATTCACTTGAGTGGAAAAACCCTTCGAAGCGAAAAGTCAGTTCGCCCCAGTTCTTTAACCAAATGGAATGGCGAAAACCCGGATTAAAGACGATTCCGCAAAACTGCGTGCGAGTAGAAAAGTTGGTGCAACTGTTAAGGCGCATGGGCATGCGAAAAAAGAAACGGTGGAACTGATTGCGGAACAGGTAATATTTAATTTGAGGCCCAATGCTAAGAACCCAGTCGAGGTTGGGCATGCCTTCTCGAATCGGAATGGAAGACGAGTTTGTGGGAAACTGAAAAATAAAGTTCCAAGAAAAATCGATACGGGAGTTGTTGAAAACATCACCGGAAACTCCGGATATCCGATCGAGACGGACAAGGGTGCCTCGGTACACAGGGAAAGGTAAAAACCTGATGCGGCCCTGGGCGGATCCCGGGTAATCATTGAGCCAGCCGGTACCTAAACCAATGCCCCATTTTGAAGGTGGCGCATCGGCTCGTGCAATTGACGGCACAAAAAAGACAAAAAAAAGGACGAGCCCAATGGGTCGTCCGATTTTTTTGCACAGGTTTTTTACTGGCACGTAAATCCAGCTTTATTCAAGTTGGATTGGATACGATCTTTCACTTCTTCACAATACTGAGTACCAAAGCCAGAAGATGCAACGGATTTAGATTCTCCAAACTTATTATAAAAAAGTTCACAACCTCCGGACTCGGTTTTTTTGACTTCGATCACGCGTGTGTCTTTGTCCAAAGTACAAGAAGACTTGCTGGCTGTTGACTCTGCATTTCCTTGTTTTGCGTCACTGCTATTAGCTTCTGTTTTTGAATCAGCCATTTCAGTTTTGTCACCGGATTCGTCCATAGGCGCTTTTTCTGCTGAGCTACAGGCACCTAAGCCAAGTACAACTGCAGAAAGTACGAAAAATTTTTTCACAATTCCTCCTCTTTTCGGATTGTTAATCTTGTTAATTTTGTCTCTTTATCCTTTATAAATCAGTATTTGCTGTAACGAGTCACCAAATAATTACCCCACCTTTGGGCGGGTGTTGGCCCATCCCGTCTCGGGTGACACTGTTTTAAGGTGCAAATCACGTTGGGGAAAGGGAATGGTCACGCCATGCTCTTTAAACTTGCGGACAATTTCATAGCGAAGTTCAGACAGCAAAATATCAAAAAACCAGAGTTCTTGAGTCCAGATGCGCAAATTAAAGTTCAGTGAAGAGTCACCAAAGCTCTTTAATACAACGGTGGGAGGCGGGGATTTCAAGATTTTCTCATGGGAAAGTGCTACTTCCATAAGCACCTCGGTGATTTTGTCCACATCCGATCCGTAGGCGACGCCAATTTCCACATGCATCCGCAACTTGTCTCCAGAAAAACTATCGTTAACCACTTGTTTGGTGATGAAGTCCGAGTTTGGCACAATCATGACCACGTCATCTCGAGTCAGAATCAGGGTCGACCGCGCTTTGATATCCAAAACTCGGCCCGAGGTTTCGCCTACTTGGACAATGTCTCCTTTTTTGATGGGACGTTCCAGAAGAATGATAATTCCTGACATAAAGTTTTGGGTAATGTTTTGTAAACCAAAACCAATCCCGACCCCGACAAGACCACCAAAAACAGTGAGACTCGAAAGATTGATTCCGATGGAGCCTAAACTGATCAATATACCCAGCGAAAGAATGAAATAGCGAGAAAACCGTTCAATAGACCCTTTGATGCCGGGATCGATGTCTTTGTAGAGAAGAGTTTTGTGGATAAATCTTTCGATCCACTTCGATAGCCACGAAAAACCGAAGAGAAGGGCGACAAACACAAAGATAATCTTTATGGATACTTCCTGGTTCCCAAGCTTAAAAAAAGAATGGTTTAGGAGTTCTAGAAATTTAGAGGTAATATCTGCGAATGTCATGTTGTTGTCCTCTTAAGTCTCATATCGGAGCATTGGGCTATTTTATTGAGGGGGCACTTGGAAACTCCTACTAGGGTCGAGGCAAGGTTTGATTGACCTAAAGGCCAGTTGCCTCCATATTGAGTTTATGGTTTCCCCGCTTAGTTTATTGCGTTCTCTATTAATGATGGTGTTTATCCCTCTTCACACCTTGGTTTGTTCCGTTTTTGTGATCACTCTTCTGGTGTTTCGATTTCCCCGAAAAATTGTCGATCTGTTCATTGGCCCGATTTGGTGTGGGACTATGGTATGGCTGTCGGGCATTGTACCCGTCCTGGAAGGTCGAGACAACGTACCGACTGACCGAGGCTTTCTTTACCTTTTTACTCACAGCAGTCATATGGACGTTCCTTTACTGTTTTGGGTTTCTCCCAAAAGTTTTCGTTTTGGCTCGAAAGCGTCGCTTTTTAAAATCCCTATTTTTGGTTACGCCATTAAACTATCTGGGACCTTGCCGATCACTCGCGAGGATCGAGCTAAAGTGATGAAGGTTTACGAGGAAGCCGAAGCCAGAGTCGCCAACGGCGAGGCCTTTGCATTGGCGCCGGAAGGCGGCCGCAGAGTAGGGGATGAGATTAAAGATTTTAAGTCGGGACCTTTTGTTTTCGCAATCAACGCGAAGATGCCTCTTGTTCCAGTGGTTTTGTGTGGGGTCGACCGAGCTCTTCCCAAGGGTTCACTTTTAGTCAACAAGGACCGTTGGACTCGTAAAGTGGGTGTTCGGTTTTTACCAGCCATAGAGACCAAAGGAGTGGATTTGGCGGATATGAAAAAATTGAAGGCCGAAGTTCGCGAAAAAATGGTGGCGGCTTTCGAGGAAATGAAGACGACTTACCTTCAGTCTTAGGGCCCTGGTCTAGGAAAAAACCTTGCCTTCGCAACATCGCAAAACGGAGGGCTCTCTTTAGGTTTTTATGAATCTTGTCGATAGTAGACTGATTCACTAAAATCTTTAACAAGGTGTAGAAGCGTTGAAAATACTCCACATAGCGAAATACTATGAGCCCTATAAGGGTGGTATCGAAAAAGTTATTCTTGAATTAGCTACGGGTTCACTGCAAGCCGGCCATGAAGTTGTTGTCTTATGCTGTAACAATCAAAGAAGCTACGCTGAAGACCAAATCGAGGGCGTTCAAGTGATTCGTCTTCCTCGTATGGGTTCCGTCTTCTCGCAGCCACTTTCCTTTAGCTTTTTGTGGCAGGCCAAAAAGTGGTTGAATTGGGCCGATACCGTTCATTTACACATGCCAAACCCCTTAGCGGAGCTCTCTTTTTTGTTGCAAGACCAGAAGAAACCTTTGGTTGTTACTTATCACCGTGGTGTTCTAGAAAAAGAGTCTCTAAATAGTGTCTACAGGCCTTTGCAAGAGCGCACTCTTGAGCGTGCCGACAAAATTGTGGTGGCCACGCCAAATCATCTTGAATACTCAAAGCCTTTACTAAACTTCAAAGACAAATGTGAAATCATTCCGTTTGGTGTTCGAGCCAAACACGCTGAAAAAACCATGGCCATTAAGTCGCAAATGAAAAAAATCAAAGATGAATTGGGAGACTACTTTTTATTCGTTGGCTGTCTGCTTCCTTATAAAGGGGTCGATGTGTTGATGCATGCTATGCGCCAGGTCGATCAAAAGTTAGTGATTCTTGGCAACGGCCCCCTTTGGGAAGAGTGGTACTTGTTGGCAAAAGATTTAGGCTTACAGGATCAGGTGAGAATGATTGGCCGAGTTGATGATGACGATGAATTTGCGGCCTACTTGCACGGCTGCACGGGTCTGGTGTTGCCATCGCTGAATGAAGCAGAGGCTTTCGGAATTGTTTTGATAGAGGCCATGTCCTGTAGCAAGCCCGTCATAACCACCAAGCTTTATTCGGGTGTCCCTTGGGTTAACGATAAAGGAGTGACCGGCTTCGAAGTGATGCCAAATGATCACCGGGGCTTGGCTCAGGCTATGAACGATATGGCTAACAATCATGATCTTCGCAAAAAAATGGGTGCAGCGGCTCGGCAACGATTCGAATCTCGATTCACAGTCGACAAAATGGTGAACACCTATTTATCTATTTACGATCAATGTTTGATGCAGAAAAAAGTCGCTGCTTAGCGACCAGACCTTTGGCTCTTTATTGCTGATACAATTTAAGCTACTGGAGTATCAGTCCGATACCATCTTTATCGAGATTGGGAGAACCCTCTTATGAAAATGACAAAATTTTTCTCACTTCTGTTAATAGGATCTTACTTAAATGCACCTGCGGAAGGCTTAGCTCAAACCGTGCTAGAACGAGTTTTCCAACTCAATATAGATCTCTATCAAAGCCGTCAAAACACTCGAACATCGGTGGACTGTGGTGACATTCCAACGGAAGTTTCGCGAGTGGCTGAAAATATGATCGCATTACGAAACTCTTGTGCTCCGTTGGGACGTCGATCGCCGGCATCGAAACCGGTGATCGTCGCTGATTTATCAAATACTGAGGGCAATATGTTCGTTTTTGACGGCCAAGGGCGATGTTTCAAACAATTTGATACCAATTCGTGGGGCCATGGAGGCGGTGACCCAGCGACCAGAGTAGCGCCCAGGCACTGTTCCGTGAATGGATCGAACTACACTCCGGCGGGCTTGCACTTGGTATCCGAGAAAGTTCCAGCCAGTGACAAGTACAATTCAGACAACTCTTTTGCCATGCTTGGTCTTGATGATCAGGGGAGTTTAGGCCGAGGGATTCTTTTTCACGGAGGGCATGCCGCTGCAGCCGCCAGCTCCTTGGGATGCAATGCTTTAAGTGATGACGAATTTAGTGAATTAAGAGACTGTAGTCCGGTTGACGGGATGGTCTATAACTATTTTGGCGACACCGAAAGAGCGACCAACTGCGGTCGTTCCGAAGGCTACCTTGAGAATGGAGGAATGCCCAGTTGTGAAGAGGTGACTCGTAATCTCAATGGAAGCAGCGGGAACCTTGATCCCCGTCACGGAGATGGTTCAGCTCAGTAAATATCTACTTAAAAAAAGGAAGCGATGTGCTTAAGATTTTGCAATTTATTTTAACAATTGGTTTTTTTTCAGGCTTGAGCCTCAATGCATTCGCTATTGGAACTAGCGAGCCGCCCATAAAAAAAGGGGCGCCAATAACCATTAAATCTTTTGATGCTATGACAAGAGCGGTAGAAGTGACCTTGGTCAACGAGCCCGCGGTGGGGCCTAACTATGCCGACATCAATGATCTTGCCGCCGCACTCGGGTTTTCCGGGAAAGAAGCTGAAAAATTTAAAAAAGAGCCCATGAGTCAAAAAGGGGTTGTTCACAACCTAAAGTCACAACTGAAGCTTCTTAATTTTTATGAGCTCAAGAGACGTTTGCCAAAAAAAGTCCAACAACAAATGGATGAGGCAGCACGCAAGGCGAAAGCCAAGGCCGATGCAGTCAAGGCTGAGAAAAACCAAAAAAACACAAAACCAAAGTCTTCTAAAAAAGCCCATTAATTCATTTGGGGAGGGCTGTCCCTTCGCGGTACAGGAAAATCTACTTTTCTTGTTAGTCAATGGTCCAGATTCCTCCCTGAGTCGCTAAAGTCTCAACTTTAGGTCACCGACAAGAATATGTAGAATTTTTAGGTATTCAACAAAAGGAATGAATATGAAACCGTTTAAGCTTTTTTTAATCTCGTTAGCATGCATCTGCCTGACTATGCAGACGGCTTTTGCTGGGGTTCAGTACGACAGCGTTAAGCTCAAAAGAGCCAACGAAATCATGACCGTTGAGGTTATGGAAGCGATGCTTAAAAAGATTTTTACCACTGAGGAAGATCATCGGCAAATCTCCTACGAATTTGTTAAGTTAAAAAAAATCACCGAAAAGTGGTTGTGGCGAGTCGAGGTTCAAGGGGAGTCTCTTGCGTTTCGAGTCAACGGCAAAGTGCAAGCTCTTGTTAAGCCAGAGCCGGGATATTATCGCGTTTTCTCCGTGAATGGTCAAAAAGTGGAATTCAAAAAAGGAATGTCACTTTTGTCTTATATGAATCAAGTGGAAGTCGCCATGAAAAAATCGGCTTTCAATCTAGAAGACCTTTTTATTAACGAAGCCGAAGCTTTTGCCTGGTTTCCTTTTATCCTTGGTGGAATGATCGGAACGGCGGCTGGCCTCAGTTGGTGTCGCTCCGCCTCGGCAGAGCCCGGCTCAGCGGCCTCTTCCTCCTATGACGATTCATTACCAACTCCGGATGTCATTGAAGAGATAAACTCATGCCCGACTGGGAATTGCGGAGGACAACGGCAGCCAAGAGCTCCTCGTAGTTGCACCCAACGTGGTCGTCGTTACGAAAGAGTGAGTCCCTTCACCTCACAACAAATGTGGAGGTCAGCACAAAACTTTAGAAGTGATTGTGCCTACCAGCACACAAGAAGAGATGGGCGCACTGAGAACCGCTTGCGTGGAGGGTGTTTTCGGAATGCTGACGACTGTACTCAATGGAAAACCAGACAACCACGTCATGCGTTTGGCCATAACTTAAGAGAGAACCAAGCCCGAGCGATTTGTGAGTCTTTGGAAAGACAGGTTCGGGAGTGTCAGGGGGGAACAACTTACACACCCACGCCTCAGCCCCAACCAGAAGATCCTGGGATCTACACGGTTCCAGAGGGTGTTGATGCGGTCAAGTGATTACTGACCGCTAAACAAATTGCGGAAAAAGTTTTTAACTTTATTTAAAAACCCTGGCGAGTCCGGGGTTTTTTCGTTGGCGTCGCCAACCGATTGAACAGCGCGAGCGCCTTCGGCCGATTCCGGTGTATCGGCGCGAACTCGTCCTTCACGGGCCATTTGTCCTTGGATCGCCGCTTCAAGATCGGCGACAGCTTGGTCCCGATCGGCGCGAGTGCTCGCTTGTCGGGCCGCGCGAACTTCGTTGTGGATATTCGGTGGCGTGGCGCAGGCGGGTGGGTTTCCAGGTCCATAGCCACCCCAGTCGTACTCAACATTCGCATATCCCACTCTACGGACAAGGCGAAAGAACACTTCAGCGTTGCGCATACTTAAACGAATACAACCGCCAGAACGGGCATGACCGTCGACACTGCTACTGCCATGAATGGCAATTCCGCCTCGGACCCAGACTGCATGAAACATGGGGGCTCCATCCCAAGGTTGGTTGGAGCTGACGCGGTGGTACTCCGTTAAGGCCGGCGCTTGGATGCGGGTTCGGTCAGAGTAACTGGTCGCGACGGGCAAATCGGTTGGGGTGTTCCCTGGCAAGCTTGGATTGTAAAGTCCTGGAGACATGGTCCACTCTGTGGGTTGGTCAGACAGAAAACCGGAGGGGCCGGTTTCGTAAGGGTTGTGCATGTATTTCATTTCCCGACGACAGGTGCTTTGGTCTATTTGGCCGTTGGCGCCGCGGTTACACACTTGGATTGATAACTTGATATTCATTTCGAATCGGCCCGTACTCGCGTTGCATCGCATTTCAACGGTTACAGGTGTTCGCGCTGGAATTTCGCTAAAATAGGGATCCCAGGTGTAAGATGGATCTCCATTTCTCCACTCGGTTCTTTCACCACAACTCACGCGCAGTCCCTGGTTGGTGAAGCACGACTCTTCATGATAGCGCTGTCGTGCAGCGGCCAGATCGGGGGCTGTCACGTTATCGAAAAGTCGACTGGTCCAAGAGGGAGAATTTCGCGTATTGGCGCCGTCGTTTCGTTGGCCCATCGCTAGGGCTGAATTAGAGAAAAATAGAATAAAAGTAAGAGGTAGCCATTTCATGGTAAGTTCCTTTGCTCTTCATAAATTCTATCAATATTTCCTTCTCATTTTGAGAACAATATAGATGGGCCTGCCAAAGGCCTAGGGTAAAGACATGTCAGAGTCTTTGAATTGGCTTGGGGAAGGAGGAAAACCGTCTTTTTTTGAGAAAAACCGTGCAAGCGTTTTAGTTTCGCTAGACCTTCGCCGAAGAGAATCATGGGTAACAAAGTGGGGAGTCTATGTCTTGGAATTCAATCCCTCAGCCGCTGATGCTGCAGGTGAATCAAATTTTAGAAGCGCTTAAAGTGTATGACAAAGAAACTTATGAGCACTGTGTTCGTGTCTCTCAGTTGTGTCGGTTTCTAGCGGGCGCTGCCAATATGT
>CAYGNH010000018.1:0-40414 GCA_964351315.1 uncultured Pseudobdellovibrionaceae bacterium
ATCAAGAAATCCTTTCTCAATATATGTTTGAAATGCAAGGTCAAGAGAGCGCGACTCGGGCACTTAGCCAAAGTATTCGGGCCTTTGATCTCATCCTAGCGGCCGATCAAAATCAAAATTTTAGTATGCAGGCTCGTATTGCCATTAGTTGCAATGAGTCTTTCATTGTTTCAAGTTCAATCAATCGAAGCCAATTGCAATCCCTGCAAGCAGTTCCTTTGGGCCGATCGGGTCCCTATGATGTGGATGTCCGATGCACCAATGGATCCTGCCAAGAACTTGTCGCGATCATTCGAAAAGTCACTGGTACCAACCAGGGAACAGTCCTCGCGGGCTTAGCTGTCGGTGGGCAACGAGAAGGAGAAATCTTGTATGTTTCTCGCGGCGTCGGCTATGATCCTTATTTTGCGACATTCACCAACGTGCAAAGCTTTGAGCAAGCCAATTCGTGCTCGGTTGGCACAAACGGTGGATCAAACACGATTGGGGAAGTCTTAACCGATACGGCCGTTGATATCGGACTTGATCTTCTTGAAGGATTCTTACGAGATACTTTTGGCGACAACGACCGCTTCGACAACATCTTTTAAAGATTGAGTTTTCTAAACATCATCTCTGCGGCTCGCTTTCGATCTTTTTTAAGACTGGAGTTCAGAGGTAACTGGTCAATGGCGAAAAGCTTCTCGGCTTTAAAATTACGATTGGTTTTTTCTTTGAGACAACTCAATATTTGCTGTTTGATTCGATCTTGCTCTGACCCGCTACTGATATAAAAAATGGCGAGATCTTCGCCAAGGCGAGGATCTGGAACGCCTAGGCAAAGGGTTTCGACCGGAACACTTTCTTGTAATATTGATTCAAGACTTTCAAGCGAAAACTTTTCACCCCCTCGATTCAGGAACCAATTGGATCGGGCTTTATAAATCCAATGTTGATCGGAGGCGCGAACTTCAACGAGGTCAGGCAGTTCAAATGTGGTCGGTTGTACAACTCCGGAAGAATCAACAATGGCCGTGCACAGGTTGGGGCCCGAAAAACTAAGGCCTGAGGCCGTTATCTCGGCTTCAACGTGGGGCAGGGGGATGCCGATTTCCCCGTCCTCTTTTGGTAGCACCCCTGGTGGCAGATGAGTCACTCCAGGAGAGGCTTCGGTCGCCCCATAGCCTATACTCGGGCTGTTAATATTTAAATCTTGTTGGCATTGGAGCCACAATTCTCGTTGTACTTTGGCGCCGCCGATGATGCAGCTGTAAGAGTTGGGAATGGCTTCTCTGTCTTTTGTAAAACCAAGGAGGTCGTGAAAATGGGTTGGAGTTCCTAAAGTCAGTGTCTTTGTTTGAACATGGTCCAACCAAAATTGGTGGTGGGACTGGCTATAGGGGCCTTCTGGAAAGGTGAGATGTAATTTTAAGATTGTGGCGGCTGCGTAACCTAAGGTCAGACCAAAAGTGTGAAAGGGTTGCGGGTAGCAAAAGATATCACTTAGTAAATCACGATCAAAAAGTTCAAAAATACCCTGTATCGAGGACTGTAAATTATTTTTTGAATACAAAACCAGTCGAGGGTTCTGTGAAGTGCCGGAAGAAAAAACTCCGGCGCTCGCATTTATCATTGGGCCGTTTGGCTTAGGGAGGGTTTCGCTGCCATGCCAAAGCTCACCAGCCAGTTCGATCGCCCCAGGGCGGAGATGTTTTACAAAATCGTAATTGTCTAGTTTTGGAGGTAGAAAGACGATCAACTCGTCACGAGCAAAAGATTTTTCAAAAGCCGCATAGGCATTTTGGCTGTGGTAGCCTTTATAAAGAGTAATTTTCACTGGGTAGCTTTCCATCCTGTAAGATGCCAAGGCGAAAAAGGCAGTTGTTATTGTTCCACATATCGCCACTGATTGCGGAGGTGAACGATTTGTAAATCACATCCATTTTCAATGTTTTCGACATGTCTTTGTAGAAGGCTGTTTTGTAAAATAACAGAAGGAGGGATTGAAATCGATCGACCCCTACTTTTAAAGTGGCTTCGTAGCTTTGTCCTAAAACGGTTTCAGTCAGTGACTGGTTGGTTGGCAGCGCTTGCGATAAAACCTCCGCGGCGAGTTCTGCGGAACGAAGGGAAATATGAACTCCCGAGGAGAAAACAGGGTCAAGAAAGGTGGCTGCATCGCCGATCATCACCCAGCGTGGGCCAATTTTTTTATCGCTGGCGTAAGAGTAGTTGGAAACCAATTGCGGTTCTCGTAGAGGTTCAGAGTCGGCCATCATTTCGACAAACTTAGGGTGGCAATTTAGCAGATGGCCAATGATGTCTTTTTCTCTAGACAAGGACTTGTAAGTGTCGGGCGAGCAAACCACGCCGACGGATGTCACATCGCCTTGAAAGGGAATATGCCAGGACCAGCTCTGGTCAGGGAGGATTCCGATGATAATATCCCCTTCTTTTTCCTGCACATTTCTTTTGACGTTTCGGTAGTGATTAAAAACGGCGACATTATTGATGAAGTGATCATTCTTTTGTCTCGATTGGAACTTTTTACCAAGAAATGCAGAACGCCCTGAGGCATCCACCAAAAAGCGAGACTGAATGGGGCCAGATGTGGTCTGCAGAGTCACTTGCTCCTCTTGCATTTCAACCTGACGAACCGTGCAAGGCTGGAAAACCTCGACTCCTTGGCTTTTTGCATGTTCCATAAGGTCTTTATCGAAGTCTTCGCGAGGAACCTCGAAGGCAAATCCATGGTTTTCGTCCAAACCATTGGCAAACTCAAAATAAATGGGATCAGACTCTCTGTAGTCAATAAAAGAGGCTCCGTATTTACGAATGTACTTGCCTGAATCGATGATTTCAAAAACGCCGGATTTTTTTAGAATATCCATAGAGTGGGGGAGCAGGGACTCACCAATTTTGAAAGTAGGGAATTCATCTTTTTCGATCAATGCCACTTTGAAGTTTTGTCTGGCTAAAAGAGTTGCCAGGGTTGAGCCGCCGGGTCCGCCACCTATGACCGATACATCAAACAGATTTTGATTCATAGTAAACTCCGGTCAACTGCTTAAGGTTTTCGGCAATCTTTAGGATATCTTGATCCAATCTACGGTCGTTGGTCACTTTTTGACTATGGGTTCGCACTAAGTTGTATAGTTCAAGTAATTCAGGGTCTTTCAGTTTGATATTGCGTAAATCAATAGCTTGAGCGCAGCCAACCAGGTGAATAGCCAGAAGAGTAAACAAATTATCAAACATTTTTTCGGCTTGAAGACAGGCTGACAACCCGAGACTGACCTTGTCTTGATTGTGAGATTCAGACGAGCGGGAAAAAATTCCTCCAGGCGTACTTTGCGCCATTACCTCTGAAGTGATCGCAGACATCGCTTGGTTGAGACCTTTCAGGCCATGATTCAAGAAGCGTTGGTCTTCGGGCAGATTGCTCCAATCGGCTAAGTTCGGGGGAAGTCCACGATTGACTGACTCATCGATCAGACACATAAACTGGCGATCAATCATATCCGCCATGTGAGCCATAGAGATTTTTAAATAGTCCATGGCATGAGAAATATAGCCACCATAGAAATTTCCACCCATTGAAAACTCGGGTCCGTCCTGAATGATGGGGTTGTCGGAAACTCCACTGGCTTCTTTTTCAGTCCATTCTTCGCACATTTGCAATGTATCTAGAATGGGCCCCAAGATTTGCGGAGCACAACGAATTGAGTATTTGTCTTGAATGGTATGATTGCGTTCTTCTTTGCCATCGATTTTACCGATAGAAGGCGACTGATAGCCTTCATGATCTAAAAAATACCAGATTTTTTGCGCCGCCAAGCTTTGACCCAAAAACTGTTTTGCAAAACTGTTGATCAGTTTGTTAAAGGCTTCCTTGCGTCCGTTTAGGCCCATTACACAAAGAGCTGTGCTTTTCATTGTGGTTTCTAATAGGAAACGAATAACCTTTAAGTTGTGATAGGAGTAAGCGGCCATAACAGTGGTCCCGTTGACCAGAGCTAAGCCCTCCTTGGGTTTTAATTCATAGGGTGGTTGGTCGTAGAGTTTGCAAACATCCTGCATGGACTTGCTTTCTCCTTGGTGCCAAACTTGCCCCTGTCCTTGTACCGCTTGCGCCAAGTAGGCCAACGGAACTAGGTCTCCACTGGCTCCCAACGATCCTTGCGAAGGAATCTGTGGAACAATGTCTTGCTCAACCATCCACTTTAAACGTTTGAGTAAATCAAAACTTACCGCCGAAACACCGCGAGACAGAGATTGCAGCCGAAACAAAGTCACGGCTCGACAGACCGGAAGGGGTAACAGGGGGCCGACCCCGCAGCTTAAATAGGTAATAAGGTTGGCCTGCAGTTGGCTAGCATGTTCACCAGAGATCACTCGTCGCGAGCTGTCTCCAAATCCGGTGGTCACTCCATAAATGGTTTCATTGTTACCGATGGCTTTAATTAATTTTAGATGATTTTGATTGATGGC
The DNA here is from genome assembly GCA_964351315.1 of uncultured Pseudobdellovibrionaceae bacterium. GTDB lineage: Bacteria > Bdellovibrionota > Bdellovibrionia > Bdellovibrionales > JAGQZY01 > JAGQZY01. The sequence goes on from CAYGNH010000018.1 coordinate 4,471, forward strand.
TTCTTCGGGGGGAAGCTCGATACGGATAAACGGTTTTTCCTGATAGAGAAAACTTCCAAGATCCGAAAGTCCGAAAGTTTCGCTGCCGACTTTTACTGTTGTTGGTTCGGGTTTCAATTTATTTTCTCCCACTTCCAAGGGCCTATTTCAAAATCTGCCGTTTGGGCAAAAGGTTCTTGTCCCCAATTGACGGCAAAGTCCTTCTGGTCATCGTTCGAGACCGGAAGAAGGTTCCAGTCTCCATCCGGTGACGCCGAAACCAAAATGGTTCTATAAACCTGCCGTTTTTGCGGGGTATCGTCAATTTCTAAAAAATGCATTAGGGCTAGAGCCGGACGAGATTTGAACTGAGAGGCAGAAAAGAATTCTGTCAGAGCTGCCGCTTCGGTTTTTGGCCCCTTCTGCAGGCACAAGCAGTCACAAGTGTGGTTTGCGGCCATCAGGGCCATGGAAGCTCGGATATTAGGAAGAGTGTGCACAAATTTTTGAGCATGCTGGGCGCCGGATTGTGCAAACTCCCAATCGGTAAAATTCGAAGCCAGGGGAGAGGCCAAGATGAGAAAATCCATGTCCCGAGGTTTTCTAGAAAACATGTCAGCCAGAGCCATCGCCGCACCATCGAGCTGGTACCATCGGGGCACCTGCCGGCTCCAGGTGGGTTCTTCCAGAGGTTGGCTGAAGACAAATGTTTCGTGTTCGATATTAACCCTCACGAAACATCCTCCCACTCCAGACTCATGGCTGAGCACATGCCACCAAAACCAAGAGAGGAAATCAAAATCTTGTTCACAGACAAGGGGGTTGGTTTGCGCAATAAAAACTCAGCAACAGGCAAGTCGCTGTCTTGTAGTGTCTGGATCCCAGGGGCTTTCTGGTTTTTAAAAATTTCAAAGGCCAAGCCGAGATCAATCAATCCACTGGCGCCAAGAGTGTGACCCACTGACCATTTCGAAGATGTAATCGGCGGGCAGGTCACTTTCGAGAAGGCGGAGCGAAGGGCGTTGGATTCTGTTAAATCATTGTAATAGGTTGCGGTTCCATGGGTCATCACCAGGTCCGGAGAAAAATTTGCAGAGTCAAAACACTGGGTCAAGTGACGACCTGAAACGTCAGGACGGGTGGCAGAAACCCCTTCGCAAAGGGTATTCACCCATTGGATTTTTAGTGCGTTAGGCTTTTGAGGTTTTTGGCTCAAGATAGCTGTGGCGACACCGTCACCTAAAAGCAATCCGTCTCGCTGGCGGTCGAATGGGCGCACTCTTTGGGTTGGACTGAGAGCTCGCAATGTCTGAAAACCTTTTAGAGTAAAATCGCCAATCAAATCTCCAGCTACCACCAAGACATGGTCAAATTTTTCAAGTTGAATCCAGCGATTGGCTAACTCGATGGCGCTGTGGCTTGAGGCGCAGGCATTGCTAACCGCCACCGAACGAGAGACTTGCAAAGGAAAATTGTTTTCGATGTCTTCGAGAATTTCAAAATAAGGATCCTGTTGAGGGGGTTGATCTTGCCAGATCAAATCTTCGATTCGCCCTTTGGTGGATGCGAAAATCACACCCCATTTTTGATCCCCTAAAAAGTCAGACCAAGAAATCTGGTTCAGTTGGCGACGAATAAGTTTTTCGAAACTTTTTCGCTGACTTGTTGATTGAAATAATTCTGGAATGGCGAAGTAAGGAGTCTCTAAATGGCTACTGAGGTTGTGAGCGCTGTTGGAGTCGATAAGACCATCGAAAAGTTTTTTTGTTCCTTCGCCGTGACATGTGGCGCAAGAGATAAAGTTCAGGTAACTCATAACCGACCTTGACCCCATAGCAGCCTGTTGGCAAAACAAGGGCAATGGATCAGCGAATTGCCAAATTGATAAATTTTAACATCAGTAAAAAATCGGATTCGATGATTTGCGCGACATTGTTGATCGATGAAAACCTGCCTTCTTTTGAAGGTCACTTTCCAGGAAACCCCATTTTGCCGGCCGTCAGTATTGTTGATATCAGTTTGTTTTTGCTTTCTCAAATCAAGCCATCGATTTCCCATTCCAATATTCAAATCAAGAGATCGAAATTTATGGCTATGGTTCGCCCCAGTCAAGAGGTGCAAATTTTTGCGGAGTCTGACGATGGAAAAAACTGGCGAATGACGTGGAAGGCGCAAGAGAATCAATCGAAGCTTGCCCAAGTTCATTTAGTTGTTTGATTCCTGTAGGACTTTTTCGACAACGTCATAAACATCGTTTAGTGTTTTAACCGTTCGAAAAGTTTCGGCATCGACTTTTATTTGAATTTTCTCTTCCAGGAAAACCAACATATCAATGGCATCCAAGCTGTCTAGTTCAAGGTCCTCAATAATTTTTGCATTGGGTGTCAGTTGTGACAGCTCCAATTCAAACCCATCGATCATTACTTGGTTTATTTCATTTATAAGTTTTTGTTTATCCATTATTGCTGTTTCCTCAATTACAACTTTTTAAAATGAAACTTGTGTTCATTCCACCAAAAGCAAAGTTATTACTCAATACGATTTGGTAGCGCCCTTCTCTGTTAGTTTGTAAGGCGTCGATTCCAGAACATTCTGGATCAAGGCTTTTTAAATTTCGGTTAGCAATAACTAATCCGGCATTCATCATTTCAATCGAGCAAATGGCTTCAATGGTCCCGCAGGCCGCCAAAGAATGACCAAAATGTCCTTTCAGACTGCTGACCGGTGGGCGATGAGGAAAAGCTTCGGCGATGGCTTGCGCCTCTTGAATGTCACCAAGAACTGTTGAAGTGGCATGGGCATTGACGTAGTCGATGTCCTGCGCATGAACCTGGGCGCGTTTCATTGCTAAGCCCATAGAGTGAACCATGGAATCTTTAATGGGGTGACTCATATGATGACCATCACAAAAGTAGGCGCCTCCAAGGAACTCAGCCAGGGGTTGGGCTCCGCGAGCCAGCATATGCTTTTCGGATTCAAGAATGACGACGCCAGCGCCTTCAGATATAACCAATCCGTCTCGGTCGGAATCAAAAGGGCGAGGGGATTCAAGGGGCTGATCGTTGTAACTGGTTGAGGCTGCCTGAACCGTATCGAAAATCGCGGCACTGGTGTAATAGGCTTCGTCGGCTCCACCCACAATTGCAAGGTCGTAAAGTCCGGCTTGGATCAGCTCCCAGCCTTGAATCATGGCCTGAGAACTAGTGGAGCAGGCCGAACCGGTGGACAGTAAAGGTCCACGAAAATCAACGGCCATCGCCACATTGGCTGGAACAGAATGGTTCATAATTTTAAAAAACGCGGTCGAGGTTTGAGCTTCTGGCCCCCCTCGTTCAAATAGTTTTTTAAAATGATCTTCTAAAGTTTTTGGGCTGCCCGTTGTTGAGCCCATAATCATCAAGCAGCGATCGGTATCAAGGTTTTGCCAGGGAGAATCTCCGGAAATTCCCGCCTGTTCCAGGGCCGAAAAGGTAGCGATGGCTCCCATTTCGGACATGCGAGACATACTTCGGCGTTTTTTACGAGGAATCACCGAACTGTCAAACTCATGAGCTGGAGCCATTAAAAAACTATTTAAACCTTTATACTGGCGCCAGGCCTCCATGGTTTGCACACCACTTTGACCAGCGACAAGATTTTTAAAAGCGGTTTCAATATCATTGCCCAGAGACGAGATCATACCCGCTCCGGTAACAAAAACTTTTTGCTGGATCATGCTGGGAACAGTCCCCCATTGACGCTAAGAGTTTGTCCCGTCACATAGGTTGAATCGGCGGACATTAAAAATGAAACGGCTCCAGCCACTTCTTCGGGCTGCCCCATTCTTTGCAGGGGAATTCTTTGGATCATTTGATCAATATTGGGAATGTCTTCAATCATTCCGGTTTCAATCAAGCCGGGCGAAACAGCGTTCACACGAATATTGCGTTTCGCCAGCTCCATGGCCAAAGTTTTAGTCATGGAAATGAGTCCCCCTTTGCTAGCGGAATAATTGATTTGCCCAGGGTTTCCCGTTTGGCCAGCCAAAGAGGCCATATTGACAATACTGCCTTTGCGATTGCGCATCATTTTTTTTAAGCAATAGCGCATAAGGTAAAAGGGGCCATACAGATTGGTTTTAAGCACTTGATCAAAATCTTCGTCACTCATCAGTCCAGCCATGGTATCGATATGAATTCCGGCATTGTTGACCAGGCCGAAAAAAAGACCGGGACTGTCAGCGAAAAAAGAATCCATGGATCGCTCGATGTCATTGGCATCAGAAACATTGAATTGAATCGTCTGGGCTTGTCCACCTTTTTGTTCGATACTTTGAACAACGGTTTGTGCGCTCTCTAGGTTAGAATTGTAGTGAACTAAAATGGAGAATCCGTCGGTGGCTAACCGGTAGGCAATGGCTTTTCCAATCCCGCTTGAGGCTCCAGTCACCAAAACCCAGTTGTTTTCCATTTGCATTTCCTTCATGATGGTCCGTAGAAAATATCATGAGACAATGTTGAAACAATCATATAGAGTCAAATGACTCATTGCGCACTACCGGATAGAAAACCTGTGAAATTAAAGCCCGTTGTATTTCTACGAAATTGGACAAACGCCTCTGCTGAATCCCTAAAAAGACTGGCCCGGGTCGGGTTTCCTGTGATTGTTGATGCTCAAGAATTGCAGAATTGTTCAAGCTCTCATGAATTTTTCGACAGTTTCGCCCAAGGGCAACTGCAGATTGTCTCGCAAGAAGTGGAGGAGACTCAAGGGGCTCTGGGGCAGGTTGTGTCGAATGCGATCAAAGACGAGTGGACCCATATCATTGCGTTGTCACAGTTTCATGAGGAATTGATCAGCGAAATTGAAGCACTACCCGAACAGTTAGTGCAAGATCCTTTTCAATTTATTTTCTACACATCGCCTCGAAAACCAGAAGATAAAAACAATCCTTTTGTGCAGCGCCTTTTAGATTTAGGAGATTTCGACTATCGCCACTTAAAAACCAGATCGGCGGTTTATCCTGTTTTTCACATTCAAAACTTAAAGCTCAGTCAAAAAGATGGTCTTGAAGATGTTCGAATTTTAGTGAGCTGTCTAAGGAAACGCCATTCCTATCGATCGGTTCCAGTTCCGGGAGTCTTTAGTGATTCTCCAACCCACAATTGGTGGGTTCAGAAAGTTCTAGACACCTGGTTGTTGACCCTTTCCAGTTTGCATCGCGATCAAAGACCGATCCACTCGGCGACCTCGTTTGCGGCCGGAGCCTTTTTGGCCTGCACTCCCTTTTATGGCTTGCAAACGGCATTGATTATTTTATTCAGTATGGTGTTTCGGTTGAGCTTTCCTGTAGCTTTTTTGGGTTCTCAGATTTCTTTGCCACCGTTTTACTCTTTGATCGTGCCGTTGCAGATTTTTGTTGGTTTTAAATTAACCGGAACTCCTTTCAGCTTTGATGGACCCTTGTTTGAAGTCGCGCGACAACACTTTACGTCTTGGTTGATTGGTTCCCTGTTGGTGGGTGGGTGCATCGCATTCGTTATGGGCCTCATGTGGTATTTTATCCAGCGAAAATCACAAGTTCAGCGAGCCAACTGGACTGGAAAAATGCGTGGCGGACGAGTCGGAAACTTCTTAATGGTTTCACTACTAAAAATATTTGGTCTGCGATTTAGCTACTTCCTTCTATTCTATATCGTTCCTTACTTCTACTTATTTGCGCCCACTGCCCGCCGTGGATTGAGTGAGTACTACCAGATTCTTAGACCGAACTCTTCTTGGTTGAGACGACAGTGGATGATCATGGCCCATCTTTACAAGTTTGCCCAGATTCTGGTGGATCAAGCCTATCAGGCGAACCAAAAAGAGATTAGTTTTGATATTCAATATTTGACTGGCAATGTTTTGCGTGACCATCAGCAGGAGGGAACTCGACTGATGTTGTTCTCTCACTTCGGTGGGTGGGGAATTTCAACCCAAGGCTTCAGTCGAAGGGACTCTCAAAAGCCCATTCATATGATTCGCTACCAAACGGACTCTCTTTCGAGTGAAAGTGTGATTCGAGAAAAAAATCTCTCTAACCTCAAAGCCATAGCGATCAAACCAGGAGAACCGGTGTTTATGGCCATTCACGAGGTTCTACGAGAGGGCGGGCACCTGGCTATCATGGGGGATCGGCCCTTTGACAATAATTTTGAACTAAAAAACTTGTTGGGACGCCTGGCGCCAGTGCCTTCGACACCTTTTCGTTTAGCAAAAACTTACTCGGCCAAACTGAGTTTTGTAGTGGGGTTTCGAATAAAATATAAAGCCTATGGCCTGGCCACGGAAACTTTGGACCTTTCTGTACTTTCGCCAGAGCAAGCTCAGAAAAAATATCTGACTTTCCTTGAGTCGTATTTACATAAATATCCGGATCAATGGTTCAATCTATTTAAGTTTTGGTCTTCTTTACCGACACTTCCGAATGGGCAGGTTTGCCGACCCGTTAAAAATCATGTGGAAAGAGCATTCTATTCTTTTCGAGCCACTTCCGAACCAGACAAGGGTTTATAGGACGAGGTGTTTACAAAGGCCTTCCAATGTCGTTCGGATAAAGTAAAAGACGCTGGAATTCCATCTTGCCGATATTTATAGATCTTGAGGGTTAAATTTTTGTCGCGAAATTCGTCATAAGTGCCTTTGGATCGCAAGTCGGTTCTTTTTATTTTATGTATTTTTGCAATTTCGAAAAGAGTGTCTTTTACGAACTGAGGATCGAGACTGGGGGGGAGCGGGACAAAGAACTCTACTTGTGTTCTAGAAGGCTTCTCAATTTTTCCATGGGCTTGAAAGGCTTTACTGCCAAAAGGAGTAAGACCCAAGATTTTAAAGTGCCCCTTGTCTATTTTGGAAAGGCTGGTAAATGGAATCATTTGCTGGCTCTGATTTGGTATTTTTAAATCCAATTGAACACTTTGTGTGTATTGCCCATCGGGAAAGAGGGCTGGTTGCTGAATTGATTTTGGGTGCAATGCACAGGACGATAGAATGAATGCTAAAATTGTCCAATTATAGGCTTTTAAGGTTGGCTTCAATTTCGTTCCTTTCCCAAAAATAGGCGGGTTCTCGTTCTAAGGCTTTTGTAAGGGCGTCTTTCGCTGCCAGACTCTGCCCGAAACAGAGGGCAATTTGCCCTTTTGTCCAATGATAGAAGTAATGGTTCTCCATGAACTTTGGGGTTTTCAGAAGCACAAAATTTTGTTCAGCTTTCTGACAATGACCACGTTTAGCTTGGCCGCGAAGATCTTTTAGCTCTTTTAAAGATTTTTTTAAACGGTAGAAGTCTTTTCCTTCAAAATCGGAGTCCGCCGGAAGCGAAGGCAGCATAATGGGCTGTCTTTGTTTGAAAGAAGCTTGTAAATCCACCCCAACAAACTCTTGGCTCAAAGAGGGGCCTTTGGCGATGTAAAGTCGTTGGGCCGCTGAATTGTAAACTAGGGAGTGGCTAGCGATTAAAGCATCAATACTGTTCCGGTGTCCAAAGACAATATTGTCATTGAAAGTAAACTTGTCCCGCAAAATTTTTAGCAAGTCTAATTCAGACTGTGCTGAAGGTAAAAGCTCCTTGGCTTTTTGAAAGCGGCGAAGTGTGGTGTTATTGCTTATTCTTTTTTGGTTGGTTTTATCAGAAGAGAAATCAGGGTGCTGTAGATGGTTGGTGACGACAGTGTCGGTTTTTTTCTCAATCACTCGGGTGCGTTCAGGGGTTTTTTCGACAATAAAAAGGCGAGGTCCCCGGTCGGCAATCACAAAAATATCGGTGATCAGCGGGTGTGCCTTTTCAAGTATCTGAATGGCTTCTGCAGCCGTTTTGGAAAACTGCAATGCCTTTAAGGCTAAAAGGCTGGTAGGTGTTCCCAGTCGAGTGAAGTCTTCGCTGCCGGCGGCATTGATGGCCACATAAACACCCTGTTCATTAACGCCAGAAATGACTCCTACCATTCCAGAAAAAATCACCGATACAAAGGCGTGGCCTTGTTCAGGGAAAACCCATTTTAAAATTTTATCTTCATCGAAGACACGTCCGCCTTCAAAATCAAAGTTTCTCCCAATTAACCACCCCTTTTCAATTGGGCGGGCAATTTGAGTGCAGGCGCCCATAACCAGTCCGTGATCGATCATCATCTGCCCCATATCGTGAATGCCGTGATAGGCTATTTGACGAGTATAGGGACTGGCAAAGAATCGATTTTGCTTTGAGCCATGTAAGGACACTCCATACATTTCATTTAACCAAGGCTTTTCGAAATAGCTGTCCAAGCCCTGAAACCAACCCATTGAAAACAGAAACAAGCCATATTGAAAAAACTTGTTAGGCATTACTTCGTTCAGTTTTTCAATTAAGGCTTGCTCTTGCTCTAAAAGAAAGTCATGGGTCCAATATCCATATTGCTGACCACGCTGAAAAGAGTTACCGACCAAAAACAATTGGTGAACGCCCCATTTTTCTTTAGGGAAAAAAGTAGACGTTTGTTTAATTTCCTCCTCAGTAAAAGGTCGTTCCTTGATTTCGGGGGGGCTCACATTACCGATCTGAACAAGGATAAATGGACTGATCAGTAAGATAAATAGAAAAGAAAAAAAGACTTTTTTAAACATGAAATTCCTTTTTTCCAGGTAACAAATTGGGAAAGACCAAATAGGTAAAAAGGAGGGCGCCAGTTAAGCCTGAAACAATAGTGATTCCCAGGTCCGCCAAAACGGGGTGCCCACAAAAGGCGAGGGGGGCAAACCCAGCTAGAGAAGTGGAGGCGGACAAGCCAATGGACCCAAAGACGCTCCTTAGCTTATCTTTATTTTTAGAATAAGCTGTACAGAAAACGCCATAATCCAAAGTGAGTCCCAGTAAAATAATCAAGGAAACGAAAGAGATAAAAGTCATGGGGCGACCCAAAAAAAACGTCACCAAAAGAATCCCTGAAAGGGCACCTAGTACAGGCACGAAAACAAAAAAACTAGCGGTGCCAAAGAACCAAAGTAGAAAGATTAGAGTGGCAGCAAAGCAAGCTATTAAAAAAAAGAGCGACTGCCTTTTTAGCGTTTCTGGAAAGTCATGCGTGAGTTGGCTCAAAAAAAAAGTTTTTGGAAATCTTTCGGCTACTAATTTAAAGTTATGTTCGGAATCGATTTTAAAGATTGAAAGACTGGAGTCACCGACCCGAAACAACGATGAAGTGGTCTTCGTGCTTTGTTGATTCTGCTGCCAGTTGTTACAAAGAATTTGTCCAAAAAAATCAGGGAACAATTTGTTGTAGGGGGGGCGGTTGGCTAGTGCTACTAATTCATCATTATTTTTGCAGGCCCAGGTTTTCCAGACATTGTATTTTTCTTGGGAGTCGGTTCCAAGCAGTGTCAAGGAATTGAGAACCGGTATTTTTTGTTGCTCAACCCATTGGTTTACAACATGAAGTTCGTCATTATCGTTAGCCAAATAGAATCCCATTCGATCATTGCGATTGTTCAGTTGCGAGTTTTTTAAAACACTACGCATTTGATTGTGAGCTAGGTCCATTCGTTTAATTGAAAAATCCAATTTTAGCGACGGGAGACTGAGAATTGTACCAGCTACTACCGCAGCGACGATCAACAGAGCCAACCAACGAGGGAGGCTGCGAATGGGTATTTCGATGGGATTCTGATACAGGATTTTGAGGTGCTTAGACGCTAAAAAGCAAAGGCTAAAAGACAGACTCAATCCAACCATTGAAAATAAACTAATTTGGCGAATCAGCGGAGCGCTAAAAAAAAGCAGTAGACTAAAACTGATCATGGTCGTTAAGAAGCTAATAGTATTGGTTTGCCATACCTTTCGATTGTGTGGTTCGCTCCAACCATGAAAGGCATAATCCATTGAGATGCCCACTAAGCCACTACCAAAAGCTAAGGTAAGACCATGAATACTTCCCCAAAAACTGTGTACCACAATCATGGTTCCAGCCAGTGAAACGCCGACGATGGGTATCAAAAGCAAATAGAAGGATCGTCCGGTCAGAATTAAAAAGCCTATCAAAACTAAAACAAGAAGCGACCCAAAGCTCGCCACCCAGGTGAGGTCGTGAATCACCTGTTGCTTGTTAACTTGAGCACCAATGTGAGGGCCAGCCCAATAGGTATCGGCTAAGGGTGTGGAGAGAGCTTTCAGAACCCAATCTTCGCTTTCTTTGGATTCTGGTGAGAAGCGAATTAAGAACGGCAAAATTTTAAACTTAGAATCTTTTTCCGGGGCGGAAAAAAAATTTGAAAAGGATTCGCCCAGGTTCTCAAAAGAGGCGAGAGGGGATCTGCGAATAAGATTCAGAGTCGAGCTCGGTAGAGGAAGGCTCAGTTTGACAACAGTCTGATCAAGGCTGTTTTGCAATTGTTTAATAGAAGTTGGTGGACTTTGTTGTAAGATTTGGCTATTTGCCAACTCTTGTAGCCAGGCTTCTTCCACTGGAATGGGTCGACAAGGATCGTATAATAGAAATCCCACTGTTTTTTGTTGCAATTCCTTGCAGGCTTGCTCTTTTGTGACTTTTTGGTCGTGGTAAATTAAGAAATTCCACCAAGAGATAGGTGCTTTTTGATAGGCTTGTACAAATTCCTTTTGCTCCATCGGTAAAAAAATATCTGGTGAGCTTTCTATACCAGACCAGGCTATCGATACAGAAAACATTGAAAGAGTGAGCAAGAGACATTTCATTTTAATATTTTTGTGTTGGAAAATTGAATATGAATCGAATCATCATTGGCTTCAGTCATTGTAATATTTTCGACTTGTTTTTTGGCATCCATTTGAATGGCGATCTTTTTGAAGATCGCCCCTTTGACTTTTGGGTACAAAGAAAAACTGTTTAAGCTCGTCTTTTTTACCTGAAAGTCTTTAGAAATGGTCTCGGCATCCATTGCAAGCCAAGCGAATACATTTTGCATTTGCTGGACGACTTTTGGGTTTCTTAAATCTTTCCAATTTTCTTTCGCCTTAGAGGTGTTAATAAATAGTTTGTCATCTTCCATCTTCAAGGCCGTATAAGATGGAGACAGGATATTCCAAATCACTTTTTTCTTCGGAGTTTTCTCGACCTTAAAATAGCCCGTGGTTTTGATTTGAACGCCCCAGTCTTTGACGTTTCGTGTCTGTTCAAAATTGGCGGAAAGCTGTCGTAAGTTTTTCAAGTGACTGAACTGCTGCTTTAAGACTTCGGTCGTTAGAAAATCAGCCGATGGTTGGAGCGCCGCCAACAGAGCGAAAAAAGACAGGTAAATAATGTGCCGCATTAGCGGGCCGTAGCTGACCTTTTGCATGATTCTATGTAAGTATCATGGCTTATTTGTTGGGTACAATGGAGAATGGGATGGACAAAGAAAAACTGAGCCAGGAAGTTAAAAACCTCATTATCGAAGCGGTAAATTTACAACATATGACACCCGAATCCATTGAGAACCAGGCGTCACTTTATCAAGATGGACTTGGACTGGATTCTGTGGACATTTTAGAAATCATTGTAGCCATCGAAAATTGTTACGGTATCAAGGTTCCCAACGCAGAAAGTGGCAAGAAAGCCTTTCAGTCGGTCGAAACCATTGTTGATTTTATTGCGACTCAGAAAAGCGAGTCCGACCATTAAGCAAGCTAGTGCCTTTATTAAATCTTACTCTTGTGTCACGGCCTTTGGTTTGACGGAAGACGCCCTTTGGGATGCTTGTCACAAAGGAGTCAAAGGTTTTGCTCGAGGACTTCTGCAAATTCCATCTGCAGTTTCCGAAGAATGTTTAAAACAGTTGGCGCCTCTTAAAACCTCGACTCAGTTCTCTGGTGTGGAAAAAAATGAACTTTTAGCCTGGTCTCTGCACGCTGTCCAAGAGGCTCTTCGCACCTCAGGCTGGGAGCACCTTGATGATGAAGTGGGAGTGATCTTGGCGACCACAACGGGCCTGACTAAAAACTGGGAAGAGGAACTGATGGGGCATTTTCGAAGCCAAGACGTTTCGGGACATGTCTATCACCCCTTGGGAAGCTTCGCTGCAGAATTGCAACACCAATGGGGACATAATGGACCCATTCAATTGGTGTCCTCGGCTTGCTGTGCCGGCACTCAAGCGATGGGAATGGGGCAGAAGTGGCTTCAGAATGGCTATGTCAAAAAATGCATTGTCCTTGGTGCCGAACAGATTTGTCAGCTGACGGACTCTGGGTTTCACTCTTTATCTTTGGTGAACGGCGAGAACTGTTTTCCTTTCAATGAAACACACAACAACATTTGTCTTAGCGAGGCGGTCGCCGCGATCTGTCTCGATACCGATCCAACGGGAGCTCTAGCTGAGATTATTGGTTTTGGCTGTGCTAGTGATGGTTATTCGATGACAGCTCCGAAACCTGATGGCAGTGGGCCTAAGGCGGCGATGAAGGCCGCCCTGCAGGAAGCCGAGCTGAACCCCCAAGATTTGGACTGGGTTCACGCCCATGGCACAGGCTCGGTGCAAAATGATCGCGCCGAAGCCGCAGCCATCAAGCAATTGGAAATTAATTGCCCTGTGACGTCGACAAAAGGCGTACATGGACATAGCCTAGCAGCATCTGGGGTTTTAGAGTCTATTTTGTGTGTGATGGCCATGCAAAGGCAGCAACTTCTTCCAACCTGGGGCTGCGAGCCCAAGCATTTTAATATAAATCTTGAAACTGGGGCCAAGAAGAAACCGATCCAGAGAGTGCTAAAGAACACCTTGGGTTTCGGAGGAATCAATTCCAGTTTGATTTTTCAAAAAGTTGGTCTCGATGCCTAAACCTATTTATTGGAAATATTCGAAGCTGAATTCCGATGGGTCTTTTGATCCAAAACTTCGAAAAGCCACCAGCATGATGAAAATGGTATTGCAGGGGTTGGAAGAGGTTGCTCAACGAATCCCAATCATAGAATTTGGCGAACGAACTGTTCCTGCTTTTTTGGGATCCATGCATGGTGAAATAGAGCCGACTTTGAACTATCTAAAAGGATTGGCGCAAAGCCAGAGGGCAAGGCCCTTTCTGTTTCAAAACTCGCTACACCATTCGACTGTTGGTTTTGCCAGCCAGTATTTCCCGTGGATCGGCGCCTCTTATTCTTTGTGTTGCATTCGCCAATCTCAAATGGAAATTCTTCGAGCCGGACTTCTACAAACGAAGTCAGATGAGAGTCTGTTGCTCATTCATACAGAAAGTTTTCCGGAAGACCTGGCTGAAATTTCTTCTTATCCAAAGCAAAACCTTTGTGAGATTTTGTTTCTCGACCCGGGGTCGGCAAACCTTTTGCGACCAATGACTCATATCTCAAATTTTAAATCGGCCATTGAGCATCTTATGGCATCAGGGCAGGTATGCGAACTCCGTTGAAAAGAGTCCAGTCTTCTGAGTCTGAAGTCTTTTTGACTTTTGATGATGGCCCGAGCCCAGGAACCACCGAAGCTGTGCTCGAATTGCTTAAGACCCACGGTGGCAAGGCCACCTTTTTTGTTATTGGCCAGCAAGCGACTAAAAACCGATCGGTATTAAACGAGATCCTTTCCCAGGGCCATACCATTGGCAACCACAGTTGGGATCATGCCTATGGACACTATTTTCAAAAAAAAAATCATTTGAAATCTTGGGTGATGGATTCACAAAATCGTTTGGCGGATCTTATCGGACAAGACCCGGTGGCGTTTCGTTCTCCGGCCGGGATAGTAACTCCTCCACTAAAGGAAGCCATGCAGGAACTCAATGTACCCTGGGTTCATTGGAGCCAAAGGTTTTTTGATACAAATGTTCCGCTGTCGTGGATGTTACCCTGGTCTCGGATCACTCAGGGAGATATCATCCTGCTTCACGATCGACAGAAAAAAACATTAAAAGCCTCTTTTCTTAAATCTTTAGCTGGAATGCTTACGGACTTGCAAGATAAAGGTTTTGACTTTCCGCCCTTGAGCAAAGAAAAATTCTCCTATGATTGTTGATATGCCCGTGTCCGAATTGATCCCCTATCTTCCCCATCGACCTCCGATGGTGTGGGTCAACCACGTAAAGTCTGTGGGTAAAGACTACAAAGGTTTGGCGGGGACTTGCATCGTTCGTTTGGATGCCTCGGCGTTGTATACCAGCAACGGCGAACAGTTGCGTGGCTCGGCTGCCATTGAATTTACCGCCCAAGGCTTTGGATACTTAAAAGCGGCCTATCAAGTGATTCACAAATTCAATGACCCACCATCAAAAACATATTTAACAGGAGTACGGGCCTGCCAGGCTGATTTTTCTAAATTGGATTTAGAAAAAGCAACAGAACTGGAAGTGAGGATTTCCGTACTACGTGAGCTTTTGCCGATCACCTACGTCAAAGGCGAAATTTATCTTGCGGGTACAGACACCAAGCTGGGTGAGGCCGAGATCCAAGTCTATGTCGATTAGTTATTGACTAATAGACCTCCAATTTTTAGTCGTTGAAAAAAGCCTTTTCGAATATCTTTTTAGCATCCGAAGTGATGAGGCGCCCATGGGCCAAAATGATTTTATCGAAGTCCCATTCTAGGATGAGAGCCAGAGAATGGGAGAACTTTTTTTCGTCTTTGATAAATATTTTTCTCTCTAATTTGGACAGTCCGAAATGCCCAAAGGTTCCGGCCAACTTAAAAAAGAATCTCGTTAAAAAAGGACTCTCGTCACAAATATGGAGACCAAGGTCGGAGATAATCAAAGTTGAGGATTCTCTATGAAAAAAGACGACTTCATTGAACAAGGGGATTCCCTGAATCGGGAGGTAAGCAACGGTAGTGGCCCAATTGTATTCCTGGTCAGCGTCAATGGCATTACAATCTTTGAGATCCGGCCTTTTGCTGCTTAAGCCGGGAGCCAAGTAAACCCTTGCTTTGCGATAGGCGTCTCTGAAATCTTGAATGTAAAGGTGGTGTAACTTATTGGGCGCAACAATGAACTGAACCGTTCCGATTTTATCAATTTCAGCTTTGAGTTCTTTCGTTAGGCCAATAGGAGAGTGAATAAGAAGATCGCCTTGCCCGTTGAGGTCGATGACGGTCATTCGTGTACCAATTTCCAGCCCAAAAAATTTTTGCTTTTGTTTCGCGACCCAAATGTTCTTGGCAAAGGCTTCTAGCATTATTGACCATCCATTAAAGATCGAGTTTTTGCGATGTGCTCTTTGATTCCAATCATAAAGCCAGTCGTGCGCATGCCAGCGATCGAGGCCGCCATGATACCGGGAAACAAAGTGTTTTGACCGCTGACAAAAAGATTTTCAATTTTTGTGCGTCCACTTAAAGCGCGGGCGCCGGTGTAGGAGATCGAGTGATAGATGCCATAAGCTGATCCTTGTGGAGACAAGTTGAATCGTTGATTGGTCAAACTTGTCGAGGACTCAAAGCGCAAGGTGTTTTTTTCGGTTTCAAAACCGAAACTATCCATAAACTTGAAAAGGCTCGAAGTCATGCGGCTTTTTAACTTTTGATAGTCCTGATCTCGGCTGTAGGCCTTGTTGTTTTTCCAAGGCTCAACCCAAGAGTAAAATTGTGGAGCGTGGACACTGAAAGCCAGTTCCTCTGCATCCTCTGGGGTTTCTCGATTGGGAAAGGTCATAAAACTAATCAATGGTTCTTCTTCAATATTTTGATCCGCAATCATTTGCATGGGCAGGTTTTTTTTTAGATGATAGTAGTTGCATTTGATATTGGAAATACTATTGCGTTTTGCGACTCCGTAAAGCCCCATTATCCCCACTGAATCGGGGGTATTCGCAATACGCTGGCGGTAAGGTTTACTAAAATGATCGACTCCAGCCAACTGAAGCATGTCTTTTGGGTGGCCACAGAAAATAAAACGATCGCCAGGGTAGATGTTGCCGCGGCGGGTGACCACCGCACTTATTTTTCCATTTTCGAACTCAAACTGAGTGGCTTTCTCGCGCAGAATGATTTCGCCGCCCAGCGCTTCGATCTTACTGACAAAGCGTCGCACCAGAGCATCACCAGAACCTCGAAACCCATAGCCACCGCTTCGAATCAAAGAGTCAACGATGATAGCGTGCAACCCGAAAGAGACATCTCCAGGCATCACTCCGTGCAAACCACAATAGGCGTAGAGGGCTGTTTGAAGTTCCACATTCGAAGTGTGACTCTCCACAACCTTTTGCAAACTGGTTTCCAAGGACTTCAGCAGAAACGGTTGGTCGTAATCTACTAGAAACTCATAGGTGGGAAAGTTTCGCGCAACTCTACAAAGTTCTTTGAAAAATTTTTTAATGTTTTCTTTCTCCAATGGGAATCGAGTGGAGAAATGATCAATTACCCGGTCGTAGCCTTTGCCATAGGAGATCTTCGAGACTTTTTGGTTGCGAAAATAAAAGGTGTCGAAAGCCTCTTCATCCAAAGGGCAAAAAACTTCCGGAGAATAGACCTCCAAATAGTTTAGCAAGGCCCAGAAGGGTTCTCTTTCGGCGAGGGCTCCGACGTAGTGGGCGCCACTATCATAGAGGTGTCCCATTTTTTCGAAGGCGTGCATATAGCCGCCCGGTTTGTAGTGAGACTCTAGGATTTTTACCGAATAACCTTTGCGCAGAAGCAGGATTGCCGATGTGAGGCCAGAGATTCCGCTACCAACAATAACAATATCTGATTTTTCTTTCTGCAAACCAGTGATTCCCCTTGCTGAACCTGTAGACAAATTTAGAAGTTCCGTCTATTTAGATAGCTATGAAGGAAGTTGAAATCAAGCGTTATCCCCTGTTATTGGTCCATCTGGTGACTTCTGTTGGCGTCTTGGGCAGCGTCTTTGTTTATTCTGCTAACTTACCTTTCCTTATCCTGTCGCGTTGGAATCGCACTTGCTGGCGGATTTCGGGCTATATCACGCAGTGGGGGCTTTACTCGTTGCGTTTTTTTCAACCTTGGTGGCGAGGAGAGTTTGCAGTCAATCTTCCATCGGATGTTATTGCTGGAAGAAGAGGCTGTTTGTGTGTTGCAAACCATCGATCTCATATGGATGTGTTTTTGCTACTCGAGCAGATTCGGGGTTTGCGGGTTCTGACCAAGCATTTTATTTTTTTAGTTCCCGGCTTAGGGATTGCCGCTTTTCTATTGCGCATGATTCGGGTCAAGCGTGGTGACCAGCAGTCTTTTTGGCGAGCCATGGAAAAAATTGAACAGGCTTTAGAGGCAAAAGAAATTGTTCATGTGTTTCCCGAGATGACTCGGGCTCCTTATGCCGAAACACAATTGGCCCGTTTTACTTTGGCCCCTTTTCAGAAAGCGCTCGAAGTCGGTGCGCCTGTGGTACCGATAGTGATTTGGGGAACCGACTACCTGTGGCCCAAGGGCACCCACGCCATTGCAAGGCGAGGCCCACTGGTGGTGCGTAGCTTGCCTCCGGTTGAGAGCCATCAGTTTGCATCCGCTGCGGAACTATCAAGCTTCGTGAAAGACAAAATCCAATCCGAACTCAACCTTTTAAGCCAACAGTATCCCTATCCGGAGAGATCTTGAAAGTTTTAGTGGTGGTCCCTGTTTACAACGCAGAACCCATCATTCACCAGGTGATCGAAGAGTTGTTGAGTCGCACCAAACTTCCGCTTCTTGTCGTCGATGATGGATCAGAGCCTCAATTAATAATCCAAGACAACGAACGAATTCATTGTGTTCGCTTGCCGATCAATCAAGGCAAAGGGATGGCCTTGCAGAAGGCCTTGGCATGGGCAAAAAATCATCACTTCACACACCTTTTAAGTTTTGATGGCGATGGACAACATCAAGCTGGCGATGTGAAAAGTCTGGTGGAGGCTTGCCGCAGTCATCCTAAAGCCTTTGTAATTGGGGCCCGACGATTTGATGAATCCGTACCAGGGGTCAGTCGTTTTGGTCGTCGGTTTTCAAATTTTTGGGTTTCCTATCAAACCGGTGTCAAGGTCAGTGACTCACAAAGTGGCCTACGTGTTTACCCTGTGGACGAACTTAGTGATATTCCCTTTTTTACCCGTCGATATGATTTTGAAATTGAAGTGTTGGTGCGCGGCATCTGGAGAGGGATGGCTGTCGTTGATGTGGATGTTGGTGTGACTTACGCTCGCAAAGAGGAGCGTATTAGTCACTTTAACAAGCTATGGGACAATGTTCGCATCACTTTTTTAAACATCATTTTAATTGCCTATGCTTTAATTTTTTATCAACGAAGTCGGTTTAAGATTGTGTTCGCGGGTGTGTTAGCCTTTATTTGCTATGTGGTGGCATTCACGATGGGTGTTTTTTGGGCCCTCTTTTTCGGAATTTTGACTTGTGTCCTCTTTAAGATCAATGTCATAGTCTTTGTGGTGGCATTTGCCACCTTGCTTCTGGTGTAGGAGGGAATATTGTCTATTATTTTTCGTCAACTGTTTGAATCCTCTAGCTCCACTTACACTTACCTGTTGGGAGATTCCGACACTAGAGAAGCTATAATTATCGATCCTGTTAAAGAAACCATAGAACGGGACTTAAAATTTTTAAATGAACTGCATCTTGAATTAAAAATTATTTTAGAAACTCATATCCATGCCGACCATGTGACCTCATCCGGGCGGTTGCGCCAAAAAACAGGTGCAAAGATTTTTGTCGGTGCAGGGACCCAGCTGGCAACCGCCGATCGTTTACTGCAAGATGGAGAAGTTTTTCGTTTTGGAGCCAACGAGGTGAGGACGATAGCCACTCCAGGCCACACGGATGGGTGCACGAGCTTTTATTTGGCTCCCTTTATTTTCACCGGGGATACGTTGCTTATTCGCGGATGTGGGCGCACTGATTTTCAACAGGGAAGCAGTGAAACTCTCTTTCAATCGGTTCGCGACAAACTTTTTCAACTTCCGTCAGAAAGCTTGGTCTACCCAGCCCACGATTATAAAGGAAGAACTTGCTCCAGCATTCAGGAGGAGAGTGAATTTAATCCACGTCTTAAAATGGACAATTCTTTGCAAGATTTTATGGGAATCATGGCCGATCTCAAACTGCCGCCTCCCAATAAAATCGACGAAGCAGTTCCGGCCAACTTGAAAAGTGGTCTTTAAGTTTCACTGAGGTAGCTGGATTTGAATAGGAAAATCGACGGTTCGTGGTTCTTCCCGGTAACCTTTAAACTGAACGCGAGAGATCACTTCTTGTACGCAGCTTTTAAAATCTTGGTCCTGGAAATCGCTGGCAATAATTTGGACAGATGCAACATGGCCCTTTTTGTTGATTTGAAAACGGGTGTTGACCACCCCGGCGGCAATAGAACCTTTTTGTTTTTCGTATAGCTTTATGAAACATTTTTCTAAAAAGCGTTGGTGAAGGTTCATGGTGCTAGTGATTAAGTTTTGAAAATCAGGTGAGGTAGGAGTGGCAATGGCACCGGCAATGGCTTGATTTTCTTTTACCTGTAAGGCCACCATTGTTTGGTTTTGTGGCGCCGAAATATTGAGGCCCTTTTTGCTTTGACCTTCGACCTGGAATTCAACGTGGGGCTCTGGTTTTGTTCTTTGCACGCTTCCACGGATGACTTCCACGAAAAATCGGTTGGCTTGTTTTGAAAGCCGAACAGAACTTTTTTCTAAAACCTTAAAGGCTTCGCCAAACTGCAAGTCCACCTCACTTTCAATTCCGGTAACAATGTGTAACGGCCCCTGCAGGGCAGTCTTTGAAGCCAGATTGGTAAAACTCTCTTGCTCTTGGGATTTTCCTAAAACTAAACCTTTGGTTTCTCCCACTCGGCCAATGGCAGATGCCACACGAGATTCTGACAGCTGCAGATCTTTGGTGAAAAACAGAACGCCACCTAAAAGAATGATGATGGCGAAAAGGAGATTACGAATCAATTTTTGAACCTATTTCTCGGGTTGAGAATTGGGGGAGTCACCATTTGCGGTGGGAACTTCATCGGCCGCTGGAGCTTGGGTGTCGGCATCCATCTTTTGGCTGGAAGTTGCAGCCGGCGCATTCTCCACTTGGTCGAGAACACTGGTGCTATCGGGTTTAATGAAAATAGTCATGGCGATGCATGATCCAGCAAAAACCACGGCCACCCAACGAGTCAGTCGAGCCAAGAAAGAAGGAGCGCCCGTTGCTCCAAACAAAGAGTTGGAGCCGCCGCCTCCACCAAAAAGACCGCCTGCGCCGCCGCCTTTGGGGTCTTGGATCAACACCAAAACCACGAGGAAAATGGATAAAACAATATGTACGAAGGCCAGAATTGATACCATTGCACGACTCCTTACAAAGACCCACCAATATAGGGGTACTAAAATGGGGAGTCTAGTGTTTTTTCGGGGAGTCAGGAGGCTTTTTTAAGGGCTTCGGGTTCTTGGAATTTCCAAGTTATTGCAAGAAGTTGGGCTGCAATCTCGGCAATCTTGATATCGTAGAAACTGAGCTTTTTGCAATCTTTAGGCATTCGGACTGAGATGCATCCTTTTAAGGCATGCCCGCGTTTGATCGGTAAAACCATCATAGAATCAAAGTTGATGGACTTCACTTCATGCTTCACGAAAGACATGGTTTGGTCCTTTTCAAGACTCTCAATAAAAAGGGCTTTTTCTGTTCTAAGAACGTACTGCAACTCGGGGTACTTTACTATATCGAGGTTGAGACCGGTCAAATTGGGGTCGTCACTGGATCGAAGCACTTGAATTTGATTGCGCTCCCGATTGGTTCCGACCAGAGAGACGCGAACAGCTTTAAGGGCTAGAGCCACCATTCGAGTCATTTCAAAACGAAGAAGTCCAACTTCTTTATTTTGATTTGTCGCCTCAACCAAAAGAGAGATCATTTGAAAATAGTTTTTAACCTGTTGCTCATTCTGGGTGGCAATGTTGGCAAAATTATAACGTTTCGCTTGGGAAAGAAGGGCCAAACGTTGCAAGACATCAATCATCTTTAGCGGCTTAACAATAAAGTCTTCAGCGCCGGCTTCTAAACAATTGCGGACATTCAATTCGGCATTGTGTTTTGACATGACGATAACATGAATTCCGTCTTCACCCAGCAGGTTGCGCTCACCCAGAAATTGCAAACAATTTTGTGCATAGCAACCGGGAAACAGTAGGTCGATGAATAAAAAGTGGGGGCGCCACTCTAAAAGAGTCTTCTGTAAAAGATAACTGTTGTTGATGACCTTGGTTTTAAAACCGCTTTCCATCAAATAACGACTCATTCGTCCAGAAAGACTATTGTCTCCATCGGCAATGAGAACTCGAACCTCTTCTAAATCCATAGATCCTTATCGGTGACCTTGCTTATTTTTTAAGTTTTTTAAGGCACTTATCAAAGATTTCAGGACCTGGGCCCATGCCGGTGATTTCGATCTTAGCAAGGGCTGATTCCTCCGTCTCGGCTAACGCTTTGCTTAAGTCGGGATTTCCCGTGACTCTCGTCCAGGAGAAGGCAAAACCTATGCTATGGCTTTTATTGTTTTTGAAGGTTTAGACGCTTCGGGAAAATCGACTCTGATCAACAAGGTTCGAGAGGCTCTGCGCCAGCAGCAGCAGCCCACCCTATTTTTACGTGATCCTGGCTCCACCGAATTGGGTGAGAAGTTACGCCAATTGATTTTAGCGACGGATTCGGAAGCTCCGGTGCCTCGAGCTGAAACATTAATGTATCAGGCCGCTCGCGTGCAGATGGTGCAAAAAAACATTGTTCCGGCTTTGAAAAACAAAGAGTGGGTTCTTTGTGATCGCTTTTATTCAAGTACGGTGGCTTTTCAGGCTTTTGCTCGCGGTTTAGATTTAAAAGACATTGAACACCTTAATCACTTTGTGGCCCATGATTGCGAACCCGATCTTTTTGTGTTTTTAGATATTTCTGTGCAAGAGAGTCAAAAGCGCAAAGAAAATCGCGCCTTGGATCTAGGAGTGGCTCAAGATCGCATGGAAAAAGAAAATATCGAATTCCAAGAACGTGTTCGGGAAGGTTACCTCTACCAAGCCAACCAGTCTCCGCAACGCTGGCTGGTTCTCGATGGCACTCAAACCCCTGAAGAGCTGTTGCAGGCGACTTTGACAGAGTTTAGAGGTCGAACTTGGCTAACCTGATGCAGGCCTTTGTCGGCCATGAATTAAATAAAAATTGGCTTTTAAGTCAGTACCAAAAAGATCAATTGCCTTCTTCGCTTATTTTTCAAGGCCCGGAAGGAGTGGGTAAAAAACAGCTTGCCGTGGCCCTGCTTCAGTGGATCAACTGTCAGAAAGTCGAACAAGGAGCCTGTGGAGAATGCTCCGATTGCAATCGCGTCTTAGAAGAAAAAAACGAATTGATCTATCGTCTGCAGCCAGAGACTAAAAAGATCATTGGGGTCGACCAGGTTCGAGAAATTCATAGCTTTTTATCTCTTCGTTCAATGAAACCTGCTCGCTTTGTCATTATTGATCCGGCAGACAAGCTGTCGACTCCTGCCGCTAACGCTTTACTTAAGGTTCTAGAAGAGGCTCCTCCTAAAACATTTTTCTTCCTGATCACTGATAGGATGCGCAGTTTACTTCCGACCATACGGTCTCGCTCCCATATTTTAAAATTTCAACCATTGAAGGCTGCTGAATTGCGACAATTTCAGGATTTCAGTGACCTAGCGATTGAGTGGTCAGCTGGGAATTTGCAAATGGCTTTAGAGCTTGAAGATGAAAAAAATGTGGATCAGCTAAATGAAAGTTTGCGATTTTTTTACAGCCTTTTGTGCGAGGGACCGCAGGATTGGAAGCGAAAAGCACCCTGGTTTTTTGGTGACGACCATGCCAGAGAATTCAGTTTGAATATTTGGAAGCAAGCTCTGGCCAAGCGTTTGCACGGGCAAGGTGAAAACTTAGATTGGGTGCCCGAAGGCGGTGCTGCGATCTCAATGGTCTACGATTCTTTAGAAACTTTAAAGACTGATATCAGGGCCAATGTGGACAAGCTGTTGGCCCTAGAGAACTTTTTTTACCGCGTCAAATCCATGGAGCTGTACCCTTGAAAAATAAAATTTTACCAGCAGAATTTGATGACCCCGCCGTTAAAAAGATGGGTTGGATCGATGTGCACACCCACCTAAATTTTTTAGAAATCTCACCAGAAGAAGCCATTCGAGTGGCCACTGAGAAAGGGGTGGATCGGTTTATTACGATCGGAACCGAACCGGAAGACCTTCCCATCGTCTTGGAACTTGCAGAAAGGTTTTCGCCACAAGTGTTTTGTACTTTGGGAATCCATCCCCATGAAGGAAAGGTCTATAGTCCTGAGGTTGAAACTTTTTTGCAAAATAACCTGAATAACCCAAGGGTGGTTGCAGTCGGCGAGATTGGCTTGGATTATTACTATAACCACTCCAGCCGTGACGATCAAAAACAGGCCTTTCGTAAACAAATGGAGTTGGCTAAGAAGTTTGATCTGCCAGTGGAGATTCACACTCGCGACGCTGAGGAAGATACCATCGAAATTCTAAAAGAATACAAAGGGGACGTGAAGGGTATCATTCACTGCTTTACCGGAACTCAAACCTTGGCCAACGCGGCTTTGGATTGTGGTTACAATATTTCTTTTAGTGGAGTCGTGACGTTTAAAAAAGCGGATGACCTTCGTGATGTTTGCAAACACATACCGGTGGACCGAATGCATGTAGAAACCGATTCTCCGTTTTTGGCGCCCGCACCACTACGGGGGCAGAAAAATCAACCGGACTTCATGCTTTGGACGGTCCAATTGGTGGCTGAGATCAAGGGGCTTTCGATCCTCGATTTTTGCCAACAAATGAAAACCAACGCCGACAAAATGTTCCCCCGCCTGATTTCAAAGGCTTAAGATCACCGCTGCGCCGTGGCGCGCCGCCGCAAAACGCTCCGGGAATGAAGAGAATACTTAAGAGAATTCGGCAAGTTGACTCCGAGAAAGGGGCTCGATAAGACTGCGACTCATCTAATTATATAGAGGACTTTCATAAGGAGAATCCCATGTCCCAAAAGCTACGTGTTGGTATTAATGGTTTTGGAAGGATTGGACGGATTTTATTTCGCCATGCTTTTGATGAATTTGACGTTGTTGGCATCAACAATGGTGGTGGAACCACCGAGAACCAGGCGCACTTTTTAAAATATGACAGTGCCCATGGACGGTTTAATAAAAAAGTGGAACATGATTCCAATCACCTCATCGTTGATAATAAAAAAATTCCCCTGACTTTTGAAAGAGACCCTGCGGATATTCGTTGGGCAGAATGGGGAGCCGATATTGTTTTCGAATGCACCGGTGTTTTTAAAAACACAGCTAGCAATCAAAAGCACATTGATGCGGGAGCCAAAAAAGTGATTGTGTCGGCGCCGGCTAAAGTCGATGCGACCTTTGTTTATGGAATCAATCATGAAACCTATGATCCGCAAAAACACAATGTGGTTAGTAATGCCTCGTGTACAACCAATTGTTTGGCACCAGTGGCGAAAGTTCTAAACGATCGCTTTGGTATTGAATCGGCCCTAATGACAACTATTCACTCTTATACTAACGATCAACGAGTTTTGGACTCGGGCCATAGCGATTTACGCCGGGCGCGAGCCGCGGCTGTTTCCATGATTCCCACGTCGACGGGGGCTGCGGCTGCGGTCGGCCTGGTTTTGCCTGAGCTGGAGGGGAAAATTCACGGAATGGCAGTGCGAGTGCCGACTCCCAATGTGAGTCTTGTCGATCTGGTTGCCAACCTAGGAAAGAACGCGAGCGCAGACGAATTGAATGAGGCATTTATTCAAGCCGCCGATGGCCCTATGAAAGGTGTTCTGGGTTATACGAAGGACCCTGTGGTCAGTGTTGATATGAATGGCACTACCGAAAGTTCGATCATTGATTTGCAAACAACGTCCGTCATCGCGGGCAATATGGTTAAAGTGTTGTCGTGGTACGACAACGAAGTTGGTTTTTCTTGCCGCATGCTTGATCTGGCTAAGTATATGGCTAGCAAGGGGCTTTGATGGCGCAAAAGTCATTTCTAGATCTAAAATCTTTGGAACTAAAAGGCAAACGGGTCTTTCTGCGTTTGGATCTCAATGTTCCCTTAAAAGATGGAAAAGTTTTGGATGAAAATCGTATCGACGCCTCGTTTCCCACTTTGCAATACTTGGTTGAGGCCGGTGCTAAGGTTGTCGTCGCTTCCCATTTAGGGCGCCCCAAGAGCGAAGAAGATCGAATCAAGCTTTCGTTAGAACCGGTGGCCCACTGCCTGAATAAAAAAGGCTTCGAAGTTTTACTGATGGATACACCCGACTCGGAAGCGCCTTACGAACTTCTTAAAGGTCTAAGTGGTCGGCAAATTATCATGCTGGAAAACTTGCGCTTCGCTCCTGGTGAAACTAAAAACTCTAACGAGTTGGCGGCTAAGTGGGCTAAGTACACCGATGTCTACGTAAACGATGCTTTTGGTGCCAGTCACCGAGCCCACGCCAGTATTGATGCCATAGCTAAACAAATTCCCATTCGCTGCTTTGGATTTCTTGTTGAAAAAGAAATGAAGGGTTTAAAAACCATTAAAGAAAACCCAGCTAAACCTTTTTACATTTTAACCGGCGGCAGTAAGGTCAGTGATAAGATTCCTTTGCTGGAAAGTTTTTCTGAAAAGATGGACGGAATTCTTATTGGTGGTGCGATGGCTTACACTTTTTTAAAAGCTGAGGGAATTTCTGTGGGGAACTCCCGGGTTGAAGAGAACTTTGTGAGCGTGGCCAAGAAATTTTTAAATCGTATGAAAACGTCTGGTAAAAAAGTTTATCTACCGGTTGATCATCACGTGGTCGATGAGTTTTCCAGCGACGATTACACCCTCGTCGATAGTGCGACTATTCCTGCCGGTAAGATGGGTCTGGATATCGGACCAAAAACCCAAAAGCTTTATGCCGAAGTTCTGCAAGGAGCGGGCAGTGTGTTTTGGAATGGTCCCATGGGTGTTTATGAAAGGAAGCCCTTTGCCCAAGGTTCAATAGCTATGGCAAAGGCTATGGCTGAAACTTCCGCTTTTACTGTGATTGGGGGTGGAGATTCTGCAGCGGCCGCCATCGAATCCGGTTACGCCGACAAAATTGGTCATATATCAACAGGTGGTGGCGCTTCTCTCGAGTTCATTCAAGGCATTCCTCTGCCAGGACTGGAAGCTCTTAAAGTCAGAAGGCCAGACCCTGTCGAGGAGGACCCATCATGAACTTCGTTGTTGCAGGAAACTGGAAAATGAACAAAAGCCCCAAAGAGACCAGGGACTTTTTCAATGAATTTGCAAAATTTGAAGTGCCCCATTCGGTTCAAACAATGTTTTTTGTTCCTGCAGTGAATGCTGTAGCAACTAGCGAGGCTCAGGTTGAGTGGGGGCCGCAAAATATCTTTCCAGCGGCTTCTGGAGCCTTTACCGGAGAAACTTCTCCGAAAGTGATGGCTGATTTGGGAGCCAATTATGTTTTGGTAGGTCACAGCGAACGACGAAAACTGTTTGCGGAATCGGATGAGCAGACCAATATTAAAATTCACAGTGCCCAAGAATTTGGTTTGAGCCCCGTTTTGTGTGTTGGAGAGACCTTAGAAGAGAGAAACCAAGGCCTCACTCTTGAAGTCCTTCAAAGACAGTTGGTGACCGCGCTTTCTAATGTTGAGCCGACCAAGCAATTGCATATTGCCTACGAGCCCGTCTGGGCGATTGGCACGGGTGAAGTGGCGACAGTGGAGCAAGTCAGTGAAGCCCATCAGTTTATTCGAAAATTTTTAAAAGAGAAGCTTCCGAACCATGAATCGAAAATTTCAATCCTCTACGGAGGATCGGTCAAGCCGATCAATGCGGGCGAATTGGCTCGGGCTGCCGAAGTGGGTGGTTTCCTAGTCGGTGGAGCCTCGTTGCAACCCCAATCCTTTATAGAAATTATTAAGGCCAGTCTCTAATGGTCGAGTACACACGCAAACTTAGGAAAGCTTATGGGTTTATCACCCTGACTTTTTTGGTTTCCTATTTTTTCGTGTTGCAGCCAGTGGCTGGAACCAGCTGGAGCTTGTTGCCACCAGCTTTAGCCATCTGCATAGCCTTTATGACCGGAAGTTTGGTGATCAGTTTGGGGGCTGCAGTCCTTTTAGGTGGCTTCCTTATCGCCTTGGGGGCTGGCAAGGGCGGCTTTTTTGGTTTCGGTATCGCTATTAAAAAATCTTTCTATTATTTTGCCAGTGCTTTAGTCGGCAACAAATCCATGGAGATGACTGTCTCCCAAGAGACCTGGGGTTGGGCCGATTTTTTTGAGTCTATTTCTTGGACCAATTTACAAATTCTAGGCTTTGTCTTTTTTATTCTATCGATGGTTCATGTAATGACGGTGGCGGGAGCCTTGCACGCCATGGTTCGGTCCCTGCAAAAATTTATTGTTGGGCCCCGCAGCGCCCAACTGGTGACCGCCATCTTGGGTTGCCTAATTTTTATCGATGACTATGCCAATACCATGATTGTCGGATCGACGATGCGGAAGGTTACAGACAAGTATCGAGTCAGTCGAGAGAAGTTGGCTTTTTTGGTGGACGCCACCAGTGCTCCGGTGGCCGGTGTGGCACTTGTCAGCACATGGATTGGTTATGAAGTGGGTTTGTTTTCTGAGATGGCGGAAAAATTCAATTGGTCGGTTGATGGCTATGCTGTTTTTTTGGATGCTATTCAGTTTCGTTTTTACTGTTTTTTGATGCTGTTTTTTGTCTTCGTTAATATCTTTTTCGGAATCGATTTTTGGAAAATGAAAAGCTTCGAGAATTCTCCTGTCATCGATGACGACTTCGAAGAAGAACACGAGCCGAAGGCCAGTCTTCTCTGTGCTGTGCTACCGATCAGTCTTTTATTAACTCTGGTCTTTACTTTACTTTGGCGTGACGGAGGAGGCTTTGCTGGCGATAAAAATGCACTGAGTCTTGCCGATTGGCGCCAAGTGCTGACCTCTAGCCAAAATGGAATTTGGATTTTATTTGTGTCCTCCTTTTTTAGTTATGGAACCGCTTTTTTGTTAGGACTTACCTTGTCGGACCAACGCAAATCATTAATGTTTCAAACGATTCCAGCTGGGATTCGTAGTGCTTGGTTGCCCATTTCCATTTTAATTTTGGCTTGGTCCTTGAAAGAAGTTTGCAATGACCTAAACACCGGCGAGTATTTGGTTTCGGTATTAAGTGATCGAGTCAGTCGCCACTGGCTGCCTCTTGCAATTTTTGGGGTGTCGGCACTGACAGCTTTTGCCACTGGAACCAGTTGGGGGACGATGGCTATTCTGATTCCCACAGTCACACCCTTGGCAGTGGCTTTAGGTGACGGAGGTTATGGTTTGTACGTGTCTCTTTGTTTGGCGGCGATCTTAGATGGTGCCATCATGGGCGACCATTGCTCTCCGATTTCTGATACAACTATCATGAGTTCGATTTCCTCCGAATGTGATTTGATGAATCATGTTCGGTCTCAGCTGCCCTACTCTTTGTTGGTTGGATCTTTAGCGTTGATGTTCGGATATTTGCCAGCCGGGTATGGTATCTCGACATTTGCCAGCATCCCTTTCGCTCTGGGTGCAATCGTCGTGCTGTTTATAATTTTCAAATTTTGGCCAAGTGCGAGTCGAGGTGTGTATGAGTGATTTAAAAATTTCCATTGATGATGTGTGGGCGGCACAAAAGACGATCGGTGATGTGGCAAGGCGAACGCCCTTAAACCTGGCTTTGGGTAAAGACCTTCGCGACAGAGACATTCACATGAAACTGGAAAATCTTCAGTTAACCGGCAGCTTTAAAATTCGCGGCTCGCTCAATAAAATTTCGAATCTCACGGAAGAAGAAAAAAAGCGGGGAGTGATCGCCGCTTCCGCCGGAAACCATGCCCAAGGTGTGGCTTTAAGCTCGCAGTTAAAAGGAGTCGACGCAAAAATTGTGATGCCTGAAGGAGCTCCCCTAGTCAAAATCTCGGCCACTCGTCGGTATGGAGCGGAAGTGGTTTTATATGGTCGAATCTTTGATGAAGCTTTTCAAAAAGCGAAGGAATTGGCTGAAAAAGAAAATCGAGTCTTTGTTCATCCGTATCAAGACAAGCATGTGATTTCCGGACAAGCCACTATTGGTGTTGAAATTATGGAGGCAGTGCCTGATTTAGAAAACATTGTTGTGCCTGTGGGGGGGGTGGTTTAATTAGCGGGATCGCCTATGTGGTTAAGCATCTTAACCCAAAATGTAAAGTCTTTGGAGTGGTGTCCAACCAAGCTCCAGGTATGATGCAGTTGAAAAAGGGCATTCCGATTGAAGTTCCTCCAATGATCTCAACCATTGCCGATGGAATAGCTGTGAAAAGCCCCAGTCGAGAGATGTATGAAACCTATATCAGTCAATACGTGGACGATATCGTCACGGTTTCTGACGAAGAATTGGCTCGCGCTATTGTTTATGGAATGGAAATTGAAAAAACCATTTTAGAAGGTTCGGGGGCGGCTGGATTGGCGGCTGTTCTTTCTGGTAAATTGAGCTTTAAAGGTCCTAGCTGTTTGGTTCTTTGTGGCGGCAATATCGATTTAAACACGGTCAGTTCGGTGATTGATACCGGTTTACGGGAAGCTGGTCGGTTGGCTCGAATCTCTGTTATTGTTGACGATCTTCCCGGACACCTTGCAATGATCACCCGGGATTTTGCCGACTTGCGAGCCAATGTACTGGACGTGCACCACGACCGGGTCAGTCCTGAATTGTCTTTGCGACAAACGCGAATCGATTTTTTGTTAGAAACAATGAGCCGAGAGCATATCCAAGAAATCAAAGATCGTATGCGACTACGAAACATCAATATCTTAGAGAGGTAAAAAAATGCGTGTGTCTCCTGAAATTGAATCTCTCATTCCCTACAAGCCGGGCAAACCCATTGAAGAAACCAAGCGGGAACTTGGCTTAACGGATGTCATTAAGTTAGCCAGCAACGAAAACCCCTTAGGGCCCAGCTCCAAAGCCATCGAGGCGATCATAGCGGCCACCGCTGATTTGGCCCGCTACCCCGATCCCACCTGCTTCCGATTGCGCAATAAATTGGCCGAGCAGTGGAAGGTCCGAGCGGATGATATTGTAATTGGGAATGGATCGAATGAATTGATTGATCTTTTGATTCGAGTTTTTTGTGAGCCTGGCGACAAAATCATCACTCCGCAAAAGTCTTTTGTGGCCTACAGTGTTTGTGCGCAAGCAGCGCGAGTGGGGAAAGAAGAGATCACGATTGACGATCAATTTCACTGGGACGTGGATAAGTTCATCCGCGATTTCAAAAAGGATCACAACAAAAGGGAAAAAATTTTGTTTTTGGCCAATCCCAATAATCCAACCGGAACTTACTTAACTAAAGATGAAGTGGGTCGGCTTCTTGATGTCCTTGGTGGGCGCTCGGATATATTAGTTGTCTTTGATGAAGCTTACAATGAATACGTTCGAGCCAAGGATTTTGCCCAAAGCTCCGACTTTTTTAAAAAATACAGTAATGTTTTGATTTGTCGTACCTTTAGTAAGATTTTTGGGTTGGCTGGTTTGCGAGTCGGGGCTTTGATTGGAAGTGCTGAGCACACTCAGTGGATCAATCGTGTTCGCAACCCTTTTAATGTGAACGCCTTGGCCCAAGAGGCAGCGATTGCTGCGATGGATGATCTTGAACACATTCGAAAATCCCAGGAACTGGTTTGGACTGGGCTTGATGACTATTACGCCTATTTTGATTCCTTAGGGATTCCCTACACGCCATCACAGACGAACTTTGTGTTGTTTGATAGTTTAAGAGACGGGCAGCAGTTTTTTACAAACGCGATGAGGAAGGGATTGCTTGTACGACCCATGAATGGTTATGGTCTTCCACGCCACATTCGTTTGACTGTTGGCACCAGTGAAGAGAACAAAAAGGCCAAAGAAATTCTGAAACAAGTTTTTGATGAGGTTCCAAAGCTGTGAATGTCGCTAACCTAATAACCATTGATGGTCCATCCGCCTCGGGCAAGTCTTCCGTTAGCCGTCTGGTGGCAGGAGCTTTGGGCTGGCGCTGGGTTTCCACAGGAGCCTTCTATAGAGGCCTTGCCTTAGCGGCTCTTCGCGAAGAAGTGGCGGCTGATGATGAATCGGCTTTGGTTGATTTGGTGGAATCAGATCTTTGGAGGGTGGAGCTCACCGAAGCTGATACCTTGGTTTACTACCGAGAGCAAGACGTCACCAGCGCCATCGCTGGCGAAAAAGTGGGGGCAATGGCCAGTCAAATCAGTCAGATCCCCGAAGTCAGAAAAGCCTTGCTCGAGCGTCAGCGGCGGTGCTTTAAGCCCAACCTGGGGTTGGTGGCTGAAGGTCGCGACTGTGGAACCGTGGTTTTTCCCCAAGCGCCTGTAAAAATTTACCTGACCGCGAATCCGATTCTGCGAGCCAAAAGACGTTCGGCAGAAGAAGGGGTGGATCAAGGAAAAACTCAAGAAATGCAGATAGTTAGAGATGCACAAGACAGCCAAAGAAAAGTCGCCCCACTCAAAGAGGCCGATGGGGCTCTGAAAATTGATTCCAGCTTTTTGAGTCTTGAAGAAGTGGTTCAAGAAGTCCTGAAATATTCCCAATCCAAGGGTCTATAATTGCCCTGAATCCCTTTGACTTTGAGCGTTTAGGCTTTATAACTCTACGTTCACTCTCAAGAAATCAGTAAATCCTCGAATTCACGGGGAGCTCGGTGGAGGTTAGTGAAATTTAGGAATCAATACCTATTTTTGGGTCTTGGTTCCACCAAGGAGGTACAAAATAAACTAATGAATAAAACAAGCAATCTAACCAAAAAACAAAAAGAGGAATTAGAAATTCTTCGACTCTTCAACGAAGGTGATTCTGAAGAGAAAAAAACAGGTGAATTCGCGGAACTTTTCGAAGACGCGGTAGCAGAGAACGAAGTTAAAGCGGGCGATATTGTCAAAGGATCTATTGTAGAGGTTCAACCCGATTACGTTCTAGTTGATATCAATTATAAATCAGAGGGATTAATCCCAATGAGCGAATTCCGAGTGGTTGAAGGCACAGATGCCATCCAGCCTGGTGATGAAATCGAAGTTTATGTCGATAAAATCGAAAACGACAATGGAATGATTGTTTTGTCGAAAGAAAAAGCCGATATGATGCGTGCGTGGACTGACATTTCCAGAGCCGCAGAAAATCAAGAACACATTGAAGGAACCGTAATCTCTAAAGTTAAGGGTGGCCTCAGTGTTGATATTGGTGTGAAAGCCTTCCTTCCAGGAAGCCAAATTGATCTTCGCCCGGTCCGTAATATGGACATGTACATTGGCAAGAAGTTCAAATTCAAAGTCATTAAATTTAACAAAAAACGTGGCAACATCGTTCTTTCCCGTCGCGCCCTTCTTGAAGAAGAGCGAGAGTCTTTGCGTTCGCAAACCAAAGATCAGATGAAAGAAGGAAGCCGAGTCAATGGTATCGTGAAAAACGTCACCGATTACGGGGCCTTTATCGATCTTGGCGGCATTGATGGACTTCTTCACATCACGGATATGAGCTGGTCTCGTATCAAGCATCCTAGCGAAGTGATCAACGTAGGTGATGACATCGAAGTGGTCGTACTTAAATATGATACAGAAAAAGAGCGTGTTTCACTGGGCCTTAAGCAATTGACTGAAGACCCTTGGAACGACACAGCCCAAAAATTCCCAGTGGGTGACAAAATTTCTGGCAAAGTTGTCAGCTTGACAGACTACGGTGCTTTTATCGATGTTGGTGAAGGTGTAGAGGGTCTCATTCACGTGTCTGAAATGTCTTGGACGAAACGTGTGAAGCATCCTTCGCAAATTATCAATGTGGGTGACGAAGTTGAAGTTCAAGTCTTGGCTTTAGACGAAGAAAACCGTCGCATCAGCCTTGGTATGAAGCAACTTCAACCGAACCCTTGGAACGAGCTAAAAGACGCTTATCCTCCCGGAACGATTATCGAAGGCGAAGTGAAATCGATCACAGACTTCGGTATCTTTATCGGAATTGAAGAGGGAATTGACGGAATGGTTCATATTTCTGACTTCTCTTGGACCAAGCGTGTGAATCATCCTTCCGAAATGTACAATAAGGGCGACAATGTACGTGCCGTTGTATTGGGTGTTGATATCGACAATGAAAGATTCAGTCTTGGAATTAAGCAATTAGATGCTGATCCTTGGGCTGAAGTGGACAAAAAGTTCACCATCGGTACCATGCATGAAGTGAAGGTCACTAAACTTGCCGACTTCGGTGTGTTCGTTGAGTTGTCTGATGATATCGAAGGTCTTGTACACATTTCTGAGCTTTCTACGAAGCGAGTCAATTCGCCGGATGAAGTTTGTAATGTGGGCGACACCATTAAAGCTGAAGTGATCAGTATTGACCAAGATGCGCGAAAAGTGGGCCTTAGTGCTCGTTTGGCCACGCTTCGTGAGCAAAACGCTGATATTTCTGAATATCAGAAGAAAACAGCCAAGCCGACCAATGCGACCCTGGGTGACTTGTTCTCGGATCAGTTGAAAGACCTCCAGCAGAACGATAACTAAGTGGATCGGGTGTTCCTGTTTGACCGGCTTTCAGGTTGATCAAAAGGGGCATCGCACAGCAACAAAAAGGCCACTCCTAGAGTGGCTTTTTTTTTGGTATAAAGGGACGTCACCTGTTTACGGACTCAAGGCGTTAAGTCTCAACCCCATTGCGTCCGTAAACAGGGGCTGGCACCTTAGGGGAATCATGAAGAAGTCCACGAAAAAATTGCAGTCGGACATTTGGCCGAACGAAAGGGATGTGATCGAAAGTCCCCATCGGCTGCAATACGTTCGCAAAGTCATAAAACCCAAAGGCTGTGTGTTTTGTAGCGCAGCCAAGAATGCCAAAAATCCCGAGTCTCTGGTGCTGTTTAGTAACCGTACGATGATGGTGGTTTTAAACAAATACCCCTACAACAATGGGCATTTGTTGATTACACCCAAAAAACATGAGGCGAACTTTGAAAAGCTTTCTGATAAAATATTGATCGACATGCAGCTTCTAACCAAACACTCGTTAAAAATTCTAAATAAAGTTTACAGTCCACAAGGTTTTAATACGGGGATGAACTTGGGACGAGTGGCAGGTGCCGGGATTCCAGACCATATCCATTACCACATCATCCCGCGCTGGGGTGGGGACACGAACTTTTTCCCTTTGATCGCCCAAACCAAGTTGGTTATAGAATCCACCGAGCAGAGCTATGCTTTGTTGCGTCCTCATTTTGCCAAACTGGAGGAAAAAAATGTCATTTAAGATTGAGCTGGACCATATTGGAGTGGCCACTCCAGAAATTAAAGACGGAAATTTTTTCGAAGTGCTGGGATTAAGCAAGGGGGGCGTCGAAGAGGTGCCCACCGAAAATGTGAAGGTCGGGTTTTTCGGAACCGCGAACAAGGCCAACATTGAACTGTTAGAGCCCACCCACCCCGAAAGTCCGATCGCTAAGTTTTTAGATAAACGAGGGGCCGGCATTCATCATATCTGCTTTCGTGTGCAAGGGATCGATGAGCTTGTAAAGACCTTGAAAGCTAAAGGGGTTCAGATGATCAACGAAGTCCCACGGCCGGGGGCTCACAATTGTCGTGTGGTTTTTATTCATCCGAAGTCGACCGGTGGAGTTCTTGTCGAACTGAGCGAAAAGGTGGATGTGTGAAAGGTGGTGGCAGCCCCGGTATGCAGTTTCAAGTGGTTCCGATCAGTCCCTGGGTGAAAAAACTGATTATGATCAATGTGGGTATTTGGTTTTTTATCCAGTTGATTTTAGAAAAAGTGGTTATAGGCTCGCCGATCATCACCAACTTCCTTAGTTTTACACCCAAATTGACCTTGGAGTACTTTTTCATCTGGCAGCCTGTGACTTATATGTTTTTACATTCAGCTAACATTTTTCACGTCCTACTGAATATGATCTCGCTGTGGTTTTTTGGCTCTGAACTGGAGTACCGCTGGGGTTGGCGAAGTTTTCTTTACTATTATTTTGCTTGTGGAGTTGGGGCTGCGGTCATTTATTTTATTGCAGTTATTTTGATAGGCTTGATTCAAGGGTCCGAACCCATGGTTTACAACGTCCCAGTCCTTGGCGCCTCGGGTGCTGTCTTTGGAATTTTATTAGCTTACGGAATTTTGTTTGGTGATCGTATCATTTACTTCTTCGGTGTTTTTCCGATGAAGGCGCGTTATTTCATCATGCTGATTGGTGGGATCGAAGTGGTGTCCTTGATCAGTGATGGGATGGGCGGATCACAAGTGGCCAACATGGCCCATATTGGTGGCCTTGTAACCGGTTATATTTACTTGCTTTTGTGGACTCGCTGGCAGCAAAACCGTTGGCGTG
This sequence comes from uncultured Pseudobdellovibrionaceae bacterium, assembly GCA_964351315.1. GTDB lineage: Bacteria > Bdellovibrionota > Bdellovibrionia > Bdellovibrionales > JAGQZY01 > JAGQZY01. Next base: position 39,803 of record CAYGNH010000018.1, read on the forward strand.
GAGCCAAGAAGAGCAAAGGTAGACGGAATTTGCGTTTGGTGGTAAACAATACTGAGAAAAAAGATGATTCGGGTGATGGCCCAAAATACTGGAATTAAAGGAGTTATTGGATGTCATATTTGCAAAATCAGATGAATGCTTTGAGGTACGACAAGCGCTTACTAGAAATCAATCTGAAGAACGGGACGATCACCCAGCAGCAGTATGATCAATTTATTATCGATCTTAAAGATGACACCGCTAATGCCACCCAACTTGACCTTGCCGCCGAGGCCGAAGAGAGTCGGGAAGCGATGAATGGTCGCAACCACCCTGCTGAGCCAGTCGTCGAACAACCCGTGGCGCCGACCAACAATGATCCTTTTGGCTCAGGGTTTTAGGTAGACGTCCCTAGTTTCTGTTTTAAAATGAGACCGCTGAGGCGGTCTTTTTTTATGCCTTTTTTGGCGCCTGATTCAAAATGAAACATTCAGTTTCTAGTTTAAATTATTTCCGAAGTCTTTTTTGAATTTTTAATGTCACGAATTGAGACCTCTTCTTTAGTTCCGATTCATTGCGCCGATAACTCTATGTGCACGTATTTGTCCGTTTCTTCTATTTTATATCGCTTTT
>CAYGNH010000019.1:0-29348 GCA_964351315.1 uncultured Pseudobdellovibrionaceae bacterium
CTTCGGTGGGTGTTCCAGATCCACCGCCGCCACCAGCACCACCGGCCACCGTATTAAATTCCGGGTCTGATAAGCTAGTGCCAGCCATCCCTCCAGAGCCGGAGGCATTGGTTCCCGCTCCCGGCAGTGAGGTTGTGTTCCAGGAACCGCCGCCGCCACCAGAAACAGCCGCACCTCCTGTGTAGTTTCCACCCTGTCCACCAGTCACAGATCCGCTGATATCAAAGCCATCGGCACCATCATTTAAAGGGAGACCGCCGTCACCCCCATTGACCCCACCGCAGCGACCCAATCCACCGGCACCTGGAGTGGCCCCGACCGCCGTTTCGCCATTTTCACCGTGACACCAAATCTCACCCAGAATTTTTACATCTTTTAAACTATAGATAATAAGTGGACCGTCGCCCTGAACTTCAATTGTCCAACCTTGCTCAAGAATAAAATCGGTAACTTGTAAAATGGGGTACTGATTGACGTCTATGACAACACGATTTCCACTAACATCACCGTTGAGACTAAAATTTTGATAGGTTGAGGTATCAAAAACACCATGACGACCGTCTCCAACATCCATCTGAAAAATATTTGGATTGTTATAATTCCGCACTCGTAGTGAGGGATGCAAGACAGCCAGCGAGGTGTTTACCACCAAATCTCCGGCCACAATATTCTGTTGGTTATCAAAGTTAACAACCCAATCGGCAGCTAGAGCGGACCAAGCACTCAATAAAATGAAAGCTCCGCACCAAAACTTCATGCCGAATGACTTTGGTCCTCTGCAGTTCCAAACAGGACCTGCATGACCTTGCCGCGCAAAGTATCAGCCTGAAAGGGTTTAACGATATAAGCATCGACCTTATATTTGGCAGCCTGAGAGATTTTTAATCGCTCTTGAGTTTGCTGGGCTGTTACCATTATAAAAGGAGTGTTTTGGTAAAGATCATCGGTCCGTACAGCCCTTAGTAAGGTCAACCCATCAGCAACCGGCATATCCCAGTCACAGAGTACTAGGTTCACTGGGCTCTTCGAATTTTGAATATGCTTAAAACCCTCGACACCATTGCCGGCATGTAAAAATCTTTGAAATCCCAAACCTCGTAAGTTTTGCATGATAATCTCTCGAATGGTTCGGTCATCATCGACAATCAATATTGTCATTTCGCGAATTTTCGAGGTATTGATCTCTAATTCATCCATTGTTCACCTCTCGAATCTGTGGAATTTTGAATTCGACAACCACACCACCTTCGGGATGGTTGTTGATAGTAAATTGACCTAAATGTTCAACCTCGATGATCTCTTTACAAATGGCGAGTCCAAGACCACTGCCTTCTGAACCCTTGGTTGTAAACAATGGTTGCAGGACTTTTTCCATATTTTCTGGAGAAATTCCGCATCCAGAATCTTTGACCTGAATAACAATATTGTCATCAACCTCTTGCATGGAGACTTTGAGATCACCCCCATCAGGCATTGCATGAATTGCATTGATAAACAAATTTGCAAAAACTTGTACTAGTGAGCTTTTGTTCACTTCCGCAGACAGGTTGTGCAGTTCCGATTTATCGACCCAAATATTGTGACGCCGAAATCGAAACTCCATCAACTCCAAGGCCTCTTCAATAATTTGACTCATATTTGTAATTTTGTATTCAACATGCAGCTCACTGTTGTCATTGAGGTTGCGAAAATTCTTCAACACGGAGGCGGCCGTCTGCCCTGCTTTTAAAATAATATCCAGTGAATTTTTAATATCATCGATACTTTCTGAAGACTTGGCTATTTCGGCGTGACCGACAATATGGGTCAGCAGATTGCCAAATTCATGGGCCACCGAACGAGCAATTGCAGCCGCTGCATTGTGCTTTTCACTGCTCAACAGCAATTGATGAGCTTCGCTGAGTCGCTCAGCCTGCCACTCTTTAAGCCTGTTAAGGTCCCATAAGCTTGTTGCATTACGGGCCTTTTGCAATATCTCGCCCTCGGTGAAGGGTTTATTGATGTAGTCCCACTTCTCTCGAGACTCCTCTCCTAAAAAGTGACCTATGGTATCGACACTTCTGTCATGATAAGCAGTGACAAAAACGGCAAACAACCTCGGGTCAATTGCAAAAACCTGCTTTACCAGTTCTATTCCATCAATGTCGGCACCTAGCATCACATCAAAAAATCCCATGGCAAAAGGGTTGTCACTGGCGACGGATTCTCGGATATGTTTTAAAGCCTCTTCGGGATTGTTGACCACCACTACGTCAAATTCTGAAGCGACCTTCTTTCCTTCGGTGGCTCTACTTCGACTGGATTTCAGTTGCACGACGTTGTTGCCTTCTGGGCACAGCACTCGATGGATACCGGCTGCAATTTCTGGCTCGTCGTCAACCACTAGAATACGTCGGTTTGGCACCGGAGATCCTACTGGAATCAAGTTCCTTTGATCTTTTAAAAGTTTTGCTGCGTTACTCATGCTACGGCCTTTCCACTTCGATTTTGTGAGATAAGGGGAAGTTCAATTTCAAATACCGTTTTTCCCGGACCTGCGTCTTTAACAAAACGAATATCGCCCTCGTAGGCTCGAATAAAACGCCGACTGATTCCAAGGCCCAAACCGGTTCCTTCATCTGAAGATTTGGTGGTAAAGTTGACTTTAAACAGTTTTTCTTGATTTTCTGGAGTGATACCAGCTCCATTGTCCTCGATTTGAATAATAATTTTTCCGCCGCGAGTGCAAGTGGACACTTTCAAAATACCTTTTATTTCTGCATTTCTATTTCTTGCGTCGATCATGGCGTGAAGAGAATTTCGCATTAGGTTTGTCACCGACTGGATAAATTCATCGCGATCCACTTTAACCAAATCGCTTTCAGCAGAAAATGTTTTCTCAATTTTAAAGCGCTGTTGATCAAAAAGGTCGGCCATAATGTAGCAACAGTCACTTAACAGTTGATGCACCTGTTGTGACTGCACATCAGACTTCATGTTCCCAAGGCGTCGCATGCTATGGATAATTTTGCCGATTCGGTCGCCCTCTTCACGAATAAAGTTCATGTCCTTGGCTATCTCCAACGCTTGTTGATGTAGGTTTTTCCGGATTTCACTAATGTTTTTCACATCCTCAACAAACAGGTTTTCTTCTGGTAAAACCTGAGACGGACTTTCCCAATTTTTCATAAGAGTCTCGAAGCCACCTTCTGAATAGTCTTTATGCCAGGCCTCGCCAATCTCATCGAGAAGCTCTAGCGGTTGCTGGTAATTGACTTGCACTCTTTTTTGAGTGAGGCCGACCCGGGTCAATAAACTGGTTAACGGATTTAAAACCTCGTGAGCGGTGCGACCAGCCACCTCACCCATTGATGCCAAGCGGGCTGTTCGCAACATAGCCTCCTGGGCCTCCACCACTTTTTGGTTTTGAATTTCTAGTTCTTTGGTTCGATCTTTTACTTTTTGGTCCAATTCTTTGTTCATAACCTCGAGTTCGTCTCTCGATTTTTTAAGATCAAAAATCATTTTGTTAAATGATTGACCTAGGATCACTGTTTCATCTCGGCCTTTTAAATTGAGATGGGTAGACAAATCCCCTTTTGATGCCTCCGCCATACGGCGAGAAAGAAGTGCAATATTTCGGGTTAACGATCGAGATAGCATGAACGCCGCCAGAATAACTAAAGTCAAAACAATAGAACCAAATAGAAAGGTGCGAATCGTTAGCGAGCGCACCACTGCAAAAACCTCACTTTCTGGAGCTTTCGCAGTCACCACAAGTTGACCATCAAAAGCCTTAGCGTAGGCTGAAAGCCATCCCCCACCAGGGTGATCGACATGGGTCACGGACAAGCGGGCCGAGGAGTGCAGAGCTTTTATAAAAAGAGGATCCGAATCAATTTTAGGTCGATTGGTCAAGCTGACAGCATTTTTCTGCACCAACACCTCACCTAAATTATTACTAACCTGGATTTCACTCAATTTTAAAAGAGAAACAGACTTCAGAAACGAATCTATTTTTAAAAAAGAGACCAGAACCCACTGATCGACAGGCTGTTGTTGATCGTCAAGCACCAAAACTAACTTTCCATACCCAATCAAAGGGGGAAAGTCTTTTTTCGAGGCATTCCAAATAGCTCTGCCATCAGAAACAATTTTTTCCAGGGGGATCCCAGAGTCTTCACTCAGTTTTTCTTCAAAGTCCTGCTGATTTAAACCATAGGTTTGAAGATATTCTGATTTAAAAAAGCTTTTGTCTGGTTTCTTTCCATTGTTTTTAAAAACCTGCAATGTGACAACGTCAGAGTTCTTTGAGAAAAGGCTTTCAACGACTTGGCCCTGCTGAGACTGAGTGAGCTGGGCAAATAATCCCAAGGTTTGATCAACACCCGCTAAACGAGTTTCTATTTCACTGGCTAAGTTGCTGACTTGACTGCGATTTAAATCATAAACAAGTTGAGTTTTGTCCGATTTGAAAACGGTGACTGACATCAACAAATAGAAGCCCAAGCAAACCAAAAGCAGGCCGCTCATTACAAACAAAAATTTAAGCCGTATCGAAAGCCTCATATTTGATTTATCCCCTTAAATATACTTCGGAAAATAAAGACCACGACTTAACCAAATAGTCTCCGACGAAGGGCTAGTTACCTTGGGGTTCGAAAGGCACTTTCGGAGCTTTCTGCGACTTGACCATCAGAGGCTTGAGAAATCGCCTTGATCGAGTACAGGGTATTAGACGATAGTCCTGAGTAAGTCACATTGTGGGACGTTTTCAAATTCGAATCCACAGTCGACAAATAGACTTGGCCGGTAATGACATCTTTGACCTCAACTTGTGAGGACGAAGGAGTACTCGTGTTCCATGTCACTGTCACTTCTGTTCGGGTTGTTGAAACCAAAGAGAAGTTGGTTAACAAAAGAGGGTTGTCTGTGGCGCAGGGATTGCTCGCTTGCACTGGAAAGTAATAGTTCTCGTTAGTCAGTGGCTTCCAACCTCGCTCTAACAATCCGTAGTAAGTCGGGGTCGGCTCTGACGGAATTTGAGTGGAATCAAAAAATCGTCCATTCCCACTTTTTCCACATTCAATGTCGCTGGCTGCAGCATTCGGATCCGCTCCTGGAGGCAACGGTCTCCATAAAACACTGAGTGCGATGTGGTATCGAGGACCCTGAAAATAAGAAAGAACCACCGGCACTTTAGAATCACGGCTCATATAGATCGACTTCACCGAACAACCCATCCGAGTCGGAGTAAAGCCGTCGTTATCTACCAAGACGTCATGGGATCCATCCGCAAGCACTTCACTTAAACGGGAACCATCATCAGAGAGAACAGCCATCTGGTACCAGCCCTCCTCTTCGTTCTCAGCCAGTGTTAGCTGAGACTCTAATCTGAGAGCAAAGTATTCGTAAATAGCTTCGTCATTACTGTTGGTTACCAACTGCCCATCTTGAGTATAAAAGCCAAGATCAAAGGCCCGCGTCGGAACGAAAATCTGATCGAAATACAATGTGCTTGCAATCGGTTGAGCAAAATCGAGGTAGTCATCAATGCGATTGTACCGGGGTTGGTCGTCTTCTAAATAGAGGAGATTCCCCACAAGACCACGGTCTTGTGCGGAGGAACCCGCACTAAAGGGGTCACAGACTGTTCGCTCGGGAGTCGTGAGAGGTGGTGGTGACACCACTTCTCCAGGCTCCGCAACAACCTGTGTTACATCTTCACTTCCACTGCCCTCGTTCAAGCAACCTGTTAAAAAAAGGACGCTCAAAAGAGTCATGATTAGAACTTGTATGGAAATGAAGAAGCGAATAAGTGGACGTCCAACGGTTCTCTTCATCTTCCACCATTTTATCAGTCAATTTAATAATTCCGACATAAATGTGACATTTGTACCAATAAGAAGCAAATCTGCGAAGGTTTTCGAGACACACAGAAAAAAATGTCCCACTTTAGCACAAAAGTTGAAAGTCGCTTTAATTTCGGAGACCTATCGATGATACTGAGTCAGGGAAATGGGTGTAATGTACAAACGATCTTTTTTACTTTTAACTGTTTTGGTTCTGTTTATTTATCAGAACTGCGCGCCTCTTGCTGGAACTGGCGGAGACTCTACCGAATTGTCTTTTGGCGGTACCGCTGATTTTTCACAAGTCAAAGCCATTCTGGATCGCAATTGTGTCACCTGCCATGTCGATCCAACCCCACAAAATAGAAATGTCGGTCTTACGACTTATCAAGCAATAATGGATTCAGGGGCCGTATTGGGAGGAAATGCTCAGAGCAGTGTTTTGTATACCTCCGTAGCCAATGGATCTATGCCTCAAGGTTTACCGCCTCTAAGCCTGCAAGAAACCGAAGCCATCCGAACCTGGATCAATGCCGGCGCCCCCGACGATGAGGGTTCCGTCGCCAACCAAGTCCCCATCATAAATATGCCCAATGACAGAACCGTCAGTTTACCAGTGAATGTGGTCGAATTCTTAGCGAACGTTCAGGATTTGGACGGTGCTGTCCTACGCACGGTTTGGTCACAAGTTTCGGGCCCCAACACGGTGAATTTTTCTGGAGACAGAACTCCTATTTTACTAGTGAGCGGAGTGCAACAAGGAACTTATACCTTCGAACTCTTAGTTCAAGATGACTTCGGATCGGTTGTAACGGGGCGGGTAAACTTGACCGTGAACGCGGCACCCAACCCACCACCGCCGCCTCCTGTGGCTACAGCCTCCTTTGCCAACGATATCAATCCAATTTTGCAAAACAATTGCCTCGGGTGCCATAATAATGTAACGGCATCTGGAGGGTTCAACGTTGAAACATATGCTGGCGTACAAGCCCGAGTGGTGGCCGGAAACGCCGGAGGCAGTTTGCTCTTCCAAAGAGTGGAAAATGATAGTATGCCTGCTGGTGGAGCCAATCCTTTATTACAAGCGGAGAAAGACTTGATAGAGACTTGGATCCAAGAGGGAGCCCTAAACAACTGAAGCAACAGCCAGAGGAAGATATGTCAGCCGAGCTTAATGAATGGAAAAAATGCAGCACTTGTAAAACTTCAATCCCTCTCAACGGAAAGTACTATGTATGCAGCGTTTCGACTTGCAACTCCAAAAGAACCGGATACCAATTTTGTAGCGTTAGCTGCTTCGATCAACACATCCCTGGAGCTCGCCATAAAAGTGCTGGCGCCGTCGAAGAAAAAGCGCCCAGTAAACGAGAAGCCCCTGCCGAGTCTCCAAAAGGACGAAAGATTTTCACCAAACAAAAATTAACGCCCCCGTCGAATAAACAAAAGTCCAAAGGCGGCGAGGTCCTGGTCATCGCTTCGAGACTCAAAGAGTTCATTAACGAGCAATCCGAATTCAACACATCGGCCTCGGTAATGGATGCTTTGTCGGATCATATTCGATATGTGGCGATGCAAGCGATTGACAACGCACGCGCTGATGGCCGTAAAACCGTGATGGATCAAGATCTTCGATTTCTTGAGAAACTCAACCTGAATATTTGATTTCCATTTGAGACTTCGACAAGCCAGCCCTCCTTTCTTTCCAGTGAGTTTCGATAATGTTTCAAATCATTCCAAGCCTGATTAAGGTCGCTTCTTATAACAAGGAGCTTCAATGGTTAAAAACAGTCTACCAGTCTTAGTCTTTTTAGTTTTTACAACAGTAGCCAGTCACTCAACCTTGGCAGCACCCGATGTTACCGCCGAGCTCGACGACTCTTCCAATGTTTTTCGAAAGAAAATTCTTCGAGGTGACGCCGAAATCAATCCAGAGGCCGCCCTAGGATACTCTAGCTTCGGTGGACTGCGCCTAGATGCGAACCTATCTTATCGATACTTCTTTTTTGACAATATTTCTATAGGAGGAATCTTAGGCTTCAGAAGATCTGATCTAAGCAAAAGCTATAAAGTGGGTCTATCAGGTCGCTGGTACTTTTATGAAACCCAAAGGTGGGCTTATAGCTTTACTCAAAACATCATTGCCGACAACTATAGTTATAATCTGGGGGGCTCAATGAATGGACAGGGAACGACCATTCACGGAAACTCTGCAATCGGATCACACTATTTCTTTACCCCAAATGTGTCTTTAGGGATCAATCTTGAGTACGCCTACCCCATTGGAGGGTCTAGGAGTCGAGGGGAATTTGTCAGCCGTGTTGGACTCGGCTTCAACTTCTGATTAGGTATTTTGCAAAGAACGTCCTCCCAAGTTTCCATAGCGATGGAAGCTGTGGGAAATCGCTTGTTCTTCAAAAAAGTTCAGAAGCTCCAGACGCCCTTCCATAAAAGGGGGGTTGCGCACAATAAAAGTAAGCTCGTCAGCCGCTTTCTGAAAAATGTAATCAGAAATATTTTTCTCTTTGGCGTACATGATCCGATCGACCTGGGAGAAACATTTGGCAAAATCCATTTCAGACTCTCTTTTGATAATATCGCCTTCTTTTAAAATCTTTTGCGAATATCGGAACAAAAATTGAGAGATCGGGTTCATCATTGTCTCTTCAAGGCTGACTCGTACCGGAATATCGCAAACTTTGGCCGCAAAAATACGCGCCATGGATTCAAAAAGATTGTCTTGTTCACAAACCCGTAAGGCGACGCTTCCCACCTTGAGGTATCTAAAAATATTGTCTTCACCACGCAGCTTAAAATAGTCTCGCTCTTTGCAAAACTCCATCTCAAAATTCTTAAGATAACTTTGCAATGCTGCCTGTAAATCAGAGATTTGTTCAGAGTAACTGGCATAGCGACTGTCGGTGTCCCAGCGGTCTGCCAGTTTAGTCAACTTACTGGTTCTTTTCTCTGTCGTTTGAGGCCGGCGAGTTTCCTCGACCTCACGAAACAAAGTAACGTAGTTGTAGTGACCCGCTTTGCGACCAGCTCCGATCGCTGATTTATTGAGCCCTCCAAAAGGTTGTCGTAGAACGATAGCACCTGTGGTACCGCGATTGATATAAAGGTTGCCGGCGCGTATGTGTTTCTTCCAGTATTCCACCTCCCTCTCGTCAAGAGATTCAATCCCAGAGGTTAAGCCATAACCGGTGGCATTGACTATTTTTACGGCGTGTTCTAGATCATCAGCACGCATCACCGACAAGCAAGGGCCAAACAATTCCGTCATGTGACAAAAACTTCCCTCTTTCACTCCCCACTTAATACTAGGCTTAAGCATATATTCGTTGTCATCAGCAAATTCGGGTTTTAAAACCCAGCTTTCACCCTCTTCTAGATTTTCAATGGCATATTTTAGCTCTCCTGAAACTTTGTTGGCTAAAGTGCCTATCCGGTTTTCAAAGTCCCAAACCGATCCCACTGACATACTTTGGGCCGCATCAACAAGGGCCTCTTGAAATTTACGATCAAAATAGACTTCGTTTTCCAAGACCAGCAACGATGTAGCCGAGCATTTTTGACCACTATTAGAAAAAGCAGAATGAACCACATTTTTGATGGCTTGTTCCCGGTCCGCCATAGCGGTGACGATGGTGGCATCTTTTCCACCGGTTTCGGCCGACAGAAACAAACCAGGACGAGCATTGAGCATTTTTTGAGCGGTTGACTCCCCGCCGGTCAGAATCACAAAATCGATGCCTTTGTTTTTGATCAGGTGCTCTTCAGCCATGGCTCCGGGACAAGGCACAAACTGTAGAGTGTTCTTACTTATACCAGCATCCCAGAAGCACTGGCACATCTCATAAGAACAAAGCACGGCATCTGAGGCCGGTTTAATAATCACCGTATTACCAGCCGCTAGGGCCGCCGAAACACCGCCGGTGGGAATGGCTATGGGGAAATTCCAGGGTGGAACAACCAGACCAACGCCTTTTCCCCGAAAGTTCAAATTGTTAAGGCGGTTGAAGTACCGAGTCGCCTCGGAGTAGAATTCTACAAAATCAACGGCTTCACTGACCTCAACATCTGTTTCGGTAAACACTTTGCCAACCTCGGCAGCCGCAACACCGATCAAATCCCCTCTTTTAGATCGGAAATTATTGGCGGCTCTTGATAAGATTTCGTGGCGCTCTTTCTGAGATTTTTGTCTCCAAGCGTCGGGATCTTGCTTTGCAACCTCAACGGCTTTTTGCAAGTCCGCAGCTGTGGCTTTTGCATAAGATCCGCAACTCACACCCTCTTTCAACTGAGATTTGTCTAAGCAAGAAACAATTTCACGATCACCCACGTGAGCTTCACCAGCCACAACAACTGGGGCCGGCGGCGTGGTGTCTGACAAACTTTTCATCCACTTTTCACGAATCTTACCAGCCCACTTTTGGTTCGCTTCTAAAATAAAGTCAGTGTCAGATTCGTTTTCAAATTTAAAAGTATGGAAGCTTCCCCCTTGATAGTCTTGCCAAGATTCGTCCATACGATTTTGTTTTCTTTTCTGGCCAACAAAAAGCCCTTCTCGGTTGCCAAAGGAGTTGATAAAATTTTCTTTCATCAAATTCCATTCTGGGCTATCGACAGTTAGACCGAATGAGTAACGCATAAAATTGTCTTCACTGGTGTTTTCATCCAAACGACGAACCAAATAGGCAATGGCGTTGGTAAATTGGTCTTTGCCCGCAATCGGGGCGTATAAAATCACGTGCTGTCCAGAAACATCATTAATGGCAATACGAGCGGCTTCACTCATCCCCTCGAGCATTTCTAAAGAAAAATATTCGACGACGTCGTTTTCTCGAGCGAGCTCAAACGCATAAGCCAATTCGAACAAGTTATGGGATGCTGCCCCAAGGTGCACAGCTTTGGCATTCTCCGGCCGCAATGCATACTCGGCCATAATTTTATAATTGCTGTCCGTGTCTATTTTATCGGTGTAGGTGGCCAGCCTCCATCCGCGCAGGGACGCTTCAGTTTTCTCCATTTCGAGGTTGGCGCCCTTGACCAGCCGAACTTTAATGGGTGCCCCGCCTTTTGCGATACGCTGTCTAGCCCATTCTGTTAAATTCTTTTGCCACAAATGTGCGTCCGGCAAATAAGCCTGCAAAACGATACCCGCTTGATAATCAAAAAGTTCGGGATCTTCTAATGCTTTTTTGAAGGCCTCTACCGTTATCGCTAAATCTCGATACTCTTCCATGTCAAGATTAACAAACTTTGTGCCCTCTTCGCCCTGTGCATTTTTATATTTATGGGTTTTAGCTTGTTTATAAATTTTTTGAATCCGCGGCACCAAGGCTTCTACTGTTTGATCAAAAGCCAAAGGATTAATTTGTGAATAAATCGTAGAAATTTTAATAGAGAGATAGTCTATATTGGGGTTTTCCAAAGCCAATAAGTATTTTTCCATCCGAGTTTGAGCTTCAGCCTCTCCCAAAACGACTTCACCTATAAGGTTGACGTTAACTCGAGTGTTATTGGAGCGTCGCTCTTGTAAATGTTTGTTAAGTTGACGATCTTCAGCAGGCAAAACCACGCGACTGGTATCTTGCCGAATATTTTCAACAAACATTGGGATAGAAATCTGTGGAATATAGGTACCCGCATGTCGAAAAAGAAACACAAGAAAACGTTCCGAGTTGGTAAAAAAGGTGGCCATCCCATATTTCGAAAAAAGATAATCGATTTGATCTTCAACTCGAGAAACATCATGGCTGCGAAAACTTTGGTCCATTAGTTCAATCAGAAAAATTTTATCCACAGGATTATTCAGCAGCTTCTGCATCTTACTATGGAAGCTATTTTCAAAGTCGGAGAGTTTTTTGGTCGCCACTTGCTGCCACTGGGTGGCTAGATCGATGGCTCGGTTCATCACGTCTTGATTCATTCTGCACCCTTCTGTTTGCTGATTTTGTACTTCCCGAAACCAAGAGTGGCAAGAGAAGTCCCCCTCGACCGCCCGAAAAACGGGCTCACGCCCGACACTTAGACCCGTAGTGTCTAAAACCACCCTGTAATGCTTCGGGTCCATCATTGTTATTTGATTGCAGACATTTAGCGAGTTGATACCATCGGAGGATCGAAAACTGATTCACCGAGGGAGACTCTATGAAAGCACTGAGCCTAGCCGTGGCCACACTGATGACTCAAATTCTAATTTCGGGTTGTTCAACCAGCAACGAAACCAATAAAGAACCAAAATTTGTTACCAAAGCTGGACCAGCTGTTGTCACCAAAAAAATTGAGTATCGCGCCAACGGAAAGACCATGAATGGATTTTTAGCCATCCCCGATGGAGAAGGTCCTTTTCCAGGAGTCCTTGTCGTCCATGAGTGGTGGGGGCAAACCGATTACCCACGCCAACGCGCCATAAAGTTGGCCGAAGAGGGATATATGGCCTTTGCTGTCGATATGTACGGAGGCGGCAAAACCGTGGATCACCCAAAGGATGCCAAAAAGTTTTCTTCGCAAGTGATGGAGGACATGGACTTGGCTGAGGAGTCGTTTCGTTCCGCTCTTTCAACCCTTCGGGCCCAAGAAAATGTAGACACAAAAAAAATTGCAGCCATGGGTTACTGCTTTGGCGGTGCCATCGTTCTAGAAATGGCTCGAAGAGGTGTAGATTTAAAGATGGTCGCTAGCTACCACGGAGACCTGACCCCTCTTGTTAAAAATCCAGTGTCCGCGATGGACACTCGAATGTTAATTTTTAATGGCGCGGCGGACCCATTTGTACCTAAAAAGGCGGTCGGTGTGGTCCGAGGGAAGCTAAAAGCTGCTGGCGTACGCTATAAATTGATAAACTACAAAGGCGCAAAGCATGGGTTTTCAAACCCAGAGGCGACCGCTAATGGCAAAAAATTTAGTCTCCCCTTAGCCTATGATGAAAGAGCCGATAAGCTTTCTTGGGCCGAAACAATGAAGGCCTTTAAGGTCGTTTTTCGCTGATCAACGGAAGGAAAAACCACAATGACCACAAAAAAACCCATGGCCTTTAATTTTGAAAGTGGAAGAAAGATTGCTGGAAAGTACCGAATTGTTAAAAAACTCGGCAGTGGATGGGAAGGTGAAGTTTACAAGGCAGAAGAAGCTTTAACTAAAATTCCAGTGGCTTTGAAGTTCTTTTATCCACGCCGCAACCGGAACAACAAGGTCGCTCGGCAGTACGCTCAAAGGTTACACAAACTCTCGGAGAGTCCGGTTTCAATCAATTACTATTCTCAAGAAAGCTTGCGCATCCGGGGCGAAGATGTGACTTGTTTTGTCTACGAATATGCCGAAGGTATGATTCTTCGAGAATTTTTAAAAAGGCAACCCGGTGGTCGAGTCGGCATCATGCAGGGACTTTTACTGCTCCACTCCCTTGCCAAAGGTATTGAAAGCGTACACTTCCACAACGAATATCATGGTGATCTTCATGCAGATAACATTATTATCAAGAGAAAAGGTTTGGGTTTTGAATTTAAACTTCTTGATATGTACAATTGGGGAGACGCGAAAAGCCTAAACAAGGCTGAGGATATTGTGAACCTAATTCGACTTTTCTACGATGCTATTGGCGGACGTAAGTATTATGCAAAGCACCCTCAAGAAGTTAAAGACATCTGCCTTGGCCTTCGCTCTAATTTAATTAGCAAAAAATTTCGGACAGCCAGTATTTTACGACAATATATTGAAAATATCGAATGGCAAAGTGAAACAAGGCTTTAAGTGAAAAGTCAGCTTGCTCTTCAGTCCGACTTTGAAAAACCTGAATTTTTTGGAGAGTTCTCTAATATTTTATTTTTTTCCAAAAAATCTCCCTTCAAAGACACTTGTAACGAAGATGCCTTGGGTATTTTTAAAACCAAAAAAGGCATGGTCTTCGCCGTCGCCGATGGAGCCGGTGGCCACCCCAAAGGTGAAGAAGCCGCAGCTTTGGTTTTAACCAATATTCAAAAGTCTTTAAATGCGAGTTCAAACACCGATGACGGACATCGCAGCCTGATCGTCGATGCCATTGAAAAAACAAACAAAGACTTAATTGCAATGGGGATTGGTGCTCGCACCACCATTTCTGTTTGCGAAATCTACGACAACAAGGCGCGGGGCTACCAAGTGGGAGACTCGACATTGGTTATTTGTGGACAAAAGGGGAAAATGAAATACCGTTCCCTAGCCCACTCGCCTGTTGGATACGGGGTTGAGGCGGGTCTGATCGATGAGAATGAAGCTCTGGATCACCCCGACTTGCACTACATTTCAAACTTGGTGGGCGAGGCCGACATGCGTATCGAAATTGGACCCGAAATTGCCTTGAATTCAAATGATACTGTTTTTCTGGCGACCGATGGAATCTTTGATAATTTTCCTTCCAATGAAATCATTGACCTTGTTCGAAAAGGATCCACCGACGATATTTCAAAATTATTAATGGATCTTATAAATGAAAAAATTTACGAAAATGAACATTCTAAAAAAGACGACATTAGTTTTGTCTTGTTCAAAAACTGATCTTCCTCACTGAAATTCAAACTCTTCAAAAATAGATCCAGCTTAGGTAAATGCTGTGCCGCCGTCTCCTGATGAATTGTAATCACAGCAAAGGGATTGGTTTCGTCAGCCAGTTGGTGAGCCCATTGTAGTGGCTCACAATCAGACTTCCAATAGTCGATGGCGCCGCCATTGTTCGGAATTTGCCAGAAATCCTGATCAAGAAAGGGCTGAGAAAAAACGTTAAGGTGGCCCCAAAGAATCGAAAGGTAACGCTGCAAAGGTTCGCCCTGCCACCCAGTGTTGTTTAAAACCTCGGCCGGAGCTGCTGAGCAATCGGCCCAGAACCCAAATTTTTTCAAACTTGGGATATATTCGGGGTTCATCATCCAACCACCAGCGCGGAAAAGGCGAGGACTTGGCCAACCTTGGTTCTGAAAGATCTCTTGAGATTTCAAAAGCATTTTCTCGAAATCAGCGACCGAATAACTGTTGAGCATCACTTCGTGCCCAATAAACTCGCCGGGATTTTGGTCTCCTGCTTTCGCAAAAGTCGAATGATTTTGAAACGGCACCTTGCAAGCTTCAACAAAATGGCGAGCCCCATGCAAATGCAAACCCCATTGGTCTTCGCCTGCAACGAAAGGGGTGAAATCCACCTGTTCCACTCGTTCTTGCAAAGATTTGCTCGTAAAATAAGCAGGGTTCATAAAGTGAAGAAAAGGAATGGCCCAGCGCTTCTTAAACTCAATAAGAGCCTGAAGATTGTCTTCCTGCAAAGACAAGCCTTCCCAATCCACGCAAAGAAGCAACTTTAAACCCTTTTTCATGATTTAAGGTTGTACTGATTTTTCCAGAAATTCCCAACCCCATTCCGCAAGGGATGAAATCAATATAATGATTCAATTTCTATCTACACTTTTTTAATTTTATGTTACCACTAACGGATGTCGCAAAAATGGGTCCGCATTTTCAGTTTTCTTGTCATCATTTCAGTGAGTTACGAAGTTCGCAGTCAACAGCAACTGCCTGTTTTTGATGAAATGGTGATTTTAGCCCCTCTGCCCCTTTCCCACGAAATCTATTCGATCAAAAGAAATTCGTCGGTTCATGAGGCCCTGATGGCGGCCAAAGTCGATTCCCGACTTATTCACCAAATTGTAAAAACCTCAAAGCCCGTTTTCGACCTCCGCCATGTTCAGCCCGGTACCCGATTTGTCATCTCTAAAGAAGCGAATGGGGATATTCGGCGCCTTTCGTTTGATATCAGCCCCCTGCAAAGACTGGAAATCAACTACACCCACAAAGAGTGGAGCAGTGAAATTGTTGACGTTGATACCACCAAACAGTTGGTGCATTTTGGAGGTGTCATCCAAGATAGCCTATGGTCCTCGGCGATCGAAGAAGGCTTGTCTCCGGAAGTAATCGTTGGCTTCGCTGAAGTGTTTGGCTGGCAAGTGGATTTCTCTCGAGAAGTCCGAAAGGGCGATGTTTGGAAGTTCTCTGTCGAAAAACTTTTTGCGGAAGGCCGAGCCGTGGGCTGGGGCAATATTGTCTACGCCGAATACAAAAATGGACCCGAGCTTTACAAAGCTTATTACTACCAAAATAAAGCCACCGGTACTCGGGGCTATTTTGAAGAAAACGGTGAGTCCCTGCGCAAAGTCTTCTTGAAAAGCCCTATTAAATTTGGCCGGATCACCTCTCATTTTTCGAAACGGCGCTTTCACCCCATTCATCGTCGCTACAAGGCTCATAACGGGGTCGACTACGGTGCTCCCAGAGGCACGCCCATCCGTGCTGTTGGCGATGGTCGGATCATGAAGATTGGCCGTTTTGGCGGCAGTGGTAAGATGATCGTTCTCGATCACGTCGCTGGTTACCGGACCAAATATTTACATATGAGTCGCTTCAAAAGCGGACTGCGCCGAGGCTCAAAAGTTCTACAAGGGGACATCATCGGCTATGTGGGCTCCACCGGATACGCCACGGGCCCACACCTTCACTTTGAAATGTCGAAACACCGCAAACTTATGGATCCCCAAAAAGTCAGTTTACCAGCAGCGAACCCTGTCCCCGAAAAAGCTTTGGCTCATTTTAAAGAGCACGTTGGTAAAATCGATCGCGGAATCGCCTCTCTTTACATTAAAGAGTCGGAACAGAAATCCGAAGTGGCTTGCTGTGAGAAACCGGAACTAAAAACAATCAATTCTAAAATGCAGTAAAGTAACCACTTACCCGTCATTAAAATGACGACTTAGGAAAGAAGGCGGATTCATGTTTTCGATGCACACCTTTATAGTTTGGCTGGTTGCAAGCTTGTTGCTTTATTTGACCGCCGTTGTTGTTCCCGGTTTTACAATCAGCTCTTTCCCGAGAGCCATGTTGGCTGCTTTGGTTGTGGGTTTTTTAAATATGTTTATTCGCCCTTTATTGCTATTCATTTCGCTGCCTATCACCATACTAACACTTGGACTTTTCATTTTTGTGGTCAATGCCGTTGTTCTTCGGTTGGCCGCAGGTATGATCAAAGGCTTTGATATTTCGGGTTGGTTACCAGCGACGATTGGAGCCTTCGTATTAGCGCTGATGCAAGTCTTGTCATTTCGTTTATTTGGAATTTAGTAGAAATTAAGGCAAATGTTTTTAGCAATCCGCGAAACTTTGCGGTTCCCTGAACCCACCGGCAGAGTGGCATAGACCAGGGTTTCAAAACCTTGACGCACAACCATTCCGTAACCAATAGAGTTTTCGATAATCATTTTGAGGCCGAGTCCGCTACCCAGATTGTCATTATTACGATGCTCGACGGAAGCCAACTTGGAGTCATGAAAAACCTGATGCAACCTTTTGGTGACCCTCACTTTGTTCACTGACCCATAGGGATCACGACAGGCCACAGCAAAAATCTCGTTATTAAAAGATAAAAGAATCTCGCCCTTGGCCTCTCCCGGGTAGGTCACGCCAATATTTCTAGGATGAGAAGCAAACAGGTAGTTTCCGCTTTCGTCGGTTGGCGCTGAATACATAGCATTTGAAAACATCTCACTAATAATGACTTTTAGGTTTTGCCGGATGCTCGAGTTTTTGCTGTTTTGGTTAACGAACTCTTCGCATTCGAAAAAAATGCGATCTTTATCATCTGTTGAAGAAAACGGAATACTTATCGTTTGGGCACTAGCTTGTGCATTACGAGTGATGATGGTAATCGGACTTTTTAAAAAAACATCAGGGTATCGACAAATCATGGCACTCATGATGAGGTTATACAAAAAGTACTCATGTTTCTTTTGAATCAGGAAACTCAACCCCTTTTCTTCAACGAAACGGAAGATCGTCGGGATAGGAGTTTCCTCTCCGATAACAATCGTATTGCGGAGGTCTTTATCTCCACTATAGCAATCTTCAAAATTGATAACTTCTACGTCCTTCAATAAATTGAGAAGGCGCTTGTCTAACTGATTTGCTGATATTCCAATTCGATCAATGAGTTTCATATTATTCTCTACTTGGGTTACCTCTAATAATATAATGACTTGGGCTCAGACTCAAAAACTCCTTAAAAAAGTCGGGCCGACATTAGTCTAGATCTTATACTTGGATTTCCTGCAGTTTTCTTTTGTACTCTTGGGCTTCCTGCTGCTTTCTCCAAAGACTTGCGTACTCACCGTCTAAGGCAAGGAGTTCATCATGTCGGCCACGTTCAACAATTCGACCAGACTTTAAAACAATAATTTCATCGGCATCAATTATGGTGGATAGTCTGTGGGCAATCGTAAGCGTTGAACGGTTTTCAGAGATCTCTTTTAAAGAAGCTTGGATTTCTTTTTCTTTGTGGGAATCCAAGGCCGAGGTTGCTTCGTCAAAAATCAAGACCTGCGGATTCTTTAAAATAGTTCTGGCGATGGCGACTCTTTGCTTTTCTCCACCGGAAAGCTTCAACCCACGCTCACCCACCATGGCTTCGTAGCCCAACGGAAGCTCTTTAATAAAATCATCGATCTTTGCCAATGCCGCGGCCTCCTCGACTTCTTGTTGCGCGGCTCCCGGCTTGCCGTAGGCGATATTGTATCCGATGGTGTCGTTAAAAAGCACCGTATCCTGAGGTACAACCCCCATGCACTTTCGTAAAGACTCCTGAGTTATATCTTTAAGATTCTTTCCATCAAGCATGATGGCTCCCTCGCTAACGTCGTAAAAGCGAAACAAGAGGCGCGCCAAGGTCGATTTGCCAGAACCACTTGGACCCACCACCGCCAAAGTTTTTCCCGCCTCAATCTTAAAGCTTACGTCTTTAAGAATTGGACGATCAGTGTTGTAGGAAAAGGAAACATTTTTAAATTCAACAACACCCTGGCTCGAAACAAAATCGACTGCGCCCTCGGAGTCCGCGACTGTCGCATTGACTTCAATCAGTTCAAACATCTTTTCCATATCGACGAGACTGTTTTTTATTTCTCTATAGACAAACCCTAAAAAGTTTAAGGGCATGTACAACTGCAAGAGAAAGGAGTTTACTAAAACAAAATCACCAATAGTGAGTTCGCCGCGAATAACACCCTGTCCCGCCAACAGCATTACAGAAATAACACCGCCCCCAATAATAGATGCCTGTAAAACGTTTAACAAAGACAAGCTGCCTTGACTTTTGATGGCTGCCGACTCGTATTTGGCCAAAGACTGATCAAAGCGTTTGTATTCGTGATCTTCGTTGCCGAAATACTTGACTGTCTCATAGTTAATTAAACTATCAATGGCTTTGGTGTTGGCTTTAGTTTCAGACTGGTTCATTGACTTGCGAAACTTCAAACGCCATTCGGTGACCGACAGGGTTAGAAAAATGTAAATCACTATTGTCGACAGAACGATCCCAGCAAAGACGATATTTAAGTGGTAAGTTAATACCACTGTGACCAGAACAATCTCAAGAAGTGTGGGCACAATATTGAATGTCATAAAATTTAAAACGAACTGAATGCCACGGGTACCGCGCTCAATCACTCGCGATAAGCCCCCGGTTTGTCGGGACAGATGAAAATCTAAAGACAAATTGTGGAGATGTTTGAAAGTGTTTAAAGCAATGGTGCGTAAGGCGTGCTGCTGAACTTTCACGAATGTTAAATCACGCAATTCTCCAAAAACAGAAACCATAATACGGGCGAGGCCATAAGAAACCACAAAGGCCACCGGCAGAACCAAACTACTATTTTGTAACGATAGGCTATCGACGGCGTATTTCATTAAAAAGGGAATCGCGACATTCAGGGATTTGGCAAAGGCTAAAAAACAAAGGGCCACGACAACCCGCAAACGCAAGTCCGGGCGGCCTTGGGGCCAAAGGTGATTCCAAAGTGTTCTCAAGGTCTTGGAGTGGTTCCGCGGGACATTTTTTTTCGGCATAGGCTTATTTTTGAGGATAGGCACTTTAAAGTAAACAAGTTTATTTCTGCGGGAACTCTAGATTTTGCCGGTAAATTTAGCTATAGAGTAGGCACACAAAGGAGACATCATGTCCGCTTCCGATACCTTAAACTCGATCGATAAATACTGGGAGGATAAAATCATCCCAAGCCTTATGGAATATATCGAAATCCCAGCAAAATCTCCGGCCTTCGATCCAAAATGGCAAGACAATGGCTATATCGATCAAGCTCTCGAGTTGGTTGAAAAGTGGATCTCCGAACGAAATATTCCAAGCTTAAAAAAAGAAATTTTACGGGGCGAAAACCGCACACCTTTGCTCCTTTTAGAGTTAGAGGGTGATCTGGATTATCAAGTATTGATGTACGGTCACTTGGATAAACAGCCTGAAATGACCGGCTGGTACGATGACCTAGGTCCTTGGAAAGCTGTTCGCAAAGGCGACAAGCTGTACGGGCGTGGTGGGGCTGACGATGGTTATGCTGTGTTTGCCTCTTTGTGTGCTGTCGAATATCTACTAGATGCCGGAACCGCAAGACCCAATATTAAAATTGCCATCGAGTTCAGTGAAGAAAGTGGATCGGAAGATTTGCCTTTCTACTTTGAAACCTATAGCGAAAAATTTGGCAACCCACAATTGGTGATCTGTTTGGATTCTGGTGCCGGGAACTACGAGCAGCTTTGGTCAACAACCTCATTACGAGGCTTGGTTAGCGGCGTCTTAAAAGTTCAAGTTCTTAACGAAGGGGTGCACTCGGGCGATGCCAGTGGCATTGTGCCTTCTTCTTTTCGAGTAGCCAGAGAGATTCTAAATCGATTGGAAGACAGTTGCAGTGGAAAAATTCTTCCAGCTCCTTTTCAAGTGGAAATTCCTAGGGAAAGAATGAAGCAAGCCGAACGAGCCGCGGCGACCCTTAAAGATCAAACTTACAAAAAGTTTCCATTTACAGAGTCAACCGGTCCGATGAATGATTCTCATGTAGAACTAATTCTTAATCGAACTTGGCGTGGTGCTTTGTCAGTTACTGGAGCCAAAGGTCTACCGGAAATTGAATCGGCCGGAAATGTTTTACGCCCCTCTACGTCTTTGAAGCTTTCGCTTCGCCTTCCACCGACTGTGAATGCAAAAAAAGCGGCAGATGATCTTAAATTGATCTTAGAAAAAGACCCCCCCTACAACGCCAAGGTCGAGTTTCATCTTGAAGACGCCGCCAGTGGATGGAACGCCCCTGCTGTCTCAGAACCCTTAGAAAAATTGATTCAAGAATCTTCGAAGACCTATTTTGGAAAAGAAGCTTTGGCCATGGGCGAAGGCGGTTCCATTCCCTTTATGGGAATGATCGGAGAGGCGTTTCCTGAGGCTCAATTTGTCATCACAGGAGTTTTAGGACCAAATTCGAATGCCCACGGCCCCAATGAGTTTATTCACGTGGAGTATGCAAAAAAACTAACTGCGTGTATGTTTCATGTTTTGAACAACATTAAAAACATGATGTAACCGACTTGGATTGAGGCAATTTTATGAAAAGTCTCATTTTTTTGCCTTAAAAATTGCGCCGCTTAATCAATGAACAGTTTTTTACAAAATTTCATTGTGATATGAAAAACTGAATCCCTATCTTACTGTATTTTTTTACTTTTTCAGCACCCCATCCGATTTGAAACAGTCCCGTTTGGTTCTGTTTTTGCAACTGAATAGCCTATGGGGAAGTGTGTTTTTTGGAGCCTTTTTGTGCTCACGTTAGGAGCCTGTACATCCACTCCGAGCAGTGAAAACTTGCCGAGCTTCAGCTATTTAGATGGATTGAATACAGCCAAAAAAGTCAATTGTGCCAGTCAACAACCCATGGACTGTATGGTTTGTGCCTTACAAGGGGAGGCCGCCAACCAAACCGGTCGTGGCATCTATGCCGTTGGCGTAACCATAATGACTCGAGCCAAGGGACAGATCGATCGAATTTGCCGAGTCACCAAAGCTCGTAGTCAGTTTGAAGGAATGCGTCGTCGAGGAAAACGCAAAATCTCTAAGAAGGTTTGGCGGGTGGCTGAACATATTATGGAGAGTAAGGAGCAGGGGTGGACCCACTTTTGGGCGCCGCGAACCCAGGCCAGGCTGCGACGTTCGAAGCCGGAATGGGCCTATCACTATGAAAAACGGCAATGTACAAAGAAAAAAATTGATGACCACATCTTTTTCAACACCAATCAGTGCAAATACAATCATCGAATGCGCTTGAATGCACAAAATCCTCCTGGTACAAATCCAGAAGGATAACTAGGACGAGCCATATGAAAATTCGAAAAGCCACCGAAGCCGATGTACCAGACATTCTAAAATTGATAAAAGAATTAGCCGATTTTGAAAAAGAACCCAATGCTGTTCAAACCACGGAAGCCGATCTTTTACGAGATGGATTCGGAGAATCCCCCTTCTTTCAAGTTCGAGTCGCAGAGGGATTAGATGGTTCCATTTTAGGCTTCGCCTTGTTTTTTTTCTGTTGGTCAACATGGACAGGCCGCCCGTCCTTGTTTCTTGAAGATCTCTTTGTCAAAGCCAGCGAACGAGGAACTGGTGTCGGACAAAAACTTTTAAAAGAATGTGCCAAGGTGGCTGTAGACAATAACTGTGCGCGGTTCGAATGGGAAGTGTTGGACTGGAACCAAGGCGCCCGCGACTTCTATCACAAAATCGGTGCCCAACATATGGATGGATGGTTGGTCTATCGCCTGGACGGCGAAGCACTCACCTGTTTTGCCGAGTCTTAAGCTTTGCTTTTAGAAAAGTAATCTCGTTTTTCGGCTACCAAAAAAGCGTGCTTGTTCTCCAGGTAGGCGGCTTCATTGATAAAAAAGGGGTAGATCGGTCCATCTTCTTCCAACTCCATCACTTCTTTTTCAATATTTATAAACAGAGGAAAACCTTTCCGAATTTTTAAAAAATTAGCATCTTCAAGTTGAGGGTGAATATACCAATTCGACTTTTCTGGGTACTTTCGATATCCAAGCATTTTAAACACTTCAATAGGAGACTCTTCGATTTCAAAGTTAAAATTGAAATCTAGAATTTTTTCGACAATGGTGTGCATCTTTAAAACTAACTCGGCTTTGACTACGTTGTTGGCTACAGGACCAACCTCAATAGTGAGTCCGGCTGGGCATAATCGATTTAGATGGTTACAATCATCGTCCAAGCGATCTTCTTCAATCAATCGGATTTCTGGGAGTTCATGTTTCAAAAAGCGAGCGACTTTTTGGGTATTGGGATGAGTATTATTCAGAATAGCGGTCAACCCCATATTGGATGTTGTCGTGTGCAGATCAATACAAAAATCAAAGGAGCCTTTGATTTCTTTTTCTAATTCTGCGGCCCGGTTTTTTTCGTAACCCTTGGCTATTGAATTTTTGCCAAAAGAGCGATTGAGGTCGGAATCCACATACCTTCGCTTTAACTCAAAGGCTTTAGGGTTAGCCCAAAAGCACTGAAAATTGTTAGTGAACGAAGATCTCGAAAGACGAAATAAGCTCATGACTTCAATCCCGACTGGCTCATTGCCGTGAGTGCCTCCGACCAAAGCGATTTTCATTTTAATTTTTTTCCTTTTGGTCTTTGCTATTTTTAGATTTTTCTTTGTTCGACATTTTAGAATAATTCTGTTCGGTCGACTCGGCTCTTTTGTCTGGGTCGGACTCACTGAAAGTCGACTTTGAAACTGGGAAGTAGGAAACTTCTTGAACCTTTAAGGCTTGCTTAATTTCATAAGAAAGTCTTTCCATGTGACGACGATGAGCCAGCATAAACACGCTCAATATTCGACTTCCCTTTTTCCCGCTCCCCAAAGGTTCTTCAGAAATTTCGTCAATTTCAAATTCATCGTTTTCTATAATGGCCCGAACCGTTCTTTTTACAGAGCCTTTGGAAAGCACGTCCATTTGGAAGTAATCGTATTCACTTTTTCGTTCCATAAAACGGTAAACAGGGTTGATCAACTTTAGAACAATTAGAACTGTTAGGGTAAAAATTGCGGCAGTAAAAGGGTATCCAGCACCGATGGTAAAGCCAATAGCCGCAACCACCCAAATCGTGGCCGCTGTTGTCATTCCAATGACACTGCCCTGCCCCTGAATGATCGCCCCCGCACCTAGAAAACCAATACCACTAACGATCTGAGCCGCAACCCGGTTGGGGTCGGCCATGCCAACGGCGCCCACTGAAATCAGAAGACCGATGGCCGTATAAAGAGTGGCCCCTAAGCAGATAAGGATGTTTGTTTTTATCCCGGCAGACTTCTGCTTTTTTTCTCGGTCGTAACCGACCAAGCCGCCCAAGAAAAGAGCCATTAAAACCTGAATTCCGATCCCAACATAAATGGAAACCTCACCTAAAAATTCGATAGGCATTTTACTGATAATTGTCATTGAACCCCCAGCACAACATAAAGTCTAGGTTGGGAGAATCTCGTTGTCAAAGCTATCAGAAACGACGAGCCGACAGCCAATCCGGTACCGGACGACCATGAATAAGATCGACCAACGATTTACCAGCATGAAAGGCCATGCCAATGCCATGCCCAGTGAAACCGCCACAGAAAAAAACCTGATTGTCGGTGGGCAGAGAACCTATCATGGGTTCACCGTCGGCAGAAAAACCCATGACTCCCGCCCAACGGTGAGAAATCTTTGAATTTTGAAACTT
This sequence comes from uncultured Pseudobdellovibrionaceae bacterium, assembly GCA_964351315.1. Taxonomy (GTDB): domain Bacteria; phylum Bdellovibrionota; class Bdellovibrionia; order Bdellovibrionales; family JAGQZY01; genus JAGQZY01. The sequence continues at coordinate 24,463 of CAYGNH010000019.1, forward strand.
GGGAAGGTGTTTTCGCACAAAATCATGGAGAGCTTGTTGAATCTTCTCGGTGGTATGTTCCGAAAATCCTTTTTCGGTATCGGCTTCCAACTGTCGGAAGCCTCCAATCAAAAGTGATCCATCGTGCAGCTGGCGAAAGTAGTCTAAATAAAAGTTGGCGTAACAAGGCCCTTCCATAAAGGGTGTGACCGGCTCGAAAACCATGATTTGCCCACGAGTTGGATATATCTTATCTTCAAAGTATTCATCCAAGGCTGAGGAGTAGCCGTTGGTACAATAAATGACCAAGGTGCATTCGACTTCAACAGCCTGAGCGAAAACCTTGCGAAGCCCACCGACTATGGATTCAACACGACTGACTTCACAGTTTTCAAAAATTTCGGCATGCACTTGCTGTTTAATCGCGTTTAACAGTTCAATCGGATCCACTTCGCCATCTTTTAAATACTTGATTCCGCCACAAAAACCGATGGCACCCAATCGAGATTCGATTTCCGTCTGTTGTAAAATTTCGACAGGTATTTTATTTTGACTCATTAACTTAGCGACCTGTTGCAGTTCTTGAAACTCGGAATCTTGCGCGGCCAAGGAAAAAGCACCCTGTTGCCGGAAACTCTTTGGCGTTTGACCTTTTTTAAAAATTTCTTCTTTAAGAAGGTTCATATTGGTTTCGGCAAACTGCCAAATCTCAATGGCTTTTTCTTCACCGTGCTTAGAAACCATTCTATTGAAGTGTTCAACAGATCCACAGGTTATGAAGCCTGCATTTCGGCCAGTGGCACCAGAACCTAACTCTCCTTTTTCAAGAATAACAATTTTAAGGTTGGGAATTTCTTGGTTCAGCCAGTAGGCCGTCGAAAGTCCACTGACGCCTCCACCCACTATACAGACATCGGCTTCTATTTTTTTTAGAGGTTTCTTCTTGTCATTCCAATAAGAAAAACTCAATGGGAAGTCTCCTTTAAATCCAGGTACATTTCTTCGGCCGTGCAAAGGCAGGGTTTTCCGCAACGGGGACAAGTATAATCCACTTGTTTCCAGTACTCAGGATAACGGCAAATACTTCGAAATTGCAAAGAGGCTAGATATTTTTGAGACGAATTCCCTGGCGACTCGACCCACGAGTGACAGACAATTCCGAGAGCTCCTTGCTTTTCTAAAGCTTGAATGGAGTTCTTAGACAGCTCTTTGCCCCAACCCTGTTTTTGAAATTTCTTACCTATAAACAGACTTTGAAAGTAGGCCGTCTTAGATTGCGGATGAGGCCATAGATGGGGACTCAGAGAGTAGCCTTTGCCTTTTTGCCAAGCTCCAGGAGGAAAGGCAATGCGAACACCACAAACCTTGCCGTGCTCGACGATAACAAACGAGGATTCCACATTATTAATTTGAGAGCGCTTAACCATGTCTACAATTTCTTGTTCCGAGTAGTAGTCGGCTCCAATTTCTTGATCTGTGAAATCTTTTATAGCCAGCACTGGAACTTCTGACAAAGAACGGATGTCCATCACAACACACTCAGGATGACGTAGTCGTTGCCATTAATCTGAAACTCGAAACCTGTAGCTTGGTTGTGAACCTCTCGACCAATAGGAGATTCTAGGGTGATACTTTGAATCTTCTCTAAGCCGATTGACACTTCAACTCCACCTACCGGTAGAAAGAACAACAGTCTTTTTAATTTGTCATTCACCGACAGCTCGATCAAAGCACCAATTCCAATCGGCTGATCTATGGCGAAATCTTTTAACCGGACATTTTTAAGAAGATATATTTGCTCTTGCAGCTTACTGGCTCGCTGAGACTGACCCGAAGCTAGGTAAGAGGCTTCGAGGCCACGAGTATCATATTTGTTTTCAGCTTTTGATTCTTCAGCAGTAGAATAATCCTTGGCTTCTTGGGCCGCTGCCACCAGCAAGCGACGTTGATCTTCCAATTTTTCCACGATCAATTCTAAAAGCTGATTTTTATCGACCGGTGTCATCTGCTAATCCTAACACAAAAAAATGAGAGTGTGATAAGAAAGTAGGCGGAGAGTAACCTTGGAAGACAAAAAAACAGGCATTTTAATCCCAAAAGAAAAACTGTCAGCCCAGGCCCTAAAGTCCCTGATTGATGAGTTTATTCTAAGGGAAGGCACGGATTACGGGCTCCATGAGTACAGTCTTGCGGAAAAACGCCTACGAGTAGGCAAGCAACTTGATGCAAAGCATATCTTTGTTTTTTTTGACCCCCAGCTAGAAAACACGACTTTGCTAACAAAAGATCAAATTAAGAAACTGAATCTGCAAAATTTTGAAATCGTAGGTTTACCTGAAGGTCTTTGATCGACCGACTGTTGTTAATTTTTTTTGAAGTTCGCTGGGAAGCTTTTTCAGGAACATCTTTAACTAAGCCTCGGCTTTCCCAGTTTTCGATGACCGCCCGCCAAGACTGCGGATTATTGTTGCAGGCGATGTAAGTTCTCCCAACAACACCGTGCTGGCAGGCTTGATAAAGAAACTCAGCCAGATCTTGCAAATGAACCATGTTCACCCATTTCGAGTTTTTACCCACCCACCCCTTTTTCACCCAGTCCAAGGGATTTCTCCCCGGGCCATAGATTCCAGCGGAAAGGAGCAAAACCGCCCCCTGCTCTCGCAGAAAAACTTCGCTTCTAACCCTCTCAATGTGCTCATCCAAGGGTGTTTCTTCATTCACCTCTTGCCCTAACTCGGCAACCGTCAGCGCACTGGTTGATCCAACCACTATCACTTTGCCGAGTTTTCTTTTTGAATGGTGGTAGAAAGCTTTGACCTGAGCCTCAGGCTCTGGCGGGAAGGTCCAAAATGTGGTCTCTGCGTTTGGCAAATTGTCCCAAGAGGTTGAATCGGCCAGGTCAAATTCGACCAAGGGCTTCCCTTTTCGGGAAGTTGAAGCCGTTTCCACATTGGGTTCAACGGCTTTTATTTTTTCGATTAAAAAATGCCCAGTTGAACCATGGCCTAAAATAAGATATTTCACTTTGTCCATATTCAAGGCCTACCGGACATTTGAGAATTGGTCAAAACAACTTTAACTAATTAGATGCGGCCAATTTTTCGCCTTTTGAATCGACTTTGACTTTGAAGTCCAACGTGACGTCGTTGTAAATCATCTTGTCGCCCAGATTTTTAAAGAAGTTCCCGGAACCATAGATCATGCCAAATTTGGTGCGATCAAAAGTCAAAGTCCCTGAATAAAACTCTTTGTCTTTTTTGAAAGAAAATTCAACTGGGTTAGTTTTATCTTTGACGGTTAGTTTCCCCTTTGCTTTGTTACCCGAAACACTTTCTATCACCAATTTCGCTGTTGGCCATTTGTCGACCTGAAAAAAGTCTTCGCTTTTCATGTGGGTTAAAAACTTGGTTTTATACTCCCCTGAAAGGTCTTCTACAGTCATTTTCGATATGTCTAAAACAATCTCACCGCCGACTATTTTTCCAGCGCTGACTTTTAAATTCGAAGACTTCAGGGGCAATATTCCATTGTGCTCCCCTGTTACCTTTTTACCCACCCATTTAAATGAACTGGACTTGGCATCAATTTCAGCAGACTGGGCCGCACAAGTCAGACCAAAGACAGCTAGGAACATCATTAATTTTCTCATTTCATTCTCCTTGTTTATCATTAATTTGATAGTGCAATAATAGACTTGAAAAAATTCGAAAAAAAGAACAAAATATCGGCTTAGTTGAACTAAAATTAGGACATTACATGTGGATAACCATTGACCAAATTCTTTGCCTTAAGGCCATCCAAGAGTCTGGAAGTATTAATGGGGCCTCAGAAATCTTAAACAAGGCCAAGTCCGCCGTCAGCTACACCATCAACCGACTGGATGAACAGCTCGGCTTTGCCACCTTGGACCGCAGTCACTATCGAATCAAACTCACCCCCCAAGGCGAGGCCTTCTTAAATAAAGCCCGCCCCTTTTTGAAAGACTTAGAAAGTTTAAAAGAGGAAGCCCATAAGATTGCTTCGGGAGTCGAGATGAAGCTGGCCATGAGTGCTACGGCCATTTACCCTTCAGTCAAAATCAATAACGTTCTGCGCGAGATTATCACCCAGTTCCCGGCCACAGAATTTACCTTTCACAGAGAAATTTTAAGTGGTGAGAAAATGCTTATCAATGAGCAAGTCGACATCGGAATCTTCGAATCCCTGCGCAACACTGTCGATGTGGATTTTAAAAAAATTGACAAAGTCGACATGAAACTGGTGATTTCGGGAAGTCACCCCTTTTTAGACCTCCCAAAAAAACAACAAACAATGGAAGCCTTATTAGAGTACCCTCACATTATTCAAAGAAGCACTCTTTTGGACGATACCAATATGGGAAGTCCTGATGTGGCAAAAAGATGGTCTGTCTCTGACCTCGACTCTAAAAAAGATCTTATTATGAACAACTTAGGATGGGGTCGGTTGCCCGACCATTCGATCAAAGCGGAGATTAAGTCCAAAAAATTGACTCATCTTAAGCACCTAAAATACGACCACACTCTTGATATTTTCATCTGCAAAAAAAAATCAAAAACGGTGGGTCCTGTTTTGAAACATATTTGGGATGCTTTCTAAACGAATCCAAAAATTTTTACCAATCGTCTGTCTCGATTTGATCCAATTCACCATGTGCTGCAACTTCAAAACCACCTTAACGCTTTAATCGACTAACTGTCTTAAAATAGACATCTTTTTTTTTAAAACTCGACTAAAGTTTCGCCTCTTCTTTTCCGAAATCCATATATAGAAACAAAGGTATTAATGGTCCGTCTGTTCGTTATTTGCATTTTGACTCTCATTTTTGCTTGCTCCGCGCTAGCCGCGCCCGCAAATTTTTCCTATCAAGGTCAGATTATCAAACCCAA
>CAYGNH010000020.1:0-25035 GCA_964351315.1 uncultured Pseudobdellovibrionaceae bacterium
ATGGCCGGAACATCGGTGTAGATCTCGCAAACGTCGTTTTTTAGGGCCGCCGCCAGCGCTACAGCGGTGGTGTCGGAACCGCCTCGCCCCAACGTGGTAATATTGTCTTGGGGGTCAATGCCTTGAAAACCAGCAACTACGGGCACAATGTTGTCATCCACCAACTCTTGCATGACCTCGGTGCGGATATGTTGAATGGTCGCTTTGCTGGATAGAGAATCAGTCATAATGCCCAATTGAAAGGCTAAAAGCGGACGGGCTTTGATGCCTCGCTTATGCAAAGCCATGGATAAAAGGGCAATAGAGACCTGCTCACCCGAGGCCAGTAGCATGTCATAGGCCGGCGATCGATCATGGGGTGCCACCTGATGGGCTAATGATATCAAGCGGTTGGTCTCGCCACTCATGGCCGAGGCGACAATAATGGGACTCTCGCCCTTGGTTTCAATATCTTCTTTGATTCGGTCGGCCACCGCTTCGATTCGCTCTAATGAGCCGAGTGAGGTTCCTCCGAATTTTTTTACAACAATCATGCTCGACAACCTTAGTCAGAGCCTTTGCAAATGTCCAGTGGTTGAACTTTTTTTACCTCTTTTTTATAGTCCCTCATCGACCTAAGGAGTCCCTATGAAAGTCGCCGTAATCTTACTTCTTGCTGTTGGACTGATTCAATGTTCGGAAACATCTGAAAAAAAGTCAAAGATCGCCTATCTGGATAAAAATCCCGAGATTCTGCAACCGGAAGCCTACGCCATGGATTCAAAAGCGGTCTTAATTAAAGACGCGAGAATTATGACCGCCGCCGGAACCGTTTTTGAAAAAGCCCATCTGCTCATGGAAAACGGCGTGATTAAGAAAATATCAGAAGCCGCCATTGAAGTTTCCGAAGGCACCGAAGTGATTGACGGAACCGGCAAGACGCTGACCCCGGGTTTAATCGATGTGCACTCACATATGGGAGTCTACCCTTCTCCGGCCGTGGATGCCCATATGGATGGCAACGAAATGGTGTCACCCAACACGGCCCACGTTTGGGCCGAGCATGGGTTTTGGCCTCAAGACCCAGATTTGTGGCGGGCCATGGCTGGCGGGATCACCACGATCCAAGTTCTGCCTGGTTCGGGAAACCTTATTGGAGGTCGGTCCTTTGTCGCCAAGTTGATTCCAAAAATCAGCGCCCGTGAAATGCGATTTCCAGGAGCCAAGCAAGGTTTGAAAATGGCCTGTGGAGAAAATCCAAAACGAGTTTATGAAGGCAAAGAGCTGATGACCCGCATGGGGAATGTGGCCGCCTACAGAAAGTATTTTCAAAAAGCCTTAGAGTATGCACGCAAGCAGAACACTCCAAAAAAGGGAAAAGACAAAGGAAAAATCCCCGAACGGGATTTAACCTTAGAAACTTTGCTTGGCGTTTTACAAGGGGATATTCTTTTACACTTTCACTGTTACCGGGCCGATGACATCAGTGCCATCTTAGATGTGGCCCAAGAGTTTGGTTTTAAAATTCGTGCCGTTCACCACGGATTGGAAGCTTACAAGGTGGCCCAGCGCTTAGCCAAAGAAGACGTGGCCGTTGCCACTTGGGCCGACTGGTGGGGCTTCAAAGCCGAAGCCTACGATGGCATCCCCTACAATGCCGCCTTGCTAGAGCAAGCCGGAGCCAAGGCGATCATCCATTCAGACTCATCCGTGGATGTGCGGTACCTGAATTTGGAAGCCGGCAAAGCCCTGTCGTCCGCCAAAAAGTTGGGACTTAACTTTAGCGAAGACCAAGCCTTGGCTTGGGTCACCAAAAACCCGGCTTGGGCTTTAGGCCTTGAGGACAAGCTGGGAACCCTTGAAGAAGGAATGATGGCCGACGTGGTGATGTGGGACTCCCACCCCTTTTCAGTTTATGCCAAAGCCCAGTTGATTTTTATCAACGGCAAAAAAGTTTTTGATCGTGATAATAAAAAGCGAACCCGCAGCGACTTTGAAGTGGGAGTGTTCGACTTGGCTTTTTATGACGGGCGAGATTTTAGTAAAGTCCCGCTGACCAACGACATCACTTGGAGTGACCAAGCCTTAGAGATGCAACAACAATTGGACACTGATTTTGTCATTGAGAACGCCAATGTTTTTATGGATGGGCAGTGGCGGCCAAAAACGACTCTACTTATTGAAGACGGAAAAATTGCAGCGATTAACCCCACCTCCCCACCCAGCAACTTACCAAAGGTGAATGCTGAAGGTAAAAGAGTCTCAGCGGGTTTGATCGAATCCCATTCGGATCTCGGGTTGTATGATTTAGAATTGGATTCAAAAGCGCAAGACCTGTGGACTAAAAGTGGAATGCCCTCACCGGACTATCTTGCCGCGGATGCACTGAACACCTACAACACCCGCCTGCCCAATATCCGACAAGAAGGAATTTTAACCAGCCTGTCTTTTGTTGGCGGTGGCCTGGTCAGTAGCATGGGTGTAGCCTTTGATTTGGTTCCCAATCAAGTGCTGAACCCCGAAGTGGCTCTGCTAGGTCGAGTGACAAAAGGGGGAGCGGTCAGCGAGTCTCGAGCGCAGATTTGGTCCGACCTCAAACAATTTTTAGACGACGCTATTCTCTACAATCAGAGTCCCGAATCCTTTAACAGACGAGGCGTTCGCGAAACCGTCGTGCCGTCTCGACAACTGGCCGCCATGAAGCCGGTTTTATCAGGCGCCATTCCCTGGATCGTTGAAGCCCACCGCTCCACGGATATTAAAAATTTAGTGAACCTGAAAAATAGTTACCCCGGTTTACGACTGGTGGTTTTGGGCGGCACCGAAGCCTGGATGGTCAGTGATCTTTTAAAGAAAAACAAGATTCCAGTGATGATGACCCCCAGTTTGCAAACCCCGCAAACCTTTGATCAACTGCGGGCTCGCTTTGACCAAGCGGCTTATTTACACAACGAAGGCGTACCATTGATCATCATTGATGGCAACGGCTACGGCTTTGGCCGGACTCGGCAAGAGGCCGGACTTGCGGTCAAATATGGACTGCCTCCGGAAGCGGCTTTATTAGCCATCACAAAAACCCCTGCGCAGGTGTTTGGCTTGGATCGTGGTGAAATCAAGAAAGAGGCAGTTGCCAACCTGGTGCTATGGAACTCCGACCCCTTAGAGCCCACAGCCTGGGCCGAAAGAATATGGATCTCAGGCCGAGAACAAACCATGATGAACCGCCACCGGGCTTTGGCTGAGAAGTATTTGTCGACCAAACCCCAATAGGGCCTAGTTGAGGAAGTTTTTTAAAAAATCGGATTCAAGATGGGGCCAGTGACTGCACTGAGGAATAATGTGGATATCACTATCACTGATTTTCTGTTGCCAAAAGCCTAACTCTTGGCTCAGTTTATAGTAGGGATCCTGTTCTCCAAGAAAGACCGCAATTTTTTGCGACAGGCTCCCCTGAAAGGGTTTTTCATCATTTGCCAAATAGTCGGCTAAAACCCCTTGCCAAGTTTCAACATGAAGAGCTTGCTTGGTGGCAAAGACTGGTAAAATCTGATTCATCTTTTGTTTATCATACCAGTAGAAAGACTGCAGATCCTCTCGTTGAAAAAGACAACCCAAAAGTTTCCAAAGTTTTTCAAGACTCTCATCTTCTTTGTAATGATTGATGCAACTTGATAGTTCTCCGCTCGCTTCACTCGACTCCAACACTTTTTCTGCAAGATAAAGAAATGACTTTTCGAGGGAGGTAATCGGTGAAATCAAAAGGATCTCGGCGACTTGATTTGGAAACTGTTTTGCGAGGTCCCACGCTAAGTCGCAACCAAAACTATGGGCAATCAAAGGCATAGGCTCTCGAAAACTGTCCAGAAGCGTTGCAGCGTCTGCCAAAAGCTCACGGTAACTGGTTTGTCCTGACGGCAAATCTCTGAACTGAACACATGGAATGGCACCTCCCAAAACTTCGGCTTCAACCTGAGAATTCCCTCCGGGGCCATAGTGCAAAAAAAGACTTTTCCTGTTACCCATTGAAACTATAGTTATTCAAAAGACCTTGCAAGTCCAACAGAAGTGATTCTTTATCCGCAAAATTTTCTTTTTTTGGGTTAAAAAGGTCAGCCAAATCAACTTTCAGTACTTCAATAAGTTTTTTCTTTTCGATAAATGAAATCAAATAAGGTCCCATCAAAGCGGAAAGCAGAAAGCAAGCACTCCCAAGCTGGCAGGCTCCCCTATCAGGCTGATCCAATAAAGATTGAATCTCTATCAACATTTCAATGGGAATCTCATCTAGAGAAATAAAACCTTGCAAAAGTTGAATCAGAGGTGGAGCCCCTGCGTTAATATTTTCGTACAATCCATCAAGAATTGGCGTGCCTAAGTGGTAATTGTAACCTCGGATGTATTGCATGAAACCTAGATCCAGTGCTGAGACCACTGGGATTTTCATTTGATGACATAATTCGTGGAGAAGGATCTTCATTCTCATGGCCTCAACCTGGGTCACGTCCACAGCATCAAAAACCAAATCAACATTCGACAAGAATTCCTTAGCCATATCTTTTTGAAAACCATTTGACCAAGCTTTAACCTGTGCTGTCGGGTTAATTGATAAAATTCGCTGTTGGTAGACTTCGGCTTTGTTCTTCCCTAGATTTTCTAAAAAGACCATTTGTCGATTGAGGTTTTCCAGCTCATAGAATCCATTGTCAGCAATCTTAAAGGATTCAACCCCTAAACGGACCATGGAGTCGACAAAACTTCCGCCAGTGGAACCACATCCCGCTACAGCCAGTCGGACCTTTCTCAGCTTATCCTGCAAATCAAGATCAATCACCGAGCCATTGCGTGAATAAAGCCTATAGTAATCAAAACCTTCCATCGAGACCTCAAATCGGCGCCAGTTGACGCGCCATTCTATTAATAAATACTAAAATTGGGACTTATTTTATTATAAATATAAATAGTTTACACAATCAACAAACAGAGGGGTATCTCTTGCACTCACATCTCGCTAAAATGCTAGGTCAATATATATTGGAAGAACGCATGGAAAAGAAATGGTTGCAAAAAGACTTAGCGAAAGAACTGGACATGTCCGCCCAGTTTTTAGGAAGAATTGAAAAGGGCGAGGTTTTGATCCCAGAGTCTGCTTTGATCAAGTCCATTTCTCTTTTGGACCTTAAAGAAAATCGACTTCAAACAATATACCGAATATCGGCCCAGCGAGTCGTCGGCGAGCTTATTGGGTCAGTCAAAAAACGAAAACGTAAACGGGCATGAACCTCTCCAACCCCATTGATAAAACATTCGTTAAACTCATCAGAGACACCGGTCTTCCTCTTAAAGTTTTTTCCACAGCAGCATCCGTCGCACCAGAAAGTGTTCTCAAATGGTGGGCTGATGCCAATGGCCAACACACTCTCCGTGATAGTAATCTTACCAGTTTTTCTCAATACTTCGGATTTTCGGAAAACCACCTTTTAAGTGACACTTACGACAAACGGCTTTTGCGGAAGCGTTTTTTAGGAAAACGAACCGATCTTCCCGAAAAATACGAATTCAATGCAAGAAGTTACTTAAGGTCCTCTTTTTACATCTTGGAATATCTAACCCTCATGTATGGCCGCCATTTTTCTGACAACTTGCTATTTGAAATGGGAGTTCACCCGTTGATGTTTCAAAATCTTGATCAGAAAATCAATTTAGTGTTCGTAAATGATCTTCTGAATCGATGCAAAACATTGGGGTTCTCCGAAAGTCATTTTTACTCATTAGCGGGCTCATTATTCCTTTCTGTCGAAGCTGACGAACTGAAATCCAGAGTTGCCATAAAACCTACCCCAGAAGTTTTCTTTGGATCACTAGAAGGAATTGCCAACAAATTTGATATTAATTTTCAAAAAAACTTTGAGGTTTCTAAGAATAGAGCCACAATAGTAGAAACACTTTCTCCGGAGATTGAAAGGTTTGTCCAAACCGAGAAAATAAACCTCGATTTTTTAATATTTTACAGGAAACTCCTCTACCAATCCTCCCCAAAACTGGCAAACATGCCAGCTTTCAAGACGACAATAAAAAGAAACGATCTAAGAGGCTCGATTCAAACCACCTACACCATTGAGTTCCCCAGTGCTTTGCTTCTGAAGTAGTAGCCGATCCTCGGCTATTTTTTTAACTTCAGAATCTGTAAAATAGGTTGATTCATTAGGCGCACCTTCAGGATAGTAGAATATTTTTGACTCAAAATACTGTTTGTACTGATTGCACTTTTCTAAAAACCAATCGTATTTAAAAGACTTTACGAGAAGAAGCTTATGAATATTTTTTACCTTTGGGTGCTCAAAAAGCAAACCATCTTCGTAGGACGCAAGGGGCTCAACCCATCTGGAGGCTTTGTATTTCTCGTTTGCTATTCCCACGAAATGATCGAATCCCCTCTTCAAAATCAGATCGACCACAAAAAGAAAACCAATTTCTGACAAATTTAACCCGGAATTTTTTTTCGAAAAATTTGGATCTACAAACCAAGCGTTGACATCGACAATGGTCTTTTTTGTCTCGCGAAACTCCAAATAGGGACTCAGACAAGATTCGGGTAAAGCCTTAGAGTACTCGTCGATTGGGAGAAGAAGGTCATGGCGATAAATGCGATCAGAAAAACAGACCCGAATGGCTAAAACCGGAGTCGGCGAGAAAAGGTCATCTTGACTGTAGATCAGTATATGGCTCCCTACCATGTCCAGACCGCTCATCGGCACGTACATTTCGTCTGTGCGAGTAAAATTTATCTGTTTGGCTTGGATCATATCACCAAGAATTTTTTTTACTGAATCGTTCCCAATCATCAACTTCGGGTAATCCAGAATAACCACTCTAAAGTTAGACAAAGTGACTCCTATTTTTATAAATAATCATTATTTAGTCTGACACAGACAAATCGGACTCAAAACTATAAAGTTCAATTTATAGACCTTTGGCAATCCATCAAATTCTCGACTTTTGCACTAAACACGACCATCCAAATTTTCAGATTAATGAACTTGGGCAGGCAACCCTTACTGTGAAGTTGCGAAGACGTGGATCTTAAAAGAGGGACTCCCTAAATCAAGGATTATGCCCTTTTTCCTGGCGAGAAGGCTTTTGTCTTGCTGCAAAAAGGACCCTTTAACTCCAGAAACGGTTTTCGACTGTGCTTTCTCTAAAACATTCCTCAATATCACGAAGCACATGGACTGAATCAAGTGGTCGACATCCACTCGCCCCCTTCCGGAGAAGAGGGACTCCACCTCGCTCTTATTGGCAAGAATAGAGAAAGTGTTGGTCACCTTGCCTATCTTGACTTGTATGCTGGAAACAAAATCGTGATTGAACTCTTCACCTCTTTCCTTCACCTTCAGCGCCCCCTGTTGCTCAACCTGCAATTCAGCCACTTCCTTGACGAATTTCTGCAAGCTCTCGACCAGGTTATTAAAAACACTCGCTGACACTCGGTTTTTGTTGTCTCCACGCTCTAAATGGGTTGATAGCAGATCTACCAATACGCTCATTTTGTAGGGTTTTTCAATTCGATCGACAAACTCAAACTTTTCGCTGACTTTCTGGATTTGATTCGAGCCAGACACAATAATAACTGGAGTGGTCTCATTCAGAGGGTTACTGCGAATCGAGTAAATGAAAGGCTCCCCTTCTTTTCGCGGCATCGATAGATCAGTTATGATACAGTCAAATTTTTGGAAATTGATTTTAGAGGTCGCCTCTACGCCATCCCTGGCCTCGACGACTTCCACCTTTTTTCCAAACTGGAGGCTTATAACCTCCCGAAGCGATTCACGGATTTCTTGTTCATCGTCAACAATCAGTACCCACTTACGCTCTCTTGTTTCTAACAACATAAGACTTTCTCTCACCGAGCTTTCGAACCGGATTCCGTTTCTGTTGGCCCTGTCAATACACTTAAAAAATAAAAATCAGCCACCGCAAAGAAGTTCAAATCGCGGTTCGCTTTTAACTCAGCAAGCCTTTCGACTGAGATCGTTAAAAGTTTACTAAAATTGCCAAAAAAATGATTATTAATCGAGGTGAAATAAGTAGCCTCGACCTCGAATCGTTTTGATACACTTCCCGTACTGGCCAAGCTTTTTACGAATAGAGGTCATATGAACATCGATGGTACGGGGGTTTTGGTTTTTTAAAGATAGTAGATTGCTTGAGACCCATTCTCTAGAGACCAGCTCCCCTTTTCTTAGAGCGAGCTCTAAAAAAACTTTATACTCCGTTTTGGTAAGAAACAGCGGCTTATCAGCAACTCGAATGGTGTATCTTCGAGTGTCTATTTCAAAAGGCCCGACAGTCAGCAGGCTCTCATCTTTCCGGTAGCTCTGAGCTCTTCTAAAAACCGCAATCATTCGAAACTTCAAATCTTCAACCTTTAAGGGTTTAGCCAAAAGGTCATCAGCGCCCATCTTGATGGCTTCGTACTTGTCCTCTTCACAAGCACTCCCACTCACAACTAGGACGGGAATGTTGCTATTGTGGACCCGCTTTCTCACTCTGTAAATAAGGTCAAAACCGTCACTTCCCCCTAAGTCTTTATCGATCAACACAATATCAGGCTCTTCTTTCTCTAAGAGGTCAACAAACTGCTCACCACTTGGAGTTGATACAACAAACAGTCCAAGGTTGGCTAGAACTCCGGCCAAAGACTGTCGAAACTCTATGTCATCATCTACAATAAGGGCTTTTTTACCGGCTAGCACTAAACAATATTTGTTGATAATTACAGAGGAGTCAACAATAATGGGCTAAATTATCACAAAGGATGCCATATTGACTGATTTTGAAAAAATAGTGAATCGAATGGATCAGATAATTTTACTAACGGGTCCTAGTTTAAAATTAAACTATGCCAATCAACAGGCCCGCACTGAACTGAGCCTTGGAAATGAGGAAACCTGGACTTTAGAGGCTTTAACCGATTTGGTCTGGCTGAGGCAAGAGGACCGCGTCAAACTTACAAGTTCTGTGGCGAACGAAATTCCCATTCGTTTGCCGGCTTTTTTACGCAACCCAAAAGATCCGGCTGAACTTTTTGAAAAAGAAATGCGTTGCTCACCCCTAGGATTTGGCGAAAACGGAATTAAGCTCTTCTTATTCGAAATCAGAGAAAGTAAAACATCTTCGATAGAAATGCAGACCATCCAAAGTCTTGGCAAAGTGGCCAGTGACATCGCCCATGGCATCTCGAATCCATTGGCTGTTATTCAAATTAACTGTGAGAACTTAAAATTAAGTCTTGAAAGCACTGGTCAATCCGATGATAAAAATCTGCTCTCAAAAACAGAAAAAATCGCCTCCGCCACCGAAAGAGTGACCGATCAAAACAGTCGTCTGAAAAAAATTTCTCGCAACATGTTAAACGCCTCGTCAGAAAACATTAATGTTTTGTTAAATTTTGATGACGACAACCTTGGTCACTAGTGCCTAGTCAAAGTCTTCGAAACAATCGACATCTTTAGTTCTCTAAAATTTTTTCGATGACACTCAGAACGAATGGAATGTCCTCTGGCTTCCTTAAGACATGAGAGGACCCGATCGTATTTAGCTCAATTAATGAAGGTGAATCGAAACCCGTCATAAACAAAATCGGGATTTCATTGTTTATTTTTCGAATTTCCTTCGCCAACCACAAACCATTTCCCCCTGGCATATTTAAGTCCGTAATGATCAAATCAAAACTTTCCTTACAGAAAATTCTGTAACCGTTTCGCCCATCATTGGCGGTTAACACCAAATGTTTTTCACTCAATTCAATGATTGATTTTAGAGCCGAAAGAATTTCTTCTTCGTCTTCAACAACCAGGATTTTACTCACGATACTTTTCGCTTTTTGATGGTTCCCATGGGCAACTCGACCACAAATTGTGTATACGAGGCCTGCCCGTTTAGATAGATTTCTCCACCATGCTGGCGCACGATTTCTCTTGAAATACTTAAACCAAGTCCCGTCCCCTTTCCGACCTCTTTTGAGGTGTAAAAAGGCTCAAAGATTCTTCCGCGCATCTCTTCTGGAACAGGCTCACCAGAGTCTGTGACACTGAACCTTACTTTTTCAAGGCCTTTTTCAAGGTCGATACGAATCCAAGCTTCTTGCTCTCCTTTGACGGCGTCAATAGCATTATTTATTAAATTTACAAAAACCTGAGACAATTGAGTTTGATTCCCAAAAACAAAAACACAATCAACAAGATTTAATTCATGCCTAATACCACAAGAGTTCATTCTGTCTGCACACAACATAAAGCTTGTTCGAACGATAGCAGACATTTCACAAGGGACTTTTACAGTCTCCTCGTGGCGCAGAAGCTTCTTCATACCATCAACAATATTGGTGATTCTATTTACTGTATTCTCAATTGAATCGACGGCGCTGACCAGCCTGGGATCTTTTAACCGAGGCTCTTTGTCGAAAATCGCTCGCATCAAAGTCGTTGAAGTTAAGATAACGGCAAGCGGGTTGTTTATCTCATGAGCAATTCCCCCAGCCAACTCTCCTAAAGAGGCGAGCTTTGCGTTCCGCATAAGTTGAGTCTGAGTCTTTTCTAACTGAGCATGGGTATTTTTTTGATCTGTCAAATCTCGAGCCGCGAAATAAACCAATTCACCGACTCTTACGCCGCTCCAATGCAGCCACCGCCACTCGCCGCTCTTATGCAAAAAGCGATTTTCAAAATCCACGGACTCAAACTCATGGTTGGATAAAAATTGAAATTTCAGCTCTGTCGTTTTCTGATCGTCGCAATGGACGAAATGAGTTAAAGGTCGTGCTTGTATGTCTTCAAGTTCGTAGCCCAGACAGTCTTTCCAACCAGGGTTAAGCTTAATGAAATCGCCGTTAAGGTCAACCAACCCCATCATTCCAAGTGGGTGCGTGAAAAAGGGCTCTAGGTCCGGTCGCTTCATACGCAAAGAATAAACTCAATTCTACTATTGATAAACAATTTAAGTTTATAAGCCAGCTCTACGCCTTGCTGCAGAGTCAAAAAAAACTGAAGACTCCCTCCCTTCGAAAACGGAGGCTTCCTTAAGCAGAACGGTCACAAATATCGATAAACGCCTATAATTTCATCGGAATTCAGCAAGTAACGGGGCGCGGCGAGAGCTTGCCCCATTGACTTTAAACCCACCCTCACCTACTTTCCACTTCTTACCGGATCTTTTATCCAATTTTTTCCATCTGTCGCGGGGTGGAGCAGTCTGGTAGCTCGTCGGGCTCATAACCCGAAGGTCGCAGGTTCAAATCCTGTCCCCGCAACCATTTCTCGATCCTAGAGATTGGTAAGACAGAAAAAATCAAGTTAGCTTAACTACTTAAAAACACTGGAAAGAGCTTCGCATCTCTTCACTTAATCTTTCGTGACATTTCACGATATTTCGATGTTTTGCTACATTTTTGCTACAATTTTGCTACATCCACTCGGCCCCGCCCAAAACGCCATTTTACACTACTGCAAAGGCGTTCAAGGGTTTTGCGGAACTACGGAACTACGGAACTACGGAACTACTGCTTCCCCGCATATACCCTATTTCTAAAACCCCAAATAACATTTTTAAAACAATGAGGGATCCCTATGATTTTATCCAACAAGATACTTGTATAGGTACTCTTTGGCGCTGGAATATTCCACGCTGCCACCAATCTACCTACCTATATTAATTTTGTTAGAATGGCCCAATTCCAACTTATACCAGATTCCAAAGCATCTAAATGGGGGACTCCTTGGACTCCTAAAGGAAACTGAATAGTAGATAGTTATTTTAAATTAAAGAACTGAAAATCCTTTTTCCTAAATGACGAAAAAAACAATATAAAACCGGTCAAGGTAACACTCACCGCTAAAAAAGCAGCGACAACTAGCCACCAATGATTAAAGTTTTTTCTTTCAGAATAATCCATAATATGCAGCATCCATAAAAAATCGTAAACTCTCCAGATATTACCTCTAACTGCTTTTAAATCTCCATCGTGCGGGGAAATATAAAAGCTAGTTTGGTCCTTGTCGTCAAGGTCTATACGCCAGACTGGATATGTTGAACGGTACTCACTCACTGGTTTATCCAATAGAGTCGTATTTATAAACTTAGCTTTTCCCGCATATCGCGACCTTACGACCTCTTCTGCTAACTTCTGACTCAACGGAGACAGTAACTCACCAGTTTTAGCATCAACTATTTTAGTTTCATCATTTATGTTTTTGACTTCATATACTGGCCTCTGAAGAAACATCTTAATTTTTATTTCACTGATATTTTCTTGATTTAGACCTGAAACCTCGACAGCTTTCGAGATTTGAATATAGTTTTCAGAAAAGCTTAAAGGTCGATCCTCTAACTTTTTTATTAGGTGCTCGCTTCTAACATTCTCTATAGGAACAAAGCTCATAAATAGACCACTAGCCGTCCATAAGAAGACCTGAACTCCTATAATCAAAGCTAACCATTTATGCCACTTTCTCATTCGTACTGAAAACTTCACTTTTTCTCATCTCCCAACAGATATTTTCCCCTCTCGACCCATTCTTCAACGGCTTTCTTTTCAGTTTTTGTGAGCTGAGAGGACCAGTGCATAATTTTGTAACGGAAAGGCGGCATTTCATTTTTACTAACCACTTCCTGTATTGCTTCAAGGTCTTCTCGAGGAGTTCCATGCCCATTAAAGGGAAAACCACCCCGCAAATCCAAATGCTTCTTGGCCTCCTGCATATCCTCATCCATTATATTTTTAGCGACAGGAAGCATATGATACCAGGGAAGTTCTTTAGGCTTACCGTGGCAGTCCATACATTTTTTTTCAAATATAGAAGAAATATTGTCTCTATAGGATTGATCAATTTGCATAAGAACGTCTTGTTTAATGGACTTTTCCTGATCTACTTTTTTCCCATGGCTCTCTCCCTGATGCGCTGAAAGCTCACCAGTTAAAAATATCAATACAAAGAAGATTAACTTTTCCATTTCTGAGATCTTCCTAACCTAAGCGCATTTCCAATCACTGAGACTGAACTTAAGCTCATGGCCGCAGCAGCAAACATTGGACTTAAAAGCACACCCACGAAAGGATAAAGCACTCCCGCCGCCACAGGTACCCCAAGTCCATTATAAACGAAGGCAAAAAATAAGTTCTGCTTGATGTTTCTAATTGTCATTTGACTGACTTCTCTAGCTCTCGCAATACCGCGAAGATCACCTTTAACAAGAGTCACACCCGCACTTTCCATTGCCACATCAGTGCCGGTTCCCATAGCTATGCCAACATGAGCCTGGGCTAAGGCAGGAGCATCGTTTATACCATCCCCCGCCATTGCGACAATATAACCTTCATTTTGGAGTCTCTTGATCACATCTGCTTTTTCATTTGGAAGTACATCTGCAATCACTTCATCAAGACCAATTTGAAAGGCCACCGCCTCTGCCGTTTTCTTGTTATCACCAGTGAGCATAATCACTTTGATGCCCTCACTTTGAAGTTTTGCGATTGCCTCTTTAGAGGTTTCCTTAATGGGATCTGCGACACCTATAATTCCAAATACCTGATTCTCAAAACCCACAAACATGGCTGTTTGCCCTAAAGTTCTTAACTCATCCGCTTTTTGAAGAATTTGTTGATCAAACTCTAAGCCGCTAAACATGGCTTTATTTCCTAAAAGAATCTTCTTTCCGTTGAATTCAGCTTGGACACCCTTACCCGTAACAGAGTTAAAATTCTTAGTCTCTCCTACTTTTACACCACGATCTTTAGCCCCACTAAGAATAGCCGCAGCCAGTGGGTGCTCACTACCTGATTCCAGGCTTGCAGCCATTTCTAATACTTCATTTTCGTTCAAATCTGTGAAACTAATGACCGATACAAGCTTTGGTTTCCCTTCTGTAATTGTTCCCGTTTTATCGACGACTAAAGCATTCACTTTTTCCATCTGCTCAATACTTTCAGCATTTTTAAACAGAACTCCAAGTCCTGCAGCCTTCCCTGTAGCCACCATGATCGACATAGGTGTTGCCAATCCAAGGGCACAAGGACAAGCGATAATTAAAACAGCGACAGCGTTAATCACACCATAAACAAGGCTCGGAGCCGGTCCAAAAAAATACCAAACAAAAAAAGTGATGATTGAAACTAGAATCACAGCAGGAACAAAATAAGATGAAACTTGGTCAGCTAACTTCTGTATTGGCGCACGGCTTCTTTGCGCCTCGCCAACCATTTTAACAATTTGCGAGAGCAATGTGTCCTTACCAACTTTTTCAGCTTTAACGATGAGTGAGCCTGTTCCATTAATCGTTGCACCAACAACTGCATCACCATTTACTTTTTCTACAGGAATAGGCTCTCCAGTAATCATCGATTCGTCGACCGAGGATTTTCCCTCCAATACTATGCCATCCACAGGAATTTTCTCTCCAGGACGAACCCGAAGTTTATCTCCCAAGTGAATATGTTCAACTGGAATGTCCTCCTCTTCTCCGTTGTCTTTGATTTTTCGAGCGTGTTTAGGGGCAAGTCCAAGTAAGGCTTTAATTGCTGCTCCCGTTTGACTCCTAGCTCGAAGTTCTAAGACCTGGCCCAAAAGAACCAGCGCTACAATGACAGCGGCGGCCTCAAAATAAAGCCCTACTTCCCCTGATAAATCTTTAAACGAGTCGGGAAAAAGATGAGGGAAAAATACGGCCACCATACTATAGGAATATGCCACTCCAACACCTACGCCAATTAAAGTGAACATATTTAGATTTTTGTTTTTTAAAGATTGCCAAAATCTTTCAAAAAAAGGAAGTCCCGCCCAAAGCACCACGGGTGAAGACAAAAGCACTTCAAGATAACTCAGAAATCGTCCCGATATAATTTCATCAAAAAAATGCCTGCCACCCATCGTAATGACCAAAAGCGGAAGACACAGAACTACGCTGACCCAAAAGCGTTTAGTCATATCATTAAGCTCTGTTTTGTCTTCTTCCATATCCAGAGAAATTTCCGTTGGCTCCAAGGCCATTCCACAAATTGGACAGTTGCCTGGACCCATTTGTTTAACTTCTGGGTGCATAGGACAGGTATATTCCACATTTGAGTGATCCAAGGTCGGCTGAGGATTGGGACTTAAGTATTTTTCTGGATCACTCTTGAATTTCTCACTACATTTGGGATTACAGAAATAATAATCTTTTTCTTTGTAAGTGAAGTCTCCACCTTTGGCGTTATGTGGATCAACATCCATTCCACAAACAGGGTCCTCAACTTTTAGAGAAGTATTAAGCTTATGATCTATATGACAACTACTGGTAGGCTGATCCATTTTTTTCTCCTAGTTACAAAACTTTCACAATTCCGGCCTTCATGTTCATTCCACACAAAAGCTTAATTTCTCCAGCTTTGTCTAACTGACCAACCTGATAGCGAACCTCTTTATTTAAAGGCAGCTTTGTTTCACCATTTCCATTAACATTTTTGAGTTCAGTCATACAGGTTTTATCCGTTGTGCGAGTGACTAAAAGAACAAGATTCTCCCCTTTTTGGCCTTCAATTTGAGAAGGTTTAAATCCATCTTCGCTGATTGTGACTTTGACTGCTTTTTCCTTCGTCGACTTCTTTTGTGCTGCACGATTCCCTTCGCCTGCGAAAGAAGCTCCCGCTGCCAAAATTGATGTGATAATTACTATTAATTTTTTCATATTTTTCTCCTAGTTAATTGTATGAGTTTTTTAATTTTCTTTCTTTCCAAATATAAAAAATGACTGGATAGATAAGTAGTTCCAATAGAAATGAGGTAAATAACCCTCCAATCATAGGTGCTGCAATTCTCTTCATGACATCACTGCCCGCACCCACAGACCACATAATGGGGATGAGACCCATGAAAAGTGCAGCAACCGTCATAAGCTTTGGTCTTACACGATGAACGGCACCTTCAATCACAGCCTCTTCAAGATCATTTCTAGAACTCATGCGTCCTTCTTTTGTTCTGTCCTGATAGGCATGATCTAGATACATAAGCATGAACACTCCAGTTTCAGCATCAAGACCAAGAAGTGCAATCATTCCCACCCAAGCAGCAATCGACATATTATAGCCTAAAAATACAAGCAACCAGACAGCACCAATGAGGGAGAACGGAACTGCTAAAAGAATGATTCCTGTTTTAACCCAAGAGCCCGTGTTGAAATAAAGTAGATATAAAATCAATACTAGAGTCAGTGGAATAATATATGTGAGTCTTTCCTTGACCCTTTCCATGTTCTTGAACTGACCACTCCATTCAACAATATAGCCTTCAGGAACTTTTACATTTTGATCAATTTTCCTTTTGGCTCTTTCTACGTATGAACCAATGTCCGTCTTTTCGGGGTCAATATCCACATACACATATCCAACAAGAGAAGCATTCTCATCTCTAATCATCCCAGGACCATTTTTAACGACAACATCGGCCACTGAACTCAAGGGCACCTGTGCGCCAGTTTTAGAGGAAGTTATTAAAGTTCTATTTATACTTGCAATGTCTTGCCTAAAGCTTGGAGCAAAACGTACTTGAATTGGATATCTTTCTCTTGAAGCTAAAATTTGCGAAACATTTGACCCACCAATGGCAGCCATGGCTTGATCTTGAACCTCTTTAACCGTAAGACCATAATTTTTAAGTTTATTACGATCAATATCCAAATCAAGGAAATAACCACTAGCAATTCTTTCGGCAACAACGGAACGCGTGCCATCCAAGGCTTTAATTTCCGCTTCAATTTTTTGACCAATTTCCTGAATCCCCTCTAGGTTAGGACCAAATATTTTAAGACCGATGGCACTACGAATTCCCGTGGATAGCATATCAATTCTATTTTTAATCGGCATAGTCCAAATGTTAGGCATACCAATGAAAGATAACTTTTGGTTCATTTCTTCAATCAATTGCTCTTCACTTATGGTCTCCGGCCATATTTTTTGAAACGGAAAAGTTAAAAAGCTCGGAAAATTTGAGTACCATCTATCATTTTTTCGCCACTCGCCCTCTGGCTTTAATACAATTGTAGTTTCAATCATACTTAGAGGAGCCGTATCTGTTGGAGTTTCGGCCCTCCCTGCTTTACCGAAAACCGTGTCGACTTCGGGAAAAGTCTTTAAAATGCGATCTTGAACAATAAGAAGTTTTTGTGCCTCAGATACAGAAAGCCCAGGAAGTGCTGTGGGCATATAGAGAAGACTTCCCTCATGGAGAGTTGGCATAAATTCAGAACCTAAAAGTTTAAATCCCGGAAGAATTGAAAGAGTTCCGACAAGTGCAATGGCCAGAGTGGTTTTTCTATGTCGAAGTGTCCACTTTACTGCGGGCGTGTAGAGTTTAAAAAGGCGTTTACTAATAGGATGTCTCTCTTCTTTATAGTATGTTCCTATTAAAAACTTATTTCCCAACTTATTAAGTATTGGGTACTTTGTATCGAAAGGTTCAATTCGTGCAAACAACATCCTCATAGCCGGATCAAATGTAACTGCTAGAAATGAGGCAATTCCCATAGTGAATGTTTTTGAAAGAGCTAATGGCCTAAAAAGTCTCCCCTCCTGATCTATAAGGGTAAAAACAGGAATAAACGCCACGGCAATCACTAGAAGCGAGAAGAAAACAGAGGGACCTACTTCTTTTAAAGCGTCTAACCTAATTTGAAAGAAATCTCCTTTTCTTCCTCCCTCATCCCAGATTTGAATTTTCTTATAGGCATTTTCCACTTCCACGATAGCTCCATCGACCAGTACTCCGATGGAAATAGCAATTCCGGCTAACGACATAATGTTTGAACTTTGCCCGATAATATAAAGCGGAATAAAGGCTAGGAGAACTGAAACTGGGATTGTAACAATAGGAACAATTGCCGAGGGCAGATGCCACAAAAATAATAAAATAATAAGACTAACAATAATCAACTCTTCAATAAGAGTTCCCTTTAAGGTGTCAATTGCTCTTTCAATAAGATCCGAGCGATCGTAAACGCTTTTTACACTTACTCCTTCTGGTAAATATTTCTGGATTTCTTGAATTTTATTTTTGACGTCTTCTATCACTTTTGGGGCATCTTCTCCTTGCCTCATAACAATAATACCACCAACCACATCACCCTGACCGTTAAAATCAGTAATCCCTCTTCTCATCTCTGCACCAATACTCACATCAGCGACTTGTTTAACCAGAATTGGTGATCTCGCATTGGAGCTATAAGCGATGACTGCATTTTTAATCTGCTCAGTGGACTCAACCAAAGCTCGACTTCTTATCATTGCTTCGGCACCGGAAAATTCAATGGTCCTGCCTCCAGATTCCTGATTGGTTTCTTGAACCGCATCCATGACTTGTTTTATGGAAAGGCCATATAGCTGTAACTTTGTTGGATCGACCTTCACTTGAAACTGCTTTACATATCCACCTATAGAGGCAACTTCTGCTACGCCTGGCACAGATTGAAGTTGAAATTTTAAGGTCCAATCTTGTATAGATCTTAAATCAGCAGTGGTTAATTTTCCCAATTGATCTTTCAAAATATATTGATAAACCCAACCCACACTAGTGGCATCAGGACCAATTTCAGTTTTTACTCCCTCTGGAAGTTGAGACTGAATTCGATTAAGACTTTCTAAGACACGACTTCTTGCCCAATATAAATCAACCCCATCTTCAAAGATGACATAGACATAGGAGTATCCATAATCTGAAACCCCGCGAACGGATTTGACCTTTGGTGCTCCGAGCATAGAAGACACTATGGGATAGGTTACTTGATTCTCTAAAATGTCAGGTGATCTATCCCACCTTGAATAAATAATGACTTGGGTGTCAGAAAGATCGGGAATGGCATCAAGAGGAATGTTTTTTAAACTAAACACCCCGACAACCACCAGGAGTGCCGTAATCGAGATCACTAAAAAGCGATTATGGGCGGAAAACTCAATGATGCTTTTGATCATTTAAGCCTCTAATTTTTGACTCGGAATCAATAAGAAAATTCGGACCGGAGCTAATTCTATCGCCCTCTTCTAACCCCTTAAGAACGACATACTCCTCAGAGACTTTCGGTCCGAGCACTATTTTTTTTGGGTGAAGGGTTTGATCCTTGTAGATATAAACTAGACTTCCATTTCCAGTAAAGAGCACCGATTTTTCAGGAATAACAATTTGAGATCCAAGTTTGATCTCAATATTTCCATTGAAGCTGGATTCAATAAGTGAATTTGTGAGATTTCCCTGAAGTGTTCCAACAACCCGAACAGTCCGACTGGTGGGGTCAGCTAAGTTATCAACAGAGACAATCTCACCTTTGACCTCTACTTCAGGATTAACCTCGATGTGTCCTGTAAACTTCGCTCCACGTTTGATAAATCTCAAATCTCTTTCAAAAATTTGTAGGGCCACTGAATTTCTGGAAAGCATCCTTCCTGAAACTGGAATTGAGTAAAGAACATCTTTTTTAAGAGCCTCGATGGGTTTAATGCTAACAAGGTCTGCCTGATAAGGAGAAATATTAAGATCTATTTCAGCTTTCATGCCACTAGCCTTTGCCTTTTCCACTTTTACCAATTTCATGTGGCAAATTGGACAGTTTCCGGGTTTATTTTGCCGAATTTCAGGATGCATGGGGCAGGTGTATGTCTCCTCACTTGAATGGGAGTGGCTACTACTAGAGTTAACAGGTACAGACTTAGTGCAGCCAGATAAAGTTATCGTTCCAGCCACTAGAAATAAAATTGCAATAAAAATATATATTTTATTCATCTGTCGTTACCTCAGCGGGCTTATACTTTGCTAAACTAGCAATAGCTTGTTCGTATTTCCCTTTTAAATAAAGAATCTGTAACTTTGTATTTGGAATAGATAGATAAGTCTCTAAGTGTTCTCTTAATGAACTTAAATCCCTTGGTGATACGTTTTGAAAAAGTTTTTTTCTCTGTATCGCATTTGGCAGTATTTTCTCTTCCAATGTTTCGATTTGGCCAACAAGGGCCTTTAGAGTCTCTTCTAAATTTACTTTTTCTTCTTGAATGTTTCTGATTTCTTTTCTTAATTTTATTTCGGTTTCCAAACGACTTGCCGTTCCCTCGCTTGATTTCGCATCAGGCTGCCAGAAATAAGCAAATGGCAACGTCACTCCCACAGTGATTTGATTATTTTCAGGAAACCTTAATGTTTCTCCCATGTGCGCGTAACTTAATTTGAAATCTGGAAACCATTCACTTTGTGCGGCTTTTTCAAGAGACTCTGAGTGCTTTAAATGCATTTTCATAGCTCTAATCTGTGGAACATCTTCTACGGACGCCAATCTTGGCATAGGAGTCATTCCGGTTTTTTCAGCCCTAAATCGAAAAGTTTGTGGATTTTTATCTAATAATTTTGCCGCCATCGATAAGCGTTCCTGATAAATTTGCTTATTTGTTTTTAAATCATTCTCAACTTGATCTTTTTCTGATTGGGCTTTTAAAAGGTGAATTTTCGCGAAAGTATCGGATTGCGACATTGCCCGTGCTATTTTTAGATGGCTTGAAAGTAAAGACGTTTTTTCTTCTAAAATCGACCTTTGTTCTTGAGCTTCCCAGACTAAAAAATAGACCAAATTTGCTTGAGCCTCGATCGTTTGCTTTTCAGCTAACTCTTCATCTTTACGTGCATGCAGAGCATGTTGCCGGGCCGAGTAGTCTCTACTTACTTTAGTGGGAAAAGGAACCGTTTGACTCACCTGCCAGCCCCGAGCTGTACCTCCATTGGCCATATCCATCTGTGATATGCTGACTTCTGGTGGAGGAACCCGAATTCCAGAAGCCTGAGCCTCAATATTGGTAGATTCCACCTTAACTAAACTTAAGTCCAGGTTTTGCCTTAAAACCTGTGCCACAAACTGAGCACGTGAGAGAACTTCAGCAGCCTGTGCTTTCATCGAAAGCAACAAACTAGCAAGGACTATTAAGGCTCTAATCGCTGTTTTTTCCATACCATTTGTACGAGAAAATATGGGATATGTGACAAACATCTAAAAATTCGTGTCTTTTTGTGAGAAATGGCCTATTTTTTAAGCTGTTGTCACAAACTAGGTAAAATCTCGTACTAGTAGATAGGCACTTAAAGCTTAAGGACCAAATGAGCAATGAAAGTCGTCAAGTAAACAGAAAAGACCTTACTGATGAGGAGCTAATGAAGCTGTATCAATCGAGTGATTATTTAGCATTTGAAACGCTCTACCATAGGCATTCTGCCCGCATTTATAAATATCTGACTGGGAAAGTAGGCTCTGAAGTTGGGCAGGAGCTTTTACAAGACACCTTTGCACGCATCCATAAGTCCCGTGATAATTACAACTCTCAGTTTCCATTTTTGCCTTGGGTTTTCACCATCGCTCGCAACCTTTTGAGAGATCACTATAAAAAAGCAGAAACCCAAACGACTCAAAATTCTGTGGGCCTTGAATCCCTTTCTATGGAAGCGAGTTCAGAACTCGCCAGTTTAGGGAGTTTAAATAGGCTGGAAGCCTCTTTAGAACGCCTTCCAGAAAATCAGCAACTTGCATTGAGGTTGCGTTATTTAGATGACTGGACATTCGAAAAGATCGCCGAAGAGATTGAAACCAGCCCACAAAATGTTCGTCAACTTATTAGTCGTGGTTTAAAAAAAGTTAGAGCCTCTTTAAATTCTCAAGGGAGAGAGTCATGAAAAATAATATGAACGAAAAAGAATGGCTTAATGATTTCAATGAATTTATGGATTGTGAAAACGTCCAGCCTCCCGAAGCTTTGTCCCAAAAAATTCTATCAAATACCAAAAAACTTATTGACCCCTCTCCTTGGTTCGTTTTTGTCAAATTATTAGGGATACATTCTATTTTTGGTTCTCTTTCTTTGGCAATCTGTAATCAGTTTGGCCTAAATCCGTTTAATACTCATCTATCTTTATCGGAATATTTTATGACCTTTGGACATTCTGTATGTATGACCTTATGTGGAGTTATTTTTGTGGGCTTTAGCTTATTGGCCGCATGGATTATCCTTTCAAGAGATGAATTTTACGTTATTAAGAAAAACTATTTGATTCAGATTTTTTCATTGAGTTTTTTATCGTTGGCAGTATTCATTGCACTGGGAGCACACATGAGCCTAAGTATTGCCATCCTATGGACTATGGGCGCGGTCCTTGGAGGTTCGATTCCAACTTGGACCCTTGCCCATAAGCGACTTCAAATTGCATAGATTTAAACGACTTTAAAGTCTCTCATCATACCCATGGACCCGTGCTCTAAATTATGGCAATGGAGCGGAAAATATCCCGTATAATCTTCAAACTTTTTGATTAACCGCACTGTTTCTCCGCCAGCGATAAGCACAGTATCTTTCCAGCCACTGTCCATAAATCCAATATCACTACCCATTCGCGATAAAATCTGAAACTGAGAACCATGGATATGAACGGGGTGTGGCATGCCCATTTTATTTTCAAATTCCCAAATTTCCATAGAGTTTAATTTAACAGTTTCTTTTTCACGCACTTGTTTCATGGAATATGTTAACCCATCAATTGTCCATCCAGTTCCTTGAGTCATTTCCATTGTAAACTTTTTGGGTGAGTCATAATTTTCTGCTAATATTGGATCTAACTTTTGAATCGGAGAAAAATTATCCGGTAAAACATTTTGAGTCTTTTGCTCTGCGTTTACCTCAAAAGGAATTAAAGTAAATGGACTCCCCTGACCTTGTTGAAAAGGAATACTTTGCAAATTGATGGATTCATAGAGATTTGAATTTGAGAAATTCCTATATAAATCGACTCGCTCACCAGGTGCTAAATACAAATATTCTCTTTTTTCAGGGGCTTCCAAAAGCCCACCATCGTTTCCAATTACAGTCAAAGGCTCCCCGTCACTCCATGCCAGCTTATAGAGTCTTGCATTGGAACCATTCAATAAACGTATCCGGTAAGCGTCTTTTGATAGTTTCTCAATAATTGGCCGCTTTCCGTTCACAAACAGGGTGTCACCCATCATTCCCATCATCAGGTCATGACCCCCGCCCTCCAAATAAGAAAGGGAATTGTCTTCTTTGAAAAGTCGGTCTTGGATGCAATAGTTTAAATCAAACTCGCCTCTTGGGAGGTCATATTGATCCTCATGACCACCTTCAACGATTAGCATGCCTGCCAGACCGTAATAAATTTGGTAGGCCGTTCTACCATGTGGATGAGGGTGGTACCAATATGTCCCTGGGCGTTGGTTCACGGTAAACTCGTAGATAAAGCTATTCTTAGGATCAATTGCATAACTTGGATGAGAATCATATTTTTCTTCCAAATGAAGTCCATGCCAGTGAATTATGGATTTTTCATCCAAATCATTCTGAAAGGTGATCCTCACTTTTTGACCTTGCTTAAATCTTAAAGTGGGCCCCATATACCCGCCTTGGAACAACGAAATAACAGAGGAGTCACCTCGAACAAGTTTTGCTTCGTATCCAAGCATTGAAGTATTTTGGCCGGTTAGAAGCGAAATATTTATTTTCTTAGCACTCAAAACAATTTCTACATCTGGCTCAGACAAGGACTGGGCATATACCTTTGGAAATGGAAAGAGACTCGAAAAAGAGTACAATCCTGCTGTTCCAGCGATAGAGCTTTTAAGAAAATTTCGTCGATTTGAATACATTCACTTCCCCCTCCACATTGGCTGTTCCAATTACCAACTAAACCGCTATTTTCCAAGTTATAAGGATGATGCTGTGAAGAAATCAATGAGTACTTTTATTAATTCTTACGGTTGCATCCCAATTGATAATCGGGCACAATATCAACAATTTCATATATTTATGTTCTAACCTCAGCGTCCATACCTTTATATTTTCTCACCGTAGCCGAAATGTTTCTTGCCCCCAGTAACCTGCCCACCTGAGGTGCTCCCCTTAACCTAACTTCTTCCACTCAATTTGTGGCTCTCTGCCTGTTTCCATGCAATCTTTCAAATAGAGGTTGATCAGAGTTTGGTAAGGAACGCCCTTGTCTTTGGCGAGTTTTTGAAAATACTTGATCACATCCTTATCTAAACGAATGGTGGTTCGAGACTTCAACTCTTTTGCGTAAGGATTCTTTTTTGAATTTGAAAAATCATATTCTTTCTTCATAAATCACCTCTTGTAGAACTTTTGCTCAGTCTTTGTTGCTTTTCTTGCTGAGATAATTCGAATAATTTTATCATCATCACGATAAGCATGTACGACGACTAAAACTCTCAACATCTCACTCATACCAAGCAAGACAAAACGATCTTCATCCTCGGAGTGCTCTGGATCGTGAATCAAACGACCCGCTTCATCAGCAAACACTGTTTCAGCCTCTTCAAAAGAAACGCCATGCTTCTTTTTATTCGACTTACTTTTGGAGTCATCCCAGGTGAAAATCATGGTTCATTATAACCGAAATCATCATAAATGTACATATCTAATATGCACAATGAATTCTCTTTCAGATGGGCTCATTGAGCCTTAGAAACAGAGCTAAATTTTTACTTAAACCAAGATATTTCAATAGCTTATGTTCAATTCCCATCCCCCAACCAATTTTCGATTCAAGAAAGTTGGTCTTCAAAAAAAACCAAGTTAGCTTAACTACTTAAAAACACTGGAAAGAGCTTCGCATCTCTTCACTTAATCTTTCGTGACATTTCACGATATTTCGATGTTTTGCTACATTTTTGCTACAAGTTTGCTACATCCACCAAACCCCACCTAAATCGCCAGAAACCACAACTGTACTGGCATTTAAGGGTTTTTGCTTCCCGCATATACCCTATTCCTAAAACCCCAAATACCATTTTTAACAAAGGAGAAATCCCTATGATTTTGCCCAAAAAGTTACTTATATATTTACTCTTCGGCGCAGGAATGTTCCACGCTGCCACCAATTTACCCACCTATATAAACCTCGTTAGAAAGGCTCAATTTCAATTGATTCAAGATTCCAAAGCATCTAAATGGGGAACGCCTTGGACTCCTGGTAAATAGCCTAC
>CAYGNH010000021.1:0-24585 GCA_964351315.1 uncultured Pseudobdellovibrionaceae bacterium
TCCTCGAGCAATCCCATTTGTCGATAGGCTTCTGAAAGACTGGCGAAGACCGGAGTTGTTCCTCAGGTTGCATATTCGCTTCGGGGTCTATCTATATTATGCAAGGAAAGCCTCGACCTGTCTGCTATTGTGCGTCAAAGTGGGCTTTGGTCAGCCTGTTGAAAGTCTTAGGTCTTTTTGTCGGGGGACTTAGGAACTGGTGCGCTCCATATACTCGCCGGTCCGGGTGTCGACTTTTAGGAGGTCCCCTTCGTTGATGTGAAGAGGGACGGTCACGACCAGTCCAGTTTCAAGAGTGGCTGGTTTGGTGGCGCCTGTTACAGTATTGCCTTTGAGTCCGGGGTCGGTTTGGGTCACTTTTAATTTTACAGTGTTGGGAACATCTATACCAATGGCGCGGTCGTTGAAAAACATCACGCTGACTTCCAGGTTTTCGATTAAATAGTTTTTGTTATCACCCACATCTTCAGGCTGTAGTGAATGCTGGTCATAGTTTTCTTTATCCATAAAATGGAAGCCATTTTCATCGCCATAAAGAAATTGGCAATCTCGGACCATTACGTCGGGAACACCAAATTTTTCTCCTGATTTGAAAGTTTTTTCTAGGTTTGATCCAGTCAGCATGTTTTTCATTTTAGTGCGGGTAAACTGATTCCCCTTGCCTGGTTTGACGTGTTGAAAATCAACAATGGAGTAAGGTTGATCGTCGATCAGGATTTTTAAACCTTTTTTAAAATCGGAAGTTGAATACATGCAGACCTCTTGGAAAGTGCTCTGAGTCTGTCAACTCCAGCATTAGGGGTCAATACTCTTGCGTTGCTCGATGCGTTGCAGGCAGCGTTGGTAGAACTCTTTTTTAAGGTTTAGAAAATGCAGGGCGGGATTGTCGTTATTGGAAGTGTCCTCGGAAATATTTTCATCCCGTGCTTTTAACAACAGGCCTTGCCTCTTTTGCAGAGCTTGGGAATCGGGCCACTGCAGCAAGGCGGCGGTGGCGATTTCAAGGGCATTTTCCCGATCACCGTAGTTAATAAAGCTTTCCACTAAATGCAGGGCCTCGGTTTCTGAGGGCAGCTTCTGAACCCACTGACCATAGCTATCAATATTAAACATCTCGGGTCCCGATTCGGTGGGGATGTTGTCTAAGAATTCCCATTTTTGAACCGTTTGCAAGACGCTTTCGTCATTGGGTTTTAGAATGAGCAGTTTTTTAAAAGTTTTGAGAGCGGCCGGATGTTGGCGCATTTTTAAATAGCAATGGCCTAGAATTTTAAGGGCGAGTATATTTTCCGGTTTTAAAGCTGTGGCTTTCACCAAAAATTTGGCTGCCGAGCGAAAATCTTTCAACTCGAATAAGATTTTGGCGTGGGCGACCAGTCCGGAGACGTAGTCAGGGTTGTGCTTCACCCCGCGGGAAGTGACTTCTAGGGCTTCCTCGAGCAATCCCATTTGTCGATAGGCTTCTGAAAGACTGGCGAAGACCGGAGATCGGGGGTCCTTCAGCAGGACCATCTGAAGTTCTTCAATTCTTTTGGGATCATACTGACTCATGTCATGATTTTTTCACCAATTAAGTGTGAATGCAATGCACTTCTAGGTTAGGATCGAGGCATGAAAGTTCTAGGCATTGACCCCGGAACTCTCAACTTGGGCTGGGGGTTCATCGAATCAAAAAATGGCAAGACATGGCAGCAGGTGGATCACGGAAGTCTACATGTGCCGCAAAAAATGCCATTTTATGAACGTCTTCAGGCTCTCGACGAGGGATTATCCGAAATCATTAAACGTTTTGCGCCCGATTTCGCCGTCATTGAAAAAATATTTTTAGGGAAAAGCGTGGATAGTGCTTTTAAGTTGGGGCACATTCGTGGGGTTTGCGCGGCGCGCTGTCAGGCTTTGGGGGCCGAAATTGTGGAGTACAGCCCTCGTACCGTTAAGATGCAAATCACGGGCTCAGGAAGTGCTGATAAAACTGTGGTCCGGCAGTTTCTGTATCAGCAGTTGAGTCTGAAAAATGGTTCGCACAGTTTGGATGCCACCGATGCGTTAGCTCTCGCATTTTGTCACTTTTTGCATGATAGTGTGAGGACGAAACACAAGGGGATGCAACTACGATGATTTCATTTTTATCAGGCCAAGTGATCGACAATGAAGAGGGCATTTTAACCTTGCTCTGTCGGGGTGTGGGTTACGAAGTGATCTGTTCCACTAATACCGTTGGTGATCTTCATGATCGAAAAATTGTTCAACTTTGGATTCACACCCATGTGCGAGAGGATCAGTTTCAGCTTTTTGGGTTTTCAAGCAAGATTGAAAAGAAACTGTTTCTAAGCCTGATTAAGGTGAATGGTATCGGCCCCAAATTGGCGATTCAGGTTTTGTCTGGAGCCAGTTTGGATCACATCATTGACGCGATTGAAGCCAAAGATGTGAAAGCTCTGACGGCCTTGCCTCGGGTCGGTAAAAAAACGGCCGAGCAGATGATTTTAACTCTCAAAGGGGCTCTGATTGTTGACAAAGGCGCCGAAAAATCCAATGTCGAACCAGCGAGACCCCATAAAGAAATTATGTCAGCGTTAACCAATCTTGGGTTCCGAGCCGCAGAAATTGAAGAGGTCGTTTACGGTCTGCCCAAAGATGTGGATTTTGAACAAGGTGTTCGTGATAGTCTAAGGCTTCTATCCAGGTAGGGGGGCCAGCATGCAGGTGAATGGAAGACAAAACGAAATTTTAGCGAGCACCGAAGAGGCTGCGGACTCTCACTGGGAAAATCGACTGCGCCCCAGTCAGTTTGATGATTTTCCTGGGCAAATTAAAATTGTTGAAAAACTAAAAGTTTATATTCAAGCCGCCAAACAGCGGAAAGAACCTCTTGATCATGTCTTGTTGTCAGGGCCGCCAGGACTGGGAAAAACCACTTTGGCTTTTCTGCTGGCTCAAGAAATGAGCGTCGAAATTAAAACCACCTCGGGCCCAGCGTTGGACAAAAAAGGGGATTTAGCGGCCATTCTGACCAGCCTCCCAGAGAACTCTATTTTGTTTATCGACGAGATCCATCGACTAAACAGAACCGTAGAAGAGTATCTTTACAGCGCCATGGAAGATTATTATCTCGACATCATGGCGGGTGAAGGTTTAGGGGCTCGCTCCATGAAGTTTCAGCTGGCTCCTTTTACCTTAATTGGGGCCACCACTCGAGCCGGACTGTTGAACGGACCCTTTCGCGATCGTTTTGGGATTGTGGAGAGATTGGTCCCCTATGAAAAAGACGAATTGGTGAAGATTTTGTCCCGGTCTTCCCGACTTTTGAATGTGGAATTACAGACCGAGGGGGCCAATGCCCTGGCGCGCCGGTCGCGCGGAACCCCCCGAATCGCGAATCGACTGTTAAAAAGGGTGCGCGACTTTGCCGAAGTCGAGAACAAGGGCGTTATTACCGCAGAGTTGGCAGAAAAAGCCCTGGATCGAATGGAAGTGGACCATCTCGGACTTGACGACATGGATCGAAAGGTTCTAGGTATCATTTTAGATAAATTTGCAGGTGGACCGGTGGGGATAGAAACCCTGGCAGCCGGGCTTTCGGAAGACAAGGGTACCCTTGAAGAAGTGTATGAGCCCTATCTTATCCAAGAAGGTCTGATTCAAAAAACACCTCGAGGACGCATCGTAACTGAATTAGGAAAGAAGCATTTTCGCTCAATTGAATAGGTAGTTAGAGTTGTTTTTACAGAAAACTTTAAAAAATAAAGCCGTCATCAAAGGCGTTGGTCTCCATAAAGGCATTGAAACCTCTTTGTCTTTTTGTCCCGCCCCGGTGAATGCTGGGATCCACTTGGTTCGCACCGATTTGGAGGGATGCCCTTCGGTACCGATTCACGTTGATCATGTCAAAGCCACGTCGCTAGCAACAACCATCGGAACCGATCGATTTGCGGTGTCGACCGTCGAACACTGCCTTTCAACCTTAGCGGCTTTTCGTATCGACAATGTCTATTTGGAACTGAAGGGAAGTGAGATTCCCATTGGCGATGGCAGTGCCAAAATATTTATGGATGAGATCGGCAAAGTGGGGACGATTGAGCAGTCGGAGCCTAGGAAATACATTTACATTACCAAGCCCATCTACTGCGGAACGGAAGAGAAGCATGCCTATGTTGTTCCCTACAACGGATTGCGCTTAAGCTGCACGATTGACTTTGAAACCAAAGCCATTGGTCAGCAGTTTATTGATATCGATGTCAACGAGCAGACCTTTGCCAGCGAGTTGGCACCAGCTCGAACCTTCGGATTTGTAAAAGACATCGAGAAGATGCGTGAAATGGGTCTGGCCATGGGTGCTTCCCTGGAAAACGCCATCGGAATCGATGGTGATGAAATCGTTAACCCCGAAGGTTTACGCTACGAGAACGAGTTTGTCCGTCATAAGGCCATGGATGCCCTGGGTGACCTCATGACTCTTGGGCGCCCTCTCATGGGGCATGTGGTCCTGTTTAAGGCCGGTCATGACCTTCTGAATCAGCTGGTTCGCAAGATTCTGGATTCGCCAGAGTGCTACCAAGAGCTTGAGCTGGGGGCCGGTGTTCCTGCCCACGAGACTTTCGAGGTTCCCTTCGGTGGAAGGGCTTGACCCTTCCTGCTGGCAAAGGTAATCCCTGACCATAAATTATTGTCGATTCGAACGCTCGGTTGTTGAACTGAGAGTCGCTTCACGGTGAGGAGATGAAATGATCATTGGGGTCCCTAAAGAAATCAAAATTAGTGAAAACCGAGTCGGTCTAACCGAAGCGGGTGTTCGTCAGTTAGTCCTAGAAGGCCACAAAGTCTTTGTGCAAAAAGATGCGGGTTTAGGTTGCATGATAACCAACGAGGCCTACATTGAGGCCGGAGCCACCATTCTTGATACGGCAAAGGAGATCTACGCCACAACCGAAATGATTATCAAAGTGAAAGAGCCTTTGCCAGATGAGTATGAGCTTTTGCAAGAGAATCAAATTCTGTACACCTACCTGCATTTAGCGGCGGAACCTCAGCTCACCAAAGCCTTGGCTGACCGAAAAGTTAAAGCGGTGGCCTACGAAACTATTGAAGATAAAAAAGGGGGGCTTCCTCTGTTGACCCCCATGTCCGAAGTGGCGGGGCGCATGGCGACCCAGGTCGGAGCTTTCTATTTACAAAGAGACAACGGCGGTAAGGGAATCCTGCTTGGCGGAGTGACCGGAGTCAATCGAGGTCGGGTCACAATATTGGGAGGTGGTGTGGTTGGAACCAATGCCGCTCAGATGGCTATTGGTTTAGGTGCCGAAGTCAGCATCGTTGATGTGAGCCATAACCGCCTTGAGTACCTGGATCATATTTTTGGAAATAGAATTAATACGGTTTACTCAAACCGACAAAACATAGAAAAGCAGGTTTTAAGATCTGACCTTGTGATTGGTGCAGTTCTGTTAGCTGGGCAAAAGGCGCCTCGACTGGTCACCAAAGAGATGATCGAAAGTATGAGTCCGGGGTCGGTCGTGGTTGACGTGGCGGTTGACCAAGGTGGTTGTATTGAAACTTGTAAGCCAACCAGTCACACCAATCCTACTTTTGAAATCAATGATGTCATTCATTACTGCGTTCCCAATATGCCGGGAGTGGTGGCTCGCACTTCAACCTATGCATTGACCAATGTGACTTTTCAGTATGGATCAGCCATTGCTCAGTATGGTTTAGAAGAGGCTGTAAAACGCTTCCCTCTCCTTGAAAAAGGAGTGAATGTTTATGGTGGAGCCGTAACCTATGAACCAGTCGCTAAAGATTTAGGGATGGATTTTGTTCCCTACAGCAAAATGATCTAATCTATTTTTATAAAAATGGATCCAAAGGTTTCTGTGCGCAACATAGGAACCTTTTTTTTTGTTAGTCGACTTTTGATTTTAGGATGCGGGTGACCGTATTTGGCCTGGCGAGCGCTCGCGATGGCTACTTTGGGTTGGATCCTAGCCAAGAGTTTTTTGGAAGTGCTGGTTTGGCTTCCATGGTGTCCAAGTAAAAGAACCTTGAGGTTTCTGGGGACCCGATAGGCCCACAGCTTTTCCTGCTGACGGGGGGCATCTCCGGTGATTAAAACTTGCCCTCGTAAAAGGTAGATCACGCTGGAAGAGTTTCTGTCACTGTTTTCAGTTCCGTGGGATAGGATGTCGACACGTTTGTGTCGGTCCACACATTTCGAAACTTTTTGTAACCCCGAGCGTTGAAGATGGCGAGGAAAATAGAGGCAGAGCTTCCTGACTTTTTTAGAAAAAAAGAAAACCCCATTCACATGGTCCCAGTCTTCATGGGTTAAGTAAATTTGATTTTCCTTGTTTTGGCACAAAGATAAAATTTGGTGCCAAGGAAAATGCTCGCCGCCCATGTCAAAGTGCAAGCATTGTTGTTCATCAACATAGGTGCTCCAGGCGCCTTGCCCCACATCCCAAACCACAAAATTAAAAGGGATTTCTTTTTGGATTTTTTGAGCACTCAGTAAAATAAAAACGCCAAGGAACCATCGCATTAGGACTGTACTCGTTTTGAGAAAAGCCATTTTGCAGCCAGATGAAACACGAAACATAGAACCCAAATTGCCAAAGGTGGGAGGTTCTGTTGCTGAATTGGATCGGTTTGAACATGGGGCAGAAGAAACAAGGACGTCTCGCAGAAGACTTCCCACAGGTTATCGGACAAGGAGGCAAGGGGGGGGAAGAAAAATGGAAGCAGGCTGGCCGGGAACAAAACAGATCCAACCCAAGGGGACATGAATGCATTAATGATAATCGACCAGGGGGAGAGATATTGAATTTTGAGAATCAGAGGGAGTGTTAGAAAATAGATGCAAGCTGATTGTTGGAAGGCGTTTCTTCCGATAACTAAGCCCAAACAGGCCAACCAACTAAGGGGTAATCCAATAGAGACAAATTGTTGTGGGAAAAACGACAAACAAAGCAAAACCGAAAGCAAAAGGCGGTCGAGTTTAGGGATGTGAAGCTTGAACCGTTGATTCAATTTATTGATGGCAATAAAAAGCCAAGCTCGAAAGGCAGGGATGGGGAAGGCAGCAGTTAGCACGAATAGAAAAAGAAACGGCAAGCGTAGCCATTGCAATTTCGTAAACACCCGAAGGGGAAACATCATTTTGTCTATAAAGTGAAGATGGGCGCCCGAGACGACAAACAGATGCACCAGTCCAAGATTCTGCAAGGCCAGCGCATAGGTCGAATGGTTGATTCTTTTGCCACAAATCAAAGCCGTGTAGAGATCTCGGTACTCAGATTTTGGAGCCGCCTGTAGACAAACTTGATGAAGGTCTACACTTAGGTATGAAAAATGAGAAAAAAATCCAGAAAAGTAAAAGCCTAAAAAAAAAGCAAAGAGAACCAGTAAAGTCACAGTCAACAGCCCTGCAATTATGACTCAAATGTAAAAGCTTGTTGCTCAACGTATCAAATGGGCTTGTCCGACAACCGTTCACAGAATCTGTTTTTTTCTAGAAAAAAGTCGGCATAGCCTAGTAATTACAGCTACTTAAGTGTGAGTAATTCCTGTGCAATTCGCTGAAAACCACCACTGGCTTTGGGTCTAAGGTCTAGGACGGTGAGCATTCCACACTTCCTGTGGATAAACCTGGGAATGCCACCCGGCAGATCCTTTCTTTGTTCATTTATTTTGATTTCATTTTTTTTTTCGGATTTGAGGTGTGTGTTTTTAAGGCAAGACTAAAAACACCGACTTGCTCAATTAAGATTCAACTCGGTACAATAAGGACATGTATAAAAAAAAATATAATTCTAATCGAAATATGTATTGCCTTTGGATTCTTGGACTCTTTATAGTTTCCGGTTGCGCTTCGCAAACGAAGAAGCAAAACCTTTTGGGAATTCAAAAGATTCGTATACAAAAGCTTGAACAACAGTTGGCAAAAAAGAACGAAGTGATTGCCAAGATGAAGGTTCGCAAGTGGGTGTCTGAGCCCCCTCCAATTCCAGAGACTGAAGCTTTGAAGCCTCTCAAACAAAAAATTGCTAAAAAACAATGGGTTTCAGCGCTTCGTTTGAGCACTCAGCTCAAGCAAAGCTACCCTCAGTCTCGAACACTGATTAAGTATCGCGTCGCCATTTTTAAAAAAATGGGGCTAAAGAAGCAGGCTATTCAAGAGATCAATGATTTCAAACGTGAACTCGCAAAAAAGAAAAGTAAAAAGCGCCAAATCTGATGCAAAAGTTATTAGTTATCTTTTTTTTAGTTCAATTTTTTTGGGTTGCAGAATCGCAATCGCAACAGAACTTTGAAATAAAAATGCACAACATCTACAAGCAATCTTATAGCTCTGAGATTAGTGATGAACGCTGGGCTAGTTACCTGGCTGGTGTCGGCAATCGTACCTATCGGGTTCGACCTGGGGATACCCTTTGGGATTTGAGTGTTGTGTTTTTTGGCGATGGACTGTTTTGGTCAAAAATTTGGTCATACAATGAACGACTGACCAACCCTCACATGTTAACGGTCGGACAAGACATACGCTTTTTTACAGGCTCAGTTGAAGAGGCCCCTGGAATAATGATGGGACCTGAGGCTGAGGCCGGCGCTCTTGTGAACAATTCGGGTGGTGAAGGAGCTGAAGCCAATGCCGGTGAGGCGCCGGCTGACCCGTCCGTCCTCAGCAATCTTCCAGAGGGATTTAAAGAAGTGCAAAAGATGGAGCTTTCAGACAAGAAAGAATCCCTGTCGGCTGATGGCACTGTGGCTGAGGAATCAATCAGTGAAAAAGTCACCGAAGATGGGGGTGCAAATCCAACTCTCGAAGAGCCGAAGCCTTTTGCCGCCGCCATGGTCAATCGTTCGGGACTCTACCCGGATGCCCCGGCCATTCCACCCCCATCGATTTTGGTTAAACCGGTTCTGGGAGTCTTGCCAAGGACCTTTACTGATTCCCAAACCTATGATGTTTCTCAATATGACGAAAAGGGGATTAGTTTTGATTTACGACCACCGGTGCGAGTGAATCCTTTGTTTGTAGCCAATACTTTTTTGTATGGCCGAAATGCCAGATATTACCCCCATGTTGGACGGGTGATTGAGTCTGAAAACAAGACGAAGCTGGTGGGTTTAAATCAACAGATCTATGTGAAGTCGAAAGAAAAGCTGGAAATCGGTGAGCGTTTAACGGTGATGGGAAAAGACTACTCCTTTGATCGCAATGGAATCATTGGTGATGTTATCCAGTATCAAGGGACAATGGAAGTCACGGAGTTTATACGCGATGACCTCTATCGAGGGACCATCATAAAAAGTTTGTCCGGTATTCAAGGAAATCCTTGGTTGTCTCGTGAGTCGATTCCCACATTTGCGGATGATTACGTTGGGCGCCCCAGTGAAAAAGTATTACAAATCATTGGCGGTGGGAAAGACAATGTCACGCGTTTTTATGGGCAGAGTGATGTGGTTTTTCTAAAAGGCGGGACTGCTCAAGGTGTTCGTGTTGGTGATATATTGGGTGTTTATAAAAGACGCGACCGACGTTACAAAGAGACAACAGTCGATCGTGCCCCCGTTCCCATTGGTCATATTAAAATCTTTCGAGCCGAACCTGATGTTTCATCGGCCTTTGTCATTAGTTCCGACGATGTCATTGTTCCTGGGGATGAAACCGGAGCGCCGACCATGGTGGAAGCCGTAACCACGCAATCGGAGAAAACTGATCTCAACGACATTGAAACCGGATTGGATTTTCGGACCGATCCGGATCCAGAGATCGAATCGTCCCTGGAAGATGAGCTCGAAACCGAAATCGAGTAGCCGAAAATCGAACATTGAGCTTTCAAGCCCTCAGCAGGAAGTTCTTAGTGGGCCCCAGGTTTTTGCATCAAAGCCGTGATGTATCAGCTCCCAATCGCCCACCCTCGTTTCCCAGAGCCGCTTAAAGAGATCGAAAGCTCTCCCTTATTACTAAATTTTTGTGGCGACCTTGATATTTTATCTCTTCCTATGGTTTCTGTGGTCGGGGCGCGCGAAATCCAAGACTGGGTGATGGAGTGGATGGAAAATGAATTGGCACCGGCTTTAAGGCAATGTGGTTTAGGAGTTGTTAGTGGAGGGGCTCGGGGCGTCGATCAAATGGCTCACCGAATCGCTTTGCGCTACGATTTACCGACAGTCATCGTTTTACCTAGTGGTCTTGGTAAGTTGTACCCAAAAAATTTAGAAGGTTGGAGGGGGCGAAAAAATCTACTTTTTATGACCGAATATGCCGAAGATCAACCAATGCGTAAGCATCACTTTTTTCTCCGCAATCGTTTGGTGGTGGGATTGACGAACTTAACGCTGGTGATACAGGCCAAAGAGCGCAGTGGTACGATGATCAGTGCCCGTTTTGCCGCAGACATGGGAAAGACCATAGCCACTCTGCCGGCGTTTCCAGTGGCCTCTGCTTTTTCTGGCAACAATCAGCTGATTTACGAGGGGGCCATGGTGGTACGAGGAGAAAAGGACTTGGTGGCTCTGTTCAATTCCAATTTTTGCGCATCAAAAAAAGTCCCCCTGGTAGAAGGATAAAAGACGGGAGCCAGGCGGCTAGCCAAATAGGTACGGCGGGATTTTTTAAAAGACTGTTGCCTATGATGAAGAGCACCCAATAGACAACAATGACGCCAACGCTGATCACGCCTCCGCCGGACTTTCCACTACGGCTGTTGGTGCGACAACCAAGGCCGATACCTATTAAAACAAAAAGCAAGCAAGCAAAAGACAGAGCAAACCGCTTGTGCCACTCGTAGCTATACTTTCGCCAAGCCTGTTTATCCATGGTTGTGCTTAACAGTTTTCGCAGATCACTGTAGGTCAGACTGTTGATCGACTTGTCGCGAATCTTCGTGTTGGTTGGTTCAACGATTTGCAAGTCGTAAGTTTCGAAGTGGATTTTGGTATGCCCACCCTCAGAGATTTTATGAATATCCCCATTGGTTAAACGAACAAAGGCTTTGTAGGAGTTAAAGCTTTTTTCACTTACGATTTTGCCCTTTTCAGAGATGATGGTGGTGGGACTAGATTCATCCCTTTCATCGTAAATAAAAACTTTTTCCAACTCTTCAGTTTCTTTATTTATTTTATTGGCATAGACAACCAGGTCAAAAAAACCAGAAGAAAAAGTGCCTTCGCCAATTTGTGAGCTAATTTTCGAATTGCCAATGTCATTGATTAAGACTTCAAATTGGCGATTGCCCCAGGGGCCGATCTTGAACGAAGTGTAACCAGAAGCAATGGCGACCGCCAGACCCAGTGCAAACCCAGGGAAAACGATGGGCCACATGCTTAAACCCAAAGACTTAAAGGCAATAATTTCGGAATCCCCAGAAAGGCGATTATAGGATAAGACGATCGCAAAAATAAGGCTCATGGGTAAAATAGCCGGTAAAAAGCTGATCGAAAGGTAACTGAGAAGGTGAACCAATGTACGCAGACTGACGTCATGCTGTAAAAGGGTGTCGGTTAATTTGAGGACCTGGAACAATAAAAGGATCGAAACAAAGCTAATCACTCCCACGAAAAACGTGGGTACCATTTCTGAGAGAAGATAGTAAAAGATAAGTTTGAAACGTCGGATTTCGGCCCCTTTTATTCAGAGGGAGCGAGTCCCCCTAGCTATAGGGTCATTGTACCGACATTTTCCGGTTTTTGAATAGCCTTGCGCACATTAATGGCTTGTTTCACTAAGTTTTCAAAGTGACTCAGTCGAAGTTGAGAAGCGGCATCACATTTGGCCGTCATTGGATCCGGGTGGGTTTCGATGAAAAGCGCGTCCGTCCCTGCGGCAACGGCTGCCAAGGTCAAGTGGGGGACGAAACGAGGCTCGCCGCCAGCCGGATCGGCGCTACTGATTCCGTACAAACGAATAATATGAGTGGCGTCAAAACAAACCGGGGCTCCTAATTGCTGCATTATTGGGATCGATCGGATGTCGGCGACTAAACGGTTGTAACCGAAGCAAGCGCCCCTTTCGGTCAGCAGAATATTTTTATTGCCCGTGGATTGTATTTTGCCAACCACACCCTCCATGCCTTCGGGGGCAAGAAATTGCCCTTTTTTAACATTAATGGCTTTCCCAGTTTTTCCACATTCAACGGCCATAGAGGTTTGCTGGCACATATAAGCCGGAATTTGTAAGACATCCACATATTCAGCGGTATGGGCAACGTCTTCGGTGCGGTGGACGTCAGTCAGAACAGGCATTTGAAACTCTTCGCGGATATCGGCAAGAACTTTAAGGCCATCTTCCATTAAGGGGCCTTTCCAGTTACCTACGGCACCACGATTGTCTTTTTCGTAAGAGCTTTTGAAAATGATTCCAATCCCAAGTCTTTGGCTGATTTCAGCCAGTGCTTTTGCCGTAGTGAAGGCCATTTCACGATTATCAATAACACAAGGTCCAGCGATGACAGCCAGGTCCTGGCCAGAACCAATTTTTATTTGGTTACTTCCAACCGAGACGCTAAAACTTCTTTCAGGGAGAATGATTTCCTCAATTCTTTGCTTTTCCATAGGTCCTCCAACGGGCACTGTTTTGATTACCGATGGCGTATCATTCTTGCATAACCGCGTCAACGTTCCCAGTCTCAATCCGAGTGGAGTTTTTGACCCCTTCGTGAAAAAAGGGGACAATGGGGCATGCCCAGTAAGATAATGCTCGTCATCGATAATAAAGAGGACCAGGAGTTTCTAGAAAAAGTCTTGGTTCGATTAAAATACGCCGTCATTTCCATGAAAAATGGGGTCGACCTATCGGAGCAGCTGATTGACCATTTTCCGGATGTTGTTTTTGCCTCAACTTTGGGGCGAAACGCTAAAATTCTCAATGCCCTCGGTAAAATTAAAGAGGTTAGGGGGAAGCCTAAACTGGTTTTTGTAAAATTGAAAAATGAGAAAAACACCCTCACCAATGTGCAAAAAGAAATCATTGATGGCACCCTTTACTCTCCGATTGACCCGTTTAAGTTAATTGATTTGCTCGCTCATACGACGGAATTGGACAAGATAGAATTGCGTCGCCGCTACAACGAAATGCTGCAGAAGGACCGTGGTGGGTTTAAAAAGCCAGGGGCTTCCGAGGAAGATGCAGAAACAGACGTTTCTGATGCCCCGTCAGAAAACCCCCTTGCAAGAGAGCAAAGGAAAAATCAGCAAAAAGACTACGGCAGCACTCAGGTTATGGGGCGGTCGTCTAAAAAAGCCACCAATCAAATTTCAAACGAATCTCCCGAGTTTTATGGAACTGTGGAAATGGGTGAGGATGCAGAGCCAAGCCCTTCAACACAGGAGATTCCCAGCAAAGAAACATTCGCTGCGGAACCGAATCCAGTGGCCGATCAGGCCAGTTCGGACTCATTGATCAATGATCCGGTTCGACAGAAGAAGTATCAAGAGCTCGCCGAAAAATTTAAAAAGGCGAATGGAGAACCAAAACCCATTGATATTCAAAAGTTGCGGGAAAAGCAAAAGGCACAAGCGCAAGAGATTTCAGAAGACCCTAAGGTCAAGCTGGATCGGAAACATTTTTTGAAAACTTTATTTTCGATTTCACCAAAAAGTGTAATTAAGAAAGATTAATTTACTTTTTAAAGAGCGAGCCGACAACATCTTTTAAATCGATTTGCATGATGTTCGTCATGCCGCTCTTCTTTTTTCCACCCAATTGGCTAAGTTCTCGCCGGGCACTAATAAATCCGCTGTCGATGTTTAAGGCGGTATTGAAGTACTTTCGACTCTTTTCACGATCACCAAGTAGGTTGAAGAAAAGCCCACGGCAATGATAATAAGCGGCAGAATCTCTTGCTTCAATGGGTATCTGGTTGAGGCGCTTATCCATGTCGGCCATAAAGGCTTCGCTTAATTTTTTAACCAGTTTCATCTCGACCCAGCAAAGGTGGGTTCGAATCTCTGGAGAGTTCGGATTCAGTTTGATTGCTTTTTGCATAAGATGACGAGCTTGAGAGAACTGACCTTTGTTGATTAAGGCTCGTGCTTGATCGAAAAGCTGATCCCCTTGCATTAGCATTTCAGATTGCCCGGCCTCCAGTTGGTCTTGGTACTCAATTCGTCGATCATCTTTCTTCAAGGTGTCGTAAGCCACTTGAATTTTTTCAAAAACTTTTTCCGACAACTCCTTGATTTGTGGTGGAGCCGATTTACTCAATTTGTCCGGGTGGAGCACTTTTGCCAAATCGAAATAGGCCTTTTTTATATCGCCTTCTTTTGCACTTTTACTGACACCAAGACGTTCAAAGAAGTTTTTGTTGTCCAACTCGGATTGCAGCTTTTGCAGTCTTTTAGCTTGGTGAGTGAAATTCAAAGTTTTATGAGTATTGCTGATCTCGACATAACCCATAATATTGAAAAAATGCACCAGACGTAAAACATTGGCCTCGATGCTTGAATTGTTAGCTAAAAGTTCCTCTAAAGAAGTGCCTTTGTTGAGTTGGGCTTCGATCGAAGGAAGAGTTCTGGAAACAAAGGGGAAAATTCGAGATTTATTGATCTCATTGCCCATTTCTTTGTCTAATTCTATTAGGTTTTGACTGAGTGGTAAATAATGCGTTTTCAACCAGTCTTCGCGAAGGGTATTTTCAATAGTTTCCAGCATGAACTGATTGAAGTCATTGTCGTCTATGGTTGCGATGGTGGCAATGTCTTCGGATTTAACAAAATTCAATTCCATCTGAGAGTCTGCGATCAGACGTTTCAGGCGCCAAACCAACTGCTCTTTTAAAACAATATTAATGGCATGGGGACTAACGTAATTGTTCTCAACAAGGTACTGACCAATTCTTTTGTTATTGGCATTGCCTTCAAGAGCCTCATTGAGGTCGCCCCGGTCAAGGTAACCTTGCTCCACTAACAGCAGTCCCAAAAGGGACGCTTCGTTTTTGATATTCACCTGGACAATTTTACCTTTTGATAAACCGACCCCGGCGATGTCTCCGTTGGTGCAGGCAATGTTAAGGTGTCCCGTTGCTTTTGTGTCCATTAGCAGTTTGAAAACCCACGGCAAAT
Source organism: uncultured Pseudobdellovibrionaceae bacterium (assembly GCA_964351315.1). Lineage (GTDB taxonomy): Bacteria > Bdellovibrionota > Bdellovibrionia > Bdellovibrionales > JAGQZY01 > JAGQZY01. Next base: position 15,061 of record CAYGNH010000021.1, read on the forward strand.
CAAAATTGTGAAGACCATCCGAATTATTAATGAGTTTGATCAGTTTTCGACTTTTGATATCTCGGTTCAGGTAAAGGCGAACCAGGGGATTGAAGCCATCCTCTTCTTCGTCGACGCCACTAAATAGGCCTTCAAGTTCTTTAACAATGGCATTGATATCAAGAGGTTTGGTTAAAAACGCTTTGGCGTCTGTTTTTTTAACGGCAGTATTTATAAACTGTTTGTCTTTAAAGATCCCACTCATCAAAAAGACATGCGGTTCACTGGCAATGGATTCTCGTAACTTTTTAACCAGTTCGAGTCCATTCATTTTTGGCAACATACAATCAACAACTAGAACGTGGACATCTTGTAGTTTTGCATAGCTGAGAGCCTCACTGGGGCTATGAACGCAAAAACAGCGAAAACCAGATTTGACGACGGCTTTTTTAAGACTTTCACCAAAAAGCTTGTCATCATCGATAATTAGAACATTATACTCTTGATATCCCATTACTTGACTATCGGCAAAATGACCGCAGATTTAAAGGGTAATATGAACTCTAAAAGGAGGTTTTATGGAACCTATCCATACGTCTGATTCTAACTTCGAAAATGATGTCTTAAAGTCTAGCACTCCTGTGTTAGTGGACTTTTGGGCGACTTGGTGTGGCCCTTGTAAGGCTCTGGCCCCCAAACTGGATGAAATTGCTAAGGAATATTCTGGAAAAATTAGGGTTGCTAAGGTGGATATCGATCAGAATAAAGACACGCCCACGACTTATGGTGTGCGCGGAGTGCCAACATTGGCTCTTTTTAAGGATGGGGCCATTGTTGATCAAATCGTAGGCAACCACCCGAAAGAGAATATAACGGCTCTACTTGATAAGTATTTATAAGGGGTTGCTGGACAGCCCTGCATTCTAAAACATAAATCGGCGGCTTCCGACGGAGGCCACGATACCTAGAGAGGTCATAAATGTGACCATACTAGACCCACCATAAGACAATAAGGGCAAAGGCACCCCCACAATGGGCAGAAGGCCAGCGACCATCCCGATATTGATTACCAGGTGCCAAAAAATGAAAGCTGCAACCCCGACGCAAATCAGGGCGCCGGCCCGATCTCCGCAGTCTCGAGCGATATTGAGAATAATCACCAGAAGTACCAAAAAAGTCATCAGGGTAATCAATCCACCAATAAACCCAAATTCTTCACTAAGAACACAAAAAATAAAATCGGAATGCCTTTCCGGTAAAAATTGCAATTGGTTCTGCGATCCATCTCGGTAACCACGGCCTAAAATCTGACCACTGCCTATGGCAATTTTGGCTTGGATGCTATTGTAACCTGTTCCCCTAGGGTCTCGTTCTGGATTCATGAAGTTGCGAACACGGTTTTTTTGATAGGGCTTTAAAGCATAGTTCCATGCCATGGGCAAAGACACAGCGAGGACAGCCAAGCTTGAAAGCAGAACTCGGCGTTGAACTTTTAAAAATAAAATCATAGAGGAAGGAATCGCCAGCAACAAAATAGCGGTACCCAAATCGGGCTGTTTGGCAGTTAAAAGAAAAGGTATGCCTAAAATTAATCCGGGCTTTATGAGGTCTCGGAAATTAAAATTTTGCAGTTTATGGCGGGCTAAAAAGCCGGCCATAAAAAGGATTAAAAAGAATTTCATGGATTCTGAGGGTTGGTAATTGAACACCATTAAATCCAGCCAGCGCCTTGAACCGTAAATGCGTTTACCGACAATCAACACCAACACCAACGCGACCGTGTTGATCCAATAAAACAAAGAGGAGTAGCGAATCAGATGTTTATAATCAATGCGTGAAACAATAAAAAAAGCAGCCCAGCCAATCGCCACCCAGATAAGCTGCGATCGAAAGACGCCGGTCAAGTGATCGGTCGAGTAGGCGGCACTGTAAAGATTGATAATTCCGATCACTTGTAAAACAAAAATCACCAAAGCAAAGTCCCAATTGAACCTTTTTAGAGCGCTTCGGCTTTCAATTTTTAAATCAAGACTTTGGCTTAGCATTTTTCTCTTCTACTCTCATGTTATGGTATTTTTTGAAATAGGCCTCAAAAACCTCTTTGGCTATAGGCACAGCTGCCGCCGATGTGCAGGAGTGTTCGGTCAATACGGCAATGGTTATTTGTGGTTCGCCTTCATAAGATCCGTAACCAACAAACCATCCGTTATGTTTTTCTTTTTTTTGTCGTTTCGGACAAGGTTTGTAAATTTGGTCGGCTGAAAAGCGTCGAACCTGAGCCGTGCCAGTTTTTCCTGAAACCTCAAAGGGCTTTTTAAACTGGGTGAATCGAGCCGTTCCTTGGCGGCCATTGACAACCCGGCGCAGCCCATCCTTGACCACTTTGAAATGCTTCTTATCAATGAAATAGGGTTGCTCAGTGTCTTCTGACAGGTTGCGAACCAGAATCGGGTTAAAAGACTTTTCTTCAAATTCCCAATCGGGATCTTTCGGAGTCTCCATTTTTTTTATTATCTGCGGTTGATAGACGGCTCCATCCAAGGCGATCGCGGAGTAGGCTTGGGCGAGTTGAATGGAGGTCACTAACACATGACCTTGTCCTATCGCCGTGTTGAGGCTTTCACCATCTTGCCAGGGTTCTCCCCAGCGTTGTTTCTTCCAAGCAGTGGTTGGCACGTGACCTTTAACTTCTCCACGAATGGGAACGCCGGTGATCGATCCCAATCCCAGAGCGTTGGCATATTTTGCAATATTGTCCGGGCCCAGCTGCAATCCAAGTTTGTAGAAAAAAACGTTACTGGATCGCTCAAGAGCTTCGCGAACTTCGATATAGCCCTGGCCGGTCTGGGTGTGATCGTGCCAGGTTCGGCGCCCTAATCTAAATGTGGCAGGGGCATGGACATACTGGTTGGCTTTGATTTTGTCTTCTTGCAAACCAGCCAGTGCTACAATGGGTTTGAAGGTCGAGCCCGGAGCGTAGTGATCTTGAATGGCTTTGTTGCGCAAGGGACGATCGGAATTGTTGACCCATTTTCTCCAAACCTCAGGACTTAAGCGCTTAGAAAACTCGTTGGGGTCAAAGCTAGGATAGCTCACCCAAGCTAAAATCTCACCTTTGGGAGTCATGGCGATAAGAGATCCTACGCGGTCCATTTTTTGAAAAGCCTCGGAGGCTTTTTGTTGAAGCTCTATATCAAGAGTTGTGAAAATGTCAGAACCCGGAGTCGGAGGAGTATTTTTTAATATTTCTCCAATAGCGCTCATCCGTCGTTGGGTTCGCTCTTGCCCCTTGGCATCGACAATCACAAAGGATTGTCCTTTGACTCCTCTTAAATTGATGTCAAATGCTTCTTCTAGACCTTTTTTACCAACAATATCTTTCTGTTTAAATTTGATTCTGTTGTCGTAAAGGCGGTTCAGTCGAGGAATTTCTTTTTTCGAAATTTCTCGCACGTATCCCAACGTATGAGCCATTTCGCCGGCATAAGGATAGTGGCGTAAAATAAACTCTTGGGCATCGAGTCCGGAGTGATCCAATTTAATTAACTCCACTTTAAAAAGCTCATCACGAGTCAGGTGGCGTTTGATATCAACTGGGAAAAAACGACCATTCTGTACTTTAGATTTATTTACTTTGCTGATAATCTCATCGGGCTCTAAGCCGAGAGCCGGAGCCAAGTCATTGGCCAATTTCTCAAGGTCGTCGGTGTATTGGGGAGTGATAATAGCCTTGTAAGCGGGTAAATTTTCAACCAGGACTTTGCCGTCTCTATCGTAAATGCGCCCACGGGGCGCGTAGACGTCCGAAGATTTTAACAGATTTTTGTTGGAGAACTCTCTGAACTCTTCGCCATGGATGATTTGTAAAAACCAAAGTCGACTGATTAAAATCAAAATAAAAGCGAGAATAAAAAATTTTGCAACCTTGAAATTTAAATCAAAGTCGAAATGGTCAGAGTCGTCTGATGATTGAAAAAATTTTGTCATTAGATTCGCAGGTTCTCCAAGGTGTCAATTCTTTCATAATCGATCTTGTGAGTCACTGAATCTAAGGCAAAAATGATGAATGGCGCCAAAATCAGAGTGGATAGACTGGTTCCTGTCCAAGTGAGTAAGGGCGGCCAGCTGAGCTGGGTCCAGGACAAACCGAAAAACCAATTCATGGATTGAAAAGCGAAATAACCTCCCGAGGCTCCAAGCACAATGTGCAGGGTTTCTGTACGAAACCTTTCTCTGATGAAGTAAAAAGCAAAGGTAATCAGATTCATTTGTAAAATCATTGGGGCCCAAGCCATGGTTGAAAAGGAAGCTAAGACCATCAGGTGAAAAATATTGAGCCAAAGCGAAAAAAGTAAGCTTTTTCGAAAAGAATAGAATGTAAGAACGATAAACCAAACCGCAGGCATTGGGATGGGGAAAAAATAAAGACTTCCCTGGAGACCCGAAAGAAAAAAACTAACACTGAGGTAAGCCAGCGCCGACCAGAGGTTTTTTTTCATTTAATAGCCTGCTTTTGCGAAGGTTTTTTTTCGACAATAACCAAAACCTCTTCGACATGATCAATTTTGACAGCTGGTTTGATGGTGGCCTGATAACTAACTGCGGTGGGGCTGGGTTTCACTTCAACCACCTCACCAACAGTGAAGCCTTTTGGAAAAAAGCCTTGGCTTCCGCTGGTTACAATAAGGTCACCGGGCTGGGTATCCAGTTTTCGCATCATATACTTGAGTTGATAGAACTGATTGGTAGCCCCAGAAACGATCCCTCGGGCACGGGTTCTCTGCACAAGGGCGTCGATACTGGCGTGTTGGTTCGCCAAAGGGAGAACCCGAGAGCTTCCAGGCTCCACTTCGATAACATAGCCAATGACCCCTGCAGCAGCGATCACTCCCTGCAGTCGCTCAACGCCATCGTCACTGCCTTTATCAATCGTGAACGAATTTTGATTAGATAAAATGTCTTTGGCGATCACGCGGGCCGCTAACGTTTTTCTCGGGAGTTCTTTTTGAAATTTAAAAAGTTCACGCAAGCGAATATTCTCTGTTCTGTACTCTTCAAGCAGTTGAACCAAAGAGGCCATCTTAGCATTTTCCACCTTCAGGCTTTGGTTTTTAATATTGGTATCGATTAGATAAAAATAGGTGTTCAGGCTGTTTTGGATTTTATGGGTGAACTGATCATAGGTGACTTGGATCCAGTGCGCCGGCTTTTGCAGGGGGGTTCCTTCGGCCTTTTCAAAACCTTTGTTTTGCAGCGCATAAAAAACGAGAGCGGGGACAAAGATAAGAAAGAAAGATAGCGTTTGTTTCCAATTCAATGAATTCCCCATCCTTCAGAGGTATCAAATTGTTCTTAGAATTCCAATTGGAAAAAGCACAGGGGCAAGGTATGTTATTCCCTTGTCTAAAATTCCATCTCACCTTTGGAGGTCAATGTGTTTGAGGGAGTCACCAAACGTCGTAAAAACCCAATCATCAATATTTTTGGATGGACCTTGCTTATTGTTGTTTGCGTGGTTTTTGTCTTTCTGGGGTTTTCTCCGAATTCCAACTTCTTGGGGCGTGGCGGGGCCGCGGCTCAAGTCAACGGTGATGCTATAAGCCTCAGAGAGTTCAAAGACCTTCTGGATCGACTGGATAGCAGTCGCCAGGCGGGGACGAGCAAAGAAGCCACACAAAAAATGCAAGAAAACGCCATTGATATCTTGGTCAGCCGCTCATTGATTGTGCAAGAGGCGGAAAAGCTGAACATTCATGTCAGCGATTACGAGGTGGCACAGGAACTCAAAGGTATTGATGCTTTCTACGAAGAGGGTGTGTTTAGCCGCTTTCGATACAAAAAGTATTTGCAGCAGGCTCGAATGACTGAGGGCGAGTTTGAAAGCCGCATTCGAAAAGATTTGATCATACAAAAAATGAGTGAACTGATTGGGTTTGCTGCTAAAGACTTGGAGATGATGGATCAGTTTGACGACAAAATCGACAAGGCGCAGGTCAATGTTGGCTATGTTAAGCTCTCTCCCGCTTCTATCGGCAAGGTGAATACAAACCTGGCGGACTGGACGGCTAAGCATGAAAGTGAAATCAAATCTTATTATGAGAACCATCGGTCTGAATTCACTATCCCCGAGCAAGTGAGTGCCCGACATATCTTAATAAAAGCTGAGGATGCCTCCAAAGAAAATATGGACAAGGCCTTCGCTGAAATGGTGGAAGTGGCTGCTAAAACAAATGTGGATAACTTCGCAGAAATGGCCAAAAAGCACTCGGATGACCCCGGTTCGAAAGAAAAAGGGGGATCCCTTGGCTTTTTCCCGCGCGGGCGCATGGTTCCTGAGTTTGAAAAGGCCGCATTTTCCACGGAAAAAGGAAAGATCACCGAGCCTGTGAAAACACAGTACGGATACCACATTATTTTGGTGGAGGATAAAAAAACCGAGAAGGAAGAGTCCTTCGAAGACGTGAAGTCGCAGATCGCCAGCCGATTGATGAAGGAAAATGCCTACGAATCGGCTCTGAATGAAGTTAAGACGTTTTTACAGACAAACAAATACAGTGAGCTTGAATCCTTTCTATCGGGGCGTGACCTGCGTTGGACAACAACAGGCTTTTTTGGAATCACCAAGGAGACCATTCCTGGGATTGGAGCTAACAAAGATTTCTTGGATGTCGCCCTTAGCTTAAGCTCTGAAAATGAATACGGACAGCGTTTGGTTTACCAAGGTGAAAGTGCTTATGTGTTAAAATACAAAGGTGCTAAGCTGGTGGAAAACTTGCAAGTCAATCCACAAATGGATTTCTTCAAGCAACTGATGAAGCAGCAGAAAATGAATACCTTAGTGAAAAATTGGACCGAGTCTTTAAAAGCGAACGCTAAAATTAAGGTCAATCCCGAATTGTTGCGATAATTTCGGTTAAAACTTCATCATTTAGCAAGGCAAATTTGAGCTTTGTCTCGTTCTGAGGCAAAGCATTTCGCATAGAAAAACTTTTTTTTTTTACCCCCAAGGTCTTAATTTTTAAAACCAAAGTCCGATAGACTTTTGTGGGTTACATTAGACCGTTTATCCTTATTTTAGCTTTGATTTTCTCTCCTTACACATGGGCGCAAAACTATGTCCCTGGCGAGGTGATCGTCAAAATGAAAGACCAAGCTCAAGTAGGTAAGGCTTCCAGCAAGGGTGCTATGAGCAAATTAGCCAGCGATAATGGCATGGAGCTGAAGCGATCTTGGAAGCGTTTTAAGATGCATCAATTTAAGGTCGGAAAAGGTAAGAGCGTTGAACAGATCGTCAACGATCTTCATTTTGATCCGAACGTCGAATACGCCGAGCCCAACTATATATTCAATAAACAGAGCACCGGAATTGAAGGCTCTCCCATGAGTTTTTCTGAAATGGAGGCCGAAGTGACTTCCATGAACAGCGGCTACAGTGGTGGCGGCATGGGACAAACTTCAGCCCAAATTGATGCGGCAGAAGCCTGGCAAATTTTAAGCAACTTGCCTCAAAAGCCAGTGGTTGCGATTATTGATTCGGGTGTAGATTACAATCACTACGTGTTCGTTGATAGTGATGCGATTTGGGAAAATGTCGATGAGATTCCCGGCAATGGTTTGGACGATGACGGTAATGGATATATCGATGATGTTCGTGGTTGGAATTTTGTTTCAAATTCCAATGACCCTATGGATGATGACAATCACGGAACCCATGTTGCTGGAATTGTACTGGGAATGACTCAAGATATTTTGGCCGCGACTGTGGAAGAATCCGTGATTAAAATAATGCCGCTCAAATTTTTAGACAGTCAGGGTGTTGGAACGACTTCGGATGCTTTGGAAGCCATTAATTATGCTATGGATAATGGTGCTCAAGTGATGAATAACTCCTGGGGTGGAGGCTCTTACAGTCAGTCTTTACATGATGTGATCACTTCAGCCTACAACAACGGTTTATCGTTTATTGCTGCTGCCGGGAACTCAGCCAATAACAACGACGCCAGTCCGACTTACCCTGCCAATTATCAGGTGCCGAACGTGGTCTCGATCGCTGCGACTAGCTCGAGCGATGGTTTGGCTAGTTTTTCAAACTTCGGCTCCACCTCGGTTCATGTTGCCAGTCCTGGAATCTCGATTTTAAGTACCTTACCTAATGATTCTTTTGGTTACTCTTCCGGTACTAGTATGGCAGCCCCTTTTGCTTCCGGATTGGCCGCTTTGATGATTCGAGAAAAGGGAGACATCAACGGATTCCAAGTTAAGGGTGTTCTTTATGAGTACTCTGAAATGGTAGGGGGCTTGGCTGGAAAAGTCGCCAGTCAGTCGCGAATCAATGCTTTTGATGCCGTTAATTTTGTACAGAATAACGACATTGAGAGCTATCAACCCGACTATTCCAGTGGTTCTCGTAGCGTGGCCTCGAGTGGTGCCGCAGCCGCCGGAGGTGGATGTGGGCTAGTGGCTAAGATTTCAAAAGGCCGTGGTGGGCCTCCATCCGGTGGCAAAGTTTTTTTATTTCTTGGACTTTTGTTTGCGCCAGTCATTCTTATGAATGTTCTACGCATTCGTAAACAGAAACTTTCTGAGAGCCGACGTCAGTTTCCAAGGTACAAAATGGATTCGGAAGTTCGAATCAGCGTTGGCGACAAACAACTTGTTGGTAACATGAGTTCGATTTCTTTGGGTGGTGCCAGAATTGATACAGATGCTCTTTTGGAAAAAGGTGGAGTGGTCACACTCAATATTGCCAGCCCAGAGGGTGACCAGCAGGTGGAAGTTCAAGGCCAAGTGGTTTGGAGCGAAGAAAAGAAAGCCTATGGGGTTAAATTTTGCGAGACCGGAGAAGATGCGGCCGCTACCATCGGGCTGTGGACCAAAAAGCTTGCTGGAAACAAAGCCTAAATCCAAATATCAGCCTTTCCTAGCTTAGACTGGACTTTTCCGGCCAGAGTGGTATCCTGCGTTTCCGTGGAGGTCCCAAATGAAGTTTGTCCTGATCTGTTCTTTCTTACTTTTTTCAAGTTTTGGTTTTGGAAAAGACAAGAGCTGCACCTATGAGTTTGATGTCGAAAACTCAAAAGTGGAGGGTACAGGTTACAAGTACACTGAGAAAACGGGTGTTACCGGACAGTTTCCAGGATTCGAACTCAATAAAACCGAGAAAGCAAAAACTCCTAAGGCTTTGCTGGATGGGCTGGTGGTCACTGTAAATCTGGTCACGTTGGATTCGGGCAATGCCCTTCGCGATAAAAATATGCGTGAAACTTTGTTTACCGGAATTGTCGGCGATTCAAAAGCCACGGTCACGGTTAAAAAAGTATCTGACAAAAAAATTGAGACAGAATTGAGTCTCAATGAGAAAACCCAAAAGTTGGAATTTGAGTACAGCATTAAAGACGATACCATTTCTGCAAAGGGTACGTTTGATGCGGTCCAATTTGCCTTAGGCGATCAAATTGCGGCCCTCAAAAAACGCTGTGGATCCCTACATACGGGTTCAGATGGGAAGTCTGTCACTTGCAAGTGACAGACTTCCCATCTGAACCC
>CAYGNH010000022.1:0-24547 GCA_964351315.1 uncultured Pseudobdellovibrionaceae bacterium
AAAAGCGATATAAAATAGAAGAAACGGACAAATACGTGCACATAGAGTTATCGGCCATCAATAAAGATTCGTTAGTTAAATCCGCATTTTTCCTGAAAAAAGTAAAGAAAAGATGTCTCAATATGAGAGAGTTCCACACTGGTTCACTCAAACTAAAAATACGGACGTTTGGTTGACCGACACTCTTTCTCAAAGAGGAGCAAAAGATCAGGGTAGTGTTAAAATGAGACTTTTAAAACACATGCACTTTTAATTGAATAACGATTTCGGAAGCTATCCTGAGGCACTTGAAAGTCCGAGGCCCATAGGACTTTAGGGGAGCTAAAAAAATCACCTAGCTCGGAAAAATCTTCACAAATTTTTGATGCAAAACCTTATCTCCATATGGATCTTCGGTCTGCCAGAGCTCGCAGAGTTTGTAATTGGATTCAACATTGGCAACCCTAACCAGTTCCTCATCAAGAAAAAAGGAAAACCTCCACGTCCGGTAATGAAAGAAATAAGTGTTCTCCATTTTTTTGACTCGCTTGATGTCGGTTCGATAGGGTTCGTAGGATAGCTGCTGTTCAATAATTTGCCGAAGAGGTTTTGTTAACTTTTCTTCAAGCCATAGACATTTTTCTAGGGCTTGGGCATTAAAAATGACCTTGAATTTTTTTAGGCCTTCCAGCCAACCTTGTTTGGCTTCTGGAAAACAATCCGCTTCAACAATATAGGGTTTGATATCCAGAATCGGTGTTTGATCCAGAAGATCATGTTGTGAGACATAAATTTTTCGCCCCTGGATGCGCTCGATTTGAACGCAAGAAAGACCGATGCTATTGGGGCGATAAGGTGATCGCGTTGCAAACACGCCACGCTTTTTGTCCGCCCCGCGCGGCGGTCGAACCATGGGCTTCCATTTCTTGTTCAGATGCAGATCGTAAACCAACCAAATTCGATCAAAACCTTTTAGATCTTGCAGAACCTCTGACGGTAAGCTCTGATCGAGGTCTAAAAAACCAAAGCTTTCAACAGCAAGGCTCCCCTGCCGAGGTGAATCCACAGGTTGAGACTGAGGGCAGTTGAACATGGCAATGGATTGATAAATTACGCCTTCCATTGTCTCACAATTTCAAAAGTAGTGACTGATAAGGCATTCGCCACGTTTAAAGAATTTTTTTGTCCCATGAGAGGAATCTCGATGATTTGATCCACCATCTGTAGGCTTTTTTGGCTCAAACCAAACCTTTCGTTACCAACAAGAAGAGCCACTGAAGAGGGAGCTGTCCATCCTAACAAAGACTGGGCGGATTCGGCGGTTTCCAGTGCTACCAAAGGGACCTGCTTTTTAGAAAGCTGATCAATGACTTCTTGTAAATGATGGTGGGTCGACCAGGACACAGCTTTTTCGGTACCCATCGCGGTTTTTTGCACCCCCAGGTCTTGGGGCGTTGGCGTGTAGCCCACCAAGTAGATATGACCGACTCCCATGCACTCAGCAGTCCTAAACAGACTGCCTACGTTAAACGAACTTCGCAAATGATCTAGAACAAAAAAAAGCGGCAACGGATCACTAGGCTTGCTGACTTGATCTCCTACCCGGACCTGAATCATTTGTGGATCTTTTACGGATCGGTCGAGAAATCTTTCGAAAGGCACCGCTAAATCTAAAAGGGTCCGAAGTGATATTTCTGAATTCAATGACTCGCTAAATACCGAAACGCGATTTAATAACGGCTCTTCGATCTCCTCTAGCTCCAACCAACCAAAATATTCCGCCAGCAGGATGATCAGCCGTTGACGTTCAGATCCATCCCCCCAGGCCTCTTCTGTTTTGTAGATGGTATCCAACAAAATCTGTACTTGCCGCTCTCGACTTAGACTGGTGAATTTACTTTGCGAGAACGATTTCACCTTATGCCTTTGAAGCCTCAATCAACTCTTCAACCTTAGCCCCGTCCACCCGTTGTGACAGATGATTGAAAGAATTGAGTTTAGAGTTGTACAGATTGTCGGCAAGACGCAGTAAACTGGTATCACTCCATAAAAGGTCAGGAAACCCAAAGAGCTCCTCAACTTTTTCGACGTAGGTAGGCATGATGGGTTTCAGGTAAATCGACATAATCGAAAAAATGGCAAGGATATCGGTCAAAATCTTTTTCGTTGTCTTAGGGTCTTCTTTTATTAACTTCCAAGGCGCTTTCTCATCAAAATACTGATTGGCCTTATCGGCTATTTCGCGAATTTCAACCATGGCTTTAGCAAAATTCAAATCTTCATAAAGCTGAGCGATGGTTTCCGATTTGCCTTGCGCCCACTCAATGATCTTCTGACCCTCAACGGTGGGTTCGGAGGTTTGTCCGTCAAACTTTTTGTTAATCATCTGGGCTCCACGAGAACCCAAGTTGGTGATTTTTCCGATGAGGTCCGAGTTCACCCGGCTGGCAAAGTCATCAAAGTTCAAATCCAGATCACCAATACCGTTCAACTTGCAGGCGTAGTAATAGCGAAGATGGGTGGGATCAAGAAACTCTTGAAATTTGTTGGCCGAAATAAAAGTGCCTTTGGATTTACTCATCTTCTCGCCATTCACCGTTAAGAAACCATGGACGAAGACTTTATTTGGTGTCTTAAGCCCAGCGGTTTTTAGCATGGCCGGCCAAAACAAAGTATGAAAGTAGACAATGTCTTTACCGATGAAGTGATAAATCTCGGTGACATCAGCATTCCAAAACTCATCAAAATCGTGACCGTTTTTTTCACACCACTTGTAGGTACTAGAAAGATAACCAATCGGGGCATCAACCCACACATAAAAATACTTTCCCGGATGACCGGGGATTTCGAAGCCAAAATAAGGGGCGTCGCGCGAGATATCCCAATCTCGTAATTCATCATCCAACCACTCTTTTAACTTGTTGGAAACTTCGGCCTGGGTGTGGGCCGGAACCCACTCTCGCAAAAAGTCTTTAAATTCATTAAGTTTGAAAAAAAGGTGTTCGCTTTCTTTTTTCACCGGTGAATTGCCACAAATGGAACATTTTGGATCTTTCAAATCTGTCGGCGCGTAGGTCGCGCTGCAATTATCACAGGAATCGCCATATTGATCGGCCGAACCACAATTTGGGCAGGTGCCGACCACAAAACGGTCAGGCAAAAACATTTTGTCGTGCTCACAGTAGCTTTGCTCAATACTTTTGGTCTGAATGTGACCATTGCCTTCCATCGCTTTAAAAATACGCCCGGCAAACTGTTCGTTTTCAGGGGAGTGGGTCGAGTAATAGTTATCAAACTGGACCTGAAACAACCCAAAGTCACGAACATGTTCTTTTTCAGATGTGGCGATTAACTCTTCGGGCGCTATCCCCTCTTTGCGGGCGCGAATCATTACCGGTGTGCCGTGAGTGTCATCCGCACAGATGTAGAGGGCCTCATGGCCACGCATCTTTTGAAAGCGAACCCAGAAATCGGTTTGCAAGTATTCTACCAAATGCCCAATATGGATGGCTCCATTGGCATAAGGAAGGGCGGATGTGGCAATGATTCTTCTTTTTGTTTGCATAAGTCCTTCAATAAATATTTAAACTAAAAGTGCCAAGGGAATTTTGAATAATCTTGTTTTCGTTTTTCCAAAAAGGCATTTCGGCCTTCTTTGGCTTCTGCACTGCCATAGGCCAAACGGGTGGCCTCACCCGCAAACACTTGCTGGCCGACCAACCCATCATCCACCATGTTAAAAGCGAATTTTAACATTTTAATGGCGGTCGGACTTTTGCTGTTGATCTCATGGCTCCAACGCAAAGCTTCGGCTTCCAATTCACTATGAGGAACCACCTTATTGACCATTCCCATTTCAAAAGCCTCTTGCGCTGAATAGTTCCCGCCTAAAAAGAAAATTTCTCGGGCCCGTTTTTGCCCAACCATTCTGGCGAGATAAGCAGAACCATAACCACCATCAAAGCTGGCCACATCAGCATCGGTTTGTTTAAAGATAGCATGTTCTTGGCTGGCTAAGGTTAAATCGCACACCACATGCAGAGAGTGGCCACCACCCACCGCCCATCCCGGCACCACACACAAAACCACTTTCGGCATCATGCGTATCAATCTTTGAACTTCTAAAATGTGCAAGCGACCCAAGCTAGAACCGTCGTTGTACTGGTAACCATTTTCTCCGCGCACGCGTTGATCCCCGCCCGAACAAAAGGCCCACCCCCCATCTTTGGGCGACGGTCCGTTGCCAGTTAAAATCACAGTGCCCACATCGGGCGTTTCAGCAGCGTGAAGTAAGGCTTTGAAAAGTTCGTCCACCGTTTGTGGGCGAAAGGCGTTGCGAACCTCGGGACGATTAAAGGCCACCCGAACCGTGCCTTGATCTTTGGCACGATGATAGGTCATATCTTCAAATTCAAACCCCGGAACGATTTCCCATTTTTCTGGGTCAAAGGTTTCTGAAACCATTGGACGCCTCCTCAAACGTTGAGAATAGAGCATAAAAACCCACACAGGTCGACGCCATATTCAGAGGATTCAGCTAGTTGGGGCTCTGCGCCAATCGCCAATGAAGCCTCATTCCTTTTCAAACAATTTTCCATTGTAGTTTTTTCCCCGCTCTTGCTAAAAGGACCCACTGACAGCGATTCGGGGGGATTTATGTTTCAGAAGTTCATAGCCTTATTTTTTATATTGGGCGCTCACGGAGCCTGGGGCCAAGCCTTGGTGGATCGCGCCGAACGGGCCGAACAAGCCAGCGAAGAATGGCTGAGCACCCATTTTTTTGAAAACGGCCGTGGCATGACTCTCTCCCCTGACCTTGCGATTTTTTTTGGTGGCCTCAAAAAGAAGCCGTCGTTATTTCAAGACCCATTCGTAACAAAGAAATTCGGCTTTTTGCCGGGAGTGAAGCAGAGGTACGTTGGAGTCTTTGAAGTCGAGTATAAGGGAATGAATTTGGCGGTCCTTGGTTGCACCGCCTGCCACTCCGGTCGAGCCGCTGGACTTTTAATTCCGGGCCTCGGCAACAAAACCATCGACCCTTTTGCCATCGGACAAACTGTCAAAAAGGCACAAGGAATTTGGCAGCATTTGATCGCCGGCAAATTGCAGTCCAACCCGGACTACGCTTACGTGCACGAAAAAGCGATGAACTTTGCCACGGTTCTTTCCGACGATCGTATCTCAAATCTGACCCGTGGCCTGGTTCCCGATTCTGTAATCAAAACCTTTTTCTATCGGGACACCAACACTCCTTACGGAGCTGAGATTGAGCGAACCCAAGTCAAAGTTCCCTCGCTTTGGGGTTTTTCGGAAAAACGCAAAGTGGGAGTGTTTGCCGACGGCTCTTTGAACTCGAAAAACTATGCCTGGGCTTTCGGAGCCGAACTGATGGCCAGCGACTCCGGCGAACATCTTCGCGCTTCGTTGCCGAAGCTGAAACATGTGGTAGACAATGTGATTGGTCACTTTCTGCCACCCGATTACCCTTTTGACATTGATCAAGAGCTGGCCGAACGGGGCCGCCCCCTAGTACAAAACAATTGCTTTGAGTGTCACGGCAACCACAACCGAGACCCTGAGGGTTTTCCCATCTTCGAACCACCCGCCTTAATTCCCCACGACTTGGTCAGTACCGATGCCCAACGCTTGGATTATGGCAATTCGGTTTGGGTTGACCTGGCCGAACAAGGAAGCATCGGCGACCTTATTAAATTCAACCGACACTTTTTTGGTTTCGGTTACTACGCACCAAAACTTTGGGGCATCTGGAGCCGCTTTCCCTATTTGCACAACGGATCGGTACCAACCCTTTTTCATTTGCTAACGCCGCCCGAAGAACGACCCGTTGTTTTTTCCATGGAAGACGCCGGTGAACTTCACAGATTTGATAAAACCTATGTGGGTCTGACCACCTACCGCAACCCGGTGATGATCGACACCCAGATTCTTGAAGCCGAATGGGGCGATCGCGACCTGTATTGGGTGGAGCGCGAAGAGCACTCCAATCGGGGTCACTACTTTGATTTTATGAAAGATTGGACCAATGAAGACAAAATGGCGGTCCTCGAATACCTAAAGACCCTTTGACCTCAAAAGGTACTGAGTCCCTTTTTTTTGAGCTTACTACGGAAAGCCAAGTTACTAGGTTCCTTTTTTAGGGGGCCGTGTCTCAGGGTCCAAGCCAAGGTTCTACCAACGATAACCATGGCCATCGAAAAAACAGGTGCCTCTTTGTTAAAAGAGCTGGTTCCACTCCGCTTCTTTGAAGCCCACCAAGCCACTGGCTCCCTTGAGGACGAACGGACGTTTAACCAATCGACCGTTTTTACTAAGCATCGCCAATGCCTGCGCCTTGGTCATTGTTGGCAGTTTGTCTTTGATTTTGTTTTCTCGGTAAGCGACACCCGAAGTGTTAAAAAGTTTTTTAAGCTCGCCATCGTAGTTTTTCAACATGACTTCCAGCTCTTTTTTGCTGGGTGGCTGCTCAGTGATGTCCACCACATCCACGCTGACTTTTTTCTTGTCTAAAAACTTTAAAGCTTTCGCGCAAGTGCTGCATTTTTTGTAGGAGTAAACTTTGGTTTTGGCCATTAGTTCTCCAAGATTTCCCGTTCGGTTTTGAGGTCGCGTGTGGTCGCCGCCTCCTCAGTGAACTTCTCTCCGTAGCGGGCTTTTAATTTTGTGATATTGCGCTCCATCACCGTGGCGAAATCCACATCCAATTGGTCGGCAATGATGGCGCAGTACCAAAAGATGTCACCCATCTCTTCGCGAAGGTTTACTTTATCCAGCTCTTTCCCGTAGAAGACATGTTTTTTAAGGGCGTCAAGGAACTCACCAGCTTCGGTAGCCAGTCCAATACCTCCGTGCAAGAGTCTTTGGTTTTCAACACTTTGCAAGCGCTCGCCAATGGCCGAAAAATCCCGAGATTCTGTTTTGATCGCATTTTTAATATACTCTTGGGTCTCCATGACACCTCCCTAACAATGGTTGAAAATTCTATGAAACTCACAGTAAGATGCAAGTCTTATCAGAAAAATCCTAGAGGTGACACGATGCTTTGCCCATGTACCAGCGAAAAAGACTATAGCCAATGCTGCCAACCCTTTTTAGAAGGCACTGAGGCCCAAACCGCCGAACAGCTGATGCGCGCTCGCTACACCGCTTACACCCAGGTGAATATGGATTTCATTAAAGAAACCCACGACCCAAGCACCCGTAAAAAGACCAATATGGAAGACAACAAAGCCTGGGCAGAGCAAACCCATTGGACTAGACTTGAAATCCTGCAAACAGAAAAGGGAGCCCCAGAAGACAATTGGGGCAAAATCGAATTCAAAGCCCACTTTAAAAATGAAGGCGAAGAAGGAGTCCATCACGAGGTTTCGCAGTTCAATCGCAAAAATGGCCGCTGGTACTTTACCGATGGAAAAGCCCCCGAAAGTTTTCAAATTATCAATGATGGCCCAAAAGTTGGCCGCAATGACCCCTGTGTCTGTGGAAGTGGCAAAAAGTATAAAAAGTGCTGTGGCTAAAGAACAAGAAAAAATAATCCGATGATGGCTCCCGAAACCACAAGGGCTTTCAAACAATAACCCATTATATCTCGAAGTCCCAAACCCACAATGGACAGCAAGGGTAAGGCCCAAAATGGTTGGGCCAAGTTGGTCCAAGCGTCGCCCCAGGCCACCGCCATGACCACCTTCCACAACGGAACCCCCAACTCTTTCGCTCCCTGGATGACCACTGGTGCCTGCACAGCCCACTGCCCGCCCCCCGAGGGAACAAAGAAATTCACCAACCCTGCACTTAAAAACATAAACAAGGGGTAAGTGGTTTCATTGCTAATTTTGACAAAGGCATCAGAGAGCTGAACGGCTAAACCTGAATCAATCATGACCCCCATGATCCCAGCATACAGAGGATACTGCACTAAGATAGGCGCCAGACGCCGACAAGCCTGTTGTACCGATCGCATATAGGAAGCCAAACTGCCGTGCACCAGTAGCCCCACCAAAATTAGCAAAAAATTGATCTGGTTCAAACTAAAGCTAAAGCTGTTTTGAAAAATCTGAACCCCAAAATACAACAGCATCAATCCGGCTAAAATAAAAAAAGCCGGACGCGAAAAGTAAGAGGACTGATCAAGGTTGACATCTTTGTTCTTGGAAACTGTTTCGTTGAAAAAGGGTTTTGAAACTTCTTTTCCTCTCAATTGCCAATGGAACCAGGCAATTAGAAATCCGAGACCAAAAAGTAACGTCACCATCAACAGAATGTTGAAAAGAGAAAAAACCGTTTGATCAAAATGAATCAAAACACCTAACCATTTTTGTGAAAAATTATCCGGAGTTCCGACTGTTAATGGAATCGATCCTGACAGTCCACCATGCCAAAAAATAAACCCCATGTAGCTAGCCGCAACAACCAATGGGAAATGAGCCTTTGGATTTTGTTTCGTCACTTCCAAAGCAAAAAAAGCCCCTACCATAAGCCCCAAACCCCAATTGATCCAACATGCGATGGCTGAAACCACGAAAGTGAGCAGATAAACTTGCAAGGAGTCCCGAGGAATCTTGGCCACTACCACCAACACTCGATTGACCGATTGAGAAGATGCGACCACGAAGCCACCCAACAAAATCAGGCACATTTGCGTCATAAAGGCGAGAAGTGACCAAAACCCGTTTCCCCAAAAGTTTAAGTTTTCGACAATTCCATGCTGGGTCACCCCCGTGGAGAGGATAAGAGTGAACAGAGTCAGCAAAATAGCCAGCTCCAAGGGCGAGGGGACAAAAATATGATTTTCTTTTTTCATCGCAGACTCCTCAAACAATAGATCTGGATTTCCTTTTAATTATCTTATATGTCAGAATTTAAACAATGAATGCCGCACTACTCATATTTTTAGTCTTATCGTCTTTTGCTATCGGTTATCGACTTTACTCGCGCTATTTGGCCATCCACCTCTTTGACTTAGACAATGGGGAAGCCACTCCTGCCCAAGCGTTAAAAGACGATAAAGATTTTAGCCCCACGTCGAGCTCTGTGCTTTGGGGTCACCATTTTTCTTCGATCGCCGGTGCCGCCCCTATAGTGGGTCCAGCTGTCGCCATTATCTGGGGTTGGCTGCCAGCCGTGCTATGGGTTGTATTGGGAACCATTTTTATGGGCGCCGCCCATGACTTTGGCGCCTTGGTTGTATCCATGCGCCATCAGGGACAAAGTTTAGCCTCCTTGTCCGGCGGTTTAATTTCCAACCGCACCCGCAATTTGTTTTTGATGGTGGTTCTCTTTTTAGTTTGGATGGTTATCGCGGTCTTTGCTTTAGTCATCGCAAACTTGTTTGTAACCTTTCCCAGCTCTGTAATTCCGGTCAACTTTGAAATTGTTGTAGCACTGCTCATTGGGTACTTTATCAATCGAAAACACAAATCGCTCTTGCTCCCAGCGATTGTCGCCCAAGCTTGTCTTTTTATCACAATTTATATCGGAACCCTCTACCCCGTTCGCTTAGACGGAATCACCGATCACCCCATGATGGCCTGGATTTGGTTTCTACTGGTCTACTCTTTTATCGCGAGTACCTTGCCGGTCTGGGCTCTTTTGCAACCCCGTGACTACATCAATAGCCACCAGCTGATTATTGGTCTTTTGGCAATTATCCTTGGAGTCTTTATTGTTCAACCTCAGATCGTGGCCCCTGTTTTTCAACCCAGCCCTGAGGGTGCGCCGCCCTGGTTTCCTTTTCTATTCATTACTATTGCTTGCGGAGCGATCAGTGGATTTCATGGACTTGTCAGCTCCGGAACCACAAGCAAACAAGTAAAAAACTGGACAGATACCAGACCCATTGGCTACGGAGCCATGCTCGGAGAAGGCACACTGGCTCTTCTCGCTACGTTAGCAGTGAGTGCCGGTTTTGCCTCAGCCCAGGATTGGCACAACCACTACGGGTCCTGGGGAGAGGCTCAAGGCTTGTCAGCGGCCATCAGTGGATTTGTCATGGGCTCAAGCCGATTCTTGCAAGGAGTTGGCATCGAAGAGTCATTTGCTCAAACCATGATGTCGGTTTTAATAATCAGTTTTGCCGCCACCAGCCTGGATACGGCCACTCGAATCCAACGTTATATTATTTCCGAAGTCGGTGAGATTACCAACATCAAGGTCTTACAGAAACCAGGAATCTCAGCCGGGTTGGCTGTGCTCTCTGCATTTTTTTTAATGTTGGTACAAAGTGGAGGCAAAGGGGGGCTAATGCTGTGGCCCCTCTTTGGAGCCGCCAATCAGATGCTGGCCGCCTTAACCTTAATCGTCATTTGCGTTTTTCTTATGAAGCGAGGCAAACCCATTAGAGCTTTTTTTATTCCACTTGTTTTTGTTTTTATTGTTACCTTGATCGGACTAATCATAAACATTTACAGTTTTACAATGGAGAACAACTACCTGCTAGCCACTTTGGCCGCTTTACTCTTCATCGCCGAATTGTGGATTACTCTTGAGGCCTGGCTGCATCTGCGCCAAAGCCTCAGTTCAATTGAAAGCTAAAGACGCTGTTGTCGCTCGGTATTCATATACTCGGTCACCGAGGCCAACCAATCGGCAGTCCATTGAGTTTCATCGACCTCAAAAGCTCTCAAGTAAAACGGAAATTCCTTGCCAAAAGTTGTGGTTTTTATTTTCGCCATTTCATTGGCTACTTCCACCATCACACCTTCGGCGTAATCACACTCGCGCTCTAAGGAAGGCGCACGGCGAATGTCGTATAACGAGTTTCTAAAAAACTGACAGCGCTGCTGTGTTAAAGAGTATTGCCGACGAACGATATCGAACTGGTCCATCAGCGCTTGGCTTGCCTGATCCACATAATCCAACATGATCGCCTCTGTGGCGCCTAACAAGGGGTTCTCCCATTGCTCAAACTCTAAGTCCGAGCGAAACAGGTCATGAAACGCAATGGCCAATGAGGAGCCCAGCTTGGCGTAATCCATTTCTGGATCTGGCTTTGGACGATAGGAATACATTTGCGAAACAATCTGTCGTCCCGTTCTTTGTAACCTTGTGAATTCCTCATCTAATTTCTTTCTATGATACTTGATGTAATTGTCAGCAACATCTTTAAACAGAACATCTTCGATTTGATTTTGCCGATCGACGATAGGCTTTCGCAACTCATCCGAGGCCCCCTCTTCTTCGCTTGCGATCAATTTTTGTCTCTCGGTTTCAGCCCATGCTTTTGTCAAAAGTGCAGTCACGGTAGCTCGCTGATCACCTTCTGAAGCATCAGATGCTGGTTCCTCTAAAACAATCTCGCTATTAACGACGTTGCCCTCATCGGTCAACTCAAAGCTGTACACAAAATAACGTGCGATCAAATCATCGGGACCCAACTCGGACGCTGGAATATCCGTTGACAGAGCACCCAACTCACCTCGGCGCACAGAAAAACCTCGTTCATTGTAAAAACGATCCTGGAAATCCATCACTGCGACTCCGCAATCGGGGCACTTTTCAGAGATGGCATTGAGAAGAGATTGGGCCGAATCGCGAGTCTCCCGTAGGCGACGATCATAAAGTAAAGTTTTGGTTTCTTTATCAAAATCCGATTTGAAGTCGTAATAAGCACAAAGAGTATTCAAATAATTCACACGATCGGCTTCAACGTAGGGATCGTAACTTTTACGAGCCATAACGATGGTGTTGATGCTTTTAAGAAGTCCCGACACCACTTGTCCGGCTAAGCTGATTTTAGCTCCAAAAGGACCAGCCAGAGCGCCGACGGCTCCTGAAATCTCGCCGATGACTGAAGACAGAGTTCCCAAAGTCGAAAATTTTGCAGGCTCATCAAAACAAGCCTTGTTATCTAGAAACCCAGTGACCACGCTTGCTTTTTTTACAACCTGATCGATGTAAGACTCAAGATCTTTAACTTCATCGCCAGTTAACTGAGTTCCTAATGTGGTTCCTTTTTTGATGAGATCAATAAAGGCTTTCCGTTTATCAGTCACCAACGACTGCAAATCTGTCACACCTTTTTCAATAGCTTCGATTTCACCACTGTTCTTACAGGCTTCCGATTTGATTTGCGTCCGAATGTCATCCAGCTGCGCCAACATGTCGACATACTTTTTCGCCGGCCGCGGACACTGACTGATAGGAGCAACAGAGTAACCTTGGCTCATCACCTCAAGTCCCTCTGGCAAATTAAGTTCATTCTCGTCGAGTGATTGTTGCGCAAAAGCTTGATAGAAAAAAATAAAAGTTAGTATGGATACAAGAATAGGTTTCACCTATGCCCCCTTCGAGCCATTTGGGTCGGCTTCGGCGCTATTGTAGTGAAAATACAGCGTTTGTGGAGCGTCATTGTAAAAATAACAAGAATTTATTGGTCTTATGCTTGAAGTCTCTTCAAAACCGAAATTGATCCACCATTTGCTCTCCCTCAGGACCAACCAGGGTGAGCTGAATATAAAGATCTTCAGGGGTTGGCAACAAACAGGGGAAACGTTGATGTTTCGAATCGCCAGTAGCAATTCGGTCTTGGGAGGCACAAATCCCTGAACGGTTCAGGGTTGAAAAGGCGACCCGGTAGCTGACCGCCTGATCTGAGTCCGAGGCGAAAGACACTGCCACATCAAATTCGTGAACCTCTCGGCCCAGTTCATCAATTTCAACACTGACTAATTTGATATCATAAAAAAAATCAGGCTGGACAGAGTAAGGGTAAGGCACATCTGATTTGTTGGCCTCAAATCCTCCACAGTTTTGAAATGTGAATAGGCAAAGGCCTATCAGTCCACATCGCAACAGACCGATCATTGCGCCCCCGACCCTGAGGCTTCGCGGAACGCCGACTCCATTCCATCGCTTGGAGGCCTTTGTACAACCACCGCTAAGTTTTGTAACTCAACTGAGGTTTCCTCACCTTCACCATCAATCACCTGCACCACTAGGTCTGCTCTCCCTGATTCTCTACAGTAAAGATGAAAGGTGTTCGCATAGAACGGATCAACAAGGCTGGAACATGAATTGTTCGAACCCACTTCAACTCGTAATACGCGTAAACCCTCTGGCCCATTTACGACGAAAGGAAGAAGTCGATTGATCACAAAGGCGCTGGCCGGATAATGTGAAGCCACTTCCACACTTTGCCCAAAACACAAAGATCCACTGAATAAAAATAAAATGAACAAACAAAAAATTTTCATATAAGCATCCAATGTCTTATCGGATTTCTTAACAGAAAAAATGACTCGACCTAGGCCGGGTAAAGGAATGCCCAGGCTTTTGCCTGGGCACTAGAGGGGTCAAAGGTGAAGTCCACGAATGGGGCCTCAGGTCTCCTTTTTGGTATGTAGCAAGTCGCTAAGAAAGCCTCCTTTTTTAGACTTAACTTCTACTTTTTTTGGTTGCGCCACTTCTTTTTTGGGAAGAAGAATTTTTAAAACACCATTGGTATAGTCGGCTTCAATTTTTTCTTGATCCACTGTTTTTGGTAATCCAAAGCTTTGTCGAAAGGCACCGTAGGTTCGCCCCTGAAAGCGCCGAGTGGTGTCGGCATTGATCTCTTCTGATCGCTCTCCACTGATAGCCAAAACGTTGTCTTTAATTTCAATATTAAAATCTTTTTCTTCTAAGCCCGGCAAATCAAAAGTGAAAAGAATAAACTTTTCAGACTCTTCGACATCGCAAGCAAGGTTCATCGTTCGATTTAGTTTGTGATCAAAAAATTCTTCAAAGAGTTGATCAAACTCATTAAACCAATTTTGCGAAAGTGAGTTGGCTCGCCAGGCTGGCACTAATGCTTTCATGTAAAACTCCTTTTTAAAAATAAGGTTTTAACCTCTACAGGAACAACATGAGTTCCTTTTTTTTTTGGTCAAGGTCGTCAACTTTTTTGACAGCTGGTTTTTTTTGACTCTAGTGCCGGACCTTGACATGTTTTGATTCAGACTCATATTCAATTGAGCCGCTGGTGTATCAAACCTGGTCATCCGGGCGGTTTTTTGTGATCACTTGTACTGCTTCTGGTATCCTGACGGTCTACGGTGGATCGATACCGTTTCTTTGAACCTTTAGGAGTACGTATGAAGAATGTTTTGATCGACTGGAGAGGTCTGGTGCCCTCTCCTGACACTAAAGAGCAAACCGAGCAAATTCTTGCGACGCTTAAATATGTTTTGCCCCCTGACAGCGATATTCGAATCTGTCTCGAGAAATTTGCCAAAAGTTACGAGGGGAATATTGTTGTTCGATCCCCCTTAGGAGATTTCGCGGCTCATGCCGAAAACAAAGAACTCTTTAGTCTGTGCAAAAGTTTGCGCAAAAACTTAAAACAGCAGATATTCAAACACAGAGAATCTCATCAAAAATGGTCCAGAGCCTCGTAAAGGCGCCGACTGTTTTTTAACAAAAGCCCTGTTTTTGAGCAGGGCTTTTTTTTTAATTCCCTTGTTTTTTTAGATATTTGGTCCAATTAGCCCACGCCAAATAATGCTATGCATTAACAGGCAAATCATCCCCTCCGCCAGCAATTTGTGCTAATTCTTCCTCGATTACAAGCAGGAGGAACCCCGTGGCCGAGAAAATGTATGGTGATATCGCAATTGAAAACGCCCAATTGGAGCGGTTTGAAAATCGCACCAAACACCGTGATTACCAAATCGATTTCAGCTGCCCCGAATTTACCTGCCTATGCCCTCGCAGTGGCTTTCCGGATTTTGCCACCATTAAAATTAACTACACCCCGGCCGACTGGTGCGTTGAACTGAAGTCTTTAAAACTTTATATCAATAAATTTAGAGACGAGAGAGTTTTCCACGAAGATGTCACCAATCGAATTATGGATGACATGGTTGAACTGTTGAAGCCAAAGAAAATGAAAGTTACGGCCGACTTCAACGTTCGAGGTAATATTCATACCGTGATCACAGCCGAACACGAGATGGAGGCCTAGGCTCTCATGTTCATCGAGTTCAAGTACCGTTTCGAAGCCGCCCACCGTTTTTTGAAGTCGGATTCTATTCCCTGCATGACCCCTCACGGACACACATGGTACGCCACCCTGGGGTTGCAATTTACAGGCTCATCTTTAGATTCTTCACAAATGACGGTGGAATTTACTCAAACAAAAAAGAACTGGAAAAGTTTGATCGAAAAAACTTTTGATCATTCCTATATGCACAATATTAACGATCCTGTGGTCGAAGTCTTAAATCAAAGCAAAACCGAGATGCGCCTGGTGCCATTCCCCGGCGACCCGACCACAGAGATGATCAGTCTTTTTATGTTTAATAAAATGGAAAAAATTATCCGAAGCTCGGAAATCGCCGACCGCGTTTCAGTTGAGTTCATTAAATTGGAAGAAACGCCCACCAATTCTATCACCTGCGATCGCCGCTTTTACGTTGATGAAATTAAAAACTTTGCCCCCTACTCGGGATGGTGGCAAACCTCTGACCCCCTTGATCGTTCTTTTCGTGGAAGCAACTGACCTGCAAATCAATGACCTATTTTGGACCTTGCAAGGCGAGGGGGCGCACTCAGGCCGCCGGGCTCTGTTTGTTAGACTGCCTTACTGCAACTACGACTGCCCCTGGTGCGACACCGAGTACAACAGTTTTAAAAAGTGGACACTGCCAGACTTTCGCACCTTTGCTCAACAAGAAAAAACTCGCTTTGCGGTCATCACCGGTGGCGAACCCATGGCCCACAAACATTTGCCTGTGGTGATTGAAACTTTAAAAGAGTTGGGCTTTACCCTTGCTTGTGAGACCAATGGCAGTCTGCCTGTACCCGATGAAATTGATTTTGTGACAACCTCTCCCAAAGCTTATACCAAAGGAAAATACGAACCCTACTTTGTCGACCCCAAAGCTTGGAAAAGCACCAACGAGTGGAAGTATGTGGTCGATAGACAGTTCGACTTTACCCTTTTAGACCGACACAAAGAGGACAGCAAAGATGTGTTGCACTCACTGTCACCGGAATACAATGAAATGTCTAAAAATGTAAAACGAATCATTGAATTTATTAAAAACAACCCTCAGTGGAAATTGAGTTTGCAAACTCACAAGTGGATCAACATCCCCTAAGACAAAGTCGACAGCACGGCACCCACAAGTGTGATCGTAGCCCCAAGCAAACGAAGCTTGGTCACCTGCACATCACTGACGTAATAATCCCAAGCCATCGAGGCAAACACCTGAGCCGCAATCGAGACCACAATGGTTTGCACAGCGCCGATGCGCCCAACCGATACCGCTAAACCCATCACCAGCGCGAACCCCATCAACCCGGGTAACAACCACCACCACTTAAAATCCGCAAAGGCCCACTGAATGGCAAACTCTTGTGGCACTGCTTTTGGTTTTGCGTACACAAAAACAAAAAAAATAAAATTAAAGACGAGAAAAAACACACCATTGAACAAAAGCGAAGCGGTGAAGCCTAACGAATCGGCTACAACTTTATTGAGCCCGGCCTGCCAAACGCCAAACGCACCCGCCATAATAGAAAGAAGAACTGCAAGTAACATCCCCAAATCCTACCCTCAGCTTCCACCAGGTACCAATAAAAAAAGGCACCCGAGGGTGCCTTTTTCGTTACTCTATTAAGCGCGAGGCTTAGCAAAGTGAGATTAGAAACGGTACATCATACCGATGGTGATGGTGTTGAAAGAGTCAGTACCAGTCACTCCATCTTTCTCACGGAAAGTTCCGTTGTCATCAGCAGAGTCCATTCTGTACTCAAGCATGACTAGAGCATTCTGATCGATTTCAGCTTTAGCAGCCAAAGTGATTGAAGAAATGCTGTTATCAGTTCCGCCACCAGCAGGAACAAGAACCGGAGTCGATAGACCGTTGTACAAAAGAATTCCTTGGTCATAAGACAGTTGCTCATAACGAAGACCCAAACCAAACATCCCTAAGTTAGCGTTAACGTAGGCCGCGATGCTGTTGGCTTTGTTTTCTGAAGAACCCGGAGCTGTCGCTTTTTGACCGTGATCAATATAGTTCAAAGCTACGTCGAACATTTCGTTAATCATGTAAGAAGCTGACACATCCAAGATGTTAATTTGATGAGTGCTAAGAGCTGCTGTCGTACTTGTTCCGTCCCCTTCAGTTCCTGTCACATAATTCAAGTCAACATGGAGGTTTTCCATAGGATCCACGTCAACAACCAAAGCCATGGTTTTGTTGTTGTCACGAGTATCATTAGTAAGACCAGAACCATTCGAGAAAATCACACCAGCCGACCACATGTCTTGCTTGTAATGAACGTCTAAACCAGTGCTGAAGAAAGGAGCCAAAAGGAATCCGTAACTTCTTGTGTACTGGCTGTTGTCCATATGATTGTAAGTCTCGTGACCAACAGGTGATTCGAAAGAACCAAAAGTAAAGCCAAGACCGTAGTTGCTCATCATATGATAGTAAGCGTTCATCACGTTTACGTTTGCGCTTGATAGAGCATACCCAGGGTTAATCCCGCCGGCTCCAGCAATTGTGTTCCCCCAACCGATCGAAAGGTGCAATTTAGACTTGCTCCAGTTTTTCTCTAGGTTCACTTCAACCAAATCAACATTGAAGTTGTCATGATTGTTGTTTGGATTCTGTAGCGCTGACTGCGCATTCTCACTGTCAAAGAATTGCATTGAACCTGCAAAATCTCCGTAAATTGAAAAAGGTTTTTTCTCACCGCCCATTTCGTGATCATCAGCGATTGCTGTAACTGTGAAACTCAAGCTGGCAAGGATCATTATTAGTTTATTGATTCCCATAAGATGCCTCCTATATAAAATTGCTTTGTTGCTTAACAATACGTTTGCGTCTTTAACTTTAAATATCAACAAAAAAAAATCGTATGTTTTTAAGGCCTGTGGCAAAAACCACGACGACTGTGACAAAAAAAACACAACAATAGATTAAGAGAAGTTTCTGGTTACGAGCTTTACTGCCCGTTGCTTTGCAAATGAAAATTAAAAAAGAAATAGTGAGTCGGCGCAAAACCGCTATAGTCTTCACTTCTAAGAGATCAAAATATTCCTTAATAGGGGATCAGCACTTTGACCAATGGAGCCAGCCTCCCGCCCCCTCTGGAAATGACAAAAAAAGTCCCTTTGATTGTGACTATTTAAGCGACACTTAACGCTGTGCGTGCGCCAAGATTTTATTCGACTTTTGTCGCGCTGAATCTGTAGACAAACAGAGACAAAGGTCGAAGATGCGTAGTCCTTCAGCAAAACTTAAAGCCGTACGCCCATTTAATTGGGTTTCCACTCAAGACCCGGACCTTCGGTTTCAAAATTGGAGTCGGAGCTTTTCGAAATTGGTTCTCGAAATTGGATGCGGTGTCGGCTTGCACCCTATTCAATGGGCGGGTCGTCACCCCGATCATGGACTGATTGCAATCGAAAGAACAAAAACAAAGTTTCAGTCTTTCGAAAGGCGCTTAAACAACCATAACTTTAAAAATATTCTTCCTGTTTTTGCCGACGCTTTAGATTGGGCCCCTACGAACTTGCAAGCCGGTAGCCTCAGTGAAATTTTTATTCTTTACCCCAACCCTTACCCTAAGGAGAAACAGGCGAATAAAAGGTGGTACCGATCGCCCTTTTGCGCCTTTCTATTAAACCTATTGAAAGAGGATGGGAAAATCCATTTCGCTACCAACGAGGCCTTCCTGTACGAGGAAAGCCTATCCTATGCCACAGAGTATTGGAAATTAGCAGTGGAAAAGCAGCTTTCCAGCTCACAAAACGAGTGGACCCCTCGGACTCATTTTGAAAAAAAATACTTAAACCGTGGCAACCTGTGCTTTGACCTTACCTTTCGCAAAACTCATCAATCGCGAACATCAAATCCATGACCCGAGACCGATCGCAATGGTTTGAACCCGGTTCGAACACCGTTAGAAATATTTTTTGACTGTCAAAGTTAACGTTTTCAAGGGCACACACTTGTACCACCCCATTGGGAAACGCCTGAGTTGGAGCGCCCAGATGTCTGGAAAATTCAGCTGGGTATTTCTGAATGATGACCTTCGCAATGTCCATGACCTTATAGGGCTCGTTTTTTTTACATTTTATAAAAGTCTTAACACTAAAGGGAAAAATGGCTGGCTCACCTTTAAAGTGACTTTTAACTTTGACTTGAATTCCGTTCGGTTGATCTAAGTTTCCGACTATAAAGACTTTCGAATTATTGAGGCTCTCTACCCCCAATGTTTGTGCCTGCATCTGAGCCCAACAAGGACTTGTTAGCAATAGACAAATTGCAAATTGTATCAATGTTTTCATTTTGTTCTCCTTAAAACGTTCCGTTTTTTTTTAATTTAAGTGCAATTCACTTGATATCGGGCCCGAACAGTCTGGGTTGGGGGTAAAGACATATGCATATGATCCCAGTGAGCCCGGTTGTCCTCAAAGCCAAGGCAACCGGAACCACAAGGTCCCGCTAAACCTTGAGCTTGAGCCTGATCGACAACCCCTTCCCAACAGTCATAAAGACTTGTGTAAAAAGTGCGGTGACCTTGTCGGTTCATATAACCGCCGTGCATGGTTACAGTGTTGTGGGCATTGCCGTTGTAAAGCTCGACATTAAAAATATCCAAGGCGCGTCCCAGTGCATGAGTCGAAAGGTTGCCATTCGCCGAATACCGACTGCTGCTGACTTGACCTTCACCGGTTCGCAAACGCACCCGGGTCGCCGTAAAACCAAAAGCCTCTTGTGAAGCCTGCTGAGCGCAAGCCAATCCTTCGGTTTGCACGATCTGCAAAAAATCCTGATCGTATTCCAGTTCTCGACACAGACCATTCATATTAGTGATTTCCAAAGGCCCTCCACATATCTGCTGGGCAGCGGCACCACCTCGGGTGGTGATCGCGTTCGTTCGCGAGCCAGAGGATGGACCTCGATAATAGGTTTCTCTAGTTTGAGCCACCACCTCTTGACCTTGCTGAACCACAGCCACTGCTCCACTTTGGGGGTTGTCTCTCCTCTGATAGGTGTAACGCCACTGCCCATTCGCATCCTGGTAAACTTGGAGCTGACGATTATCCGTCACTTCAGCCTGCAAGCCAGAAACTAAAAATAGAACCACACTAAAAGCACCAAACACTAACACCTCCTCTGTCAACTTTCTGAACAGTCAATGTTCGAAAAGCTCTCCCCCTCACTTTATTGCAAAGCTCTGACCAAAACCGAGGGACGAGTGATTTGGCTCTGAGAGGGCTTTTTTGGCTACCCTGGGGGCGAACTGTAAAACAAAATTTGCGAATCAAAAGGTTTGAACATTCATGAATTGTTTTCAATAATCATAAGTCTATGTTTCGTTTTGTATCAGGATTTCTTTTAGTTGTGGCGGCAGGTGGCCTTTTATACAGTCAGTATCCTTTGGACTACTATCTCAAACCCAAGCAAGACCGGCTTCTCATGCATTGGCAAAAAGACATTGCCAAACTTTCGGAAAATCAAAAATTTTCCGAGGTTTTTAAAAAAGTCGGCAAAGTCGAAGTCCATTTTACCGATCCTCAAGTCGCGACTGAATTTGAAAAATTTAGCACACCCTTTGTACCGCAAGAGGGACAACCCTTAGTTTTAAGGATTAGCGTTACTCGTTGGATTGAAAAAAAGGAATATGGGTTTGTTGTTCAGCACGAACTTTTCGATGAAACGGACGACAAAGTTTATGAATTTGGCCGAACCTATAAAGTTGGCTTAATTTTCTAAGCCACTTTTCAATTAAGAATTTTACCCGCCTAAATTAGCGAACCAGGACATTCACCCAAGCCTTTTGGGCGGTGGTCATTTGCTCCGGGTCTGACATTAAAGCATTTTTTAAACCATTTTCAACTTCCGAAACCTTGTGCAGAGCCTCAGACTGGCTGTGAACCATGGCTTGTGCAACCTCCAAGGCTTTCCGATTGTTTTTACGCATAACTTCAATCACCTGCTCCACTGTGACATGAGGGACATCATCTTTCCAACAATCATAGTCGGTCACAAAACAGCAGTTCATATAAGCCAAGCCCGCCTCTCTGGCCAGGGCGTACTCAGGATAAGAGGTCATACCAATGATATCAGCTCCCCAAGATCGATAGAGGTTGGATTCCGCTTTCGTTGAAAACTGCGGCCCTTCCATGACCACCAGGGTTTTGTCAAAATGGCACTTAAAATCAAAAGGCGACGCCAGGGATTTTAGGACGGAAACCAACACATCATTCACCGGATTTGCCAACGAAACATGTCCAACAATTCCTTCACCACAATAACTGGCTTTACGAGCCCCTTTGGTGCGATCGATAAATTGGTTGGGAATAACCAAATCACCGGGAGCGTATTGATTCTGTAAACTACCTACCGCCGAAAAGGTTAACAGTTTAGTGGCTCCTTGTTTTTTTAGTGCAAAAACATTGGCTTGGTAGTTGACCTCTGCTGGCAACCGATCATGATTGGTACCGTGCCGAGGAATAAAAAGAAGTTCTTTGCCGTCTAAGGTGACTTTTTTAAAACCAATGGAAGTCTCCCCGAAAGGGGTCTCTCTGGGCAGATCCTCTACGGCCTGGAATGCCTCAAATTTTTCAAACCCTGATCCACCAATGATTGCCCACATGTCTCACTCCTTGTGAAGTCAGACAAACTTACTTGATAGTTCTTTGAAGGTCAAAAAAAACGGGCCCGCTCCTACGAACTCCGGAGCTCACCTTTTTAAGAACTCTATCTTTAAAAACCAACAGTTCTTGTGCAAATAATCACGGCTTCTATTTCGAGAATTTCTGAAATTATTTCGAGCTGATTTCAACCCGCGAGTGGAAGATTTACCTAAACTCATTAGGTATTTACCTTCCTGCAACTTCTTTGCTTTAATGGTCTTGATGGAGGGGCCTTTGATCCAAATTTTATTCATTCTATTTCTACCGATAATGAGCTGGGCCACCCCTCCCGAGACGATCGTGTCTCCTTATATCGAAAATGGCGTTTTGCACATCCTAGGCCCTATTGAGAGCCACATCTACGACACCTTGGCTTGGCCTAACGATCAGCTTTCTACGGTCCATACGGTCCGCCTAAACTCCTACGGGGGCAATCACTATTGGGGCCTAGCCATTGCCAAAAAAATCCAGCAGAAGGGGTGGAACACCGAGCTTCAGGAAGGCGATGTCTGCGCGAGCGCTTGTGTGTACCTGTTTGGAGTTGGAGTCGAGCGCAGAGCACACCCATCAGCTTGGTTTGGGATTCACGGCGCTCGCTTGGGCGCCGGCTACCTGGTTGAGTTTGCCCAAACCTGCCTGCGGGAAGACACACTGGTTGAAAACGATCAGTGCCAGCAACTGATTGACGACAATTACCAACTCAACCTTGGATCCACCATTGAGGCTTTTCAACTTATTGAAAGTGCTGGAGTTTCTGGCTCCCTTTGGCAAACCTACCTCTCCTTTGCCGATGACCCTCTTTGGTTTAAGAGATTCAATTTCCTAAAAAAACCCGACTGGGTGCTTGGCGCCGAACAGGCGGTCGAATTCAACTTGGTCACAACAGTTCTATCGAACTGACGAGACGCGCCCAGGGCCTGAAATCTGGGACCCCTCACAATTGTATGATAAGATTTTGACTCATCAATCCAGCTCTGAGGGGAGTCTATGAAAGCCATTTTTGTTCTATCCATCTGTATCACATCAGTGTTTGCGCTCGCCGCAGCTAAGGCCCAACCCAAAAGCGAAATTGAACAGACCTATATGAAAACAGCCCAAAAAGTGGAATCACTCTATCTCCACTTTCATAAAAACCCTGAACTTTCTGGTAAAGAAGTCAAAACGGCCCAGCGCATGGCCTCTGAAATGAAAAACCTAGGCCTTGAAGTGACTGAAAAAGTGGGTGGAACCGGTGTGGTCGGAGTCTATCGCAATGGCAAAGGCCCGACAATTTGGCTACGGGCGGATATGGATGGCCTTCCCATCCAAGAAGAAACGGGAAAGTCGTATTCGAGCCAGGTCCCGGGAGTGATGCATGGCTGTGGACACGACACCCATATCGCTGCTTTGATTGGCTACGCGCAGACTCTGATTGAAATGAAAAACGACTGGCAGGGAACCTTAGTATTTCTTGTCCAACCGGCGGAAGAAATTGGTGCGGGTGCTCAAGCGATGATCAACGATGGCGTCTTCAAAAAGTTTCCCACACCAGATTTCGTCTTGGGACTGCACGTTTCAGGACGCCATGACACTGGAACCGTATCGTATACTAAAGGTTTTGCTCTTGCCGCCGTTGATTCTATCGATATTGAATTCAAAGGCTTGGGGGGGCACGGCGCAGCTCCGGCCGCAACGATCGACCCGGTGGTTTTAGCCAGTAAGTTTGTTGTTAGTTCGCAAACACTGGTCAGTCGAAATACGGACCCTCGCGACCCTGTCGTGTTAACCTTCGGCTCTATTCACGGCGGCACCAAACACAATATCATTCCAAACCAAGTTCAACTGCAGGGAACCCTGCGCACTTACTCTGAAGATGTTCGTCAGAATATGAAACAAAGAATTCGCAAAATGGCGGAGTCTTTGGCCCAAGCCGAGGGAGCCCCCAAACCCAACGTCCAATTTAGCCAATCATTGCCAGCCACCTTTAACCACATCAAGTTGACCGAACGCATGGTTCCTATTTTTCAAACCGTGGTTGGAAAAGACAAAGTGATTGAGGATCGGGGAATCATGGGAGCTGAAGACTTTGGACTGTTCAGTCTGAACAACAAATACCCCACCACCTTCTTTTTCATCGGCGGCGCGCCTGCCGATAAGTCCAACTTTGGGATGAACCACAATTCAAAATTCGCCCCCGAGTACAAAGAGGTTCTAGCAGTCGGAGTCGAAATTATGACTCGCGCCGTTCTTGAACTAGCCCCCTCAAAGAAGATGGCCTCCAAGTAAGAGACCAAGACATGGAATGCTTTTCTTAATCGAATAAGCCCTTAGGTGAAGCGCGGCTAAATCTTCTAGACTAAAAATCCGGCAGGGCAGCCCCCAGGGGATGAAAACTCGAAGTTCGAAGCCAAAAAAAATCCCGACACGAGAACCGAGTCGGGATTGATAAATTCACAAGCCCGCTTCGGGCTACTTAATATTAAATGCTATTTCGGTTTCCTCGGCGACGTACTCTTTGTTGCCCACGCTGATCCGCTCTTCTTCTCATATTTCTGCGAACTTGGCGATGTCCCGATCGACGCCCGTTTCTGAAACTCTTGCGAACAGTGACTCGGCTGTGCACACCCGAACCGAATACTCTACCACCCGTTTTCACTCGCAAAGAGCGTCTGGCTTTGCCGTTTCTTACGCGTGAGCGCAATACAATTTTTGTGTTCGATGATCCAGAGTTCCCATAAGAATTTCCTGATCCGTAACTTCCAGAGTTGCCATAGCTTTTGCTGCCGTAGTTGTTGGAAGATCCGTAGCTGCTGCCACCATAAGAGTTCCCTTTACCAGAAGATCCATAACTTCCGTTGGAAGATCCGTAGCTGCTACCACCGTAAGAGTTCCCTTTACCAGAAGATCCATAACTTCCGTTGGAAGATCCGTAGCTGC
>CAYGNH010000023.1:0-20267 GCA_964351315.1 uncultured Pseudobdellovibrionaceae bacterium
CCAACGGCAGTGTTTGGGTGGGTGATGGCTCGAGCCAAGCTCAAGAGGTGGCCGTCACCGGTGATGTGGCCATGGCCAACGATGGAACCACGACCATTCAAGCCAATGCGGTTGAGAGCTCGATGATCCTTGATGGTGAAATTGTGAATGCTGACATCAATGCTTCAGCCGCGATTGCCGCCACGAAGATCAGTGCTGGAAGCGTGGACAACACAGAATTTGATTACCTGGATGGTGTCACCAGTGCCATTCAAACTCAGTTGAATAGCAAGATTACCCAGAACGGGGATTCGTTCGCAGGCCTTATGACTATCGGGACCAATGACACCAACGCTTTGGTATTTGAAACCAATGGTGTTGAAAGAGCTCGAATCGATACGGGTGGCGACCTTGGTATTGGTACCAACAACCCACGTCGCAACATTAGTGTTTATGAAGCGACCAATGACGGTTCGGCAATTTCAATCGAAACCCCTGGAACACAAACCAATCAAGTGGCCCAATTGGAACTGATTTCTCAATCCGACGGCAACTTTTTAGGGGCCGCCGCCACCAACAAAGGTTGGCAAGTGTTTGCTCGTGGTGACGCTTTTACCACGGCTGCTGAACAAAATGACTTTGGCCTCACTTATTGGAACGGATCGACTTGGTTGAATGCTTTTCGCATCGACTCGCTGACTGGAAATGTTGGTATTGGAACAATCAGTCCGGCCTCGGAACTCGAT
This sequence comes from uncultured Pseudobdellovibrionaceae bacterium, assembly GCA_964351315.1. GTDB lineage: Bacteria > Bdellovibrionota > Bdellovibrionia > Bdellovibrionales > JAGQZY01 > JAGQZY01. The sequence goes on from CAYGNH010000023.1 coordinate 726, forward strand.
GTCGCAGGTATCATCCGCGCCGAACAGATTTGTGACGAGGCTGGTGCCAATTGCCGTGACATCAGCTCGGGCTGGGGCGGCGGTGGAGACTTCTTGGCCGATGGTTCTGTGCCGATGAGCGGTGAACTGCTACTACTTAGCGAGAACAGCGCCGCAGACCCTGATTTAACATTTAATGGTGACAGTAATACAGGTCTTTTTCAACCAGCGGCCGATGAAATAGCTTTCTCCAATGCTGGAACAGAATCACTTAGAATCGACGCTTCTGGGAATGTTGGGATTGGAACAACATCACCAACCCATCCGTTAACCGTGGTGGCGGGAACCGGAGCCGATGCAGATTCCATTAGACTTCAAAACACATCCGCCAATGCATATTCAAGCTTCATGCTACAAAACTCAGCCGGCTCCGATAGAACGGCATTTGGGTTTGGTAACTCTACTGTTGGATATTCACACTTCAGAGATAAGTCCATGATTTGGTTAGCTCCAACAGTTGATTTTACTTTAGGTAATGATTCTGGCTCTCTTTTAACAGTTATCAACAGCTCTGGTAACGTCGGTATTGGAACAACAGCTCCTGCAGGAAAACTCGATGTTGATGGCGACATCCGCATGCTGGGCGCTACTTCTGGATACGCTGGCTTTCAAGCTCCGGCTGTTGGTCCCGATGTGATTTGGACTTTGCCAACAGCCGATGGGACTTCAGGACAGGTGCTACAAACCAATGGTTCGGGTGTTTTAAGTTGGGCGGCTCTTGGTGGCGGTGGCGACTTTATGGCCGATGGTTCTGTTCCTATGACGGGTGCGATTGAGCTTCCAGCTGGGTCTTCCGGAAGTCCAAGTCTAATTTTTACTGGTTCTACCAATACCGGAATTTATACCCCTTACGGTGGTGCGATTGCTTTAAGGGCCGGTGGTTCAGAAGTTGCCTTGGATGGAAATGCTTTCTATAGACCTGGGACAGGTGGATTCTTTTTAAATGCTGCCGCAGTAGGAGATGTTTCATACCCAACTTACAGTTTCAATGGTGATGTTCAAATGGGGATGTATCGAGCGGGGGCCAACATCCTTGGTTTTTCAACTTCCGGAACAGAAAGACTTAGAATTGATTCATCAGGGAATGTAGGTATTGGAACCGCGACTCCGGCTGCAGAGCTTGATGTGGTCGGTGATATCCAGTATTCAGGGACATTGACCGACGTATCGGACCGTCGTTTGAAGAAAGATATCTTGCCGCTTGAAAGCAGTTTGGATAAGATTCTTGGCGTCGAGGGCGTGTCATTTGTGATGAAAAACGATCCTAGCAACCGTGTGGAAATCGGTGTGATAGCTCAACAGGTGGAGGAAGTGATTCCTGAAGTTGTGCACACTGCCGATGACGATATGGGTTCTAAATCTGTTAACTACATTGGCTTTATTGGCTACATCATCGAAGCGATTAAAGAATTAAAAGAATCTGTTTTTGGAAAGTTAGCTGAACAAGATCGAGCCATTGCTAGTGTTCGATACTCAAGCGACAAAAACAGCAAAGAGATTCAGCGATTGCAAGACGAAAACCTACAGTTGAAAGATGAGCTGAAACAAATCAAGCATGAGAATGACGAGATGAACAAACGTCTCGAGCGCATTGAACAACTTTTATTGAACGACTAAGACAAGTCTAAACTGATCGAAACTGTCAAAGCCTTGGTCACCAAGGCGCGAAGCCAAGAATAGTAAGGTTAGAGTGATCTAAACTGAGACTTATTGTGATCTCACTTAAGTCTTAGTCCCTAAGTCCGATAATTTATTAGGGAATAAGGATTAAGGAGAGAGTACAGTGGCAGACGACAAAAAGAACAAAGACCCTGAGGGCAAAGGCGAAAAAAGCTTTAAGGCCCCATCATTTTCAGTGAAAAAAGTAGTGGCGTTTTTACCAACTTTGCTGCTTTTGACCAACGCCATCGGTATGGTTATTGGTGGCTATTTAGCTTACATGGGAACCATTGGTCTGACTCCAGAAAAAATGCGAGAAATGGAAGCTCGTAAATACATTTACAATGAAGAGATTTTTAACGATCGCCCTGTTACTTATTCTCTTGATCCGTTTACTGTAAATCTAGGAGACACTGACGATGAAAGAATCGTGCAGGTGAAAGTCACCTTGGAGATGTTAAACGAAGATGGTTTTGAGGAAGTCGTGTCCATGGGCGCCCATGCCCGAGATACCATTGTTACCATCCTCAACGGCAAGCAGTTCCCCGAGCTGCAAACCATCCAAGGTAAGCTGTTCTTAAAAGATGAAATTACAGTGGCTTTAAACAAGCAGCTGAAACGCAGTTTTATCAAGGACGTGTACTTCTCTCGCTTCGTCCTTCAGTAACATAGCGGGATAAGGAACGACGTCGCTTTTTAGGCGGATGGGGTTTGGGTCAGGAACGTTTCGACAACCGGCCACCATATTTGGGTTTTCATAAGTAGGTTGGAGTTTTCCAGTTCGGTGTCGACGTCACAGTTTTTTCCATTGTCACTACAGCGGTTGAGTCGATGGCACCTTTCTTTTTTATCCTTATAGGTGTCATGTTGATGGCCACTAATTAAGATTCCTACGACATCGCCTTTTGAATTAAAGGCCGGGCCTCCAGAGTTTCCAGATAGAGTATCCATAAAAGCCGAAAGTGTGGTATCGTAATTTTGTAAAAGGCGACTGAGTCCAGAGTACTTTGCCGGCAACCCCTGTGGATGACCAATGGTGGCCACGGTTTGTCCCCGCCGGAGTTCCTTTAAGGATACGTTTAGGGGCTGAATATGGGTGACAGGCTTGTCCAGTTCGTAGATCGCAAAATCGATGGGGTTGTCTTCGGGTTCGGTTTTCTGATTGTTCTCGGCATAGATCACTCTTTTGCAATGAGCCACATCTTTTTTAGGAATGATGGCACCAAGTGCGTGAATCGGTCTTGTTAGATCATTGTAGCCAAACCAGAAGGAAAAATTCTCGCAGTAACTATGGGCTTGGTTTTCGACGGAGCCGGTTGGAAGCATGCAGTGGCCGGCCGAAACAACGATATTGGGGTGAATTAAAAAAGCGGTGCAATGACCAAAAGATTTTTGGTCGACGAATTTTTCGTCTTTACAAAGACCTACGGTTTCCCCATACGGGCGTTGATCGTACTCGTCATGAAAGTAGTGGTTTTCGTCCAGTTCCATCAAGTAAAGGCTGGGGAGAACCACAGCCACGGCCTGGGCGGCCTGTCGCCAAACGGCGCCAGTGCTCGAGATATCTCGTCGATGATCGATCCCATAAATGGCCGCCTCGGTGGATAAACTGATCAGCAAAAGACAAAAAAACACAAAATGTCGCAAAGGAATTCCCCCTCCCTTGAAGTCGACTTTTTCTCATAATTTCGAAGGATTTCAAGAGACTTTTTTGCGTCGAAACCACAGGTAAAGGCCTGCGCCCGCTAAGCCCAAACTGAGTAAAAATAACAGTGTGGAAAACCCACTGTTTTCAGAGTCCTCAGGAATCGCTGAGGTTGCGAACAGTTCGTCAGGGATGTCAATTGGCCGAGACAGGATTTTGGAGCCCAGCTCTTGGCTGTTGACCTTTGATAGCTGTGCCGCCGTGACCTTTAGACTTTTTATCCCTTTAAAAAATTGGTTCGAGTAGTTGGTGTAGAAAAGCTTGTGAGCCGAAAAAGAAACCAGAACGGCAACATCGCCTTTGATCGTTGAAAGATAGCGAGTGTAGTAGTGGGGAAGCTCGCTACCCAGGTGCATTCCATCCACCCATTTTTGTTTTTCAATAGCGACGACTTTATTATGAACAACTTTAGATTGGGTGGTGCCACCAGTGGCATCCAGTTTGCGAGACTCACCAAAGTGTTTTTGAAATTCTGCAAGAGAGTCCACGCTGCTTTTTTCTTTTGCGCTCATGACGATGATGGCTTCTCGGGATTTTTTAATTTGTTGTTTACACTCAGCACTGGTGCCATCGGCTCGACAGATTTTAGAAACCCGGTGTCGACACAAATAGGCTTTTTTGCGCATTTTGCAGTCCCATTGGTCCGGGAGCTCAAACTCGAGGTAGGAATTGTGAAAGGCTTTGGTTTGCCCTACCTGTGGGGTTAGTAAAAATAAAAAAAACAAACTCGTGCACATAAGCATTTGTTTTATCGACGACCTTTAAACCAGACAAACAGTCCAGCCAGTGCCAGCAAGATAGCGCCACCCATCAAAAAAATGTCGGTGGTCGACCCACCACCTTGGTCGGCCACGTCCCAGCCGTCCCCAGCCTCGTCAATCGCCACATCCAAGTGGGTGCCAATGTTGGCTCCCAGGGTTCCTTTGCCACTTCCCAGCTCGGGTTTTCTTACCATTTCGGCCTTGGTAGCAAGGACGCGCAACGATTTAATGGCGTTGAAAAACTCGGCACTGTACTTGGTGTAGTAAAGTTTATGGGCACTGAAGGTGACCAGAACCGCGATGTTGCCTTTTAAGGTTGCCACATAGCGCGTGTAATAGTGGGGGATTTCGCTTCCCAAATGCATTCCATCCACCCAGCGTTGCTTTTCAATATTGATGGCTTTGGCGTGGATGATTTTAGACTTCGAGCGCTTGCCTTCTTTGGTCACGATCGGGCGCGGAGTTTTTAGATGATTGTAGTACTCTTTAAAAGAATCTTTCGGGCCTTTTTCTTTGGCTGCCAAAATAATAATGGCTTCTCGAGTTTTCTTGCGTTGGTCTTGGCAGCTTTGACTGTTCGACCCCTTGCCTAGGCACTTTTTAGAAATGGCGTAGCGACAAATCCAGGCCGTGTTTTCTAAATAACAGTCCCATTTGTCGGGAAGTTTGAAACTGACATAGGAGTTTCGAAAAACCTTAGCCTGTGTTTCAGACTGAAACCCTAAGGACACAAACAGAAAGATTGTAAGGTAAAAAAACGATGGGCAAATTTTTGATGTAACCATGTGTTTAGACTATCAAAATTCCCAATCAACGGTAATGACAATCCGGCGAAAGGTCTAGGGAGAGTCTCATTTTCTTATTAAACGCCTCAGATTGAGACAAATGGTGGAAGACCATCCCTAGTCTCCCTCTCCCCCTCAATTAATTTAAAATTATTGTACGCCAGCGATTTGATCGTTGGCCGGTTGTGCATTTGCAACAGCCTCAAGGGCGCTAAGAATACGGCCCGAACCGACCACCTCGACCAATTCCGGATGAACCTGCCCACTGACCATCATGATTTTTCTGATTTCTTCAGGTGTCAGTGAAGGGTTAGTCTCGAGCATCAGTGCAACCACTCCGGCCACAACTGGAGCTGCCATAGAAGTTCCACCCTGGCCGATAAATTGAATGTCGCGAGGATTCAACGTGGCTAAAGAGTACATGGGTTCCGTTTGGTCGCCACCAGGAGCCGCGACATCGACTTCCATTTTCCCGAAGTTAGAATAATTTGCCAACAATGGAGTGGCTCCCACTGCTGCCACGTTGATGATATTGGGTACATCCAACTCGCCTGGATAGATATCATTGCCAGGCAAGCTCAAATCCAAAGTTGAGTTGCCAGATGCGCTGACAAAAACCACGCCATTTTGATGGGCGTGCAATAAGGCTTCTTCAAAAGCTTGAGCTTGGGTTTGAATACCTCCCAAAGAGGCATTGATCACGTCGGCTCCATTGTCGACCGCGTAGTAAACACCGGCAATGACCGATGCCACATCACCACCACCGCTAGCACTAAGAACTTTTATTGGAATAATTTTGGCACCTTTTGCGACGCCATGGATATGTGAAGCCGCCAGTCCGGAGACGTGAGAGCCGTGGCCTTGGTCATCAAAAGGCTTGTTATCGTTATTGATAAAATCCCAACCTAGAATATCGTCGTCAAAACCATTGCCATCATCGTCGGCTTCCGATCGTCCGACTTGCTCGTTTTCATTCACCTGCAAGTTGAATTTGATGCCTGGGTGATTGTAGTGAACGCCCGAATCCAGAATGGCAATTTTGATGCCTTTGCCGGTGGCTTTCTGCCAAGCATTTTGCACGTTCATTCGTTCAAGATGGGTAAAGGCGTCCAAGTTGGCCATTGGCATTGAGTCACCTTCTTTGGCAAACTCAATTTCAGGGTTGTGAGTCACCATAAAACGAGCCGGGACAACGGCGCAGGCGTTGGAAGGATCTTTGGCCACGAAAATGACTTGGTACAATCCGACCATATCAACAGTCAGTTCCAAAGTTTTGCCGGTGCGAAGCCCCTGAGGGGTTTCGGATCCTGGAGGGGCAATGACGTCCCATTGGAAAGTCACCTCTTGCTCCGAAGCGGGATCAATAGGTTGAGTGTCATCGTCACTGAAGATGACTGTTTCACCCAAATTCATGGTGGGTGAGGTTTGTAAAACATCGTTAAGTACGGTCAGTTTAGGCACAGGTTGGGCGACGGCTGCAAGGTCACAGCCTTGTAGAGCGGGTGGCACAGTCTGAATACTTGAATTCACCGGTGCCGGCTCTTCTAAGTCCGGAGTTTCGTTTTCGTCGTTGGTTTCGGCCTGCATCAAAAAACTTTCATAAGGGCCGTGATCCAAATGATTGTCATAGGCTTTGAAAAACTGATTTTGTTCGGCGTTGACGCTGGGGGCGATCTGTTTGATTTGGTAGTAATCAAGCCCAGAGACTTCGTAAACGTTGTGTTTGGCACTGATCACTCGGTAGCCAGAACTGGCGGCAATCACGGCCGCGGTTTGGGCTTCAGAACCCTGGACGATAAAACGTGATTGAGCTTCTTGTTGGTTTGATGGTGCGACCATGGACTGCGGCTTACTGCAACCGGTCGCGAGGCCGCAAATTCCTAAAACGACTAATAAAAAAGTGAATTTATTCACTTATCCCCCCCGAAAAATTTTAGTCTTCTCCCCAAGACTGGGCCCACAAGACCATGGTCCAGAAACTATGTAAAGTTTTCTTTTTTATGAGTTGCTATAAGCATTTCTTATAATGTTGTAAGTTCTTGAAAAGATTGGTAGGCTGGGCCATGAACTTTCAACAATTGACCACATTCTGTACTGTTTTAAGTGAAGGCAGCATGACGGCTGCGGCCGAAAAACTGTTTCTGACCCAGCCGGCTGTCAGCCAACAAATCCGCAATTTAGAAGAAGAGCTCAATGTGGAGCTTTTAGTGCGTGGTTCTAGACAGGCCAAGTCCACGGCCCAAGGGCAAATTCTATATGATTATGCTAAGCGAATTATTGCTCTGAACCAACAGGCCCAGGTGGCGATTCAAACCATCGGAGAAGCCATCCAAGGCACTTTGCGGATTGGAACTTTAAATTCTCTGGGGCTTTATATCATCAGCCCGGTAGTGGGTTTGTTTTTAAAACACAATTCAAAATTGAATATCAAACTGAATTACGAAGATGGTTTAACCTTAATCGACCAGTTTAAAAAAGATCAGCTGGATGTGATCATCATTCCAGATGCGCTCGCCGAGTACCAGGTTCCTTTAGAAAACGCTGATAAAAAACTTTTGATGAAAGACGAAATGTGGCTTGTGGGAACCAGCAAAGACTCATCCATACCGAACGATATCAAGTTGAGCGAAATCAATAGCCAACCAGTGGTCCGTCTTTCCGAAAAATTCCCCAGTTTTCAGGCCGCATTAAGCAGTCAGATGACTGGAGTTGACCCAAGTGTGATGCCGGTGTTCGAAACCACCAACGTCGGAACCATCAAGCGAGTGATTGAATCGGGCCTCGGTTGGGGATTTTTACCGGCGCACAGTATTCGTAAACATGTCAGAACGGGGCGCATGTCCTCAGTGCCTATTGTCGATTTTCAATACCCAATGAATGTGCAGTTTTATTCGAAGAAAGACTGTGGCCCCGATCAAGCTCGGGTGTTTGATGTGTTCTACCGCGCCCTTTTACAGCAAATTCAAAATCGATAAAAACTAGAAAACATAATTCTTGTTTTTGATTCCCATGCGCTGGCAAACGATGCGAGTGATTTCAGAGGCGGTTTCCTCTAAGGCTCGATCGGTGACATCCAAAACCGGCCAACGTTTGTATTTTTGAAAGATGCCTTTGGCATATTCGATCTCTTCGTAGATGTGATCTAGGCGGGCGTAGCTGCTACCCGGGTCTTGGCCAAATTTTTCGAGTCGATTTTTCCGAATTTTATGCAGAGAGCTGGGGGCAATAGTGAGCCCGACTATTTTTCTCTGATCAATCTCAAATAGCTGCTCGGGCAAAGGCGTTCCTTTGACCAGAGGAATGTTGGCCACGCGCCAACCTTTGTAGCCCAAAAAAAGACTGAGGGGGGTTTTGCTGGTTCGACTGATACCAACCAGGATGATATCGGCTTTGTCTAAATCATTGGAGACCTTGCCATCATCATGTTTGACAGAAAACTCAATGGCCTCAACCCGGCGAAAATAATTTTGATCCACTTCCCGTAATTTGCCAGCTTCTCGGTCTTTGTTTTCAACATGTAAGAAGTCGTCCAGATTGCGTAACAAAGGTCCTAGTAGATCGACTTGTAAAAGGTTTTTTTCTGCCGCTTTTTCCTCTAAATAATCTCGCAAACTAGGGGTGACCACGGTGTGAACGATCATGGCGCCACGTTTGAAGGCTTCGTTGATCACATTGTCGACCTGGGATTCGGTGCGAACGTTTTTATTTCGCAAAATATGGAAATCAAATTTCGAGTAGTGAACAACGGCAGCGCGAGTCATGATCGCCGCAGTTTCACCCGTTCCGTCAGAAACAATGTAAATAAAGGCTTTGTTTTCTTCGGAGTCATCCATGGTTGCTAAGAGATTTCCTGGTGGTAAACGCGATCAAGGATTCCATTGATAAAGCTTTTTGATTCGGAAGAGCTGTATTTTTTAGAGAGGTCTAAAATATCAGTCATGCAAATTTTGGGTGGGGTAGGAGTCTCTTTAGAAATGCAAAGTTCAAAAATCGCCATTTGTAGAAGAATCTTGTCGATCATGGCGATGCGGTCCAATTTCCAATTTTCACTGAATTCTTCAATTTTGGTATTTAATGTGGATTCGTTGTCGATCACGCCTTGGACAAGGTACAAAGCGTAGTCCCGAGTGTCTCCATCGAAAGAAAAATTGTCAGCAAAAGCGTTAAAAAGCTCTTCTGCAGTACTGCCTTGCTGAAAGCTTTGTTGAAACAAAACTTGGAGGGCCGCCTCTCTAGCGGTGCGGAGAGCCTTCATAGTCTTAAATCTTTATCTGGAAATTCGGGGTCCGAAAGATTGGCCAAAAACTCTGAAACATCTTTAAAAGTTTTGTAGACACTGGCAAACCGAACATAGGCCACCTCGTCCACTTTTTTCAGCTCTTCCATCACAAAGTGTCCAATCATATCGGTGCTCATTTCCTTGTCGGCGTGTTCAACCACCCAAGAGGTTACTTTTTCGACCATCTGTTCGATCTTCGATGAACTGATGGGTCTTTTTTGGCAAGCGGCTTTGATCCCCCCTAAAAGCTTTTCTGGCGAGAAGGGTTCGCGTCGCCCATCTTTTTTGATTACCATTGGCAGGCTGATGACAATGGTCTCCACCGTCGTGAAACGGGCGGCGCATTTTTCGCATTCGCGGCGACGGCGAGTGGACTCACCCTCTTTTTGGCTGCGGGTGTCTAAAACCTTTGTGTTCAATGAGTGGCAGTGGGGACATTTCATCAAGACAAAAGTATGAGATTCGTCGAGTTTGGTCAAGTCTTAGACCACCGCCGACCACGCCTAAGGGCCTTGATTGACTGACCTTGCTGTCAAATCGTTGCTGGGGGATCTAAAATAGAAGGATGTTGAAACTCTGCATCCTGTTGACTCTTATTTTAAGCATCAAGCCCTCTTTGGGCATGGGGGCGGAAACTGGAAAGACTGCGGCCCTCAAGTACTTCACTGGGGACGCCAAGCGGCAGGTAAAGACACGGGTGCCGGCCTCTCAAAGTTTCAATCTTCAGGGAGATCAAATCCTTGCCGTGGCGGTTGGGAGTTTGATCAATTCCAAGTCCTACAATTGGGCGGGCGAAGAGTCCATACCCGGTTGGAATGTCGAGGTTTTCTACCAAAAAGCGGGGACTGGCATTTTCGGTCAGGGTTTTCATTTGGAAATGCAAAAGTTTGCCACTGGTGATGATGAGCTGACGAAAGTTTCCATGCTTTTTAGCCTCACCTTCCCTCGGCGCCTGAGCTTCCCGGTTTATTTGGGGGTGGCGGCGGGGCCGGGGTACTTTTTGAAACAAAAAGAAAACGAGTCGGATTTTGCCTTTGATTACAAAGCCTACCTGGGCCTACGCCTCAACCAGATTCATAGTCAGTATTTTGTACAAAGTGGTGTTAAAAACCACGTCCATGTGCTAAGTGACGGACAGTTTGTTGGTTGGTTCGTTTCCTCAGGAGTGGCATACACGTTTTGAAATATCATAGACATTTATTACAGAGTTGCGTTGAAGCCCTTGGGGCTATTTTCTATGAAGATCGTTATGCCGATAAATGCATCGAATTCTATCTACGAAATAACAAAAAATGGGGCGGCCGTGATCGGCGTTTTTTTGCCGAGACCGTCTACGACTGTGTTCGTTGGTGGTCGAAGGATTGGGCTCTGTTGGACCGAAAACCGACACGCCCTGGTTTGGACTATCTCAGTGTGAGTTTGTGGCGACGGGGCCTGCCGATCCCCGAATTTCCTGAATTTGAAAATGTGGATTATTCTTTATTTGAAAAAGCCGAACAAGCCATTACCGATTCGGCGGTTCAGCAGGCTTTTCCAAAATGGTTGTACCGAAGGATCGGAGAAGAGCTCGGACCAGATTGGTCGCAGTTGGCTCCCTATTTCAACGAAACCAATGATTTGGTTCTGCGGGTCAACACCCAGAAAGTCACTCGCGAAAAGTTAATTCAAGAGCTGCAAAGAATTGATATTCAGGGGCAGCCCCTTTTGGGGACGGAATCGGGTGTGATCATTCCCCTGCGAGTCAATGTGTTTCGAACCGAACTTTTTAAGAAAGGACTTTTTGAAGTGCAAGATGGGTCCAGTCAGCAAGTGGCCCCTTACTTGAAAATTGAACCCGGACTGCGAGTGATTGATGCATGTGCCGGCGCCGGTGGTAAAACTCTTCACATCGCCGACCTCATGCAGAATCGAGGCAAAATAATCAGTCTGGATATCCATCAGTGGAAGTTGAGTCAACTCAAGTTGCGAGCCCGTCGCAACACTTACTCCAATATTGAAATGAAAGTGATTGATGGATCAAAAACCATCAAACGTTTAAAAGAAACGGCTGATCGTCTTTTGCTGGATGTTCCCTGCTCCGGTTTGGGTGTTCTAAGGCGTAACCCCGACACCAAGTGGAAGTTGAGTGAGAAGTCGATCCTAGAGGTCATTGAGTTACAGAAAACTCTTTTGCAAGATTACTCGGTGATGGTGAAAGAAGGGGGACTGATGCTGTATTCAACCTGTAGTATTTTACCGTCAGAAAATGAGCAGCAAGTGCAAAAATTTTTGCAGAACAATACTCACTTTCGCCTTTTAAAACAGCGACATTTGTATCCAACACGAGCTGGCTATGACGGATTTTATATGGCTTTGATGGAAAGAACTTAAAAGGTTCCGATAGACAAGTGGAATGCAATCTCGGACTCGTTGTCGTAATAGGTACTCTTGGTCTTTCGATCTAATTTGTAGCCCATTCCAACGACGAAAGATCCCACCGGTGTATCGTAAGTGAATCCAAATCCAATAGAGTCACGATAAGGATCTTCAAGGCTAAATTCTCCTAAAACCACGGCGCCACCATCATAAAAAATCGCTCCACCAAAGGAGCCAGAGATTGGGAATCGAATTTCAGATTTAAATAGAATAAAGGCTGAATCATCACGAACAAAGATATCATCGAATCGACATAGATTTGTCCCTTGGTCGGCGCTAATTAGATTTTGTTTCACGCAGAGCTCTCGTTGGCCCGGAACTGTCTCGGTTGCCCCTACGGAAAAGCCTCGAATGGTGGAGCTTCCACCCAGAAAAAACGACCGCACCTGTGGCACTCCTGAATCTTCACGAGAACTGACGTTTTTTAGATAACCACCTCGAAGAGAGTTTACCCAAACCCAGCGTTTACTCTTGGTAAGTGGCGTATACCGAGTGGTTGAAAAAGTTGCACGATAGTAATTGATCTCGCGTCGAGTATCGGCTGGAACATCAAGATTTGACACTGGACTGGTTTGCACCCCGGATTCATTTGGGTTGTCGCGAGAGCTTCCGATCAGAGGATCGGCATATTCCACATCAAAACGAGTGTAGCTCCCCTTTGTGGGTAAGAACTGATCGTTTCGATAGTCGAATTCGATGCTCGGGCCGGTGGTGGCAATGTTCTGAACTCTCACCTGATCTGAACGTTGGTCACTATCACTGGCGAAAAAGGACTCTTGATTGACGAAGCTCCAAGCATTGTAAGTTAATCGTAAATGTTTACTAAATTCCTTCTCTGTGGAAAGTCGAAGCTCGTTGGTTGAACTGATAATCGGTGCACCCGAAAGTAGAGAGAGAAGACTCTGTTCGCGAACCAAAGAAACTCGACCTCTCAATCTTTCTTTAGTGAGATAGGGTTCATAGTAGGTTAGGGCGATTCGATTTTGCGGATAGTAGACCTGGTCTTCATAGCGCAAATCCACACGGGCACTGATTCCTCGAGATTTTCCCCAAAGGTTGTTGTAAAGAGCACCGACGTATCCACGACCCGCTAAACGACCTTCATTAAGGATACCAACCCCGAAGGAAAAAAGCCCTGGCTTTCTTTCTTCTATTTCAACGACGATGGTGCGGTCAGCTTTTGCACTGCCTTGCTCTAGTGACCGGATATTCACTTTTCCAAACAGACCTGTTTTCTCTAAGCGATCCAGAGAATTGGTCAGGCGTTCCAGAGTCAGGAGGTCTCCTTCTTTGAAATCCAGTTCACGGTAAATGACATACTCTTTAGTCTTTTTAGCACCACTGATTCGAATGGATTGAACTCGGATCTTTGGGCCTTCACTAACCTGGTAGACTAAGTCGGCATAAGGCTGACCTTTTTTGTATTGGATTACGGTTGCATTTCGGTTCTTAACCTTAAATTCCAGGAACCCTTTTTTGCGGTAAAAGCTTTCTAAAAGGTCAAAACTTTCTTCAACTTCGGTAATATTGAGAGGTTTGTTAGCCTCAATACCCACTTCCTCTTTCAGCTCAATATTACTGTACGATTTTGAACCTCTAAAAAGAATTTGTCGAACATAGGTTAAGATCCCTTCATCAATTTGCACAGTGACGATGGCGCGATCTTTCTCGGAGATATCAGTGTTGACTGAAAGAAGCTCAGCCATCAAGTGCCCTTGGCGCTTAAGGTGTGTAACCATTTCTTCGGCGGCATTTTCAACGTCTTTTTTGACATAGAAAACCGAGTGGGCCTCTTTGGCCAGGTACTCATTGAAAAGACTGACATAAAAAGACTTCTCTCTAGAAATCTTTCCAACCACTTCGACAGAGCCGATCCGAATTCTTGGCCCTTCGTGAACCCGAAATACAAAAACTCGCTTTTTGGAATCTTCAAAGTAACGCTCGGAGCTTTTTATTTCAACTTTCGGGAAGCCATTTTTTAAATACAAATCGGTGATGGATTCTTCGATTTCAGAACTAGAGTCGCTTAGGTAAAGAAATTTGCTGCCAACTTCACTTTCTTTAATTAGATCGAAATGGGAGAAAAACTCGTTGCCGTGAAACACAAACTCATACTGGACAGCATTGCTAATCGTGAATTTTAGTTTTACTCGCGTTTTGTCAGGGTTAAAGATAGTCGCAGTATTTTGAATTTTTGCGGTCAAAAAGCGGTTTTCTAGGAGGAGCTCGTTCAATTTCTTTTCGATGATTGAAGCTGACTCTTTTTGGTAGTTGCTATTCATAAATTGGGGTAGTAATTCTTTGATGCGTTTGTTGAGGTATTCGTTTTTGGAAAAAATCTGAATATCCTCAATTAGACAATAATCTGACTCATTGATGTTGATCTTTAAAGTCATTCCTCCATCAGCGATGGTTTTTGTATAGTCTAGTTTGAAGTTGTAAAAGCCGGAGCCTTGGTAGACTTTTTCGACTTTGTCGATGGCTTGAATGATTTCCAGGTTACTAAGAACTTGGCCTTCTTCAATCCCCATGATCTCCATCAGTTCTTGTTTGTTGTAAGAGGTGTTGCCTGCAATCTGAATATCTTTAATCTTTACAGATTGTTGAGCGCGAATCACAACTTGCCCACCCGACAGTTCTTCGACATAGACCACTTGAAAGAGGCCGTCTTGAGAAATTTCACGAACGATTTGATCTAATTCTGCAAGAGAAAGATTTTTTCCCTTGTAGGTTTTGGTTAGAGTTTCAATGATTTCAATGCCCGAATCCGACAACTGATACTGGCCAAGAACTGGCGGAGTTGCAAGGAAGAGCAATGATAAAAGTAAGATTTTGAAGCCCTTCATCAGTCGAACTCCACTCGGTATTCTAAATCCACTCCGAAGGGGTTGGACTGACGAACATTGTTTTGGTTATTCGTATTGTTATTGGTGCCGTCATCGGGTTGATTGGCGATTCTAAAAATTGTCGAAATATCATTGTTGAGTTCGTAGGTGACGCGTCCTTCTTGCTGATTGGTGTTACCAGTGGTTGCTGACACTGAAACCTGAAGCTTTTTTGAGACTTTTCGGCGCAAAGTGACTTTTGGAACGGCGGCATTGTTTTGATCGTCGAAAGATGATGAAAACTGGACATCCACGTCGTAGCGCTCTTTCAGTTCTTTTCCGAGAGGATTATTACTAAGAAGAGAAGTGCCGACTTCGAAGCCCTGGGTGTCGCCGTTTCCGGAGGCGTTGTTGGTTTGATCAAACTGATCAGGCAAAGTTCCAAGAGCTAGCATTGAAACAATTTGAGACTCGGGAAGGGGAGGTTGACTCGACCAGGATAAAATGGGTTTGGAGGCTCGGCCTTGCAAGAACAATTCGATATCATACCCATTCATCCGAGTTTGTGAGCGCAGAGATAATTTAGGGTTGATGGGGTTCTCTCCTTCGAAAAGAAAACTGGAGGAGGTGACTTCAAACTCTTGATCACGAAAGCGAATCACGGCATTTTCATCAAAATGGGCTTCCCCTTTGATTCGTGGCCCATTAATTTTGTCGTAAACTTTGATATCACCCAGTATGTAGCCTTCAACTAGGTTGTTTCGAATTTCCACGGGGTTTTTCGTCGAAATATCTAAATTTATAATTAGAGGTGAAGTGATTTCTTTAGCCAACAGTTCTTGGAGCAGGTCGGTATTCTCGCTTGATCCACCTTGATCAAAATTACTATCAATAAGTCCTTCGAAGACATTGTACTCACCAGCCAGTAGGAAAGGCGGTTGACTGCCAGAAAGGCTAATATTCCCATTGCCTGTGGTGCGAAAGCCAGCAGGAAAGTTCATGGTGACATTTTCCATGCTGGTGTTGATGAATAAATCAAAGTTTTTGCCACCAGGAAACTTCACTTCACCACTGCCGATAACTTTTCCCCCAGCAAGTTCTCCAGAAATTGAGTTAATCAGGACTCGATTTTGATTGAAAAGGACATCTGCGCTCAGGTTTTCAAAAGCGTGGGGGAAGCCTGGAAACTTTAGGAAGCTGTCCGTTGTGTAGCTTGATCCAATCAGTTTGAAGTCGTGATGGTTTAAAGACAGCTCAAGACGAAGTGTACTGTAACCGTCGACTTTCTCGATAAAAGGAGCAAATATCTTAAAGAAAGCAATATTGATCCGGGAATTGATGATAAATTTTGTGCGGAATTTTTCCGTATAAGCTTGGTTGACTTTGATGTGTTGGCGATTGCCTATAAAACTGATTTCGTTCAGAAACAATTGCCCGTTCTTAAGTTCTATGTTGGTGGGGATTGTGGTTTCCATTTTGTTCGATTTGTATTCAAATTTCACATTTCTAATGGTTGATGAAAATTCAGAATTCCAAAATTCTTTGGTGTCAAATTTTCCAGACAGTTCTCCTGAGGTGTGAATCATATAGCTTCGAGTGGCTTCCTCGGATACGGCGAATCCCAAAATTGGTGCCACATCAAATTCATTGGCATTGAGATTGACAAAAACAGATTCAAGATTGGATTCGGGCAATAGAACTAAAAGCTCAAGATTTTTTGGGATATTAAATTGAAGGTTTGTTTGTCGGTTTGAGTTGTCGTAACTGAAGATAGCGTCGTCGTACTTTTTCTTGTTGAAAATTAAGCTTTTGATATTGGCCGATGTCTTAATGGTCGGGCTGGCCAGTGGGCCAAAGATCTCTCCTTGAGCTGAGAATTCTCCAGAGATCGGAATGTTGTAGTCTTTAATCCGCGAAGACAGTTGTAGAAAACCCTGGTTAACGACAAAAGACAGCTTGCTTTCCAGTTCGGTGTCGATTGTTCCTCGGACAAGAAATTCGGTTGTCTCCTTCTGCAGTTTACCCTCTTGAATGATTATAATACCATCGACAGCCTCGGCCTTGATGCGAGCTTCATTGTAATCTTCGCCAAAGGCTTGTCCTTTGAAAAGTCTTGCGTCCAAGGAAAAATTCAACTGCGCGATGTCGAAGGGGGTATTCAGTAGGATGCGACCCGATCCTGATCCTAAAAAGCGTTCTTGTAGATCCACCTTTTTAACAATTGCACTCTGAATATCAGTCATTCTGAAAAATGGTAATTGA
The DNA here is from genome assembly GCA_964351315.1 of uncultured Pseudobdellovibrionaceae bacterium. Lineage (GTDB taxonomy): Bacteria > Bdellovibrionota > Bdellovibrionia > Bdellovibrionales > JAGQZY01 > JAGQZY01. Next base: position 17,456 of record CAYGNH010000023.1, read on the forward strand.
ATATCTCCAAGAATCTTTTCGTTTATCAAATTGACCTGAAGATTGCCTTTGTAGCGAGTGGATTCGATACTTCCCTCGATGGGATCAAAGTATAGGCTTCCCGATTTGTATTTTAGGTTGGTTTTAAGCGAGCCAAAAAAGTAGTTTTCAAATTCAAAGTTTTCAGCCTCGATGTCCATGGCAAAGACGGCGGCATTGCTATTGCCCGAAGTAGAGCCCTGGGTTTTCGCTATGCCAAGAAACTTCAAGTCCGCGATCGGACCAACTTCAGAAAGGTCCAGCAGATCACTTTTATATTTAATATCAAAGCCTTTTTCAAAGTCGATGACTCCAGTCGACTCACCGGTGGTTTTCCCCAATTTCGCCTTGGCTTTGTAAGAGATATTACTGTCAGTCACCGTCATGCTGCCGGCCACGTCAATTTTTTTGGCAGCGACGATGGTTTTATCTCGCCCCTTAGTTTTGATCCTTAAGTCTTTCACCGTCAAGGCACCAGGACAGTCAATCTTTAGAGTTTTTTCATAAACTCCTGAGCACTTCATCTGTCCATCTACTTTAAGCCAGACAGGAATGTCGGCAATTCCCGAGTCTCGCAAAAAGCTATGCAGTTGAGCATTGTCAATGTTGAGATTAGCCGATATGTCTGTTTTGTCACCGACATTGATTTTTACCTCAGACAGTATTAATTGATTGTTACCAACAAGTTGAGCTTTGATTTCTTCAATCATCACCTGGTTTTTCGACGGAGCTTTAGCAAGAACGGTGAAGTTTCCAAGTTTTAGCTTGCCCATTTGAATCTCGTTAAACTCACCATCAATAATTGTGGATATCCCTTTGGCCTTACTTTTTTGCTGGAAATTAATATCGGTTTTTATTTTTCCTTTTAGTTTTTCAAAGTAAGTATTCTTGTGAACAACATTACTCCATTTGGCAAGGTCTTCAAAACTTGTGTTTATTCGAGTGTTCACATTCATTTCTGTGATGTTGTCAGGACTGTTTCGGTAAAGAATATTTCCTGAAGCCAAGAAAAAAGAAGTGTCTTTAACCAATTTGATTTTTGATACAGAAATTGTGTTCCGAGTCACCATAACCTGGAAGTCGGTTAGAATATTGAGGAAATCTCCATCTTTGATAGTTTTAATACCCAGATTGGGGTCCTTGACGGTTAAAATCAGACTGCTTTTCTCGTTGTAAGCTTTAATGAATAGATCATCGGTTGTGACTCTAAAGTCGTCACCGTAATTGAGGTTTAATTTGATATTTTTGACAAGAAGTTGAGAGAGTATTAATTTTTTAAGAATCTTATCCAAATCAAATTTTAAATTAAGGTCAGAGTTATTTTTAGAAGTTTCGGACTTTTTAATGTCGATATCAATTTCGGACCCCTCAATACTGAGTCGGCTGAACCAATATTTTCCGATCAGAATATCGAGCAGACTTGGTCGTAAAGTTATTTTTTCGATTTTTGGTAGTTTGTTAAATTTTACTGGATCAGAGATATTATTCAGTTTTCCGATCTCGGTCACCCGTGCATTATAGGCCTCCAATTGTAGTGGGATAATTGAGATTTTGACACTTTCAAAATCAATTGGGAAGGGGAGGTGATCCTTCGCGTAGGACTCGGCGGTGTCTTCGATAAATTTCTCAAGCTTGGGTTTTTCCCAAACATAGAGGTAAATCAAGCCACAGCCCAACGTAAACAGAAGTGAATAGAAGAATATTTTGCGTTTACTCAAAGCCGTCCTCTTTCCATTGGGCGAGTGTTTCTGTGGCCGACTTAAAGTCCGGTCGCATCGAAGCGATTTGGCTCATCAGAAAAATGGCTTTGTCTTTTTCTCCCAGTTCCCAAAAAGCCACCGACTCAGCGTAAGACACAGAGAACAGAGCATCTGGATACTCGGCGTATTTGGATTTTAATTTTTGACAATGATCAAGAAGAGACACGAACTGTTTTCCAGAGAACAAGTAGTCCAGAAGTTGCCAGTCTTTTTTTTCTTCTTCCTCAGTTTGGTAGATAAAGTCGATAGCCTTTGTGTACTCTCCCATACTTCTGAATAAAAAGGCCAGATCGCTGGGTTTAACATTTTTCGTGTTTAAGAAGCCTTCTGCCTGCACTGAAATTTGTTCGAGAAGAGCCTTTTCCTCTAGGCTGACCGGTGACGCTTGTTGATTTTGGTGGCGGGCTCGCTTCTTCGAGCTTTTAGAGAGTATTTTTTTTGCCCGCTCTTTTTCTCGATCGGTGATCAAACTGGAAACATTAAATTCGTTAGGAGAGATTTTTTTGAGCTCGTTAATGTAAAAGACATGCTTTTCGTGGAGACGTTCCGATTGAGCAATTCTGGCCGACGCAATGAGTTCTTGTTTTGTGCGAAGCATTTTCTGTAAAAAGCGCTGTCGGTCCTTTGTCTTTAAATCGGAAATTAGTTCTGTTACAGAGGTGGGAGTTCCAGACAGCAGTTTTTGTTTTTTTAGATTTCCGATCAATTCATCGAAAATTTTCTCGTCAATAGAGATTTTAGATTTAGAAAGCAGGGTCAAAGTTTTGATCCATGGGAGGTCAACTATTTGGCTTTGTAAATCGACAGCAAACAAGTACATGAAAAGTTTATGCTGTTGGGATCGGTATAAAAAATTGTATATTTCCGATTTTTCTTCGGGGTAGATGTCGATCCATTCTTTTCTTAGATGGCTTCGTAGTTCGGTCTCGTCTTTATTTTCGAGAAATGTTTTTAGGGCATGTTTCCAAACGCTCGACAAAGTTGTTCCTCAGGTTGCATATTCGCTTCGGGGTCTATCTATATTATGCAAGGAA
>CAYGNH010000024.1:0-8359 GCA_964351315.1 uncultured Pseudobdellovibrionaceae bacterium
CGTTGAAGCTATCTGAAATTTCAAGACTAGAATCAGGAGAAGTCGTTCCAATCCCGACATTTCCCGAGTCGTTGATTCGGAGTCGCTCGCTACCCGCAGTTGAAAGTCCCAGTTCATTATCAGCGGCACGAAACATCCCGGTGTCAATGTCCGAAGTGAATCGATAGGCGGGACTGGAAGCTGATCCACCACCGTCGACTTTGAGTGAGGGACTGTCGGCATCGGATCCATAAAAATTGGCAGCATCAAGAGTAAACTTAGTCGTTCCGTTGGACTCAAGAGAGAGCGAGCTGTCATTAGATCCAACAACAACAGCACCGCTGTTTCCACCGTTGGTTAGATCGCCGCTCCCAACACCAGCCGAAAGATCCAAACAGTTGGCGTTGTTTTCATCACAAATGCTGGCGGCGTTGATGGTTCCGGTGTTGACGTCAAGTTCTACAGCGGGAGCCGTCGTTCCAATCCCAACATTACCTGTTGAGAGAAGAGTCATGGTATTTTGGCCGCCGACGTAGGAATAAAAGTTCATTGAATTGTCAGTTTCTTTCCTTAAGGCCCACTGAGCGACTCCGCGGTCTTTAAATCGAACATCAGCCCAGTGTGGTAAAGATAAACCTGAATCAATTGCAACCCCCATTGAGTTGTCAAGGTTACCTTTGATCTGAAGAAAACGTCCTCTAATATCCACTGATTCAGTCGGAGAAGATGTTCCAATTCCAACGTTGCCGGAGGTGTCGATAGTTATTCTCGTAGAACCATTCGTTTCAAAGGCTAAAGTGTTATTATCATTAGTCCCTATAATCATGGGGGCTGCAAAGCTATTTCCGTTGTTTGCAACCCCAGAAAAAGAACTTGTAAGAAAGGTCAACCAGTTGGTGCCATCACAATATTGAAGACCGCCCCCATCAGAACTGTCAGCATCAAAGCGAATGCCTCCACCATTACCAGCACAGGCGGTTGTTGAATCCCCAACGCGGATTCCACCACCATTGAAGAAGTTGTTATCGATTTGTGCAAAAGAGATTTGAGGAATTAGGAAAAAGAAAGAAACTAAAGAAAGTTTGAGAATTTGTTGGTGCCAGCATTTTAAAAATGCATAACAAGACACTTGATTTTCAAATCTTTCCACCAACGTTTCCATTGATAATAGATCGTCAATATTGCTCCTTCACTTGAGCTAAATTCCTGGAATGAGTCGTTTTTTCTTTTTTTTTTTTTTTTGAGGGGTTTTGTGTCAGTTGATAAAATGAGAGATTTTGGAACAATTGTTCTTGTGTAGATTGAGTCAAGAGTCTAGTTCTGTCATTCCGTTCTTTTTGAGTTTTTAGCGTGTAGCAAGCGTGTAGCACTTTGAATAAAAGCCAATTCCAATTAAGTTTCCCCTCTCCTATGAAGCCTGTCTTTTTGTCTCGATTTGAGAATGTCGCCTTGTCTGTTTTCTATTCCGTTCATCTGTTTGCTATAATAGGAGGAATTCGGGTGGGGGAGAGTAATGAAATTTTCGAGAAAAGTCGCTTTCGCGGCTTGCTGCTTGAGCCTTGTGTTCTATTTCCAGAATTGTGGAAACGGTTTTGTGTCCTCTTTGGAAGATGGCAGGGCCGGCTTTTCCAGTGGCAACCCGACCCCGGGTGAAGACATGCCACCCGAAGAGCCCCCAGAGGTCATCCCTGAATTCAAAGTCTACATTGAGCCAAACTTTGTTCCCGACTGCATGAATGACCCCAACTACAACGCCTGTGTCTTTTGGAAAAATCCGGTGGCGCAACAAAATGCGCCTTTTCAACAACGCATCAATGCTGTCACCGACCTTTCGGACTTGCAGGTTCACGCCGTGAACATCCTGGGCACAGATGAGAGTGGTCTACTGAGAAATCCAACCATCGACGTCTCGACGACAGAGGGGATCCGTATTCAAGATGTGGGCCTGAACTTTAAAAGACCCTATGCCGGTAACGTGCAACAGGCCCGATGGGCGGTTCAGGTGATGGTCTATCACTGGATGCAGTCTTTTATTACCTATATGAAAACTGAAACGGGCGTGTTTCATGCCGAGGGAAAGAATGTGCAGGTGGATGCCGTGTCGGCCAATTACAACAACGCCTTCTACCGAACTATAAACAACGATGTCCGCCTGGGTAATCTGCAAGGAACTTATTTTGGACTGGATGCTGAGATCGCAATTCATGAGTTGGGCCATGCCAACCATGTGCATGCCAGCGGCTACAGGTTTACCACAAATCAAACAGTGGCCTGTCCTGGCGGGGCAGGTACCTGCTGTGCTAGTGGTAACCGTCGTGGCTGTCATCGGGCCCTAGCCGAGGGTGTTGCCGACTATATGTATGGATTGATTTTTCCCGATAGCACCGCTGGAGGAGAGACCATTTCGAACAGTCTTGATGGCGGGCCCACTCGATGTCGTGTCATACGTGATTTTGGAATTCATGACAATCTGACGGTTGACACTCTAAACTGCGCCAATATTAACTCGCTGGGAATGATCTACGCCAGTATCTGGAGTGTGGTCAAGCAACAAGCCGAAGTGGTGAACCCAGGGGTTGGCACTCGAGAAGTCGACACCTTATTCAGTGAGCATTTAATGGTCTTGTTGGAAGACGACTATCAATCCATTTATAACAAAATCATTGCTTTGGATGCAACCATGTACCAAGGCCGTTACACCCCGTTGTTCCGAGCAGAATTTTTGCGACGAGGCATCCAGCTCTAGGCTTGGCCCTGAGTTTTATTGGACCCGTAGTGACTGTTCGTAGAGAACGTCCCCGGTTTCAGCGCTGACAATAAATTCTTTATCAAAATCCGGTGACTCCACAATAACTTGGTAGGCCAATTGGGCTTGCCCCTCGTTGACGTACAGCAGGGTGGCACCGGGGAAGGACTCACGGGCGTCAGGGCCATTGGCGTCCAGGACGCGCTGGCGGGCCTCGTCGGAACTGATGTTTCGCTTGAGGTTAAAAGACTCAATCCTTTTCAAGGCTGGGTCGATAATTGAAATGGCGTTGTTGTTTTTTGCCACATAGAACTGCAACGAGCTGCCATAAACCTGATAGCCTTTGGCCTCTTGGAGAAACCGAAAGTTTTTTCCAAAGCGCGTCTCGGCAGGCTCACTGTAGTCGCTGGAGAGTTGCTGGGGGTCAAACCCCAAGCTCGCCACAATGTCTGCAGCCGCGTTCTTGATACTCTGTGGGGACAGGTCAGGGAGAGCAATGGAGCCTCCTGTGATTGACATCAATTGCCCCTCTTCATTTTGACTAAATAGCCAATCCCCTGGAAAGCGATCGAGAAAATCAGCGTACTCCCGGTCGGAAGACTGGGGATGCACCTCGCGCTCAGGTGGGCTGGATGGGGGGCGAGCTGAGGGAACCAATGAAGAAGAGGGCACTGGCATATTGTTGCCCGTTGGAGCCTCGATCGCAGTTCCGGTCACTGTTGAGTTTTGGAAATTGCCCCAGTAGATCCAAGCAAAGGCTGCAAGTAAGACGACGATGAGGCTGACCTTTTTCATGCTTCTCCCTTATCTGTAAAAGACTAATACAAGAGGAGCGAGATGGGAAGATCACAAGTGAGATGTTAGTCCTTGTTGATCTCTTCGGGGTGAACTTTTCTTTTACCGATTTCACTGGTCTCACAAAAGTCTAGGATCTTTCGTGGGTGCCACTTGGCGAATTGGTCGAGCCTGCCCAAACGTGTATCACTGACTCATGAGATACCATCAAAATTACATAAGCCTTTTCTGTGTATATAAAAGAATTCGTAACATAAAAGTTTAAATAAAAATGAAGAAAGGGCCTTCGGCCCGGATGGGGCGGCCGTTTTTTGGCAAGGGAGGGGCTCAATATAGAATTGAAAGTCACTCATTCTGTTTAACCACAAATCCCAAAACGTTTGTCGTTTTCAAGAATACACTGGGCTATTTCATGAGCGGTGCTTTCAAAATTTTTGGCTTTGATTGGTAAGTAGGGCCATTTCTTTAGGACTGGGTGTTGAATCAAGTTTGGAAACTGCTCGACGAAGTTCTCAAAGCTCCAGGTCAGATGATAAATCCGTTTAGTCTTTTTTGTTCGTGCCTTTGCCATAGGCATCCTTGAATACTTCAGCGACCGACTAGGAAACAAGGGGGCTAGATGGCTTTGAAATCATTAACGCACAAAGTTGCCGATAAGCCAAAGTGAGACGAGCCTAGAGTCTCATCCAAAAACCGATAGAAATTTATCAAAAACGGGTGACGAATAGCCTCGTTTTAGCTATCTGCTTTCTAAGGTTTTTCATGGCTTTATGAAGCTAAAGATCAAAAAAAATGATTTTCGAAACCTCAAATTCAATATGAGGCAAACTCCATCAATGGAAGATGTGCTCATTAGAATTAGAGAAGGGATCTAGGAATGGTCATAGACACAAGCAGTTTTGATTTTGTCGATTGTGGGGCTTCGACAGGTGGGTCAACAGAGTTTGCTCTTAAAAAACTGGGTGGGCAGAAGGGGCTTGGTGTCAATATCGACCCTAAACGTGTTCAGTTCATGCTTGATAAAGGTTATGACTGCATTGAAGGTGATATCACGTCGTTACCCTTTGCGGACAATTCAGTTCGCTTTACTGTCCTGAGCCACATTTTAGAACATCTTCCCAATCAAGAAGTGATCCTATCAGCCATCAAAGAGGCTGTCCGAGTGTCGCAAGATTTTATCTTTATCCAAGGGCCTTACTATGAGGCCGATCAGTGGCTGGAAAAAAGAAACCTGAAGTTCTTTTGGAGTGACCTTCGTGGCCATCTTTATCCCTTCAAGTTTAAAGATATTTTAGAAGCAGTGAACCAATTGGGTCTTGCCGAGCCAAAGCTTTATGTTCGGGCGCCGGTTGATGATGTCTCCGATAAGACACTGCACTCCTTAGCTTCGCCTTTTAATTCACTTTACTTCGATCCAGAAATTCACCCTGCTAAACCCAAAGTAAAAATCGACATACCACTCTACAAAGAAATTGTTTGTTTTATACCCACCCGGCGAAGTGCACAGGTGCCGGACATGGAGTCGGTGTTCAATGATTTGGCTCCATGGAACTTTACTGCCAAGAAATGGGGAGTTATCCCTTGGCAGAGGCGACTGGATCGCTACTACTATTGACACCCACGACAAAGGAGCTTCACTAAAAAAGGTGTATTGCCTCATTTGAATCAAGGTTGGCAAAGTATGTTTTCTTGGTTTTCTATATTACTTTTCAAGTTCTGAAAAAAACGTTTTGAGTACCTAGAAAAAAATCGTTTTTCCATCCAATTGGTAGCACACTGATGAAATGTCGTGAGATCTCATGGAATTTTAAGCTTGGGTTGGCAGGGCTTGGGTTAGTGTTATTAAGTATTTAGATTGCTTCGGTATACCGTCTACCGTTAACGGTAGACTGGATACGGTATTATAGAAATGGATGGGGTAGCAGGACTCGAACCTGCGAATACTAGAATCAAAATCTAGTGCCTTACCAACTTGGCGATACCCCATTAAATTTGAGCGCCTAAGTTAGCGAAATGTCGAAAGGGGATCAAGAAAAAAACAGTTGCCTCTGAAATTTCAGAGGCAACCAAAGCCGGAGCAGGGGCCCCGTAATGCAATTTTTTTAATCAATTTAGGTTCAAATGTAAATTTAAGATTGAAGTTTCTTAGACACTTCGCCCAAAGAGTCTCCTAGGCCTTTCAGTTCGTCCTCATAGGCCTTGAACACCAGCTGCTCGATCTCCTCCCGAGTCCCCTGGTTCAGTGGGTGGGCAATGTCTCTGAACTGTCCGTCTTTGCGCTTTTTGCTGGGCATAGCCACAAATAGGCCGGTGTGTCCCTGAATGATCTTCAGATCGCGAATCACAAAACAGTCATTTAAGGTGATGGTGACGTAGGCTTTTAGCCTTTCTTCGTTCACCGGAAAGATCTTAATCTCAGTGAGTTCTATATTCATGCAGAGCTCCTTGCTGTCGTTCATGGGTGGATGGATTGGTATTCATCCACGTCCCATTATATCGGATAACCTAGACCAAAGTTGAGAGTCAGTCTCAATATGAGCCAATAATTTCCGAATTATCTATTAAAAGAGCGGTCAATTCGGAGTGCAGAATTCTAAAATTAGAATTCTGCATCCGGATTGGACAATTTATTCACTTTTTAGGGAAATCTTTTTCTCACCAGTTTCAGTGTGCACCCAGAAGCGGTTCAGCCCCGGACGGAGATTTTGCAGAACTTCGGGGACAGAGTTTACGCCGTTTCCATTCACTTTTAAAATGACTTGTCCTTTTTTAAAGCCACCGCGGGCGGCCGGACTGTTGGGGATCACGCCCGAGATGATCGGTCCAAAGGGAAATCGAATGGGCACATCATACTCTCGGCGGTTTCCAGAAGTGCTTGGTAAAATATAGAAACCCAAATCGTAGGGAACGCCCTTGCCTTTGTAGTGCTCTTCCTTTTGCGGGTATTCGGGTTTGTCGTCAGCCGGCGGCGTAAAGCGAGCTGTTTGGGTGTTGTCGGGATAGTTGGTCAAAGTCACTTTGAAGTTCATATCTTTGAACTGTTTGTCGGTGGGTCGTAAGACTTTGATAGTCACTTCTTTGCCGGGCTCACTGTCTTGGACTAGGTCTATAAAATGTTCGGTGTGTTTGACGGGCTTACCGTTGAACTCATAAATGATATCGTTTACATCAAGGCCGGCCTTTCCAGCGGGGTAACCTGGCTCGACTCGGGTCACGACAATGCCGTCTTTAGGGATGCCGTATTGAAGGGCCACCCGAGGATGCAATGTGGCCATGCTGATTCCTAAAAAACCACGTCGAATGGTTCCGCCGGACTTCAGTGTGTTAATGATTTTTTTGACATAGTTCGAGGGGATGGCAAATCCGATCCCTTGGGCACGGGCATCAATGGCGGTGTTGACTCCGATTACATATCCCTTGGTGTTTAAAAGGGGACCGCCCGAGTTTCCAGGGTTGATACTGGCGTCAGTTTGAATAAAAGGAAAACGATTGATTTCTTTGATAGCGCGTCCCTTGGCGGAAACGACCCCGACCGTCATCGAATTGCTATGGCCGTAGGGGTTTCCAAACGCAGCGACATACTCGCCGACTTGTAACTTGTCGCTGTCACCAAACTGCAGAGGGTGTAAATTGGCTGGTGGTTTTTTTATTTTTAGCAAGGCCAAGTCGCCGCGGGGATCTCGACCAAGAACTTCCACATCGAAAAGTTTACTTTCACCTGTGATTTGCACTTGCAGTTTGGTGCGCAGTCGGCGGTTATCGGTGGGTTGAATAACATGGTAGTTGGTGACTACGTGTCCCTCTTTATCAATAATAAAACCGGTTCCGATGGGAGAAGACTCTTCTGACTGCTCGCGGGGGTCTTCGTAACGATGTCCGCCACCAAAAAACTCTTCAACAAAATCAAACAAGGGGTCGCGGCGCAAACGCGTGCTGCGGATGTCGACATCAAGAAAAACCCCCACCACTCCGGGTTGGGTCAGTCGAGACATTTCGATCCATAAATTGGCCGGCAAAGGCGAAGTCAATTTGGCTTCGTCCATGGGGCTGCGAGCGATTGCTGAAAAACTAATCAATAAGAGGATGGTCAGGGTTAATTTTTTCATAGAGAGACGAATTTCATTTTCAGGTCAGAAATCAACTGGTTGATTAGTTTTTCTTCTTCGTCGGTTCTGTTGTTTTCGGATTTTGTCTTCAGAACCTCGAGAAGGTCGATATTGAACTGGGCCAAATGCTTGTCGACGGCTGTTTGTCCCGTATTGGGGTCGGGCGCTAAACCCAGGCTCATGGCGGCCGACGAGGCCACCGACAAAACAAGGGTGGAAAAAGTGGCTTCTAATTGGGGTTGATTGTCCAAGACAGACTCCTTTTGGCAAAAGACTTTATAAATCTCTAGAAAAGTATGGGGCTTTCATTGGGCCTGTCAATGCTGCGACTCAGGGCCTTTTGCGGGGCGCAAACGGCTAAAATGATTGATTAACTCCGTGTCAAAACTCAGAATGTTAGAGTCTATCCTTAAATAAGGGGGTCGTGCGTGGATGTTGATGTGATGGCGCTGAATGCTGCCGTGAAAAAAGAAAGTGCTTTCGTAGACGAAATGCTGAAAGAAGTCAGCAAGGTTGTCGTCGGCCAAAAAGAAATGGTCGAAGGCATTGTGATGGGTCTTTTAACCGGAGGCCATGTCCTTCTTGAAGGTGTTCCGGGCTTAGCGAAAACGCTAACGATCTCGTCGGTGTCGCAAGCCATCAGTCTGCACTTTCAACGGGTGCAGTTCACACCGGATCTTCTGCCCTCGGATCTTATCGGTACCATGATCTTTAATCCCAAGTCTGGAGAGTT
>CAYGNH010000025.1:0-7525 GCA_964351315.1 uncultured Pseudobdellovibrionaceae bacterium
CGTCTCTGACGGCGGCGATGCTCGCAAGGGGCAGTACACCACTGTCATCAAGAAACTCATTCGTGTTCAGGCTGGTCGAATCACCACACCTCTTGAGTTTTCGATGCGCGACCTTCGAATGATGAGTGTGCGTTCGCAAATTATGGTGCAACTTGAAACCATCGATGAGCGGGCATTGTTACGAGACAACATTATCGACCAAAGATTGGACCAACTGGAACGACAGTTCTTTGAATTGAACCCCGAGACGATGACCGATGATGAAAAAGCCGAATTCCAAGCCCAGTATGGCCGTTTGCCTGAGGAGCTAAGTCCGGAAGAGCGCGAACGTATCATTGCTGCCCGTGCCGCTGAATACGACGAGCAAAGAACCAATCTTCTTCAGTTTATCGAAGATTCTCGCACCGAACTCGAGCGCACACGGCAAGAGCAATCTACGGCCCAACTGCGTCGCTATGAATTGGTTGATCAAATCGAGCATGGCCAAGCGACCGGTGATCCGCAAGGGGCTTATGAAGAAGAAAACCCTGTGATCAGTCTACTGAAAAGATCGGATTGGCGTGATCTGATTGAAATGGCTCGATCCAATCTTGGCCAAATGGAACTAGAAATGAAACAACACTGGTCTGAGTGGGACCAGGATTGGGATGACGTGGTGGCTGGCATCCATCATGGCGACTACATTAAAGAAACCGAAACCTTTCGTCGCCACTACATGGACTACCTGTTGGTGGGTCAGACTTTCTTAATGGGACAAGGACTTGAAGGAGTTGTTCTCAACGAGCGCGACCTTGAGCGCATGTCGATCAACAATTACACCCAAAATCCGGTGGCCCCATTAGTGGACCTCAACCTCTATCGTAATAAATCAGGTTTACAACGTCGAACCTTTATCGGCCCCTGTACGCTTGTTGAAAACGACAATATGTCAGAAATGCGCCCGACCGACACCGTTGACGAAAAGTATTGTGATCGGATTGACTGTGGAGAAACCCTCTACGAGCCCCGCTTTCCTCTACCTGACAACCGAGAGTTTGAAGAGTCGGCACACCACGACTCGCTTAAGCCTTTCGCCAGTATGCACGTCGACACGGTGGTGCAAATGCATAGAGAAAATGAACGCCGCTACGAAATGGAAATGGACGCACTTTCGCAGATGGGTAATTTTGTCGACAAGTACAACATGAGCTATGTGTCTTTGACCGATGAACCCTTAAGAAAATACAAGCAGGGTTGCTCGTTTGATGGCAATGAAAACTGCTTTCCCGAAACTCAGGACAACCGCGTTCTTTCCAACGATTTTATGAACCTGGTCAACGAAGAGCCGCTTCCCGATCTTTTGGGTCGTTATTTTCTTGTCAACCCCATCCACGAGCTTCGTAATATCAACGAGCAAGTCACTCGCGAGAACAGCCTCGAGCCCTTATGGGGACGAACCAAACGTAATCCCGGGATTATTTTGTCTTTTCTGTTTTCGGATAACGATGATGTTCCTTTGGACTACAGTTCTCACCAAGGCAACCTGTACAACGTTGCCGGGCAACAGTATTTACGACAGAACTACAACTCGACGGATGATATCAAAATTGAAACTGCACAAGTTAGCCAGTGGTTGTCGGGTGGCACCGACCAACTCAAGCTAGATGACAGTTTAAGGCTTTGCTATGCTCTGTCAAAGCAGGTTTCTAGCCAACTCGCGCAGACTGGAAAAATTGAGGCTTCGGCTCTGGAGCCTCGACTGTTTAACTCTGAAAATAGCCTTGAGGCCTATATCCTCCACAAATGTTTGGGTCATGTTCGCTATCTTCCGGATTCAGGCAAAGTGTATTTTGATGGCATCCGATTTGATCGTCGCTACAAAATTCTTAAGGCGGGATCTTACGAGCATATCCGTGGTGTGAATATGAACATCAATGTCGGGATTGATTTCTCTGTCTCCAGCTACAAAGATATTAGCTCCACCACCACCGCTGGAGTCAGCGACGCTGGTGTCTTAGGAATCACCGGAGCCGGTATTGGTGCTTGGGTGGGTGGCCCCATTGGAGCGGCTGTCGGCGCCTCGGCTGGTTTAATTGTTGCTTCGCTTACAAATAGTCGCTCGGACGGTGTCAGCCGAGTTCAGACCACATCTGTTAATGCTGCAACTTTCTTGGTGGTGCAAAAAGCCGATTTCCATATCAATATTTTGGAGCATGAAAAATGTTTGTCGCTCAAATTTGGGCGTGAATTCGTGGACGGAGTGGACCCCGAATTTCTACACCTCAAGGAGGGTGTTGAGTTGACGGATACATCGATCCAACAAGCTCTAGATCGCGGGTTCATGATTTGTGACGGCAAACCGACCACGACACCAATCAAAATCCCAGAGAGTTACTATTACGTAACCCAGCATTTTACCGCTGGAGACATGTTGGACGATGTGAACTTATTGAACCACGTCTGGCTACTAGCCCTGCGAGGACGTCGTGACTACAATGAGTTTGTTCGGATTTTAAACAGTAAAGAAATTGGGCCTGATGGCGTGGTCATTCCGGACAGAGAGATTTATGACTATCCCGTTTCAAGGCTGGGACGGGTCTACAAACAAGTGGTTCCCACCTTCCCAGGCCTTTACAGTGTTCAGGATTAAACGGGTTATTTACAACCGACCCGTTTGATTTTTGTCTTACCCAGAACCGTGGTGCCCTTTTGGTCGCCCTTGTCACTTCCCAAAACTGTGGCCCCGGTACTGGCAATGGCCAAGTGAGATTTGCAGTGCAGTTCAATGGTCGCTTTTCCCAAAACATTGGTGTTCGACTTTAAACAATACCAGCCGTTCGGATTGGTCAGCTGAATCAACTTACCTCCCATCACATTGACTGAAGGTTTGATGAAAACCAAAGACGGCTTCTGGGTGGCCTTGTCGTCGACGATATCGCTACCGGCCCCAAACACGCTGACTGATGTTGAAATCGTCCGATAATTCAAATCTTTGCTATTAAAAGGATGCTTCTTCCAGTGAGACAAACACTGTTTTACATTTTCATCGTACTTGCTATCAGCAAAGACGTTCATTGTAAAAAGTAGGACGGATAGGATTAAAATTTTCATGGAATTCTCCTGTTATCGATAATCATGTAAATAATCAATTTGATCTGGAATCCAAGGTTCAGTCTCCCCTTGAACCCCAAAGATTCGGTCCCCGACCTGGGACTCAACTTTTCCTGGAGCAACAGAGGGTCTGTAGTCTTCGGTAATGATTTCTCCCTCTTGTAGAGTCGGGAGAATTCTTTCTAAGGTTTCTTCGGCAAGAATTTTACGGCGAACCAAATCGTCCAGTGAGTTTTGCAGCTCATCCCGAGTGAAGCCATAATTGACGTTCAAATCTTGGGCCACTCGCAAAACTTGCCCCTCTTTCAAACGACTGTCTTGAAAAAGGTCAAGACTGGTTTGAAAAGAGTTATAAGTGGGAACGATTCGGCGGCCAAATTTCAAATAATATTCTGGATCAGTATCAACGGCCAGATTGATATAAACCTTTTCAACCGGGTCATGCTCGGGGCACTGGTCTTGCAAATCCAAAATCGTATCAATCTGGGCGCGGCCCACCCCAAAATGTTTTAAAAGTTTAATCAAATCTTTTTCATCCCAGCGACGGCTGCAGATATCTGAATACAACGAGTAAATCGTGGCGTCGGTTTCGCTATCATCACCCCATAAGACTTGGCTGATCTCTTTTTGAAATTTCGAACGCAGCTGCATCAAAGCTTGAATCTTAAAACCCACTTGCTGGGTCAGACGTCGCCAGCGGGCGGGGTGAATATTTCTCAGATTGTCTTTAAAAAAAATACCTTCAGGTACGATTTGATCGATGCCCAGTTTCTCTTTGATCTTCACCTCCATTTGCGGCGGTGACGCCGTAATAAAAAACAAAGGGAAACGCAATTCGCTATGATTGGACTCCCAATTTTCTTTCACGCTCCAAACCAAAGTGGAAGTGCCAGGAACATTTCGTTTTTGAAAAGACTTTTCAAAAACAGTGCGAAAAAGCTCACCTAGAGTGTTCCAGGAAGTGTCCAGATAGGTTTTATCCAAGTCCCAAACATAGATCTCAGAATGCTGGTCCGAAACCACCGGTCCATAGGAGAAGTAAACCACATCCCCTAAAATTTCTGATCTCAATTTCCAATGGTCCATAAACCCCTCAAATTCTTACCAATCTTATCTGTAAAGAGGCACAAAGGCCAATTGCCGGCCGGGTCATGACATGGTATGCCCTTGCCATGTTTATAAGCGATAAATCCGATCTTGAAAAACTGAATTTCACCCCCCGAAGCCATAGATTTACCCTGGCCCGTGTCGAGTGGAAAAACGTGGTCCTTAACCCGCAAAAAAGAGACGACCTTCCATTGGTCGATCTCAGCGAATTCCCCCTGGAAGACTGTCTGGTCGATCTATTTGGCCCTCTCAGCCTGGTTGAGCTGTTTGACCTTATACAAGCCAGTTCGCAACACCCCCACCTCGAAAAGGCCTTGGACAAACAATCCTTTTTTCAAAAACAGGGACGCCAATGGAACGAGAGAATGGGACAGTTGTTTGATCGCCTCACCCAAACCTCAAGAACATTTCTCGACTGGGCCCACAACAAACAGGTTGGGCATCGCGAAATACAGCCTCTTTTAAGTTTGAAAGCGATCAACGCCGAGGTGAATCAACTTCTCGACCAGTTCTCGATTCAGAAATTGAGTCGAAACGAAGGAAAGCAGATTTTGGATCTTTTGGTGGACTTACTTTTGATGGACCATGAGACCTCAAGCCTTCTCCCAAAAAATGAACAACCCTGGTTACCCCAACTGACACAACTGCGCCACCCCATTGCCGGCTCCCTGCAAAATCCACCTCCAAACTTGGGCTGGCCCAAATATGTACAAGTGGTGAATTTTCGCCAGGGCGACCGAGTCTTAAAGAAAATGCAGATCACCTATTTAGACCAAGACGATTTAAGCCAAAAACTGCAAAGACTTTCGAGTGTGGAGACAAAGCCTTGAACGACTTTTGGTTGAATAAATTTGATCGTGTGCAGATTGATGAAAAGGTCAAAGACAGCGAAACAGCCCTGCGTTTCTTTGAAACCTTTGGTGACAAAGTCAGAGTCATCCAAGGGCTACCTAAAGACTTCGATAAAGGGGAACTGTCGGCGCGGCAGTTTGCTCAAAGCAAAAGACAAATTCACCTGACCGATTTTAAAGGACAGTTTTTTAAAAAGTGCCCTGGCTTTCATAAAGGCATGGCTTGCTGCAACTACTTTGTACTTAACTTGGGTTTTCAGTGTGATATGGATTGCTCGTACTGCTACCTACAGTCGTTTATTAACTCTAATTATTTGACAGTCTATACAAATATTGACGATGCCTTTGATGAACTAGCTTCTATGGAACACCTTCACGACCAACCGGTCCGAGTCGGCACCGGAGAGGTCATCGATAGCCTCAGTATGGACCCCATAACATTGTACTCGCGAAAGCTGATCGACTTTTTTAAAAACTATCCAAAGTGGAACTTGGAATTTAAAACCAAGTCGGACCAGGTTGACCAGTTTTTAGATTGTGACCATGCCGGAAATGTTATTGTCAGCTGGTCGATCAACCCCCCTGAAGTCATTGAAAAAGAAGAACATGGGACGGCTCGGTTCGAACAACGCTTACTGGCTGCAGAAAAGTGCCGTGACAAGGGCTTTAAGATCTCCTTTCATATTGACCCCATGATTTGGCACCCTGATTGGGAAAAGAGTTATGGATTTTTAGTCGACGAAATTTGTTGCCGTTTTCAACCCCGCGAAATTCCTGTTATGTCAGTGGGAGCTCTTCGCTTTCAACCTGAACAAAAAAATATCATGCGAGAGCGATTCACAATGGACAGTTATGTCAATCGTGCCGAAACCTTCCGTGGGCCGGATGGCAAACTGCGCTATGACTATGAGCTACGCAAAAAGATGTTTGATTTTGTTCTATCGCGCTTTAAAGACAACAACCCGATGTGGAAAATCTTTATGTGCATGGAAACCCCCGAAACCTGGGTAGACACTTTTGGCCATACGCCCTATCACGAAAAACCGATCCAAGAGTTATTTCAGCCCATTCGCTAGACGAAGGTAAAAGTCTTTGACAGCTCAACCGTCTCAACATGAGAAATCCCTAATAAAAATAAACTCTTAACTGAAAAATTCCGATAGGATTTGGTATCATATCGGTATCTTAAGAGGGGGAGTATCATGGGTAAATCTCTACTATCAGCCATGGCTTTTGTTGTCGGCGTTGGCGTTTCAATTTCATTTCAAAATTGTGGAGGCAGCTCCCTTGAAGCCAACCAATCCAACAACGGTGGACTCAGTGTTGACGTCATTGATGATGGAAATGGCGGAGACGGTGGCGGCGGTAATGGTAATGGCGAGAACGGAGAGTTTGTTTACAACTTAAATCAAGGCGCCAATATTTTTTACACCAATGGTGGCGGACTTTCTCTCAATCTCTCAACCTCTCGAATCATTAAAAAGATTCACTACGCCATACTAGAAAGCCAGATCTATGAACAACGAGGAACAACTTTTCCTCGTGATCTACCCACAGCCTACTGTGCGAACTCCGCCCTACCTCACTGCGCCCACACCACGACAGCACCATGTGTTGGGCTGGGTTGCTATAAGATCGACACCCCGATTCGATGCCACTGGCAGAAGAAAATGAGCACAACGGAAAGAAACCGATCTGAAATCGCAGTTGAATCTGTGAGTTTCGTCAACCGCGCAGTGACACCCGATGAACCCATGATTTCTGATTGCAACAATCCTCTACTGTTTCTATATAGTCCCAACGGTAATATAGAAATCTCTTTAGCCAACAAAGCTTGTGTTCCCAATGATATGTACTACGCCATCAATGACACGGGCGTCACCATTCAAGAATTTTTTGATACAGAGTTAGCCGAACTGATCGGCCTTACGAATAATCAAGGCGACCCAGAGTACTGCAACAAGTACTCGGCTTACGCTTGGGACACCAGCAAAGCCACCTACTTGTCGAGATCCGGTTTTACAACTCCCGAAAATGCCTATCAGTACGACGCCACAGTTGAGGCAAAAATCATTCAAATGAATGGTCAAGAAGTCTTGGCTGGAATGGCTGACCTCGTTTTTCGGGAACCAGAAAACAATGGTGGCAGCGGCACCACCCTTTGTGCCGACAATGTCCCAGTCCAACCTAGTGAACTGAATGTTATTTTTCCTGGAACAGAGCCGAATTCAAGTGAGGACGGTTTAATCTATGAGGTTCTTCGCACCCAATCAATCATAGCCGACGCTTCGACCGCCGAGATCTCCTACGAAGACCCCAGCGATGGTGGATCGATATGGAGATTTTTTCTCGACCGAGGCACAGCACTGACATATTCCGGTGGACCGATCATCAACAGCAATCAAGGCGACGCCATTCGTGATGTGATTGAACGAGTCTTGGTGAATCGAGCCAAAACCAGCCAACTGGCCCAGCCC
>CAYGNH010000026.1:0-6067 GCA_964351315.1 uncultured Pseudobdellovibrionaceae bacterium
CTGCGTCGATCCACACACATCAGAGCTGTCTAAAGGTAGATTTCCTCTGCGTAATAAATGGATAAATATTTTAGGAGCCATACAGTCCAGCCGCTCCTGTAAAGTTGAATTTCGACCACAAGCTTGCCGAATGATCCATTCATTGTCTGTCATTACTTCTGGTTTTTTATTTACTAAAAAATCAAGAATGAGAGGTCTAAAGTGCAATTCAGCACGACGCAATTCGGAATCACCCGGACTGGTTTCAATACCGTCAGCAAAACCATTACGATGCTCTCGATCAAACATATAAAAGATAGCTTCTAAATAAGACAAGATCGTGACGGTCACACGAATTTCACTTAAATCGTAAGGTTTATCTCGAATGATGCCGGCACGAGAAGCCACCTCTAACGAGCGTAAAAAGACGGTTCGTTGCAAATCGTTTGCGTTCCGCCAATACTCAGATATGGACGTTAAGTGCCCAAAGTATTGCAGAAAGTTGGTTTTCAAAAAGTCTCGAAAACAAGAGACATCGATCGTGTCTCGACGATGCACACCTTGGACATCTCGCGTACATTGATCGGTCTTCGGTAAGTCGTCATAGATCCAGTCTGCCAACTCACCAGAATTAATGGCCACAGCCAAATATTCATAGCCTTCGTAGAAATCGAGATAGAGATCCGAGTTCTTCTGAGTCGAGAAGTTGTTGGTTTCCCGAAAGGAACGAAACCCGGAGTCATCAACTCGCGAGTCCATAAAAGCCATCTCAACACCTAAAATTCGGACCAGTTCATAAATTTCTTGAGCCTGCTCGGCTGTGACTTTGTACTTCAAAAGATCCGATTCATTGATATTGAAAGGTTTCATAAAAACTTCTGTCAGGAGCAAAATCGAATTAGAAACTGTCAGTTCTTGATAATTGAAGTGAGTGATATCTCGACTGTACTGAACACGATGATGAGCATCCCACTGATGAGTGCTAATTTCTTTATCATCACTCCCTCGGCGAAACATCTCATGCCACTCGACCATCTCCGGTTGATCAGGGAGCACGTCCTGGTAGTTCAGTAAAGAGATGGAATCTTCATTGGTATTTGCAAAAAGAGTATTCACCATCTGTTGACGACGCATCCACTTCTCTATCAAACCACGAATGTATTGGATTTTTTGCAGACTAAAATCAGGATCTCCTGAAGCATCCAAACTCAGCCACTTCTTTGAAAAACTACGAATAAAATAGCTTAACGTACCCCCAGTCAGTTGCCCCTCCATAATCCCCGCTTCCTCTAGAGCGAGAATAACGTCTTGCAGTCGGTCCATTGGAACTTTCTGATTCGGTCTAGATCGCAAACTGTAATTAAGAATGGCTTCGCCGGAGCTATATATGTCGTTCAGAGCTCTCAACCCCACTCCTCGAAATAAATTGGAGTCATCCAACTGCGATGGAACTTTGGTGATAAAACTGGAAAGGTGACCGATGCTGGTAAAAATCGCATTCGGATTGTCCACTTCCTTTAGAAAGAAGTCAAAGCGACTGATTGCCTCATAGGTCAGGATCACTTGCCGTGTGAATAAACTTAAGTTATTTCTTTTCAGTCTTTCACCGTTTTCAAAAACGACGAAATTTTTAAATGTCTGTATCAAAGGTAAGTATTTCAATTGAGTCGAAAACTCGTTCTTAAGAATCTCTTTTAAAAGAAATTCAGATACCTCAAGAACATCGATCTCTCGCCGCCCCTGAAACTCATCGAGATGGGCTAAAACATTGCCCACTTCCTCTTTCAGAACTCGGAAGGCTGCATCAAAATCTTGATATCCCTCTTGTGTTCTTGGCAAAATTTCCCGGTGTAACCAAATGCTTCGGTAAGGGTACATTTTTTTCAGGCCCTCGGCGACCAAAGGCAATAGCTGTTTTATGGTTCGAAGTTCATTTTTTGATATCGTGTCTTCGGATCCACCAATCAAAAAGGATTTTAGACGAATATAGCCGCGAATACGGTCGACTGAAAGCTCAACTTCCGGATGAAATCGACGGATCAAAAGCTCGATGTTTTCGGCCGAGAAATCATCGGACTCCAGCCTTCCACTTTTTGTATAGGTAATCAAAGACTCGATCGAGTCTTGGTAGCATTCATTAAATTGGTCAAGTTCAGCACCACTCACATCGTTGTCCGAATCCTGAGAGAAATATCGGGCAAACACTTGGTTCGAAGGACCTATACAAGACCCCACTTGTTGACTGTATTCAACTTCTGATTTTTTCTTTTTCTCTCCGAAAAAGTAGGAACATTGGGCCAACCCGGCAGCAATAGCAACAAAAACGATTAATTTAATACTGGTTCTCGTCATCTTAGAAAGCATAATGGCCTCCAAGAAAACAACGATCGTTATTTTGATAGGTACTCATGAAGTCGGAACCAACGATAAACTCTTCTGAGCCACCAAAAAAGTCACACTGATTGAAGAGTTCGAAGCCTTTGGAAAGTGTCCATCGAATGTCCGAACTTAACCATATATTGTCGTTCTTCAAACTTTGGGTAACAGAAAAGGATGCGTTGACGCGATAAAGATTCTGCGACTTAAAGAGAAGACCCTCCCACTTCGCTTGCAAGGCTTCATCAAATCGATTCCGACCTAAATAGGTTGAAATTTGAGAGTTCGCAAAAACGCCACCGATTCCGGTCTCTGTTCTTTCGACATTAATGTAACCAAACCAAACTTTTTGGGTGGAACTCAAGCGAATCAACTGAGTCAGAGAAAAAATATTTTGATCCGGTAAGATCGGGTAGGTTGTCCCTCCAGGAATATCATATTGAATATTCGCCTCGTAAATCCAAGATGCCACAAACTTAAATCGATTAAAATTCCAACCGATGTCGGCTCCTGCAACCTCATGCAAAGCCACTCTTGGTAAAACCGATATATCTCCATTGAAAGTGGTCAAATTAAGGGCGCCTTCGAAGGGAAGAATCAAATCATTACGAGGTTTACGCAAGTAAAAGCCTTTAAATAGAAGTCCTTTTCGGCTGAGAGGCGTTCCAAAAAGCGCACCCACTGACTCCTGAAAAACCACATCTTGCGTGCGAGGAACATCAACGCCGAAAGTCAGATTGGCTTTTGCCCCGGACAAGTTGACAATCTGAACTGGCTCATTGAACCAAGGGTTACTGGATGTAATCCGACCATCGGAAAGTTCAAAAGAAGGTCCTTGTGTCGGTATGTAGAGCAAAGAGCCAAACAATGTGAGATCAAAAACATTTTCGACAATAGGAATGTTAACGAAAACTCCGGTCAAACCTTGAGTCTCTGGGCGCGCTTCATTCCATTTGAAAACGGGTTGGGTGACTCCTAGGTTCCAAAACTCATCGGCAAACGACCAGTCATAGAGGGCGCGCCCGATCGTGATATGGGTTCTCCCGATCTCGCCCCCTCGATAGTAGACCTGGGGAACTTTCACATAAGAGGCTGTGGTTTCACCCACCAAACCGCCCGCTCCCACGTCCAACCAAATTTGACTGGATGACCAAGTGTTTTGAATCAATAAATTGACAAAGCCCTGCCCATTATTGGCACTTTCGTTCGTAAAGTAGAAGTCTCCCCCCACTCCCACATCAACAATCGATCCAAACTCGGCTTGAGAGGGAGATATATTCGAAAACAGAGTAAACCAACACAACACACCCAGTGCCATGGACGACCTGGGCCCGTATAAGAATTTAGAAAAACGATGTAATTTCAAGAGTCTACTCATATCACCTATATAGAGATGCGAATTCTGTTCCTACCCAGAACCCCTAGTTTCTACTTCATCTCGGGCAAGAGATTAGACTGTAAAATTTCTAAACAGTCGTGCCTGTAAAATTTCAGGGGTTTCAAACCTCAGGCCTCAATTAGGCTGGCGTGGCGGCAAATCCGAGATAACACTTTTAGCGCCCCGCGCCAAATACTGTTGGGCTTTGCCGTGATCATTCACTGTCCACACCATTAGAGGGACCTGAAAATACAGCAGAAGCTCTCGACAGTATTCATCGTCGATCAATTTGTAGTTACAGTTCAAAAATCGAGGCTCAGCCAACTTCATAAACCATTCAAACTTTCGACTCGCCAATACTTTTTCATCGCCCACGATAAGCGCCCTTGGGTGGTGGGGGGCCAGTTTCTTGACCCAATATAGAACCATGGGATTAAAAGACGAAATTAGAACCTTCTTTTCTTTTTTATGGGACTTTAAGGTTTGTAACAAAGTGACTGCGATCGAGTAAGCCCACCAATTTTTAGACTTCACTTCGATGTTTAAAAATTGTGGCACATCAGGGCTCTCTAAAACTTCGATCAGAGTTGGGATTCCCAAACCCGACAGATCTTCACTGGATGTGCGCGAAACTTTTTGATTAATATGAAAAAACCTTTTTAAGGAAGAGTCATGAATGACATGTAGAACCTGGTCTCGGCTGCACTGAACATCCAATTCAATCATGGGACAGCCTGTTTCTTTGGCCTGACGAAAGGCTTCCATGGTATTCTCTCGAATTCCTTGCTTCCAAAACCCACGATGCAACTGCCAACGAGGAAATTCCATTAGTCCCGAGCCTCTTCCTTATTGGGATTCAAAACCCCTTTGACTTTATCAATGGCTTTTTTCCCAGCCCTGTTAATTTTTTCACCAAGACTGCCTTTGCTGGCCGGACTAAAAACAATACTGCTGTTTTCTTTTAAAAATTCGGGATGAGTACCGAGCCAGTTTAAAACCCACGGAGTGGCAGGAACCCAGTCACCTTTAAAAAAAGTTCCACTGTAATTCCATTTTAAATACTTTCGATCAGGTCGGTCCCACTGCAGCCAAGCTGTTACTTTTTTGGTCTGATCTCGACTTCCTTCAGAGGAAATTTGCCATCCATTTTTTAAGCGAGCATAACCTCTATTCCATTCCACTTGTCTATTTTTAAAAATTTTGAGATGAGTCGACAACTCAGAAAATTGAACGGATTCACTATCCCACTTTTGATCAAGATAGGTCGGGCTGATCCACTCTAAAAAGGGACCATTGGCCTGGATCAATCCTTCACCCACCGTCACTTTGACCTCGGCCTTGGCCGAATCTAAACTACTCCCTTTGACCTTCACCAGCTTCAGGTCATAAAACTCAGACTTCAACTGCTCGGTTGCTAGCATGGCCGACCATTTTGGGACCTCCCCTTTCGACCAACTGAATTGACCATAGGCCCTCAGCTCCGTGGGCTCCGAGTTTAGAACTAACTTATAAATACGCGGGTTCAACTGAATTTTGTGTATGGAAACTCGCCCGGAAGTTTCTCCGTTTTTAGAGTGACTGACTTGGACCTCTCCTTCGAAATCCCCCTCTTCCAGTTCGACCTTACCAAAGACAGCCCGCCAAGCCTGGTTCTCTCCACTAAATTCAAAAGGCAGAACATGCACTTTTTGAATGTCTCTCAAGTTATTGTTAGAGAAAATAAACTCAGATGTTTGCAAATTCCCTTGCCCCTGCCATTTTCCTTTTTCATACCCAATGTGGGCCGAGAGAACTCCGTAACTCGAGAAAACGCCAGACAGAAAAATATCTCTCTTATCGACAAGGACTTGATCCAAAATCACATTATTGATCTCAAGATCCAGGGTGTCCACTTTTCCAAAATTAGCTGAGAAATTTGTCAAAAGAATTTCACCGTAGGGACCATCAATTTGGCAGTTCCCCATTTTTAAAGTTTGCTTTGCTATCGTGTCGAGGGGGCCTTGGGCTTCCATTTCGCAATTGGCCCACAAGTATTTAAATTCGAGCTCCCCTACCAGAACCTTCATAATCGCCGACAAGGGAACCCTGCGTAGCGAACCTTTGATGTGAGTCGAAAGATCTTCGTTATTTTCAACTCGCAGTTGAGTCAGGACATCGCCCTCTCGGACTGAGGTTTCGGCACGTAGGTGAATGAGTTCAGAATTGAAGATCGCTTTCCATTTTGATTTGAATGACGAAAGATCTTTTTCTCCATAGCGAACCTTGCTAATCGACAGATCGGCTATCAGTTCGTTGTCGAAATCAGCCTTTGCTTGCCCTTCGAAAGACCAAGAA
>CAYGNH010000027.1:0-3671 GCA_964351315.1 uncultured Pseudobdellovibrionaceae bacterium
TTTCTTGATGACAGTGGTGTACTGCCCCTTGCGAGCATCGCCGCCGTCAGAGACGGGTTGGACATGGTACTTTTGGTTTTCAGGCTTACAGGTGAGGTCGCCTTCAGGGCAGGGACAATTGCCCTGCTCGGGGTCGCACTGGATTAAATGCACACCATTCTGAAAAGGGTCGATAAAGTATTTAACTAACGCAATTTTGGCTAAATAGACGCCGTCACGAAGGGGTTCAAAAATTCGACCCCGGTACAAGGTGTCTCTTTGTACTAAGGGGTCAAGGGCCATCACAACCGCCTTCTTAACATTCAAGGTTAAAAACTCATCGATGACATAGCGAAACCGGATGGTCTGGTAACGGAAGGCATCAATGAACAGGAGGTTCGGCTTAAGAGCTTGATAGCGAGCGATCTGTTCTTGTTTTTCGGCAATTTTGGCTTCTAACTCTTGGTCGGAAAGACTGAGCCAATTGATAACTTCGCCATTGTCGTTATACTCTGTTTCTAGAATTCCACTGCGAACGTCGGCCCCAAAAGTCCACCCTTCATCCCATGGGTTGAGGGCAATGATGTGATTGGCTTGGTTCTGCGACCGATGATGGGTGATCTTAACCTTCTGAAGAATGCGGTGCTCACGCATATAGTACTTATGATGAAGTTCGTCTCGCCAGTAAAGAAAACCCTCGTGATCCGTGCGGATCACTTCAGAGCGCCCATCCGGGTGGACAACGGTAAAATCTTGCAAATGCACCTTGCCACCATGCACACCATCGGTGACTCGAGTCGCGACTCGATAAACTACGGTACGCTCAGTAGAAGTCTCCCCTTGTTTGACCTGCACAAAACGAGGATCCAAGTTTGAGAATTCGACAGGAGGAAGACTGTGGGCCCAACCAGAACTACGAAGCTCCTCAAAGTTAGCGGCAGACTCCAGGTGATGGGCATAGTCAAAACCACCGGGATCTTGCGAGCCGCGAAGAGGGGTGACAGAGCCTTGTTGGAACAGGTTCGAGAAAGATCCGGCATTGTACAAACCTTCGTAAGGGCTGAGGTCGAAATTGTCTGGAGTTTCGGCGGGAACAACCTTGATCGCCAATTGAACCTGTCCCGTAGTGACTCGCGTTCTTAATGGAACCCGCAGTTGCTTAAACTCGATGGTGTTATCGGTATTGATATTGACAATTTGTGGTGCGATGTCAGGAGTCAGTACCAGTTTTTGAGGCTGACGGCTTTCGCCGACGTAGTCGGCTACTAACTGCACATACACTTTAAATCGTCCGCTTTTAAAATAGGTTTTGTCGCGGTCTTGATTTAAGTTTAAGGGTTCAATATAGGGTTTGAGTTGAACTATAACATTTAAGAGCTTTCCATCAGGAAGATCGCCGGCTTCGATTATTGACATCGAAGGATTAAGGTCAATGTAAAGATTGCGACTGGAGCTGCGGCTAAAAAGGCCACCCAGCGCCTCGTGTCCTGCAGCCTCTTTAATAAGGAGGCTGTTTGGAATGTTGGTGTTTCCTCGTTGCAAGTCCACAACCTCATCTCCGGAATCGCTACGGTATTGCAACCATGGGTTTATGGCGTAGCGAAGGACAGAAGAGCCGCGGTAGGTTCCTTGACCCACTAGAGTTCTCGTCTTCTCGATATACATCGAGTCCGCGGCAAAATTAAAGGGGACCTTTTCGGTCCAGTTCAAACAGCCGACGTTGTCGGTTTCAGACTCTTGACTGGTTCCATCTTGGGCGGTGATCTTAAATTTTTGACCCACGGGAAGTTGAGCGTTGGTTATTCGACTTTGCAAACAGACCCGAAACTCATAAGTTTTTTCGGTAGGAATTTGCCAATGGTTGTTTTCGGAAACAGCGACTGATTGGCCGGTAATGACCAGAGGACGAAAATCACCGGTTGTGTCTTCGGTGTTACCGGGGCTGGATGGGTTGGAGGCATTTCGCAAGCAGGAAGTTTGCCCAACAAGAACTGCAACTAGAACGATAAGTTTAAAGTACAACATTGTTAAACTCCAACGCGATATCAAAGATCTGCATGTCAGCCTGTAAGGGGCGTGTTTCTATCAAACGAGCATCCACAAAGTTGGCTTTAATGGACACTCCTATATCTTTTAAGTTAACTTCTAAACCATAGTATTGCCCATCACGATTGTTTCGACCCAAGCTGAAGTCACTGTAAAGAGAGGGAACGGAATCGGACTCGGCAAAGAACAGAGCAAATTTGGGAGTCACAGTGAAACTGCCAAAATCTAAACTGACATTGGTACTCGCCCACTGCGACCGACGTCGGTCACTGGGCGCTTGCGAGTTGTCGGCCATTGCGAAGTTGAACTCTTGTGAAAGAAGATCTGAATACTTTAGTTTCATGGCGTAAGACTGACTGAGCCCTTCGAACTGGTAACGAAATTGGGACTCGGAAGGGTCCGTACCAATCACACTGTTTCCCAGCCGCGAGCTTTGAAAGGCCACCACTGAGGGCAGATCATTGAATTGAAATTGATTGATGTTTAACTGCAGATTAAACCAAGAAAAAGGCTTCCAATCGGCCTCGACACCATAGCTGGTCATTGAAGGCAAGGCCTCTGCCTCGGTGCGATCAGACTCAAAGCTGGTAGAGGTTGGGATGGCATATTGGGCCTTAGGGGTGATTCTGATCTTTTTATTTTCGTAGCCCGATTTTAAAACCAATCCCGGAAAGCCTCGGTCGGCTATCAACATCCGATTGTTGAAATGGTTTTGGTTGATCGACCCCGCGGAGAATTTGAAAAAGGAAGCTGGCTCGTAGTAGGCCACCATTTCTAGAATGTTCACAAAATTGAAATTGGGGTTTTGAAACCGAGTTTGAGAACGTCCCGTGGTTAAATTCAGTTGTGCATCACCGCGCACACCAAAATCTTTGGTTAGCGAGTATGATACCTTTGGTCGGGCTGAAAACAAAACCAACTGAGATTCGTCTTGTGATTCTTTGAAGCCAATCGCTCCCATTGAAAAGTCGGTAGAAAAATTAAACTTCTTAGATTGAGAGTTTTGAGAATAAATTTTAGAATTTTTGGCGGCCGGGCTTTGACCTAAAACCAAGCTCGGCCATAGCAAACAGCTGAACCAGAAAATTGAAATGGTATAAAAGATTTTCATTCAATGTCCCCATTTTCACCCCCCGGTAATGTTTTCTATAACAACTGTTTTATTTTATAATGACCAGTAATGATAGAAACTTATGAGCTCTCTGTCATAAATACAGCTTTTGTAAAAATTACCTGTCGATATAATTTTTGCTTATTTCTACCAAAACCAAACTGTGATTTGTCTTGCCATATGACAGGTGGGTGCCTTTTCTTGTCAACGGAGCCAAAGGGGTCAAGTCACAATATCTAAGTAACTGAAAATACTGAAGAAAATATGTCTCACTTTGGTATGCGCTTTGCTCTTTGTAAGGCCAAGGAGCTATCATGAAAAAAACGATCCGAATTTTTGCCCTATTTTCCCTTTTGTCTTTATTTGGGGCCTGTGGCGAAGGCTTTCGCAGTCAATCTGTGAACAATAGTTTTCAACCTGAGGAGTCCGAGTATTTTGACAGTCAAGGGAATCGACGCAGCTTTACAGAGACTGATTTGGATCAAGAAATCCTTTCTCAATATATGTTTGAAATGCAAGGTCAAGAGAGCGCGAC